>JADEXA010000100.1 GCA_015207365.1 Vacuolonema iberomarrocanum LEGE 07170
CGTTGAGCCGATCATCATCGGTGCCCCCGAGCAAGCGGTCATCATCGGCTCCCCCGAGCAAGGTGTCTTGGCCACTGCCACCCAAGAGGTTGTCGCCTCCTGCTCCACCGATGAGGCGATCGTTGCCCTCTTGCCCTGCCAGGCGATCGTTACCGGCCAAACCACTGACTCGGTCGTTGCCCGCTAGCGCAAAGATGACATCGCGCCCACTGGTTCCGGTTAGCCCATCATTTCTTGTGGTCGGCCCCCGACCAAAGACCACATAGATCTCCCCAGCAGACCTAGTGCCATTGGGGTTGGCAGTCGGTGCCCCAATAATGAGGTCAGCGATGCCATCGCCATTGACATCCCCCGCCCCGCTCACCGACCGACCGGAGGAGTCATCCTCATCAATGCCATTGAGAACGAAGCCATTGCTCCCATTGAGGTCGCGCGGATCTAGGTTCGCGGCAAAGCCCTGGTCGCTGCCAAAAACCACATAGCTCTCCCCGGCACTGTCATTGCCATTGGGGTCAGCCCAGCTTGCACCGATGATGAGGTCATCAAATCCATCGCCGTTGATATCCCCCGCATCACTCACCGACCGACCCGAGTAGTCCCCTGTATCAATGCCGTTGAAGACAAAGCCATTGTCACCATCAAGGTCAGCCAGATCTAGACTTGGGGTAAATCCCTGGTTGCTACCAAAGACGACATAACTCTCCCCAGAAGAGCGGCCATAGGGGTTGGCACCGCTTGCGCCGATGATGAGGTCATCGATGCCATCACCATTGATATCCCCTGCCCCGCTCACCGAACGACCAGATTGGTCATACTCATCAATGCCGTTGAGAGCAAAGCCATTGCTCCCATCCAGGTCGGTCAGCTCCAGGCTCGCCGCAAATCCCTGGTCGCTACCAAACACTACATAACTCTCTCCAGCCCTCCTGTTGCCATTGGAGTAGACACCGCTTGCGCCGATGATGAGGTCATCAATGCCATCACCATTGATATCTCCTGCACCACTCACCGAACCATCGGGGCCGTTGAGGGTAAAGCCATTGCTCCCATCCAGGTCAGACACATTGAGGCTGGTAGCAAATCCCTGGTCGCTGCCAAACACCACGGTGCCGGGGGTATTACTGGATGCGCCGATGATGAGGTCATCGATGCCATCGCCATTGATATCCCCCGCGCCGCTCACCGAACCACCGGAGTTGTCACCCTCATCAATGCCATTGAGAGTAAAGCCATTGCTTCCATCCAGATCGGTTAGCTCCAGGCTCGCAGCGAAGCCTTGGCCGCTACCGAATACTACATAGCTTGTTGCTCCGCTAGGTTCACAATATGTACCGCAATAGGAATCGAACCCAATGATGAGGTCATCAAATCCATCACCATTGATATCTCCTGCACCACTCACCGAACTACCAGATCGGTCGTACCTCTCAACGCCATTAACAACAAAACCATTCCTGCCATCGAGGTTGGCCACCTCCAGACTCGGTGTAAAGCCCTGGTCGCTGCCAAAGACCACATAGCTTTCCCCAGAACTGAAGCCATTGGAATTGGCATAGGGTGCGCCGATGATGAGGTCATCAATGCCATCGCCATTGACATCCCCTGCGCTGCTCACCGAAGCACCAGCGTAGTCAATTGTATTAAGGCCGTTGATAACAAAGCCATTGTCGCCATTGAGATCCGAAAGGTTGAATTGGGCTGGAAAGGTCATAATTATGTCCTCAATAGATGTGAACAGTCGTTGCCGTAAACGCCTAACTCAAGCGATTGTTCTCGATCGATGCCTGAAAGTAATGAGGAAGTAATGATGAACCTGGGATGGGGATTAGAGGTATGGGCTAAGCCCAAAGACAGACGAGAGACTATCGCTTGTTTAGGAATTTTTGCAGACAGTAAATAAACAAAACCTTTAGTTTGAAATGTGACGTAAAGTGAGATTTGCTACAAACGATCCCCATCCTAGCCTTTGCTTCTTTAAAATCAATAAATAGTGCTATTACTCTTCATTAACCTTCATTAGAAAAATTAAGAAAATGATTGTTTTCCTTGGGTTGATGCGTGTTTTATGAGATCCGTTCTCTACAAGAACTCATCGCTGTAAGTCTCATGTGTCTAGGATTAGTCAGAAGTATTATTGCTCTAACGTGAGTCTCCAATGGGGTGGTGGATGCGGTGTATCCACCACCCCAGGAAAACAAAAAGAAACGTTGTTTCTTAGAGGTTTGGGATAAGAAAATCTAGCGATTGAAATCGCGACTAGCGAAATGAAACCTGCCTAAACGAGTTCTCAAACTACGGCTTTGCATAGGCTGCAACGGTGAGTTTTGTTCTGATAGTCGCGACTTTAGTGCTCTTCAATGACTCTAGATAGATGAAATTTGAACCAACGATTTCCCGTGGACGATCACTCCCATGGATCAGTCGTCAAAGTATAGAAAATGGTCAATTTACTTATCTTCTGCCTAGAGTCATTGAAGAGCGTTAGTCGCCAGAGCTTTATCCTGAACTCATGTTTGTTTAGCCTTTATGAATAATCAGTGGATAATTGCTTCTCTGGAGATAAAACATATTCTATGGAGTGATTTTTATAAGAAACGATTGTTTTACTGGATGTCTATCTATAGTCAGTAAAGATTTTTCTATGGATAATCCTTGAAAGATGGCAAGCTTTATCCAATGTCTAGTATTTAAAGCTTGCAGGACTGCCGCAAAACTTGCGTCATCCTGAGCAAATTCGTTGATATTGTGGCCACGATGCGGCCACAATATCAACAAAATCCGTAAGTCCTGGTACAGAGATTTTGACTTGAATCAATGCAGCGGCAGCATGTATCTTGATGCTAAGATTGCTAGCGCAAAGGTTCTTGATGGTTTCCATTGTCTGATGATGTCTGACCCGGTAGACAAAATTTTGGCGCAGTGGCGTGACGAGCGCCCCGACCTAGATGCATCTTCCATGATGATTCTGGGGCGTACGGCGCGGATTGCGCGGCACTTTGACAAGTCCCTGGGGGCGGTATTCTCAAAGTTTGGCCTCCATGGTGGCGAATTTGATGTGCTGGCGACCCTGCGACGGTCTGGGGCTCCCTACCAGCTCTCGCCAACGGCCCTGTTTCAAGCCATGATGGTCTCCTCCGGGACGATGACAAACCGGATCGATCGCCTCGAAGACGCCGCCTTGGTGAAGCGTATTCCTGATCCGGGCGATCGCCGAGGCACGTTAATTCAACTTACCGACAAAGGGTTTGATCTCATCGAAGAGGCTGTCGAAGCCCATGTTGCCAATGGCAGTAAGCTTTTGCAGGGGCTAACAGAATCCGAGCGGCAAGATCTTTCCGATTTATTGCGTAAACTCCTGTTATCCCTAGAGCCGTTGTGAAGGATGTCAAAGATGTATTCTAAGGCAACGACTCGCTATGTATAACTGGCTAGCCATCTCGATCTTAAAACAACAAATTCGGATAGGAGAAACCATCATTCCTGTCGGATTTATCCTTTTGATCCTCTTTTATATGGCAATTTTTGTCGGATTAAACATCGTTTATGCCAAGCGCTATAGAAAAATTACAGCTTATCTCAGGAAAAACCACCCAGAACTCTATGACACGGTTCGTAGAAAACCAGATATAGGCATTTTCTATTCCACAGCGCATGACAGTTCAAAGCCTCTCATTGAGCTAGCGAAGAGACCCCAAATGATTCAGGATGGACGTCTCAACAAAATGTTGTCTGACTTTGTTAGATTCAACCAGTTGATGACAAGGGTAAGTCTGCTTTGCATTATTGCTTTCGTTATTTCTGCTCTTATTCTGGCAATATTTCTATCGTTCTAAGTAGACCTTTGTGGGCGATCGCTAAAACGGTTAAACTCTGAGCTTGGCAGCTTAACGATGACGATGCAATCTGTGAAATAAATACCTTAAAAAACCGCTTAAAATAGAGGTTGTGTTCAGTACAAATTCGAAATCGCTATAAAAGAAAAATCTGGGTTTCCCTTTCAAGAGAATGTTGCAATGCGAAGATCGATATGGATTGTCCTTGGAATAGCATCCATCCTAGCGGCGGCCTCTTTGCTCATTCAGGCTCCAGACATATTCGCCACTCGCCCCCCGGAACAACAAACAGACTTTATCCTCGGTACGGGTGGGTTTGTCGGAATATTAGGCGTGATTGCGATCGCCTGCTTCTTCCCTAGAAGTCACCCCATTACCCTCCGCATCATTGGTGTTCTGGGTATTATTTCATGCATGTTTTCGATATATTCTACATTTCGAAATTTCGATCGAAATTGGGCTATGCTGCTCTCGCGCTTAGCCATCAATCTCATATTCTGGCTCCCCGCTTCCATTTACCTTGCAATCACAGGGAGACTCTCTGGCCGCTAGGCTTGGCGGCACAAAACCTGTCCATGCGGATGATGACGCTCCGAGTTCTCTGATATTCAATGGCAGACATGCACTCGGCGATGTAATCTCTTTCTAACACGATGAGTCGTTGGCTCTGGTTGTTGATTTTTACGTTTCGCGAGGAGATTTCAATGAAGCGATTTCTGGCAATGTGTCTGTTGGCGGGAAGTCTAAGCTTTGTTTTAGCTGCCTGTTTTCCGGGTTCAGAGTCCGCAGACCCGACAGATTCAATCGACGAAGAATCGGTAGAAGATGAGGGCGACGAAGACGATGAGGATGGAGATGACGACGATGAGGATGGAGATGATGACTAAGTTGCGTTAGGTGCCACCATGACCCTCGAAGAGCAACTGGCCAAACTCGCTGAGCAAGGCATTACCCTCAACGAGGGCATCACCATCGATGACCTGTTGTACTCCTTTGGCCGCAATGTCTACGAAAGCGAGCCGTTCAACATCTTGCTTTCGATGCTAGGGGCAGAGGTCGAACATGCGCCGTGGGGGCGTGCTATCTGCTCCCGCGTGTGGACCTTTGACACAGAATGCATCTATCAAACTGGCGATTACACCAAGATTGTCAAACGGCTCTGTGTTGTGGCAGGCCAACCCGATCTAATTTCTAACATCGAGGATTTTGTCGACCTTGAAGCGGGCATAGCTTGGTTGCGATACATGATCGATGGCCATGAGCAAACCTGGTCACTTGAGGTCAACGACGATTGGGCTGACACATTGACGCTGGTGCAGATTATGGCAGATATCGAGCGGGAGGGGTATCGGTTCTACGCAAAGAACGCGGGACAGACTATGACCTTTTACTATCTGGATGCGGCGATCGCCGCTGAGATCAATGCAGTATCCAACAACGTACTACAACCCATGACGCCAGTGTAAAGATGAGGATTGGGTTAAGGGTTGAATTTTCATCGGTCAATTGGCATCGAATTAGGTTATGCTACAAATACTACAAATGGCATAATTGCCTATTAAATTCGCCATCCTTATTCGCCATCCTTATTCGCCATCCTTATTCGCCATCCTTATTCGCCATCCTTATTCGCCATCCTTATTCGCCATCCTTATCCGTGCATAACGCTCAACCCCCTATCCATCTGGTTCTGCCTGTCGGTACCCAAGTCGTCAGCCACATCGAAGTGAAAGGTGCGGCAGGGCAGGTACTGTGTTTGCGTGGTGCCGTCGGGGTGATTGTTGAATCGCCAACCGACAACTCCCACTCCTATCAAATTCAACTCCCGAATGGAACAGCTATCAATCTAAAACGCTTTGAATTCAGCATCCGGAAGCATTTCCAGAAGGCTGGGCTAGAAGCACCCCAGCATCTCTTGGAGGAGTTGAATCTCTTTGATGATGTCATTTATCGCTGTGTCGTTGGGTCTAGAGCCTATGGCTTGGAGGATGCCAACTCTGATACCGACCGTCGCGGCATTTACCTGCCTTCAGCCGAGCTGCACTGGTCACTCTACGGCATCCCTGAACACATTGAGCATAAGGAAGAGCAAGAGTGCTATTGGGAACTCCAAAAGTTCTTGGTGCTGGCGCTGAAGGCCAATCCAAATGTGCTGGAATGCCTCTATACTCCATTGATTGAAACAGCCACGCCCTTAGCCGAGCAATTGCTGGATCTGCGGGAAATTTTCCTATCTCAGTTGGTGTATCAAACTTACAACAGCTATGTGCTTTCGCAGTTCAAGAAGATGGAGCAAGACCTCCGTAATACAGGCACGATTCGGTGGAAACATGCGATGCATCTGATTCGCCTCCTGCTATCGGGTATCACTATCTTGAAGCAGGGCTTTGTTCCGGTGCGCATCGAAGACTATCGCGATCGCCTGCTGGCGATTAAGTACCAGCAGGTATCGTGGGATGAAGTGAATCATTGGCGTCTGAGTTTGCATGAATCGTTCGACTATGCCTTTGCCAACACCCGTTTGCCAGAGCGCCCTGACTATGAGAGGGCTAATGCTTTTCTGATTCACGCTCGACGCAGCCAAGTCACCGACTGATTTCCCAACTCTGGAATGTGCGGATGTTCCGTGCGCAAGCCCATGGAATATCCATTCCAATCTACTTTTAAGAGCACAAAAGAATGAGGAGGAACGATTGTAAACGTATGACCGAAATCGATACTCGACTCATTGATGTCATCGCCCAACAGCCTTATCCGCTCTTGTTTGCAACAATTAGCGGAGCCCATTTGTATGGGTTTCCCTCCCCCGATTCTGACTACGACTTGCGCGGCATCCACCTACTCCCCCTATCCAAGCTCATTGGCCTAAAGCTAGGGCAAGACACCATCGAAGTGTCTGAGCTACAAGCCGGACTACAAATTGATTTGGTTACCCATGAGGCCAAGAAGTTTTTTGGCTTACTGCTAAAAGCGAATGGCTATGTCTTGGAACAGCTATATTCACCATTAATCGTTCAAGCAACCCCTGAATATGATGAGTTGAAAGCCATTGCAAAAGGGTGTATTACTCACCGTCATAGTCATCATTACCTGGGATTTGCAAAAACTCAGTGGCGACTGTTCGAGAAGCAAACTCCACTACAGGTCAAGCCGTTGCTGTATGTGTTCAGGGTTTTGCTGACAGGCATTCATCTCCTGCAGACGGGCGTTGTTGAGGCCAACCTGGTCACGCTCAACGAGAAATTTCAGCTTTCTTATTTGCCAGACTTAATCAATATCAAGGTAACTGGAGCAGAGAAGGCACCCTTGGGAGTAGCTGATTTGTCGTTTTATCAACAAGAGTATCGTCGCTTGTGCCAAGTCCTCGAAGAAACCAGTCAAAATAGCCATTTGCCAGAACACCCGTCTGCTCAGCCAGATCTGCACGAACTACTCATACGACTACGATTAGGGCAATAGCCAGAAATAATTTGTCTAGTAACCTAGAACTAATTTATGCCAATCACACGAATCTACGATCAATCCGACTTTCCAGCAATTCTCAAATGGCAAGCACTGGCGTTTATGCGGGTTGAGTGGCCCTATATTTTTGAGGACGACGAGCTGTTCCTTACGGAGACCTATCCACCTGAATTAAATCCCATACATTTTGTGGTTACAGAAGGCGAAACGTTGATGAGCTATGCGGCGATGGTGAGGACAACGCTTGTGCATGTGGGAGAAACCTTCCGAGTGTATGGCTTTGGCAATATGTTCACCTTTCCGCCCTATCGCAAGGAAGGGCATGGGCATAAGTTGCTAGGGATGGCCACAGAGCTGATTGAAACCAGTGATGTGGATGTCGGGATTCTTTATTGTGATGAGAAGGTTGAGTCATTTTATGCTGCGAAAGGCTGGATTAAGATGGCGTCACCAACGCGATTTGGTGATCCAGCCCAATATGAAGATGGTGAGGAGCAACGGATGATGGTGTTCGTATCCGAGAAGGGGAGGCGGTATCGCCATGCGTTTGAGGAGCAACCCCTTTACGTCGACTGGACCTGGTAAAAGGGCATTGCAGAATCCAGGGATGATTTTTTGAGAAGGAGCGCGTATTACGCGCTCCTTCTCAAAAAATCATCCCTGGATTCTGCAACCCCGGTAAAAGAGTTGTGCTCCAATATCCTAATCTAAATGTTTAAAGCTATAAGAAACGACTTTTCCATGCGGGCTCAATCCATCCTAGAAACAACTCGGTTGATTCTTCGTCCTTTATCGCTAAGGGATGCACCTTCGATTCAAGCTGTGGCGAGCGATCGCACCATTGCCGATACGATGATTTCGATTCCCCATCCCTACCCAGACGGTGAGGCCGAACGCTATATCTGCAAACAACTCTCAGAGTATGAAGCCGGGCATGCGTTTCCCTTTGTGATTGAGCGCAAACCTGAAATGTTGTTTAGCGGAATGATTGCGATTCGCGATATTGAGCAAGCTCACAGCCAAGGGGAATTGAGCTTTTGGCTAGCGCCTGACATGTGGGGAAAGGGATATATGAGTGAAGCACTCAAACCCATGCTCCGCTTTGGGTTTGAGGACTTGAAGCTGAACCGACTATACGCTTACCACATGGTGAGAAATCCTGGTTCGGGCAAAGTTCTACAGAAAAATGGGTTTGTGCAAGAAGGCGTGCTACGCCAGCGTGTCCAAAAGTGGGGCGTTTTCGAGGATGTAAAGCTATGGGCGATTCTCCGAAGGGATTGGCATGATGAAGCTGTCTAGTATTCCTGTGCAGGGTCTGGAGGCATTATGGATAACATTCGTAGACAACTGAGCCTGTTTTTACCTGAACCGGAGCGATCGCAGCTAGACGTCATCCGCCAAAAATATGACCCCAAACAACAGGCCATCATCCCTGCCCATGTCACGCTCTGTCGAGACGAAGAGCTAGAGCCATGGGCGGCGTTGGAAGAACGACTTGTGTCTCTCAAAAGCATTGAAATCACATTCGTACTTGGCGCTCCGACGTTGATAGAAGCGGGTGGAGTCTTGGTGCCGATGGCAAACTCCAGCACCGCGTTTGATGACTTACGCCATAGGCTACTGGGCGATCGCTGCACTCGACAGATTCCACACATCACCCTCTTGCATCCCCGCCATGCTGCTGGCAAAGAGCATGCTTACGAAGCAATCAGCCATGAAGTCCTTCCTACATCCGTCACGTTGACAGAAATATCGTTGATTGAGCAAGTCAATGGTGGCATCTGGAATATTCTTAGTCGTTATCCAAGTGGTGCACATGAACTGCTCTGACAAAGTCGTTTTGAAGTTGTTTTGTTGGGTTTCGCTTGCGCTTAACACCAACCTACATGGGTGTGAGTTTTCTGAGAGAGTTGTCTAGCAATCAAGGCTAAAGGTTTGAGCAAACCTCTGCTACTTGTTCTCTGAACCATGACTGCGCCGCATTTTGATGGCTCCGTTCATGCCACATCATCTTGATGGATGTGGGGGTGATCTCGATGGGAACCTCAGTCACATGAAGCTGATCGGCGATCGCACTGAGTTGAATCACCCGTGCGGGCAAAACAGCTATGAGGTCAGAATTCACCAGGATTTGCGGAACAACAGAAAACTGATTCACAGTGAGGCCGATACGCCGACTTAGCCCACGCTCTTGCAGCACTGGATCGATGACTCCAGTTGCTTCTCCCGTCAACGTGACGAGCAAATGCTTGGCTTGAACATAGCGGTTTAATGTCAGCTTTTTTCGCGCTAAAGGATGCTCCCCTCGCATAGCGCAAACCCAGGACGAGGTGAGCAAGGTCTGCGATCGCAACCGTGCAAGTAGGCTGGGAAATACACCGATCGCAATGTCGATCTCTGATTGTTCCAACAGCATGGCTGCGTTGATATGCGTGTTCGGAATCGTGCGTAGGTTGAGCTTAGGACTAAGGGTTTCCAAGTGACCCATCAATGGCGGTAGAAGTAGCATTGCACTGAAGTCGTTGAGGGCGATCGTAATGTTGGCCGTTTCCGTGGAGGGATTAAACTCGATGGGTTCCAGGGTTTGTCGAATTTGGTTGAGTGCCTCGCGAACAGGCTGCCAGATTTCCAGTGCTTTTGGCGTTGGACTCACTCCACTGGGCACTTTGACAAACAGCTCATCCTCCAGCAAATGACGCAAGCGTTTCAGCGCATTACTAACCGCAGGCTGCGTCATGTTCAACTGCACAGCAGCCCGCGTCACATTCAGCTCGATCATCACGGCATCGAAGACGTTCAACAGGTTGAGGTCAAATCGCTCGTAATTCATGAAAATGATGACCCTTATCTAAATGATCAATTAGACAATATAACAGCTCTACCAATACCGTGAAGGTGTAGGGCTGAAACAGCGGAAGACATGAAAGAACTATTAGTCATTTTGGCGCACCCGAACTTTGCAGAATCTAGGGGCAACAAAGCACTGGTCGAAGCGATTCAAATGCTGTCATTTGTCAAAATTCATAACCTCTATGAGCGCTATCCAAGTTGGCAGATTGATGTGCAAATTGAACAAGACTTGCTCAGATATTACGACTTGATTGTGCTGCAGTATCCGTTGCAGTGGTACTCGGTGCCGCCCCTGCTCAAGAAATGGATGGACGATGTACTGACCTATGGGTTTGCCTTCGGAGCAGAAGGAACGGCACTCCAGGGCAAAGTACTAATGCCTGCCATAACCACTGGAGGCTCCTCGGATATGTATGTTGCAGGGGGTGCGGTCAACTTCACCATCAGCGAATTTCTACGGCCCATTCAACAAACTGCTGGTTATTGCAGCATGACGTATAAAACACCTTTTACCGTTCATGGATTGCTGCCCGAAGCGCTAGGTATTCCTGGAATGATTTCAGATGAGCAATTACTGGCAGCCGCACAACAGTACCAGCATCGTTTGCAGCAGCTTGCAGCCAGTGAATCTTAGGTCTCTTTCGGAGCTTATCAATCAGCAATTGAACAGGAGCTGTGTATGTCATTTTTGCTTCGCTCGGCCATGGGTTCTGTTTGGCGATCGCCCCTCAAAGTACTGAGCTTTCTGACGCTGGGAATCCTGCTCTGCTTCCTCAGCCAAACACCTAGTCTCAATGCTGTCGAACCGAGCCGTCCAGCCAATGCCGGAGTCTATCAATTTGAAGTTGGCACTTTCAACGTGGCGACCCTTTCCGATGGCTTACTGGATGTGCCACCCCTCCCAACCTATGCTCCGCTGGCCAATCCACAGGACGTGGAACGGGCAATGGTCGAGCGGTTTTGGTCACCCGACAACTTATCCGTCTACTTCAATGCCCTTTATGTCGATACGGGCACGCATCACGTTTTGATCGACACGGGGGCTGGAACAGAGCTTGGCCCCGGGTTGGCAAAATTGCCTTCCAATCTTGCGGCTATCCAGGTTCAACCACAAGATATCGACACAGTAATCATTACCCACGCTCACCCCGACCATATCGGCGGCATTGTTGCTCCCGATGGTCAGCTTACTTTTCCCAATGCGCAGTACTACATTGCAGAAGCTGAGTGGCAGTTTTGGACAGCCCCAACGGTTGATTTATCGCCACTGCTCATTCCCGAAGCGTTCAAGCAGGGAATCCTTGCTGCCGCTCAAAAGCATCTGGGGGCGATCGCCAATCAAGTCACTCAATTTCAGCCTGATCAGGAGATTGTTCCAGGGATTGTGGCGATCGCCGCACCGGGACATACCCCTGGCCAGTCGGCACTGCGGATTGAGTCTGATGGCGATCAAGTAATCGTTGCTGCGGATGTATTCTTCAATGAGGCGTTTGATCTAGAACATCCCGATTGGCAGACAGGGTTCGATCTCGACCCACAGCAAGCAGCAGAAACGCGACGACGCTTGCTGAACCAAATCGCCAATGAAAGAACAAGAGTGATTGCTTACCACATGCCCTTTCCGGCACTGGGCTATATTCGTCCGCAGACCGTTGCGGCTGGGACGACCCATGACACGCACTACGAGTGGGAGCCCGTTCTCTGGCAATTTGAACCTTAGCAAAACTCCTTACCAACTCTTCGTCCGTCTGCTCCGCCAGGGCAGCGCCTGGAGATTGTCTGTTGGGCAATCGTTCATGGTTCATTGAGGTTTTCCTCCCTCATTCTCAGCGTTCCGAGGGATTGCATGCCCCTCTAATAGGTATGTCGTTGTATTCGGATGATTTGTAACAGCTCAATCCAGAAATTTCTAAATGTGTTGTGCTAACTCGCCACAAAAGCCTCAATCTTCTATGATGTATATTGTCCCCTCCGGTAAATCTGCGCCTGTATCAGTTCGCAGTTGTACCGCTGGTTTTCATGTCCTCTGTGGGCTTGTGCAAACGCATTCTTCCCCAAGTTTGCCTCTAACTTGAGCTAGCTGTTGCTACTACTAAGGGCATTGGATTGTTTTGAGCACTGAGATTCTAGAGCATTCTCCCCTATTAAATCTACCTCCCTGCCGACTGTCTGAGTACAGGACAAAAAACAGAGAACCCTTGATTTTGGGCAGGGTTTGATTTTTTGTCCTGCACTGAGGTCAACTGTGCATGGCAAAGCTGATATTGAGTTGAAACGATGAGAAAGATTACCTAGCAAAACTCAACGGATCTATCATTCTCTGACACTTTGTTAGGCAACTAAGTCTTGTGGGCATAGTATAAGCACTACATAAAGAAATACTAGAATCCGTTGCCTTATCCTCTGCAATACTGCAGGATTTTTATGCCATTCCTCATTGAATAAATTTGTGATTGAGAGGTTAACCTCTGATATGGCATCCGCCATATCAGAGGTTAATCCTAAATGATGAATTAGAGAAAGTCAGGTTTCTATTCACTATTAAAAAATATATTGGTATGCCTCAGAATACAAAATAGGTAGTCAACTTATAGGGAGCATGTCAGGTTTGCAAGGTGAGCTAAAACAGGCCAGGATCAAGGTGTTCAGTGAGGAACCTGAGTAATGACCCCTGAAAAAGCCGCCCGACTCAAAACCCATCTCGATGCGATTGCTCAATT
>JADEXA010000101.1 GCA_015207365.1 Vacuolonema iberomarrocanum LEGE 07170
TCGTAAATCGCTTGGCGAAATTGGCGCAGCGTTTCAAGATGATCTGACATGAGTGGTAGAGCGTAGAGTTTTAGATCCTCTACCACTTTCCTGCTCTTCTTTCACCCGGTTTGTCCAAAGTCCAGGCATTGAGATGAGGACAGATCACATTTTTGAAAGCCCCGCGCTGCGGGGCTTTCAAAAATGTGATTGGTTTTTACCTCAGCGCGTAGCGCTATACATAGCCATCAACACAATCCAGCAATAGTCTACGGAATATTACTTAATGAACGGAGCATGAAGAAACAGTGGAGTATACGGGATTACACATAAATGTCAGGAAGCTTAGACATGCATCACCATTTACAGACCTAACTGCATGTCTACAGCTAGCGAATTCTTTTGACACCTTATGTAACATCAATGTCCGAGGTCCCCATGTCGCATCAAAGACTAATCAGCCCCCTCTCTGCTTCCATGCCTTCCTCCTTTAACGAAGGCTCCAGCATTGACACAAAGCATACCCTGGTGATCATTGACCCATTTGTCGATGAACCGGAGAGCCTAGCCAATGGCGTACGGGATGGCATCCCCGTGCATATCTTGGATGCCCATCGCGATGGCATTCAACAAATTACAAGCCTACTTCAGGCGCTTCCGACAGCTATCCAACGGCTTCACATCATCAGCCACGGCAAACCCGGAACCCTCTACCTGGGCAACAGCGAACTCAGCCTCACCACATTCGCCAACTACACCCAAGACCTGCTCACTTGGTTTCAGAATTTAGAAACGACACCTGAACTCTTGCTCTATGGCTGTAATGTCGCCGCTGGCGACGCTGGAGCCGAGTTCCTCTCCAAACTCCACGCCATCACCCACGCGAACCTCGCCGCGTCTACCCACAAAGTTGGTCATCCAACGCTGGGCGGCACTTGGCATCTTGATACCAAGCACGGTCAACCCGACCTCTTCCTTCCTTTTACACCACTTACCCAAAGCTCTTACCAGGGCGTATTCGTAGAAGTCGATTTAGATTCAGGAGTAACCATCACTGCAGGAGATGCAGAATGGAACATCGATAATGAAGGCGGCACCAGTAACGGACTGCCTGTTGGTGGTGATGGGGAAGACGGTCCCGGCTTAACAGTAGACGACGCAGAATTGATCTCGACAGGCCAAAGTGATGCCTACGACAATGGGCTCGTTTTCTTCATTAACAACGAAGTTTACGCCCCAGACAATACCGCTGACTTAACAGGAACGACACTTACCACATCAACAGTTGAACTTTCTGACCTAAACGTTACTGCTCAATACTACGCCGACCCCAATACCCCGGTTCTCCGATCCTTTGTCACCTTAGAAAATCCAACTGATGAAGCTATCACCATTACCTTCACTGTGGCGACAAACATGGGGTCTGACGATGATACCGTCGTAGTGGACTCCAGCAGTGGGGACAATACGTTTGGATTAGATGACGCCTGGGTGATCACTAGCGACGATCCCACAGACCCATCTGATCCTGCCATTACCCATGTGCGCTATGGTCCAGGAGCAAGCGTTACAACGCAGGCTATTTCTCTTTTAGTCTTCGATAATGCTGACCCTGATGGAGTCTTAGCAGAGTACAGTGTTACGATTCCGGCCTTCTCTACGCGGTCGTTACTCCTGTTTGATGAGCTTTCTCCAACCCTCAACGATGCGTCTACGGGAGCAACCCGTTATGACTCAGTTGAAACCTTAGAATCGACCACCTTGCTAGAGGGTCTAACCGATGAACAACTTGCGGGAATCGTCAACTGGTTCTTCAATATAGAACCTACGGTCACAGAAGCCGTCACCGTTACAGCCACGGAAAACGATACGGCGTTCAGTGTAGACTTGCTGGCCGAGGCTAGCGACCTGAATGGCGATACGTTGAGTATCAGCAATCTCACGCTGGTGAGTGGCGATGCCGCTGGAGTGGCCGCTGATGGTACAACGTTGAATGTTGACCCCGATGCTTACAACACGCTGCTTGATGGACAGAGTGAGGTCATTACCTATAGCTATGACATCGAAGATGGCAATGGCGGTAGTGTGAGCCAAACAGCAACTATCACAATTACTGGCATTACCGACCCAACGCCGTTCGATGATTCGCTAACCGGTACTCCCGATCGTGATGTGATTTTTGCCCTGGCAGGTAATGACGCCGTGCAGGGCTTGGGTGGCCCCGATCGCCTTGGGGGAGATGAAGGAAACGATGTCCTCCTTGGTGGTGAGGGGAACGATCGCCTGCTGGGTGGCGATGGCAACGACAACCTCATCGGTGGCCCTGGACGCGATCGCAGCCTTGGTGGTGCAGGCAACGACCGCATGGTTGGCGGTTCTGGGAATGACCGCATGGTCGGCGGCAGCGGCGACGACAACCTGATTGGCGGCGTGGGTGATGACACATTGATTGGCGGTGCAGACGACGATCGCCTCCTGGGTTCGGGGGGCAACGACCTGATGCGCGGCAATCTAGGGGATGACGTTCTCAACGGCGGCGCGGGTAACGATATCCAATTTGGTGGCGCAGGGCGCGATCGCCTTAATGGTCAGGGCGGCAATGATGTGCTTCGGGGCGGTGCTGGCCGCGACATCCTGCGCGGGGGCGCGGGCAACGACCGCCTCCAGGGCGAACTGGGTAATGATGTCATTTTTGGCGGAGCCGGGCGCGATCGTGTCGTTGTCTTCGCAGGTCAGGGTCTCGATCGCTTCGCCGACTTCCAAGATGGATTGGATCGCATTGTTCTGCCGGGTATTAACTTTGGCGCACTTTCCATCCAACAACAAGGTAATGATGTGCTGATTTCTAGCGTTAGTGAAGATTTACTGCTGCTATCCAACACAAACGTTGGTCAGATTTCCCAAGCCGACTTTGCGTAGATCTCAATTAACAACAGAGTGAGCCATTGAGCTATCACTTCGAATCGGTCATGATTAGGCGATCGCTTTTATGAGCGATCGCCTTCTTTATTTCATGGATACATATCCTCAACTTGGATTGATTGTAAGTTGGCAGGTGCAATTAAACCTAAAACCCTAAAAACCTGTGCCGCCCGCGCTGCGGGCGGCACAGGTTTTTAGAATCTGGTTTTTCATCGTGCCGAGCTACTTATGTGTGTATTGACCATCACAATTTGTCGATGAGCAACAACTATTGAGTGCATTGATGAGGGGACAGGCGATAGCGAGATTAAAGTGGCAAACCTCACCATATCCCTGGCTCATCCCTTTTGAACCTGTATTTGCCTAGCCCCAATGCCAACAAACGCAATATAAAATTTGTTCTTCCGCAGTATTAAAATCATTTGAAAATGCATCAATTAAAGTCTCTTCAGAGACTAAGAAAACCTCAAAAGAAGATTAAGTAAATAGCTTTTTAATACTATGGATTTGTGATTGCTCCTTGTCTCAAAGCCAACTACAATGGCTCTGGTTTTTGTATCATTTTGAGCCTGCAAGTACCCAATGGAAATTGTAGTCACGCCTATATCCGATATTGTCGCAAACGCCTCAGATAGCGACACACGCATCAATCTGTTGAATCAGTTTGACGATCCATTTACGACAGGGTTAGTTGCGGAGTTTGTGCTGTACGACACCTCCCTGGCAGGTGGCGTCGCCCAGGTCGTGCTTTTTGATCAAGCTGGTGCGGGAGCCCCTGGGACAGTACAAAACTTCCGAAATTATGTGGAAGATGGGGATTACCAGGATTCCATTATTAACCGCGCGGCAGAGGATGCACGAGGGGACTTCGTCGTTCAGGGCGGTGGCTTTACAGTAAACGGAACGAGTATCGGTCGAGTGCCGACGGATCCACCAATCCAGAATGAATTTAGTGCCGATCGCTCCAACCTTGAGGGCACGATCGCCATGGCAAAAGTGGGCGGCGATCCTAACAGCGCCACGAGCCAATGGTTCTTCAATATGCGCGACAATTCCGACAACTTGGATAACCAAAATGGCGGGTTTACCGTGTTTGGTCAGGTGCTGGGTGATGCAGACTTTGCCGTGATTGAGGCGATCGCCGACCTTCCCGTTTTCAATCTCCAAGGGACGCCCTTTACAGAACTGCCCGCTATTGTGGAGGACCCCGACAATCCTGAAATTGATGGGGAAGACAATTTTGTGCGGTTTCGTGACATCACAGTTTCGCAAGTCGACGAACTGACTTTTTCTATTGTCAACAACTCCAATCCCAACATTGTTTCGGCCAGCATTACCCCCAACAATCGCCTGGTTTTGGATTACGCTCCAGGGCAGTCGGGAAACGCTGACATCACCATTCGCGCCACCAATCTGCTGGGTGTCAGTGTCGAAGATACCTTCCGGCTGACGGTGGACAACGGCGTGAATGTTGTGCAGGGAACTGCCGCTGCCGATAGACTTCGGGGCAACAATGGCCCCGATACCATACGCGGTTTGGGAGGAAACGATCGCCTCTTTGGCCTGAACGGCAACGATCGTCTCTTCGGACAGGAGGGCAACGACCGAGGGGTCGGCGGTGCAGGCAACGATCGCATCTCAGGTGCAGCGGGGAACGATACCTTACTGGGTGGCAGCGGCAATGACTCGCTGTTGGGGGGTGCCAACACCGATCGCCTCCTCGCCGCTGGGGGCAACGACCTGTTGCGGGGTAACGATGGCAACGACACCATGAACGGCGGTGCCGGGAACGATCGTCTACTGGGCGGCGCAGGGCGCGATCGCGTCAATGGGCAGGGCGGCAACGACAATCTACGCGGTGGGGGCGATCGCGATATCCTCAACGGTGGCAGCGGCAACGATCGCCTATCGGGAGAATTAGGCAACGACGTCATCATCACCGGAGCCGGACGTGACATCATTCGCATTCGTCGAGGCCAGGGCTTCGATCGGGTGCGGGACTTTACCGATGGGAGCGATCGCATCGCCCTCTCAGGCATCCAGTTCGAACAGCTTACAATCCAACAAAGCGGTAATAATGTCTTAGTTTCTAGTGGCAACGAACGCCTACTCCTCCTTCAAGGCATGAACCTAGCCCAGATCACTCAAGCCGATTTTGTCTAACCCCAACTCGCACAACCAAGATCTGCGACTTCCTTTTCAATCGAGATAGCCCTCGTTATTCCGCCTAGAAGAAATCGCAGATCTAAATCTTCTCAGCCGAAAAACGCATCCCATTTCATCTATAGCGGTGTGCAATCGCATTAAGCACAGCAACGGTTGTGTGGGGCGCGGCGCGCCCCACACAACCGTACTTAACTAACGCGCATAGCGCTATACGTTCATCCGCATCCATCTGCGTAATCTTGAGTGAATTCGTTGATTTTGTGGCCGCGTCGCGGCCACAAAATCAACAAACTGCATAAGTCCTGTGAGTTTGAGATTTCTCTGAAAAACTCGCTACTCTCCCCGCACGCATTGGGCAACGCTATCTGCATCCGTGGGCAGCGCAACCGTCAAAACCTCGGATCCCGTTTCCGTCACAAGCACGTCATCTTCAATGCGGATACCGCGTACATCCCGGAACTCTTCCAGGCGCTCCCAGTTGACGACCCCGTCGAAATTAGCACGGCGTTCCGGATCATTGAGCAAGGCATCGACCTGGTAGAAACCCGGTTCAATCGTGACAACCATTCCCGCCTGTAAAGGGCGATCGAGTCGCAGATAGCAAAGGCCAAAGCGATCGCTCCGCACTCGCCCCGGCGCATAGCCTGCCAAATCGCCAAAATCCTCCATGTCATGCACATCTAGCCCCAGCAAGTGGCCAATGCCGTGGGGAAAGAACAGAGCATGGGCATCTTGCTCAACCAAGCTTTCGGGGTCGCCCTTCAGAATGCCAAGCTGCGCCAACCCATCAGCCATCGTCAGCGCCGCTCGCCAGTGCAGGGTGCGATATTCTGCACCCGAGTGCACATAGTCGATACAGCGATCGTGAGCCGCCAGCACCACATCATAGAGATCGCGCTGGGTGGGCGAAAAGGTTCCTGATACTGGGTAGGTGCGCGTCACATCTGAGGCCCAGCCCGACTCTGTCTCAGCGCCCGCATCAACCAGCATCAAATCTCCCGGCTGCAGCCGATTGCAAGAGCGATCGCTATGCAACACCTCTCCCCGCGTGGTCACGATACTGGTGTAGGCAGGAGTTGCGCCTCGCCGGATCATCACCGCTTCGATTGCCGCTCGCACCTCTGATTCTTGGGTGGCTGTGCGGGTAGCGGCCATTCCCGCCAGATGAGCCTCGACGGTGATGGCGATCGCCCGCCGCATTTCCGCCAAGGCACTGGCATCGTGGCATAACCGCAACTCCACCAGCGCCAGCGCCAACTCTCGATCCAACCCCTCCGGTCGCTTAGTCGGAAAAAGCCCTCGGCGCAAGGCCTGTGCCTGGGCATACCGAGTGCCTGTATCCTGCACCGCTACAGTTGCAGCTCCCACAACTCGATGGGTTAGTTGCTCCAGGGGATAGGCCGCCTCTGCTCCAATTTGTTGGGCAATCTCGTCGCGCGTCGGCATTGCCCCATGCCACAAGATATCGGCAGGGGTCGGATCATCCATAAACAATTCCATCCGTCCGTTATCTAAACGAATGGCGGCATGATCGAGAGATAACCCAGCAAAATAGAGAAAGTGGCTACTGGCCCGAAAGGGATAGGTATTTGCCGGAAAATTGCGGGGCGATCGCCCCCCGGACCATAGCACCACCGGACATCCCACCAAA
This sequence comes from Vacuolonema iberomarrocanum LEGE 07170, assembly GCA_015207365.1. Taxonomy (GTDB): domain Bacteria; phylum Cyanobacteriota; class Cyanobacteriia; order Elainellales; family Elainellaceae; genus Vacuolonema; species Vacuolonema iberomarrocanum. Next base: position 6,719 of record JADEXA010000101.1, read on the forward strand.
TCCGCCAACCGCTGACGGCGATGGAGCAATGTCGTTTGCAAAGAAGGAATCGAGTCAGACGCGGGCATGACAGAAGATTGCATAATTACTTAAAGCTGGAACTTAAAGCCGGAAAATGCGAGAGTCTAATACGTTTTCTGATCATTATCATGGGCGATCGCATCCCTGCCACCCTCCATAACGCCATCCTTTGCAATAATTCCAAACTGCCGCAACAATTCTGCCCCAACCTGCGCGTAATCCTGCCAGCCCTCCATGGCCCGTGGGTCTTTCACACCGTAGACCGGAACGCCAGCCTGTGCCGCCTTTTGATACACCGAAAATCGTCGAATGCCGGTTTCAAACAACGGCATATTGGCTTCGCGCAGCAATGCCCGCACCTTTTCGCCATCTCGGTTCGGCTTGGGCGGAATCACCGTTAGCAAAATGCGATAACGGGTTGCCCCAACAGCATTCAGATATTCCAACGTGAGGGTCAGGGCATCGAGCGCTAGCACATCTGGCGTGGTCGGCAATACCAGCAGATCGCAGGTGTCGGTGAGTAGCGCCAAGTCATCATGGGCTGGACGAGCGCGAGTGTCGATCACCACATAGTCGAAATGGCGCATACGGCTGGGCGATCGCCATTCATCAACCACTTCAAACGGCAACTGCCCCCGCTTGGCCCAACTGCTTGCAGAACGGTTTGGGTCCGCATCAATCAAAAGCGTTTCCCCCTGGCTTTGGAGAAACGCTGCCAGATGAATTGCCGTGGTTGTTTTCCCCACGCCCCCCTTAAAACTCGCCACCGTAATAATCATCAGCTCAAAAAAGGGACGCTGCCATCGTCCGAACGATACCCACCTACCCAGAGCCTATCGCAAAACCCTAGCCTGAATTTTGGGCGACCAAAGCCTCCCATGCGCTTTCAGAGGCGTCATCACTCATTCCAGTTACTCCATCCGATACTGCGAACAACACGGATCGAACAACACGGAACAATTCGACGCCATCCCCACATTATGAGAGTTGGATTCTCGCTTCATCTTGATTGATTTTCTATAGAGTTGTGTAAGCAACGTAATTAATAGACATAAATATCAAGGAAAGACAATAAGCTTCAAGGAATCTCGACTCAAGGTTCTAAAAAATAGTCCCGTTAACGCAACGCTATCTCTAGTGTCAGAAATACCAACAAGAGAATAGGCGGAGAGTCAAATTTGCCCTCACCGCCTACCAAAATTTACGCAACTATTAATCAGAATCTAAAGAAATTATCTGAAGGAATGAAATAAAGAGCTTGGACTTACTCATCCATATCTTCATCTTCCATGCCTTCTTCCAGATCCAACTGCTTCAACCGGATATGCTTCCGACCTAAAGAAATTTCAAACTCATCGCCGGGCTTAAGGTTCATTTGCTTGGTGTAGGCCGAACCAATCAACAGGTTGCCGTTGGATTGCACCGTAATACGATAGCTGGCACTCCGACCACCCCGCCCATTGGAGTACGATTTTCCATCTAACTGAATGCCTTCAGCTTCAATCAGAGCATTCAGAAATTTCATCATATTCACACGCTCTACACCATTTTTTGTTGTGGTGTAGTAGCCACATTCCCGGGCCTTTTCCTCTTTGCTTAGGTGATCTAGCTGCTTCACCTTATTCAGCAAAGCCTCGCCCGTCAAGGGTTCTGTTCTCTTTTTCTTATTCATTCACTTAGCTCAGGGTCATTCAACGTCAACGAGGGTCAGAACACACAATCAAAACACCGAAGCAGATAGCCAAACACTCCTATTCCAGTTCGCTAGAGTTTAGCAATCGCTCGCTCGAAGACATCTTACAAAGCGATAGTCTGCCCTTTTGATTGAGTAGTTTCATCCTACCGCGAGGAAGATGGATTTGTTCAAGTTTTTTCTGACAAGATTGAAAGTTTTTTCGTGTCTAGAGAAGAACGCGTAAGATAGCCGAGCCATGAAGATAATACTTCTTTCATAACACTCGCTACTATCAGAATCCCAACCCAAAACCCATCAGGAAAGTAACCATTCATTCTAGGTTCACCCACCTCGGTGAGCCGACGTTCTGACTACACGAAGAGATAATAGGCTGAGTCGTTCTTAGACTTGCAGAATCTTCTGGGCAACGGTCGTCACACTATCAAACCCACCTAGTCTCTGTCAGAAAAGGAGCCCCCTTCAGTCGCTTTGGCGATCGCTTAGCCACGCCCCCTATTGACTGCGTTAAAAGTGAGAGGATTTTGATGCCTCAAGACAGAATTCTACAGGTCGGGGGGGCTCCCCCTATCCAACATCCTGGCGATCTGGTTCAGAACACAAGCCTTCACCGTAAGTCACATTACGACGCACCATTATCGATGCTAATGTATTTGCTTTATGCCACTTCAAAAGCCTAATAGTAGCAGCAACCCCTCACTCTGTTGGAAAAAGTTTGTTAATCCTATGAGCGTTTAATCACATTCGCACTTGCATCTCAGCTTTCTTACTCAACGATTAGCCAAAGACTCGGGTAGGTTAGCCAAAGACTCGAGTAGGTATTTAGGATGAAAGATATCCAGACGGAGTCGTAATCTATCCAATCAGTCCAAATGTGAAACGGAAAGTGCCTGCCCTTTACGCCAGAAGAAGCAACTGAGTTTGGGGCAGCTCGTATGTAGGGATGGGTTGAATAGTCGTCAAACGCCTAGACAGGTTTTCGTAGTCTGAGATAAACGAGAAGCAACAAAAATCCAGGAACAGTAAAAATACTGGCGCTGATAGACTGACACACCTCTCGCAATCCTGATGCTTGTGCAAATCAAGTTAGAGTCTGACTCCAAAAAGCTCGACTGATGTTGGGGCTCACGCTGCTCAACCCGATCCACGTAAAAGATCTGGACTTACGCATTTCGTTGATTTTGTGGCCACAATCTGAGCGATATGGGTACGAAATCAACAAATTCACTCAGGATTAGGCAAGTTTTGTGTAAGTCCTGACTCATTATTAATAGATAGGGGCATCGCTTTTCTTGGCGAACCCCAAAACCTACCTCGAATCCTAGCCGTTTCAGTTAAACCCCCGTTCAACGTTTGAAACTAACCACACGCGGACATTACAGTGTCAAAGCCTTGCTGGACTTGAGCCTGCAACCCGATTATGGTCCCGCTTCGGTGCGGGCGATCGCAGCTCGTCAGGATATTCCCGCACCCTACCTTGAAAAATTACTGATTCAACTGCGCCAGGCCAATTTGCTGGTTTCCGTCCGAGGCGCACAAGGAGGATATCAGTTAGCGCGATCGCCTGCCCAAATTTCTCTTGCCCAAATCTTGGAGGCGGTTGGTGAAACAATTGAACCCTTGCCTCGGCATCAACCGAGTTCTACACAGGTCGAAGATTGGGTTACCTTCACGATTTGGAATCGTCTCCACCACAAACTAAAGGACGCGCTCCACAGCATCTCCCTGGAAGACCTTTATTATGATGCGCGAAGTCGGCAAGCATCAAAGGGAACGACCAGTAGTTTCATTGTGTAGATTCCACATCATTCAGCACGATATGCAATCCCTTACAGGCAGGTACGGATCCCTTTTAATATCAATCCTATGAAAACCACAATCCGATCGTTTTGGGAACTGTTGCGCCGCAAGGGTTTCTCAAAATACTCGATCGTGGGCTCTTAGCGAATTGATATGAAAGTGAGACATGAGAAGATCTTCGAAAAAGAATAAATTGGCTGTAGAGGATGCCGTTGGTAATGGGCCATATCTCATTGATTCGGCACATTAATCTAATATCAAATCCAGTTAAATAGCCGTAAAACCCAACTATCGTTTGTGCCCACTGTTTTGCAGCGGGCACAAACGATAGTTGGGGTCTTCAACCGGATTTGATATTAGTCTCCAGTAAGGGATTGCGGCACATCCCCACCGTTGAAGGTGCTGAAGGTAAAGACTCAGATTGGTTTCTTTCGAGCGATCGCCTGAAGTCGTTATCCGGAATCGAGCAATCGCAAACCAGACAGCAAACGATAGGAATGCGAATATATTGCCCAATGGCCAGAGCAACTCCAGTAGATAAGCAAAATTACTTAAAAACTCAATGTTTTAGGCTTTAATATTACTCACTTTATTTAGAGCAACTCATTAAATTATTCACAGATTTTCACAGACTTCTTACAAGCACTGTTGCGCTGATACTGAATCCAGCCCAAAATACAAGCTAACCTAGATAGGTAAGGTTGATTGGGTTGACCAACCAACGCTTCGGGATCACTCCTACTGGTTTTACTTCTCCAGGTGGCAATGCTGCGGATTATTGATAACAGAGCGGATGCGCTGACAGAATTGCGACGGATCTGCGATCGCATGTATGACGATCAGACGACGCACAAGGAAGCAACCGTTCAGCAGGTGCTCCAGGCGGTCAAGCGGCAGGGCGATCGTGCGGTGCTGCACTACACCGAGGAGTTTGACCAGGTGACGCTGCAACCCCAACAATTGCGCGTCAGTGGCTCCGAAATCGATGCGGCCTACCAGCAGGTGCCACAAAATTTGCTGTCTGCCATTCGCTTGGCTTGCCGCAATGTTGAAGCCTTTCACAAAAAACGCGTTCCTAAGAGCTGGGTCGAGTTTGAAAAGAACGATATCGTTCTGGGCAAACGCTACACCCCTGTTGATCGGGCAGGGCTCTACATTCCCGGTGGACGGGCGGCCTATCCTAGCACGGTGATCATGAATGCTATCCCGGCGCGCGTCGCTGGCGTTCCGCGCATCGTCATGACAACGCCTCCCGGTACCCATGCCGTCAATCCAGCGATTTTGGTTGCAGCCCATGAAGCTGGGGTAACAGAAATTTATCGGGTAGGGGGAGCCCAGGCGATCGCCGCCCTCGCCTATGGTACTGAAACAATTCCCAAAGTCGATGTCATCAGCGGCCCAGGCAATATCTATGTCACTCTCGCCAAAAAGCTGGTGTACGGCACTGTCGGCATTGATTCTCTGGCTGGGCCATCGGAAGTGCTGGTGATTGCCGATGAAACAGCAAATCCGGTTTACGTTGCCGCCGATCTCTTGGCTCAGGCAGAGCATGATCCTCTTGCTGCCGCCATTTTGATCACCACCGACCCAAAACTGGCGAAAGCCGTCGCGGTCGAAGTCGAGAGGATGCTGGTGAACCATCCCCGACGGATGCTGACAGAGAAGGCGATCGCCAATTATGGTTTAGTTGTCATCGTCGATTCCCTCGACGTTGCGGCTGAGCTATCCAACGAATTTGCTCCCGAACACCTGGAACTAGAAGTCGAAGATCCCTGGGCATTGATGGAGCGCATTCGTCACGCCGGGGCTATTTTCCTAGGCAAATCGACGCCAGAAGCCGTTGGTGACTACCTTGCAGGCCCCAATCATACACTACCGACCTCAGGAGCGGCACGCTACGCCTCTGCCCTCAGCGTCGAAACCTTTATGAAGCATTCCAGCATCATCCATTACTCTGCAGCGGCACTCAACGAAGTCGCTGATGCCGTGATTGATCTGGCCACCGCTGAAGGACTGCCGTCCCACGCTGAGTCCGTTAAACTACGGGTTCAGGGCGAAGCCAAAAAAATGCGCTTATCAGAAAACCCGCCCTCCCCAATTGATGATGGCAAGGGCGGGTAATATCGCATCCGGTTAAATAGCCGTAAAACCCAACTATCATTTGTGGCCGCTGCTTTGTAGCGGCCACAAATGATAGTTGGGTTCTTCAAGCGGATTTGATATAGCCATCCGCTGCTAGTGGTTTCACCTATAGCGGTGTGCAACCGCATTAAGCACAGCAACGGTTGTGTGGGG
>JADEXA010000102.1 GCA_015207365.1 Vacuolonema iberomarrocanum LEGE 07170
ACGCTCCTGCGGCCAAGATACTCTGGGGGTTGCCCCACGGGAAAATAGCTCGGTGCCAGGGCAATACTTACCGCTGAGGCTCGCTTGTAATACAGCGTGCCTCGGTTGGTTTTAAAACCTCTCTCAAAGCCAGTATTTTACCGGAGCCTTCATATGACGTGGCTAATTGCCACAAATAAAGTAATGTACTGAATAATGCTGACGAATCTTTGAACTATAGAGTAGATGTATGTATCGAGTGTTTTGCAGCTTGATTGTTTAGGAAAGAGTAGAGAAGGAAGAGATTGTCATGTGGTATCTTTCCTGACAAAACTTGTTGAGCAAGACGATCGCCAAACTCCTATAGAATAAGCCTTTGACACTGAATAAGATATGCTTCCTTTTCTGCTTGGCTGTAAAGATCAAGTGGAGATTAGCAGGAAAATCTGCGATCAATTCAGAAACAAGGCTTCTTTTTCCTTTTAGCTCATGACTCAGCCTCTATTTCACATTGAACATTTGCGGGTTGCCTATCCCTATCAACGAGGTAAGGGAGAAGTAGAAGAAGATACAGTTCAGTGGGCAGTGGATGGCGTGTCGCTGACCCTCCAAGCAGGGCAAAGATTAGGTTTGGTGGGGGAATCAGGGTGTGGGAAGTCTACGCTTGGACGAGCGGCTATGCGCCTTCTACCGCCAGCCAGCCAGGTGAAAGGGCAAGTTTGGTTCAACGGGCAATCTGTCTTTGATCTATCTCCTGACGGATTGCGTCATTTTCGCGGAGAGGCGGTTTCTATCATATTCCAGGATCCAATGACCCGCCTCGATCCTGTCATGACCGTTGGAGAGCATTGCCTTGAGACTCTAAAAGCCCATCAGCCTCAGCTTTCATTAAAAGAGGCCAAGGAATGGGCGATCGCTACTTTGGAAGCCGTTAATATCCCTGCCAATCGTTGGAATCAATATCCTCATGAATTTAGTGGAGGAATGCGCCAGCGCGTTGCTATTGCCCTGGCGCTGTTGCTTAATCCCAAACTAATTGTGGCTGACGAGCCCACAACTAGTCTGGATGTAACGATTGCAGCCCAAATTCTGCGAGAACTGACCCGTCTCTGTGCGGAGCGGCAGATGGGGTTAATGTTGATCTCGCATGATCTGGCGCTAGTGGGAGAGTACTGCGATCGCCTGGCTGTCATGTATCAGGGCAAGCTAGTAGAGTTCGGCGCGACTCAAGAAATTTTGCAACGCCCGCAGCATCCTTACACGCAAATGCTGTTGCAAGCGGCACTGCGCCTCCACCGCAATGAGGGTGCTGATGAAGAATATAGAACCTCTGCTCCTGTACCACTATTGCGACTAGAGGGGGTGAAAACGCACTATACGCTAGAACAGAACTTTGTGGCGCGGTTATTCAGTCGTCAAGATGATTCGGTGATTCGAGCGGTCGATGATGTCAATTTTGAGCTGTATCCCGGTGAAATATTTGGTTTGGTTGGAGAGTCTGGATGTGGCAAAAGCACGCTTTCTCGTACCATTTTGCAACTGGTGTCTCCTACGGCTGGTTGCATTGAGTTTCTTGGTCAGGATGTTACGCGTCTCTCTCGCTCAGAAATGCTGCAACAGCGGCGACAAATGCAAATGGTTTTCCAGGATCCCCATGCTTGTCTCAATCCCCTGATGAAAGTTGGGCAAGGTATTGCTGATCCGCTGCTGATTCATGGACTTGCCTCTCCAGCAGAAGCACGCTCAAGGGTCGAAGCGATGTTGGAGCGAGTGGGCCTAGTTCCTGTGGATGACTATTATGATCGCTATCCAGGCGATTTGTCTGGGGGGCAGCAACAACGGGTGGCGATCGCCCGTGCCCTGATCATGCGCCCCAGACTTCTGATTTGCGATGAACCTGTAAGTATGCTGGATGCTAGTGTGCAGGCACAAGTTCTAGATTTGATGCTGGAACTTAAAGAAGAATTTGACCTGACCTATTTGTTCATTACCCATGATCTTTGGTTAGCGCGATTTTTGTGCGATCGCATCGCCGTTATGAATGCTGGAAAAATCGTTGAGTTGGGTACGACCGAGCAAATCTTCACGAGCCCTCAGCATCCTTACACACAGACTTTGCTCCAATCTGCTCCTTTGTTAACCCAACAAACAACCGCTCAAGAAGGAAGCAGGTTGGAGCAATAGATAGGAAAATAGGGAAATTTGGGAATAATAGGCAAAATTCAACCGCAATATTTCCACCGCCACTGAATAGCTGGAGACTTTCTAGGATAATCTTCTTGAAGATTCATCTTTTGATAGGATTCTTGGTGACCTTCTTAACTCATTTTTTCGGTATAGACCTCAGGAAGGGCTTTTTTTCGTGCAGGACATGAGGATTCAACGACGTTTACAAGTTCTATACCGTGAGAAAAACGTAGGTGATGGGGAATCCCCTAGCCAACAACAACACGACAAAGAAGTTTTCTTCTTCTGACCCGTGCTAGCTTAGAGTTCTCTCCTTGCAACTTTGTATACCCGAAATTACGGGACATCGGAATCATAAATGTTTGGTCTAATTGGTCATCTTACAAGTTTGGAACACGCGAAAGCGGTCGCGCAAGAATTAGGGTATCCCGAATACGCTGATCAGGGACTAGATTTCTGGTGCAGTGCACCGCCTCAGACGGTTGATCATATTCGAGTCAAAAGCGTTACAGGGCAGGAGATTGAAGGCAAATATGTCGAATCCTGCTTTTTACCTGAGATGCTGGCGACGCGTCGAATCAAAGCTGCCACCCGCAAGATCATTAATGCCATGGCTCATGCTCAGAAAAATGGGATTGATATTACAGCGCTGGGTGGTTTCTCGTCGATCGTGTTCGAGAACTTCAATCTCTCTCAGATTCGCCAAGTGCGAAATATCACTCTCGACTTCAACCGGTTTACCACTGGAAACACGCATACGGCATACATCATTTGCCGTCAGGTGGAGCAAGCGTCAAAGCAGTTAGGGATCAATCTATCCGAAGCGACGATCGCCGTTTGTGGGGCGACTGGAGATATCGGTAGTGCGGTTTGTCGTTGGCTCAATCAGCGGACGGATGCCAAAGAATTGCTGCTCATTGCCCGCAACCAAGAGCGCCTGCAGAATTTGCAGGAAGAACTAGGACAAGGCAAAATTCTATCTCTCGAAGAAGCTTTGCCAATCGCAGATATTATCGTTTGGGTGGCAAGTATGCCGAGAGGGGTTGATATTGGGGCTATTCCGCTCAGACAGCCTTGCCTGTTGGTAGATGGCGGCTATCCTAAGAATCTAGATGCCAAAGTTCAGGCTCCTGGGATACATGTTCTTAAGGGCGGTATTGTGGAGCATTCCCTCGATATCGACTGGCGCATCATGGATATCGTGAAGATGGATGTGCCTGCCCGTCAACTCTTTGCTTGTTTTGCAGAGTCGATGTTGCTGGAATTTGAGAAGTTGCACACTAACTTTTCGTGGGGACGCAATCAAATCACTCTAGAGAAGATGGATTTGATTGGGAACGTTTCTCTGAAGCATGGTTTCCGCCCACTTTTACTCTCGTTTTAAGTCAAGTACAGGTCTGACCTGCTCCTAAGGGGGCATTTTCTTTGGATCAAGCCCGTTTTGCATGGAAAAGAGGCGATCGCCCCGATCGTTTCGATCAATCGTTCTAAAAAATTGCCAGCATAATTCAGAAAACTGAAAATTTCTTCCTGATAAGGGAGCCTCTCCCTAGAACAGTGGAATGGTAGATGCACCCTGATTCAAAACCCTCAGTTTCGCGGCTGGGGGTTTTTCTTTTGTTTTTCTCGCTATTCTAGTAGAGTGGAGAGTTTGCTGTGGCGATCGCTATAACTCCTATCAGTAAAAGCTCACGGTAATCTTACATGCTCTATTGGGGGTAGATTCTATCGCTCATCAGTGCGGGTGCATGGGTCGAGACCTCCATGCCGCTTCTCAGGAAACCTGTGTTCTTTATTACCCTGGTTGCTTGTCTGCATCATCCCTTTCAAGACAGCACATAACGCTCTCAATGGGGCTCAGATTAATAAGGGCAATAGGGAAGGTTTCATGAAATTAACTCATTTAATTTCACAAAACTTCATTTCGTAACCTTGGTACTTTATACTACCCAAGGATACAGAAAAAGGAGTTTGAATACGATGTCGGAGGCAACCAAGCCCCTGACAGTGCCGAAGGAGTTTCTAGGGCCACCTGGAGACTTCAATCCAACGCTTCTCATATTTTTGGGTGCGGTGGCGCTCGTCATCCTCTCAGCTTTTGGCTATTGGCAGTGGCAGTGGGTACACTGGTGCTGCTTTCTCATTAATGTTGTGGCTCTCCACTTAGTAGGCACAGTTATCCATGATGCCTCTCATAATGTCGCCCACCGCGATCGCGTCATGAATGCGATTTTGGGGCATGGGAGCGCACTCATGTTAGGGTTTGCATTTCCAGTGTTCACGCGTGTTCACATGCAACACCATGCCAATGTGAACGATCCTGAAAATGACCCCGACCATTTTGTCTCTACAGGTGGGCCATTATGGCTGATTGCTGCTCGTTTTTTCTATCACGAGGTTTTCTTCTTTAAGCGGCGGCTTTGGCGCAAGTATGAGCTCCTGGAATGGTTCTTGTCGCGCTTGTTTGTAGCCACGGTCATTTTTTTAGCCATTCACTACGGCTTTCTTGGCTACATCATGAATTACTGGTTTTCTCCGGCGCTTGTCGTTGGTTTAGCCTTGGGGCTGTTCTTCGATTATTTGCCGCATCGACCGTTTCAAGAGCGCGATCGCTGGAAAAACGCGCGAGTTTACCCCAGCCCGATTCTCAACTTGCTCATCATGGGTCAGAATTACCATCTGATCCATCATCTATGGCCCTCGATTCCCTGGTATCAGTATCAGGCCGCTTACCGGGCGACGCGCCCTTTGTTGGATCAGAAGGGATGCCACCAAACCCTGGGGTTGTTGAGGGGCAAAGATTTCCTTGGGTTTGTTTACGACTTGATGCTAGGCATTCGCTTACATTCGAAGCAAAAGCATTCAGGGCCCGTGCCAAGTTCCTCGATCGTTGCAGCGCAAGTTCCCCAAACGGAAGAATCAAATCCAACAGCTGATATTGCGCGCTAATCACTTAAGAAAGTGCGGTTCACTCACAGGTTCTCAGGCAAAAATAAGGTCGGGCTGAGAATCTGGGGATATGGCTTTGGCTATATTGGTAAAACCTGTTACCATCAGCAGTCATTAACTGAAGCTTTCATGCCCTATCGATCGTTGACTGTGCTGTTGCAGCTTGGCTTTAGTTGTCAGATCCTGAGCTTGAATAGCTAAGCGATAGTATCACTCTGTGGCTTTTGCGCTTCTATACTCATCCTCAATAAATTGTGAGAGGTAGGGGCTTAGCAGCCCCTACCTCTCACAATTTATTGAGGATGAGTATAAAAATTTGAGGATTTCCTTATAGAGGTCTTCTGCCCTCTTCCATTTCGATGCGTTTTTGGTTTAGATAACTTTCAAATTCTTCTGCTGAAAGTGGGGCGCATAGAGCATTCCCTTGGGCGGCGTAGCACCCTGCTTGCCGCAGGTGCATCAACTGCTCTTGCTTTTCCACCCCTTCGGCAATGGTGCGCAGCTGTAGGCTCTGGGCAACGGCCACAATGGCTTTGACGACTGACAGGGCATCTTTATCTGACTCAATACCGCGTATCAGGGATGAATCCACTTTGATTCCTTCCAATGGCAGACGTTGAAGGTAGTTTAGAGATGTCAGCCCAGTACCAAAATCGTCAATTATTGTCTTGACGCCAAGATCTTTGAGACGCTGAAGCTGCTCTAAGTTGGCATCCATGTTTTCCATCAGATCGGGTTCTTTCAGGTCAAACACGAGCAAGCTTGGTTCTAGCTCCGCTTCTGCCAGAACCTGTGCAACTGTTTTAGGGAGATTTGCATTTCCTATCTGCGCACTTGAGAGATTGACGAGTACTTTAACGGGCAGTTGGCTGATTGGTTGCCAAGTTTGGGCGACTCGGCAAGCTTCCTGTAGTATCCATTCTTCTATTGGCGCTAGATAGCGGATTTCTTTGGCGATCGCCAGAAATGTTTTTGGAGAGACGACGCCTAGCTCAGGTTGATGCCAACGAACGAATGCTTCTGCTCCCAAGATGCGTCCTGTAATTAAGTGGAGCAAGGGCTGAAATTGGAGCTGTAGCTCCCCATTCTCAATCGCTTTTGGTAGATGATCGATCATCAAGCTACGCTGGGCGGATTGGACGTCAATTTCCAGACTGTAAAACTGATAGTGGCTGATCCGCTGTTTCTGCACTTGCTGCATCGCCAACCGTGCGTGGTAAATCAAGTCATTCGGATAGGTGCCATTATCCGGAAATAGAGCGATCCCTACACTAATCTGGGGTTTGATCCACTTTCCTCGCAGCCAGTATCCCTTCAGCAATAGGCTAAGCAGTTGCTGTGCCAAGTTAGCCACATCGTAACGACGAGTAAATGACTCACAGATCATCCCGATTTCTGTCGTACCTAACCTGGCCAGATTGTCTATGCTGCCTAGCTTTGATTGAAGAGATTGGGCGATCGCTTGCAAAAGTTCATCCGCTATTTCCTGTCCATATTGTTCGGCGATCTCACCCACGTTACAAACATTGAGATAGAGAACGGCTAGCGGCTGCTCTGCCGCTTTGGCCTGCGTTAGTAATTCTTGCAGCTTGTGGTAGAACCGGATGCGGTTGGGCAAACCTGTCAGAGCATCTTGAAAGGACAGCCTCTGGAGATTTTCTGCTGCCTGCCGCATGGCATCCACGTAGGGCTGTGTAATCATAGCTTGTTTGCGAAAACGAGTTGATACTGCGGCTAGCAGTTCGTTTCGAGTAAACGGTTTTGTGACAAAATCATCGGCCCCCAGCTCCATTCCATACCGAAAGTCTGACCGCTGTACTTTCGCTGTTAGAAAAATAAATGGGGTGCTAGCTAGGCTGGGCTCATTGCGTATTTGCTGGAGCACGCCATACCCATCGATCCCCGGCATCATGATGTCGCAGATGACGAGATTGGGCATGTAGCTTCTTATCAGCTGTAACCCCGATTCACCATCTGCTGCGCTCTCTGTTTCTATTCCTTCTGTTTCTAGGAATTTTTGAATTGATTGGCGAATGATGGGGTCATCTTCAATGACTAATACACGCTTCACAGTAAATTACTCCAAAAATCCAGGTGGTAGATGACACAAGAATGTGAGAATACGCGGTACAAAACGTTTATCTCGAGCTTACAACTGTCTCTTCTGCGCCCACACACATACCTGTGGCAATTAATGAAAAACAGCGTCAATACCTAATTTGCTGGAAATAGATGAGTTTTTCAAGGTTCACACGCGTTGAGAAACTAGAGATGCCAGGTAGAGTCGATTAAATTTCCGTCCAAAACAAATGTTTCTCTCTCTATCACAAGCAAAGCTAGAAGATATTTTCTGACTTGTAGCGCGCTTTTGAGAGTGATGGTGCTGACAGCATGAAAGGTGTGGATTCCACACAATACCCCTTAAAGGGATATTGAAAATAGAGTGATAGATACAATGAATCGATGAGTAAGGCTGGGCTGTTGACGTAAGCTATGGATAGCCAGTGTTGAGCAAGTGTAATAATAAATATGCCCAGGAATGTTAAGAGGTAGTAGGTTGATTTCGCGGATTATTGCCATATTGAAAATGATGCAAGGGAGCAGGTATCCGTAAAAGCGCTATGACTTGCCGTTGTGTGAATCCATTACCCTAGGCCAGAAAATGGTTCAAAAGGTTACGAGAATAAGCAGTTTTTCCTTAGCTTTTTCTACCTGAGAAGTCGTTGTTTAATTGACTACTAAACGAATTGACGTTTCTTCTCGCCTTACTGAAACTTTGAACAAACATACTTGTCTACGTACTCCGTTTGAGGATGAATACAAGTTCTAGTAAAAAGTATGCAGATGCTACACATAGAAAATTTCTGAGGCTGTGAAATAGAATTTCTACGAGAAATTGAAAAATAAACGACGCGAAGAGCGATCGCCCAAGCTCCCTAATGGCATATTCTTGCTTGTGTAATATGCCCAGATGGGGACGGGAACTCTTCAGCAATCTCGGAGAAAAACTTCAGCAACTCTGCGGATCAGGCGATTTTGTTAGAGTGCGTTTGAAGCGATGACTGGATACAAAAGGCTTGTTTCGAAGCTGCAAAATCCATCGCACCCCAAGCTTTATGCGGCTCCCCCTCAATTCGAGTGGTTGAGAGGAATAGCCGATGCAAATAAATGACGAGCTTCAACCAAGGCAAACGGATCAGAAGATGGAAGCGATTGATCCTTTCATTCTGCTGAGGCCTGTTTGACTGATCCGAGTTGGTGTGGTTGATATGAGTAGAGAGGGAAATGAGATCCCCAAATGGGCCAAATAGAGGAATAGCTGAGGGTCTGCTCTATATTTGAGATTTGAGCTTGCCGCATGGATTTAACGTTTTGCTGCGGCCGTTGTTTTTTCAGCTTCAGATTGCAAGGCTTGATCCAACACGGCGCGGGCTTCTTCTGCCTGGGCGCGAGCTTCGCGGTAACGTAAGTTCGCTTGGGCAAAGGACTTCAAAGCTTTGAAGCCATCTTTGAGTTCGGCAATCTCTTCTTCGCTGACAACTTCGTCGGTGAATAGCTTGTCGATTTGGGTACGCACCCGCAGGGCTTCTTCGCGGGAGGCTTGCACCTTGAGTTTGAGGCTTGCCAGATTGCTGAGAATTTGGACAGCCTGGTTAATGGAATCGTCGGCGGCAGAATTCAACAGGACGGGCTCCTTCACTTCGATGAACTGCTGGGGGCTGAACCCCTCTGATAGATCAGTGGACAATTGGCCCGCTTCCATCAACTCGATGAGTTGATCCATTGCCTTCTCGCGGGCTTTGACAGAATCTTTTCCTTTGACGGGCAATACCACTTCAGGGCATTGAGCCAGCGTGTATTTAACCATAGAAATTGTAAATGCGTGATAATACTTTTGTACTATTTGATCATGCCATATCTTCCTCACTCTGCGAAATATTTATCTTGTGGCTGAATTGATGGCTGGCGGTACTAATGTTTTCGACGTCCAGGTTTGTGACACTTATTGTAAGACTTGTTCCAGGGTATGTTGCTCCCAAAGCTCCTGATATAGACCGCCTTGGCTCAAGAGTTCCTCGTGGTTACCCTGTTGGACGATGGTGCCTTGATCCATTACGAGGATGCGATCGGCGATCGCCGCTGCGCTCATCTGATGGGTGATGAACAAGACGGTTTTACGCTGAGTTCCGGTTTTCAGATTTTGCAAAATTTGGGTGGCTGTTTGATTGTCAACGCTGGAGAGGGCATCGTCCAGAATCAAGATAGGGGCGTCGACTAGCAGGGCTCGGGAGAGGGCAGTGCGCTGGCGTTGCCCACCGGAGAGGGTAATGCCGCGCTCTCCGACAATGGTTTTGTACTGTTGGGGAAAGTTGAGGATTTCGGGATGAATTTGTGCTTGCTTGGCGGCCAGTTCAACTTCATCCAGTTCGGCGACGGGGTTGCCGTAGCGCACATTGTTTTTGATGGTCGTGCTGAATAGATAGCTCTCTTGGGGAACGTAGGCGATAGCCGCGCGTAAGTCGCGCAGGCGAATTTGGGTGATGTCGTAGCCGTCTACAAATAACTGATTCGGAGCAACGTTGAGCAGACGCGGTAATGCATTGGCCAGGGTCGATTTACCTACGCCGATGGGGCCGACAAGCGCGATGGTTTCCCCTGGCTTGATGGTGAACTCCACATTCTGCAAGGCGGGAGCTTCGGCGCCGGGATACGTAAATGTCAGATGGTGGGCGCTAACCCAGCCGCGAACTTCTTCCTTGGGGAGTGGAATAGCATGGTGGGCATCGCGGATTTTGGGCACTTCCTGCAAGATATGCTCCACCCGATCAATACTGACTTCGCCACGCTGATAGGCGGTGATGGTAAAGCCCAGGAGAGCTGTCGGGAAGACCAATCGCTCGACATAAAGCAGCAGGGCAATGAAGTCCCCAACGCTAAGGGTGTTGTTGGCGATCGCCCCCGCTCCTAGCCATAGCAAAACCAGCAGGCTGATACTGGCAAGCCCACCCAGCAACGGGAAAAGCGTTGTGCGCGTACGAGCTAGGCGCAGGTTTGCCGTCAACAGCTTTTGGTTGCGATCGGCAAAGGCGCGCCGCTCGTTTTCCTCCTGAGCGTAGATCTTGATCAGCGACATGCCGCTGATGTCTTCCTGAATCAAGTCGCTTAGGTCGGACGTGCGTTGCTGTACATCTAGCTGTTGCTGGCGGAGGCGATCGCTAAACAGATGCACCATGAAAAACATGGCCGGGTAAATGGCTAGCGATGCCAATGTCAGCTGTACACTGATGGACAACATTACAGGTAGGGTGAGGGCGTAGGCAAAGATGGTGTTTGCCAAACTCAGGACAGCAAATCCCAACAAGCGTCGGATGTTGTCCACATCGCTGGTGGCACGGCTGATCAAATCTCCCGGTGTGTTGTCGACAAAATAAGCCGGTTCCATGCCCAGGAGATGGCTGAAAATGCGCTGCTTTAGGTCAAACTCGACCTGCCGCCCGACCCCAAACAACCAGATACGCGACAGCATCCGCACGACCCACATGCCCGATGCCAGTCCGGCAATCAGCAAGGCATAGCGGATTACGGCTCCGTAGCTAAACGTTTCCTGTAACTGATCCACCCCATTCCGCAGAATTAGTGGGATGAAAATGCCTAGGCAATTGACCAGCAACAAGGCAACGACGCCACCAGCAGCCCCTTTCCAATGGGGACGGAGATACTGTGCCAGAATTGGAAGTTTTGACCGTGCCATAAATCTGTTTCCTTCATACCCCCGGATCAGCGTTTCTCAAGCTATTGCAGTGCCAGCTCGGACGGCAGCCAGCGGCTAAATCATCATCGGATTGCCCAACCAGCCCCGTAGGAAGTAGTAAACCGCCGTCAAATATTCTTCGACCACTCGCGTTGTGAGGGTGAGAGCATCTACGCTGGGCAGCAAATCTGCAATGTTTGCTACCAATTGTCCCCCATTTAGCTGAAATGCGAATTGGTCGGTGGGGCGAGTGACGGCACCAACTCCCAAACTAGCAAAGGTCGACACCGCTCGACTGGTATTCAATATGGGGGCAATCAGCAAAATATCAGCATTTGTCCCCGTTGCAATGCCTCGACTATTCAGAGCATTCACAATTTCAACGGCAGTGCTATAGAGATCGACCCCCTCCGTTTCGATCAAAATATCTTCGATAGGAATGCCAGCGGCGAGTGCAATTTGCCCGATCGCCTGGGCGGCTGACTGGTCATCCAGCACGCCCGGTGCATTGAGCTGGGGGCCAATACTGATAATAACCAGGGGATTATTGCCGGCGGCAACCTGTTCGTTATACAGTGCTCCGGCGTAGAAGATGCGAGAGGTCATGGAATTGTTGAAACCCGTGTCTGCATTGCCGACCTGCACTCGGCTGCGGAATGAGGGATCGGCGGGGCTGATGCCTTCCCCAAAGACCACGATTGCTGGAACAGCTGGAATGACGGATGGATTGACTCGGCTATCGCGAATGTCTACAATCGCCCCTTCGGCCTGACCCGCCAGCCAGTAGGCAACGATTGGCATACTTGATAAAAACAGAATGATTAAGGCGGCTACGACTTGATTGGCCGCGACCTTTTTGGTTCCTTCTCGGAGAGCAGAGAGTAGCAGAAAAATTGCTAATCCAAGCGGTTTTAGGGGAAAAGACAGAATACTCCATACAGACGATACTACCCGACTGCCTGGTTCGAAAAAGGCCAAAATTACGAAGGCAAATATAATCAAGCCCCCCAGCCAGGTGAGATAGGTTCGGGGAATAAATTGGATGAAGACATACCAAACGATGGTTCCGACCAACAGCCAGAGCAAAATGCGGGTCAGCAGTTCAAACATGAGGGCTGTTTTTCTCCGAGGTGGCTGAATGAAGGGTTTGCTTTAGGTATCACTATTCTGGCAAGACCTGGAGGCAAAATGGTACGTGTGCATTAACCAAATGCCGGAAATGTTTGCAGGTTCAGCGGCAAACTGGATCAAGCTGTACAGTTGTGCTGAATTCCTTTTTATCGCGCTTTCTTCGCTTTGATGCATTTCATCGCTGGGGTTGAGGCGCGATCGCTACCCGTCCTTTTTTTTGAAAAATCTCTTCGCTATTCTGGTGACGTAACCCCAGGCCCGCTTTTTTGTATATAACGTTTCTCAATCTAGTGAGGTACAGTAACAGCAATGCGTAAACCATCCCTTGATGTCGTCTAACGTTACCTGGTCGAAGGCTTCTTCAATGGCTTTATCTAAATTTGGATAACTCCTGGCTTTGATA
>JADEXA010000103.1 GCA_015207365.1 Vacuolonema iberomarrocanum LEGE 07170
TCTTTAACGTAGATATCGATAATCTTTTTACGGAAGTCAAGCGAATAGGGTTGCACCTCAAGTCGTCCCCTAGGAAATAAACATTCTATTCTAAGTGTACCTCACTAGAATAGGAAACGCTATATAAAAAAAGGAGAATGGAAAATCCATCCTCCTTTTTCGTAAAGCTTCATAAAGCTCAACAAAAATTGCTATGTTTGAAGCCTCCAGAATTGGTCAACATGTCACATCAGCCGCATCCACTTCGGGGCTCATTCTGTCCCACGCAAACTATGCAGCGATCGCTACATAGTTTGAAAAGTATTCAAAAGGAAATCAACGTTTAGCAAGAAGGTCGTCTCGACACTTGACCGAGTCATGCAAACGAATCAAAATCGGTTTAGGCTGGTTTCAACTCGAACGAAAATAACGCTGAACCATAGTACTCGCTACCGACTTCTCATTCTCTACAGCAGATGAATAGTCTGAGTAGGCATCTAGGCATTTTCACACGACAGCTTGATGTTTCTGGATTTGATGCTTCTGGATATATCAAGCAACGGTTCAATTTAGTCCATGATTCCTATGGAGGTGGATACCATGACCGAATTTAGAGAATATGCCCCCGGCACCTTTTGTTGGGTTGACTTAGCCACCACAGACGCCAAAGCAGCTAAGGCATTCTATACTGAACTGTTTGGCTGGACGGCCACTGATGTGCCCGCCGGAGAAGCCAGCACGTACACAATGTTCGAGAAAGCGGGTAAAAACATCTGTGCCCTGTACCAGATGGACGCCGCCATGCAGCAGCAAAATCCGGTGCCCTATTGGCTGAGCTATGTTTCGGTGCAGAATGTGGATGAAAGCACCGAAAAGGCCAAGACGTTGGGCGGGCAGGTCTTGCAGACTCCTTTCGATACGATGGACGCGGGTCGAATGAGCCTTATCCAGGATCCAACTGGGGCGGTTTTTGCCCTTTGGCAACCTAAGGAGCATATTGGGGCTGAGCTTGCAAACGAGCCCGATACCTTTTGTTGGAATGAGCTACAAACCAAAAACCTTGAGACTGCAACTCAGTTCTACACCAAGCTATTTGGCTGGACGACCAAGAAGAGTAAAAATGCCGTTGGAGGAGACTACATTGAGTTCCTGCAAAGCGATCGATCCGGAGCCGGCATGCTTGAGATCCAAGCCGATTGGGGGGATGTTCCTCCCAATTGGACCGTCTATTTTATGGTTAAAGATTGTGATGCCACCCTTGAGAAAGCTCAAGCTCTAGGCGGTCGAGTCGACATGCAGCCGATGGACATTGAGGGAGTTGGACGGTTTGCGCTTATCCAAGATCCTCAAGGCGCATACATCACCGTTATTGAGAGTAACGAGTGAGAGCGCTAAGGCGATCGCTCCAATGACAGTTGCGCACCGCGCCGCCATAGCGGGAAACCTTCCCCATCTCGCAGGGTTAGGGTTGCCTCTCCCCGCTCTATCTCAACAGCAATTAAGGCTGGCTTGCCGTCTTTCGTCAATGGCATCCCTTTGATTTTCAGGAAATCTCCGGGTTCGATGGCAAAACCTTGCGCATCGACATACCATGCTGGGCCAAGATGCACGTCGAGCACTTCCCCATCTGCTTGGAATCGTAGATGTAACCCAGTTCCCTGGCCTTGTCTTAAAGATGTCGAGTAAACATCGACCACGTTGCCGCTGATGGCGTCGAGAACTGCTGGATTACTCCTCCTGGCCGCTGGCTCTCTGGCAGCATAACGATGGGTTTGACCAGGGCGATCGCCCGTGCCTCCCCCCCCCTTCCATCTCTTGCTTGCGCACAATTTTCAGCACAATCTTTTTCGCAGCAGCCCATCTCTGCCATAGCGTGTCTGCCGTGAGCCAGTGCTGCGGTAGCGGTAAATGCCAGGATCAGTAATGCGATCGCGGTGGCAATCAGTAGTCGTTTCATAAGTCGTTTCATAACGCCTCCCGCCGATTACAGGAAGTAGGACTTCAAGATCAGAAGAAATCTGAGTTGTGAGGCACTTGTGTCACTTGCGATTCATCTGTTTTTGGGTGACCATTCCCTGCCTGAGAGGAGCATAAAACGGTGGACTCAGGCGATAGCGTGCCTTTATTGAGCCAGGTTTGCAAATCTATGGGGGGCTTGATCTGCATCAAGAATGTTTTCAACGTTGCGCCCTCCAGACTTTCTGTTTCCAAGAGCGTTTGGGCAATGCGCTCTAACACATCTCGGTTACGCATCAACGTTTCTAAGGCCATCTGATGAGCTTGCTCCATCAAAGCTTTAATCTCATGGTCGATCGCAGCGGCTAGCTGTGGGCTCACAGCCCGCCGCGATTGCGGAAAGCCCTCTAAAAATTGAGATTGGCTACGCTCCACGGCAACGGGTCCCACCACCTTACTCATGCCGTAAAGGGTGATACAGCGCTCTGCCAAGTCGGTCGCTTTTTGAATATCGTCGCTCGCTCCCGTTGAAACCTTCCCAAATACCAACTCTTCTGCCGCTCGTCCGCCTAGCAAGGTGACTAATCGACCCCGAATTTCGTCTTCGATCATCAAGAAGCGATCATCTTCGGGGAGTTGCAGAGTATAACCCAGAGCAGCAATTCCCCGTGGCACAATTGAAATCTTTTCGACAATGCCAGCCCCCGGCATGAGGGCACCAATGATGGCATGTCCCGCTTCGTGGTAGGCTACAGTCCGTTTTTCGAGATCGTTGAGCACCCGCGATTTCTTCTCAAGACCCGTCAAAATGCGCTCAACCGCCTCATTAAAATCATCCATAGTCACAGATGGTCGATTACGACGAGCGGCTAGCAAGGCGGCCTCATTCACCAAATTGGCAAGGTCGGCACCGGCAAAGCCAGGCGTACGGGCGGCGAGTTTATCCAACGCGACATCGTCTGCTAATTGGACGTTTTTTGCATGAACCTGCAAAATAGCCTCTCGACCTTGCCGATCCGGGCGATCAACCACGATGCGCCGATCAAATCGACCAGCCCTCAACAAGGCTGAATCTAAGATTTCAGGCCGGTTGGTGGCAGCCAGTAAGATCACTCCGGCATTGGGCTCAAAGCCATCCATCTCTGCCAGCAACTGATTGAGGGTTTGCTCGCGCTCATCATTACTCGAAAACGGACTTTTGGCTGTGCGAGAACGGCCCAAAGCATCTAGCTCATCAATAAACACAATGCAGGGAGCCTGTTGCTTGGCCTGCTCAAATAGATCGCGTACCCGTGATGCCCCAACCCCAACAAACATTTCAATAAATTCGGAGGCTGAGATGCTAAAAAAGGGAACGCCTGCTTCTCCCGCAATCGCCCTTGCCAGCAGGGTTTTGCCCGTACCTGGTGGGCCTACCAACAACACTCCTTTAGGAATCTTGGCTCCCAGATGCGTATATTTGTCGGCCTGTTGCAGAAAGTCCACAATTTCTTGTAATTCAGCCTTCGCTTCATCGACACCCGCCACATCATCAAAGGTGACGCGGTTTCCTGTTTCTGAATAAATTCGTGCCCTGCTCTTGCCCACATTGAACGCAGGAGATCCTGCTCCCGTTCCCATTCCACTTGTCAGTACGTTGAACAGAATCCAAATCATTAATAGGGGAAAGAGAAACCCCAACAATCCGCCGATTCCCCAATTCTCCTGAGTAGGAAGAGCGGTCACCTCAACATCATTGTCTCGGAGAATACCCGGTAAGTCAGCATCGGTGGGGAGGGGTCGAGTTATCCAAGTTTCCTCTACGGATGGATCATCCTCTGCGAAGGCATCAGGGGATGATCTGAGAGTGTACTCAATCGCGTTGGAGCTGATTTTAACCGTGGCTACCTCACCACTTTCGACCTGATCAATGAACTGACTATAGGGGACTTCTTCTTTGCGAGACCCTCGGCTCGTTGACAGGGCGATCATCAGAAAAGACCACACCACTACCCACGTTAGAATATTGAGCCATTTCCCAAACTTAGGAGGGGATGTTTGAGGGGAACCAGACGGTAATCTTGGGGTATCGTTAGACATATCACTTGACCCATAAGGCGTGACATTGGAGTGATTGAGGGGAGCAAAGCACAAATTGATTGCAGACGCACAGCATCAAGATGCTTTCATGCTAGAGATTGAAGCCCTTGACTCGGCTCTCAGCAGACTCGAAACTGTCAACCACTTTTAGCTTAGATACAAAGTTTGGAGAATTTGTGAAGGTCTTCTGATGTGGAGAGCCCAAATAACCCATTCATCGAGGTTGCCTAAACCCCAGCGCGCTTAAAGGCCGGAAGTAGCGATCGCTCAGCCAAATAATCATGCAATTCTTTTGCAGTCATCCGACACAAATCTTTGCCAACTTCATGAACAATCAGTCGTTTAGGCAACCCTGATACCATCATCTCGCGCATGATTCCTAGCATTTGCGGCTCCGCTACTAGAATCAGCTGCTGGACTTCATGGGACGTGCTGAGATCGAGAATTTGATTAACAATCTTTTGGGTAAACCGACGTTCAAATTCCACCATATGGTTTTCGCGATGGTCGTCATAGCTGTGAGCTTGTCCGGCGGTTCCTCGATTGCGTCCTGTTTTCGTGTTAGCCCACAAATCTTGTCCTTGCATGTCTTTTTCAGCACTGTACAAGCTTTCATACTCAATCAAGTTAGGCCCGGATTCATAACCATCAAACTCGACTGGGCTAAGGGTCAGAAAACGAGCTTTGGTGCCATCAATAACCGCCACAAGATATTGACTCATAGAACCCCTCCCAGATCGCTATCTACTTTAGATCGTAGCAATGTTACGTAGCTCAGCTCACATTTAACAATAAAGCTTTAGGAGATGAAATTGATTATGGTCTCTATTAAGCTCCATTAATCCTCATAAATTTCTCAAGTCTTTTTTCTAAACTCAAGCTATCAGGACAGACGCAAACCTTATGTCAGCCTGAGTGAATTCGTTGATGTTGTGGCCACGTAGCGACCACAACACCAACAGACTGCGTAAGAGCTGGCTATATCCAGAGGGTTTGATCAGTGTCTAAAAAAGGCTTTATAGCGCCTGGGGAGGATCTATATGAAACAGCAGCAACTTGCCGATTATTTGAACCTGATTCAAGAATTACTCAACTGCCCTCAAGGAGAAGAATGGATTTGTCTTAAACGCCATGAAGACTTAGTCGACGCTCAGTTTTTGCAAGTCATGGAACAGGTTGCAACTCAGCTAGCCCGACAGGGAAATCGAGAGTCCGCGATTTTTCTCCACAATTGGGCGGCCAAGCTTCATCACATTCTGATCAAGGACATTCAACCCCCCCCACCAGAAGAAGATAAATCTGAGGACTACCTAGATTTGATCCAGAAGCTGCTGACATGCCCCGAGGGGATGGAAGAAGAAATTCTCCAGATGCATCAAGCACTGATTGGCCCCGGACTGGTTCACAAGATGCACGAAGTGGCGCGACAGTTAATCCCACAGGGGGAAATCGAAACGGCCCAGTTTCTAGAAGGATTGGCGCATCAGTTGAATCAGCAATGGTTACAGGCCCATGATTTTCAAGCGGCCAATTTGCAAAAAGCTCCAGCACATCAAACCGCACCGTCACCGCCGATCACTTCAACGCTCGCCACCAAACATTCTGCCGACACGGTTGATGCACCCCCTGTCATGACTGCGCCTCCACCACCTGCGCCCGCTCAACCAACCCCACCTCCTCCCTCCAGCATTGATTCTGACCTCAGCGATCCTTGGAGCACATCAACTGAGAAGGCCCATGAAAAAACTACTGAACCGAGGGCTACCCTACCATCTCCCCCACCGGTACTCTCGACTCAAACATCTCCCCCGGCTCCCAAAGCTAACGTTCCTGCAGTTGCGTCCACTGTTCCCAGCCCATCCCACGAGCAAGCCGGTAGTCAGGCGATCGCAGCAGGATTAAATGCGATCGCAGTCGCCCTACAGCAGTTGACCCAAACCCTAGCCGTGCCACGATCGCCCCACCCCCTGTGGTATCTGGAGGTGCTAGAGCGAGCCTACAAAGACAATTGGCAACTCACAACCGAAGACGTAGAGCAATTAATTGGGGTCAAGCCGCACTGCCATAAAGACGAAACAGTCTATCGACGAGGCAATTGGTGCTTTACAAAGGTTGGTAAGTTGGGGGGACAAACTGCCTGGGAAGTTAGCAAAGAGACTGATGCGGAAAAGAACAGGGAATAGAGGTAAATGGTTTCTCTAATTCATCATTGCTAGGGGCTGTCATCAATTAGATTATCCATTCTTTCAGAACAGAGGTTACAGCCCCTAACTAGTTTAGTTGGGTCGGGCGCAGCAAAGCTCAGCCATCAAGCTTTCTGCGTTTAATTGATGACGCGTCCTAGCAAGTAGCAATTGAGCCTGACTTTCTAGAGAGACTTCACTGTGACCATTATCCTAAGTTCATCAGCTTCTGTATACGATCATGGATACTTTAAACTGGGTTGAGTCATCGTTTTGAAGTGCACTTCAACTCAACTATCTTCTATCGTTAATGACAATAAAACGAGCAAGTTGTAAGACTCAAAATATTCTATAAAGTTTCATAGATTCTAGACTTCACTTAATCTAGAAAAACTATCAATCAATCTAGTTCTCCAGCTCTCTTTAGGGTATCCGAGAATTCTTCGGATATTGTGGTTTTTGAAGAAACAAACCATATAAAATAATGGCCAATTTTTACAATAATTGTTAACATAGAAGTGGAGGTCGTAGATACTCTCTCTCCACCATAGACTAAGCGGCAACGCCTCGGAGAAGAGGCTAAGCCGAACCAGGCTCTCAGGAAGATGCAGCTATGTGAGGGTTCTAGATACGCTACAAGCTCTGTAAACCCAAGAATGGTTCTGGAGGAAACCTTGATAAAATTAATCAATAGTGATTGACGGCCTGGGTCGGCGCGTGACCGAGGCCGTCGAGTTTTTTGAGTAGTGTTGGGGAATGGCTTAACAAGTCGAAAAATGAATGTCAATCTAGCCCCTTGAAACCTACCTAGCATCTAGGCATTTAAGCTCTGTAATGTGCAGTTAATGATATTATTTAAGTAGTTGATCAAGGGTTGTTATTGACAGCAACTCATTCCTGATTCCTGCTGAGACAAAACGGTTGATATAGTGGTTTTTCTGCGCGATTATAACGGGTTCCTCTCATAGCCTTAGTGTAATCCGCGAGGCTTAAGTCGATAAGTCATTGAAAACAGCTTCTAGGAAGTCGAATTCATCAGAGGAAGTGAATTATGGTATCGGACTTTGATGGGCAAGAGATGAAGATGTCGGAGGTATTTACAAGTATTTCAGCGCTATTGCTGGCACCTGTTATGTTGCCTGTGGCTGCAGCGATCGACCAACCACTGGTCAAGTCCACCCTCAAGCAAGCCCTGTTGTTCTCTAACCGTTGCCAGGAGGCCGTGGCGATCGCTCAAGAGCAACTTGAGGATGGATTTGCAGAAGTTCGGGCTGAAGTGGAAGCTGAGCAAAAAGATGGCTATACTGCGGAGGCTAATTCCCCGCCTGTGTTGCTGCCGCAGCAGGAGCCCTACCACCGGACATCCACTGAAGCCTCTCAGGTTGCCACTCAGTTGCAAGACATGGTCAATGACCTGAATGCCCAGACGCGTTGGCTGACCAATGGAGTTCTGGATTTACGGATGCTGCTTTCAATGGGGCTGGGTGCGATCGCCCTTCGCCAGCTAGTCCTTCGTGGTCTGCGGTTGGATGATATTCCCTGGTATGTCCTAGCCTGGTATGCGCTCGATACCTTTGTAAAATTTCATCCAGAAACGGCTTATCCAGAGGCCGATCGTGCCCGAGCACAGCCTCAGAATGAAGCGGCAGACGCTCGGGTTCAGGCGTTGGAGATCAGGAGTCAATAAGCAGCAAGTGCGAGCGTGGGAGCAAGGGAGAAGACCGTCAAAATTCGTAACTTACGCCTATCACTCTGCTACTTGATTGCCCTGTTACTCATCCACGCTTTCTCCCTCTTCCCATCCCCACACATCGAGTTATCGCCTTAGCTCAGTAGGCTCTCAACCGGATCTTCACCTCAAGAAATACTGTGGTTCAAGCAATTCATGCAATTCGAGGTAGAGCGCGATATGCGGTGGAGGGACTCTATCACTCCCGCGCCTTGAAGCGTTACCTCGAACGGCATCTCTCTCAGCAACCTTCTATTCACACTGTCTTTGCGGATCCTTGGACAGGCAACGTGCTTGTCACGTTTAATCCGGATGGGGATGATCTGGATGGGATGATTGGTGCGATCGCCGAACATATCGAAAAGATCTGCTTTAATTTTCAGCACGATCGCCAACAGCAGCAGCCCTGTACGAATCAAAGAATCATGCAGCGCCACAAAGCTGTCGCGAGCGGAGCAGACCAGCCCCTCAAGGATTGGCACAAGCTTGATAGTGAAGTCGTCCTCAAAGCATTCGATACGGACTCACAGGAAGGGCTGACCGAAGAAACTGCTCTGGCTAACCAGGAGAAGTATGGTCCTAATATCCTCTCCGAGAGTCAACCGCAATCGGATCTCAGCATCTTGATCGAGCAATTTCAATCTCCACCTGTGGCATTGTTGACCGCTGCCGCTGGGTTGTCTGTGGCTACAGGAGGGCTGACAGATGCTGCAGTCATTGCCGGGGTCGTGGGTATCAACGCCATTATTGGTTATCTAACCGAGAGCCAGTCTGAGCGGATCATCCGCTCCTTGCAGGCGGTAGGAGAACAAACAGCTCAGGTGATTCGCGCCGGACAGAGTCAGACCATCGCCGCCGAATCGGTTGTTCCAGGCGACATTCTGCCATTCCAACCGGGGCATGTGATTGCTGCCGATGCGCGTCTCCTTGTTGCCGATCACCTCAGCGTCAATGAGTCTTCCTTAACGGGAGAAAGTGTTCCCGTTCACAAGCAGTTGCAGCGCCTGGAGGCAGACAACATCCCCTTGGCTGAACACAGCAACATGGTCTACAAAGGCACTGTCGTTACGAGTGGGATGGGTCGAGCGGTCGTCGTCGCCACTGGGCGCTTCACCGAAATCGGTAAAATTCAACAGCTTGTAGGGGAAGCGAAGTCGGAAAGTACGCCCTTAGAACAGCAGCTGGATGAGGCGGGCGGTCAACTGGCGCTGCTCAGTAGTGGGGTGTGCGGTCTGGTATTTGCGCTCGGTTGGCTGCGAGG
Source organism: Vacuolonema iberomarrocanum LEGE 07170 (assembly GCA_015207365.1). GTDB lineage: Bacteria > Cyanobacteriota > Cyanobacteriia > Elainellales > Elainellaceae > Vacuolonema > Vacuolonema iberomarrocanum. Next base: position 9,188 of record JADEXA010000103.1, read on the forward strand.
ATACCCGCTACTGCCCATGCTAAAAACCTCTATCTCCTTAGCAGTGGCTGCTGTACCTGAGGGATTGCCCACCATCGCCACGACCACTCTGGCCTTAGGGATGGATGACATGCGCAAGCGTCACATTTTCATTCGTAAACTGCAAGCGGTAGAAGCGCTGGGGTCAGTTCAAACGATTTGCCTTGACAAAACCGGTACTTTGACAGAAAACCAGATGGTTGTGCGAGAAGTGCACATTGGGCAAGCGACTCTGCACGTGAAGCAGGGCGAGTTCATTCCCGAGGGTGAAGAAACTATTGATCTCACAACTTGCGAAGAGCTGCAGCGGTTGCTTCAGGTGGGAAGTCTTTGTAGCGAAAGTGAGCTAAACGCCAACGAAAATGAGACGTATACCCTAAAAGGTTCCCCCACAGAAAATGCCCTCATTCAGATAGCTCTGGCTGTTGGGATTGACGTTCTCGCCCTCAGAGAGCAGTACCCTCGCTTAGCCATCTACCTGCGCAGCGACGATCGCAATCTCATGAGTACGGTCCATGAGCTGGACGAACAGGATCTGGGGCAACAGCGACTGGTAACCGTCAAGGGTAGCCCAGAGGAGGTGCTGGAGCGCTGTCAGTTTTGGATGTGCGATGGCGAAACGCTGCCGCTTGATGATCGTCAACGACGCGTGTTTAGCCTCGATAATGAGCGCATGGCTGGAAGGGCACTGCGGGTATTGGGGATTGCCTTCAAAGTAACATCGACCACCCATCCAGAAGCCCTGGAAAGTAATTTGATCTGGTTGGGGCTAACGGGCATGGCCGATCCGATTCGGGAAGGGGTAACGAACTTAATTGAGGATTTCCATCGAGCCGGAATTAAAACGGTCATGCTGACGGGTGACCAGAGTTCCACCGCCTATGCGATCGCCAAGGAGCTCCAACTCAGCCGTCAGCACCAAATCAAGATTCTCGATTCGTCAGATCTGGCAGGATTGAAACCTGAACAGCAGCAAGCGCTATTCGACAAGGTGGATGTCTTTGCCCGCGTGAGTCCGGCTAGTAAGCTTGCGATTGTGCAAGCACTGCAGGCAACGGGGACTGTGGTGGCAATGACCGGAGATGGCATCAACGATATGCCCGCCCTCAAGGCGGCCAACGTGGGAATCGCGATGGGTTCTGGCAGCAGCTCTGGTAGCGGTAATGTGATTCATGACGTCGCCGATGTCGTCATCGACAATAACAGCCTACAGACGCTAATCAACGCCGTCAGTCGAGGCCGCACCACTTACAACAACATTCGCAAGTCGGTGCATTTTCTCCTATCCACCAATCTGGGGGAAATTATTGTCACAACGCTGGTCACAGCAGCGGGGCTAGGGCAACCTTTAAACACCATGGAACTGCTGTGGCTCAACCTCGTGACCGATGTTTTCCCAGGGTTGGGATTGGCCTTAGAACCTCCCGAGCCCGATATCCTTAGCCAGCCACCTCGCAACCCCAATGAGCCGATTCTTAAACCATCAGACTTTAGTCGGATTGCGCTCGAATCAACCATCATTTCGTTCTGCGCGATGGCAGCTTATGGCTGTGGCCTTGGACTTTACGGCATCAGCAAACGGGCCAGTACTATCTTGTTTATGAGCCTCACCATCAGCCAGATTCTGCATACCTGGAGTTGTCGTTCTGAAACCCACAGCATTTTTCATCGCCAACCACTGCCCCGCAATCCGTATGTGGAAGCGGCGATCGCAGGTTCCCTCGGCTTGCAACTACTCCCCATCTTCTTACCTCCTCTACGCAACCTGCTCCAACTGGCTGTTCTGGAACCTAAAGACTGGGGCATCGTTTTCAGCAGCGCTATCTTGGCCTTACTTATCAACGAAAGTACGAAGGCATGGTCGTTTTCAGCCAGGGGAGAAGAATAAGAAATACGAAACAACTTTATGTTTACCTCTGAATCGGTTACGCCCGGTCATCCTGATAAGTTGTGTGACCAAATCAGTGATGCAATTGTGGATCGCTTACTCCAGCAAGACCCCCTGGCTCGGGTGATAGCAGAATGTGCGGTTTCCACCGGAGTCCTCTTTCTATCCGTTCGCTTCGATCCCAATGCGGCTGTAGACTTTACCCAGGTTGCCCGTCGAGTGATTGATAGGGTGGGCTACAGGCAGCGGCACTTTAACAGTAAAAGCTGCACGATTCTCACCAGCCTGGAAGAGCTGTCTGATAGTCGTCATAATCGCCTCGATATAGAGCAGCTTTCAGACGCCAAGATTGAAGCCATTCCTGCTAAAGATCAGGCAACGGTGTTTGGCTTTGCCTGCAACCAAACCCCTCAGCTCATGCCACTGCCAATCGTGATGGCCCACCAATTGGCCCGATACCTCGATGCAGACCGACAGCAAGCGCTGCCCTACCTAAATCCTGATGGTAAAACCCAGGTCGGTATTGAGTATCGCGATCGCCAGCCCAAGCGCATCCATAGCGTTACTATAATTGCGAGCCAAGCAAAATCTATCCCAATTTCCCTCGAACAGCTCCGGCAGGACGTTCGCGAGCAGGTGGTGTTCCCAGCCTTTGCGCATCAGTCGATTCAGCCGGATGAGGATACGCGCATTTTCATCAACCCCGAAGGCCCGGTCATTAGCGGTGGCCCCTCTATCCATGACGGGCTGACGGGGCGCAAAAATGGCATCGATACCTGTAGTGAATATGCCAAGCACAGCAGTGCCGCCCTCAGCGGCAAAGACCCTTTACGTATCGACCGAGTCGGTGCCTATGTTGCTCGCTATGCAGCCAAAAATGTCGTAGCGGCCGGTCTAGCCGAGGAATGTGAAGTGCAGCTTAGCTACACCATTGGCCTTAGTCATCCGGTTTCCATTCAAGTAGAAGCCTTTGATACCGAGCAGATACCTGAGGAGGAAATCGTCCGGCGACTGGAGCAGCATTTTGACTTCCGTCCGGCGGGTATTATTCAGAAATTTGGCTTGAAGCAGATTCCTTCCCGTTCCAAAGATGGGTTTTATCAAAAACTGGCCGTCTATGGCCACATGGGTCGCACTGACCTGGAGTTGCCCTGGGAGCAGACGGATAAGGTCAGCGTCCTACAGCAATAGCCTGGGCTTGTTCTAGGGAGATGCGATCGCTAACGTAATGCCCTAGTGGTTTGCAACCGCGTTAAGGGATTAGCCAGAAAATAAAATCCCAGAGAGAGGGGCGGCGGGCTTAGCCC
>JADEXA010000104.1 GCA_015207365.1 Vacuolonema iberomarrocanum LEGE 07170
ACATCATCGCCCCTCTGCGGCGCGAGGCGGGCTATGTTCCAGCCTGGGTCACCCAGACGCTGCAGGGCATCATGATTCCGAACTTCGTCCTGTACATCAAGAAAGCGCCGATGATGCAGGCAGCCTTGGCCTACATTGAGGAATTGCGAGATCACCACGCGCCCCTGCTGCGCGCTGCCAACATGCACGAACTGCGCTTAGCGTTCGAGACTCGCAACATGATTCTGAGTGCCGAGATGAAGCTACGCGCCTCGCTCATGCGAACCGAAAGCCGGTGCAGCCATTTTCGGCTAGATTATCCCGATCTGGATGATGAAAACTGGCGGGCCTGGATCAATATTTATCAGGATGCCGATGGCAAGATGCAACTTGAAAAACAAGCCTTCGATGCCTGGCCGACATAATTCTCCGCCCCGATCAATTGATCCTAGCCCCCGGCATGACCCCTGCAGTGATCGTTGCGAAGGACTCTTTGAAACCAAACCTCACGGGCGGGTCAGCGCGATCGCAAGAACTAGCACATTTAGGTAGCCGTGCTGTACGTCCAAAGCTAAAAAAACGGAACTACATAATATTTGCAATCACCGGACGCAGGCAATCTTTACAACCCACTGATCATACTGAGCCGTTCTAGGGCATTGCGGTTGTTAGCTCTCAAGCCATCTAAATGCATCGAGCCGAAAAAATCCCCTTTAGACTAATCTTAAAATCATCAAAGCAGACTGAGGTGATCCCAGCGCTGGTGAGATCACTTCGTAACTTTCACTTTGAATTTTTGACTGAGAGATCATTCGAAAATATCTAAAGTACTCAACCACTCTGTAAAGGATATTTTGCCAAAAACAGAGTTTTCAAAAGCAACCAGAAAGTCCTGCTTACCAATCTCTATCCAACGATAGAGCAAAGCTTTAAAGAAATCTTTCTTGAGAGCAATAGCAGCAGATACTATTCTCTTAGCCTACTATCAGACGCAAACAGGTAGGAAGCCCCTGAGATTTCGTCGAGTGATAAATGCAAAATTTCTTTAATATAAAACTCATGAAAAACCAACCTCTTAGATAATAGAGGTCTAAGCATATCTTAGGTATTCATATCAGACTCCACCGCTTAGCTTTCCTGGGAGATCTTTTAGGCAAGACGATGTTCTCGATTTTTTAACATAAAAAGTCTGAGGTTTTGTTGCCTGCGTAAATGATTTAGCTGATTTTGTGCTGGACGGGTTGAGCTTAGGGCAAATGGATTAGCAGCCTGTGATGACAAGTCGATAATTAAGGATAGAAATGGTTCAATTAGGGATTAGAAGCGTCTGTCTCAAAGCCTCGATTAGCAGCAAATCCGAGGCCATTCAAAAGGTAGGCGACCTGTTGACTGAGAGCGGCAATATCGAGGCGGATTATGTTGAGAGCATGATGCGCCGTGAGCAACAGGCCAACACATATCTGGGCAACGGCATTGCCATTCCTCACGGGCAGCCCCAAGATCGCGACCTGATTCATAAAACCGGGATTGCGGTGGTGCAGATTCCCGCTGGGGTGGAGTGGAACCCAGGCGAGACGGTGCATCTGGTGGTAGGCATCGCGGCCAAGTCGGATGAGCACCTGCAAATCCTCACCAATCTGACCCATGTGTTGGATGATGAGGCAGCGGTGCAGCAGCTTACCCATACTGACGACCCCGAAGCGATTATTGAGCGGCTGACGCAGGGTGCGCCGACAGGTGCCGATCGCAACGGGAAAAGCGCGGCTCTGGCGGCTCAAGAAGTTGACCAGGCGGTAGACGTCACCATTGAGGGCGGAGCCGGACTCCATGCTCGTCCAGCGACCGTGTTTGCCGAAATCGCCAAGTCCTTTGAGGCGGAAGTGCAGGTGCGCCACGGCGATCGCATCGCTAATGGCAAGAGTCTGATGTCGCTGCTGCAGCTGGGAGTAGAGCCGGGGAGCACTATCCGCATTTTGACGCGGGGGCGGGACGCTGACCAGGCGCTGCAGGCCCTGCAAACGGCGGTTGAGGACGGGCTCGAAGAAGAAGAGGAAGCTGCTGCTGAGTCGGCGGTCGAGGTTCCTGAGTTAGGGTTGGAGACGGCGGCGATCGCGGGTATTGCCGCTGCTCCCGGCATGGCGATCGCCCCGCTGCATCACTACGAGCGCGGCCAACTGGTTTACTCCGACACGGCAGAACATCCCGACCGGGAGGCCCAGCGTCTGCGGGAGGCGGTCGAGACAGCCAAGGCTGATCTGACGGAACTGTACCAAACAGTGAAGCAGCGCTCCGGCGCGGACAAGGCGGCGATTTTTCAGGCCCATCGCGAATTTTTGGACGATCCGGCACTGCTGGAAGCGGCGATCGCTAAGCTACCCCCAAACCGCAGTGCCCCTGCCGTTTGGCAGGAGGAAATTGAGGAGCGGGCCAATTCCCTCGCGGCGCTGAGTGATCCACTGCTGGCGGGGCGGGCTGCCGACGTGCGCGATGTGGGACAACGGGTGCTGAAGCTACTGGCCGACCGCGTTGAAGCGGGTGCGGCCCTGCCGGATCATCCCGTGATTCTCATCGCCGATGACCTGACGCCGTCGGATACCGCCAGCTTCGACCCCGACAAGATTCAGGGCTTTTGTACCGCCAAAGGAGGCGCAACTTCCCACACGGCGATCATGGCGCGATCGCTCAACATTCCCGCGATGGTGGGGGCTGGTGACGCGGTACTGGATTTGTCCAATGGGGGACAGGCGTTGCTGGATGGCGATCGCGGCGCGCTTTACCCTGAACCGTCCGAGACCGACCTGGAAACAGCGCGGCAGGCCCAACAGGAGCGCCGCGCCCTGCAAGACATGGAGTGGAACACCCGCTATCAGCCCGCGCTGACCAAGGACGGTCATCGTATCGAAGTGGTTGCTAACATCGGCGCACCAGCAGAAGCTGAACAGGCCGTGAATGCCGGGGGGGAAGGCGTCGGCCTGCTGCGCACCGAGTTTCTGTTCCTCAACCGCACCGCACCGCCCAGTGAAGAGGAGCAGTTTGCCGCCTACACCCAGATGACCCAAGCTCTGAACGGGCTGCCGCTAATCATCCGCACATTAGACATTGGCGGCGATAAAGCAGTGCCCTATCTGAATTTGCCGAAGGAAGACAATCCGTTCCTCGGGGTGCGGGGGGTGCGTCTCTGCTTTGAGCAGCCGGAGCTGTTTGAAACCCAACTACGGGCTATTTTGCGGGCGGCGGCTACGGGCTATGTGCGCATCATGTTCCCTATGATTGCCACGCTGGAAGATATTCGTCGGGCAAAGGACAGGGTGGCGGCGGTGCGTGCTGACCTCAATGCGCCCCCAGTGGAAATCGGCATGATGGTGGAGGTACCCTCGGCAGTATTCCTAGCTGCCGAGTTTGCTCAGGAAGTGGACTTCTTTTCCGTGGGCACCAATGATCTAACGCAATATCTGCTGGCGATAGATCGGGGGCATCCGGTGCTGGCGAAACAAGCCGATGCGCTGCATCCCGCTGTTCTCCGAGCCATTCAGCAAACGGTGCAGGCGGCCCAGGCCCACGACAAATGGGTGGGTGTCTGCGGTGGCATGGCAGGCGATCCGCTAGGGGCGATACTGCTGGCGGGCTTGGGCGTCCATGAGCTGAGCATGACCATTCCCAACATTCCAGCAGTGAAGGCCAAGCTGCGTAGCCAATCCCTCAAGCGCCTGCAAAAGCTGGCTCAAAAAGCGCTGAAATGCCGGACGGCGGCGGAGGTGCGGCAGCTATGAGCGTAGTCCCCAACATTGTGACCGTCACGCTCAACCCGGCGATTGACCAGACGATCTCGGTGCCCAATTTCGCGATAGATGCGGTGAATCGCGTCACGTGGGAGCAAGCCGACCCTGGCGGCAAGGGCATCAACGTGTCCTCGTTTCTGGCAGACTTTGGCTTGGCCTCCACCGCGACGGGACTGCTAGGACGGGAGAATCCCGAACTGTTTGAGCGGCTGTTTGCACAGAAAGGGATTCGCGATCGCTGTCTCCGCATTGCGGGCAAAACCCGCGTCAACGTCAAAATTGTGGACGATATTCAGCGGCAGGTCACGGACCTCAACTTTCCGGGGCAATCTCCCACTCCTCAGGATTTAGAGGACTTCTCAACGACCCTCAATGTGTTGGTCGCCGACCAAGATTTTTTCGTGCTGGCGGGCAGCACCCCCAATGGCATCCCGACCGGCTATTACCACGACCTGATCCAGCGGCTCAAGCAGTCGGATAAAACCGTGGTGCTTGACACGAGCGGCGATCGCCTGCGGGCGGCAATCGCGGCGAAACCGGATGTGATTAAGCCCAATGTGGCTGAGCTACGCGAAATCTGGGGGCAGCCGTTGGCCTCCGCAGCGGCGATCGTGCAGGCGGCCCGCGACCTAATTCAGCAAGGGCTGCGGTTGGTCGTCGTGTCAATGGGGGCAGACGGTGCCCTGTTTGTGGATGACCGGTCGGCAGTGCATGCTCAACCGCCCTCAGTCGAAGTAAAAAGCACCGTCGGCGCGGGGGATGCGATGGTCGCAGGTACCGTCACCGGACTGGTACAGGGCCAATCCCTAGAAGAGTGCGCCCGTCTGGGCACCGCTTTCTCGATGGGGGCGCTGACGCAAATCGGCCCTCGGCTACCGCCCAAAGCCACCATTCTGGAGAATTGCGATCGCGTCACCGTGCAGTCAATATAACCCCTTGCCACAGTAATTTTCAGGAAATATCAGATGTCAAAAATACTTGCCATTACCCAAAGTTCAACCGGGGCCGCCCACACCCACATGGCCGCCGAAGCCCTCAAGCAAACGGCCCAAAGCCTGGGCCACGACCTCAAAATCGCGACGCTGGATGGCGATGAGGCGTCTCCCGATCAAAGCGATATTGAAAATGCCGATGTCGTCATTGTGGGAGCCGATCGCTTTTTAGAGCGTGATCGCTTCTCGGGCAAACCGATCTATGCCGTCTCTACCAGCGAGGCCATTCGCAACAGTGAGCTGGTGATTCGCAATGCGATCGCCCTAGTGGGCAACCTGCCCGATTTGTCCCAGCTCAAAACCGTGCCCCATCCCCAAGATCCTCATTCTGAGGACGATGGTGCGGCGGCTGAGTCCACAGCGGAGAAAAAATTCTTGGTCGGCATCACCTCCTGTCCGACAGGCATTGCCCACACCTTTATGGCGGCAGAGGCGCTGAAGACGGGCGCGGCGAAGCGGGGTCACGATATCAAAGTAGAAACCCAGGGGTCGGTTGGGGCCAAGAACCAGCTCACCGAGGAAGATATTGCCCAGGCCGATGCCGTGGTGATTGCTGCTGATACCCATGTAGATCTGAGCCGCTTTACCGGCAAGCCCGTTTATGAAACCTCCACCAAAGCCGCTATTCACGATGGCTCGGAGGTGATTGCCGCAGCACTGAAGACTCCGACTCCCGCCGCCGATAGCGACTATCTAGATCAGGTGAAGAAAGCCAAGGCAGAAAGATCGCAGCAGCGATCGGGGCCTTACAAGCATCTGTTGACGGGTGTTTCTTACATGCTGCCAGTCATTGTGGCTGGCGGTCTGATCATTGCTCTGTCCTTCGTTTTTGGCATCAATCCTGAAGCAGGCACCTTTGGCGATGCGCTGATGCAGATTGGCGGCGGGTCAGCGTTTGCGCTGATTGTGCCGGTACTCTCTGGCTACATCGCCTTCTCCATTGCGGATCGTCCGGGTCTAGCTCCCGGCTTGATCGGCGGGATGCTGGCCGCTAATCTGGGCATGGGCTTCCTCGGCGGCATTTTGTCTGGCTTCCTGGCAGGCTATATCGCCCTGCTGGTACGTGATCAAGTCAAACTACCGCAAAACTTCGAGGGTCTAAAACCCGTCTTGGTGATTCCCCTGCTCTCGACGCTGGCGGTGGGGCTGCTGTTGGTGTATGTCTTTGGCGGACCTGTGCGCTTTATCACGACGGGTCTGGAAGGCTTCTTACAAAACATGGGCAGCACCAACGCCGTGCTTCTGGGCTTGGTGCTGGGCGGCATGATGGCGGTCGATATGGGCGGTCCGGTGAATAAAGCCGCGTATACTTTTGCAGTAGGGCTGCTCTCTAGCAACATCTACGCGCCGATGGCGGCAGTCATGGCGGCGGGCATGACGCCTCCTCTGGGTTTGGCCCTAGCGACCTTCATCGCTAAGCGCAAATTTACCAAGGCCGAACAAGAAGCCGGAAAAGTCGCCTCGGTACTGGGCATTTCCTTCATTACCGAAGGGGCGATTCCCTTTGCAGCTAACGACCCGATTCGCATCCTGCCAGCTTGCATTGCGGGGTCAGCGGTCACGGGAGCACTGTCAATGCTGTTTGACTGCACCCTACGCGCCCCCCACGGCGGCATTTTTGTGCTGGCGATTCCCAATGCGGTTGGCAATATTGGACTCTACATTGTGGCGATCGCGGCAGGTACTCTCATCACCACTCTAACTACGCTCCAGCTCAAGCGTTTCTCCTTCGGCGAACAGCGGCAAACCTCCTAATCCAGGAGCTGCCAAAGGCGTGCAGTCCAGGTAGTGGGGGCGATCGCACTTCTCAGTTCGTTGTAGTCTTCTGCACGTTGGACACGTTCGTTCTGAACGGCAGTAGCAAGATCGCAGGAGAAGCTGCCGCCGACTATTCCCAATCGGTCGAGGCTCCATCGATTCCCGAGGCGCGGCTCGCTGAAGTTGTGGACGACATCCTCGCCCCTCTGCGGCGCGAGGCGGGCTATGTTCCAGCCTGGGTCACCCAGACGCTGCAGGGCATCATGATTCCGAACTTCGTCCTGTACATCAAGAAAGCGCCGATGATGCAGGCAGCCTTAGCCTACATTGAGGAATTGCGAGATCACCACGCGCCCCTGCTGCGCGCTGCCAACATGCACGAACTGCGCTTAGCGTTCGAGACTCGCAACATGATTCTGAGTGCCGAGATGAAGCTACGCGCCTCGCTCATGCGAACCGAAAGCCGGTGCAGCCATTTCCGGCTAGATTATCCCGATCTGGATGATGAAAACTGGCGGGCCTGGATCAATATTTATCAGGATGCCGATGGCAAGATGCAACTTGAAAAACAAGCCTTCGATGCCTGGCCGACATAATTCTCCGCCCCGATCAATTGATCCTAGCCCTCGGCATGACCCCTGCAGTGATCGTTGCGAAGGACTCTTTGAAACCAAACCTCACGGGCGGGTCAGCGCGATCGCAAGAACTAGCATATTTAGGTAGCCGTGCTGTACGTCCAAAGCTAAAAAAACGGAGCTATATACCAGAGTTCAGGCGACCACTACCGCTACGCAAATTCAAAAGCCCTGGCAAAAAACGCGGCGGCAGTGGATCGCCTGCAACGCTTCGTATGCCTGACAATGCGGTGCCAGAGCACTACCGACTATACTGTCAAACCTCTTCAAGAGTTTGCAAATATCTCCCGCATAAGTTTATAAAAATATTATCTATTAATATCAATATAGAAAAATAAATAAAGTAATTCTCATACCTATAAGATTCATTTTCAAGCATTTTTAATGCTGGTAAATTTTGCTGGTATGATTGTGTATTATGAGTAACTCTATTTCTATGCTTATACAAGTGGTCTTCATACATTTTCTTAAGTGAATAGGAGTTAGGATCTTCTGAAAACAATTGATCCTTATTGGTTGCAAAGCATCCATATGTAACATCGCTCCAAATATCGCAGTATTCATAAAAACTTTTTTGCGCCCATATTAATAAGTTTGAGCCCAAGAATACGGTGCTCAACCGCTAGTACTTTGAGAATGATGAGCGGGCAATTTGGCGGTCAATAGTTCGCGAAAACTCCAAATGTGGTCGGTTAATCCTGCCGCCAGAGCCGGGGTTCGTTGTTCGTATTGGGTGTGGAAGCGCGGGGCATCGCTGGAGTCATCCTGTAGAGGGCGCCGGAGGCTCATGTGCGGTCGCACCAGATTGTAAAAGGCGTGAAAAAAGACCACGCGATGCTGCAAGCGCTGTGGCTGTTTACAAAAACTCGGGCTCTTGCGTACCAACGGCGCAATGGCGGTTCTCAAGGTTAAATTGAGCCGTTCCACCAGACTGGTCGAAACCGTCAGTCCTAATTGCTTGAGCCGCTCTGCACCGCACTTCACTTGCACCCGCAAGGACTGTAAGCGTCCGTTGCGCTTCTCTTTGACGAGTTGAGCATAGACCCGTTGGGGGTGGGGCTCAATGCGGTCTTTGCGGGGTCGACCGCGTTTTCCCGTGCGCGGGAAGCGAATCACCTGCTGATAGCAGCCCCGCAAGGCGGTGAAATAGCAGCTAAAGCCATCGCTGAAAAAACAGGGCACCCCTTGGACGACCGCTGCGGTTTGCTGAATCAAGCGCTGGGCATTGTTCAGCGTCCGCGGTCCCACCACCGTGGCCAGCAGTAAGCAATAGTCAGGCGCATAACTCAACCACACCCAATGACGCCCATCGGCACTCTCCTCTGAGGCTTCGCCATTGGCTTGCGCCGTCTCCGCTTGTTTACGCGCCACAAAATTCCACAGCTCATCCAGTTGCACCTTGCTCACATCCACCTCCTGCAACAGATGGGCGTTGACCCGCTCGGCTTGCGCCGCCGCCCGCTGCAACCAGCGCAAAATGGTTTCCTCCTGCACTCCCACCGCAAAGCTGATGCCACTGAGACTGACCGCCACCAAGCATAACTTCAGCACTAGCATCACCGTCTCTTCGGGCAGTCGCAAATCATAGAACACCGTATGGCGCGTTTCTGAAAACAGTTGGCCACAGTGGGTGCATTTGAAAATCCGCCGCCGCCCACTTTGGGTCTCATAGGTGGATTGGGCAATGATATTGCCGCCATGGAATTGGTTATGATACGGGCAGTTCGGGTTGGGGCATGGTTGTGCCCAGTCCTGCGCTATTCGCATCCGTCAGTCCTCGAATCTGGTTTGGTATCTTGATTCTTCAACAGGACTGACGGGTTTATCAAAGTATTAGCTGTTGAGCACCCTGAATCTCACTGCCAAGCTTAAACTTCGAGAGCGCATAGATTTGCGACTCGTCGCCACCGAGGGCGACCCAATCCCGCCGTGCATCTTCAATCAGTTTGTCAGATTTGGAGACCCACAAGGCTTTAGTGCGCCCTCGGAACCAATTGTCCAGGATCACACCAGCAATCTGACGCCCCTTACCCGACCCTGTACCATCACCCAGAAACCAACCGCGACGGAATTGCACAGCATCCGGGTCGCTGCTACTACAAACGGCAACATCATCGAAGGTTTCATCGACTTTGTAGAACCCACTCAAGAGCTGACTATGGGCTTCGCCTGCATAGACAACGCTCTCGAGTTGAGCCTCTGACAGTCGCCCCTCAATGACCCTTTGCGGTAACTGAGGCCGATAACGAGGCAGGGGAGGACGCACGGAGGCCAGGGCGACCGACTCACACAAGGTCGTGGGATGGGGCTGTGCTCTTTTGATGGCAATTCGCTGAGGCTGAGAGACCTCATACAACGACGCCTTTATCGATGTGGAACTGGTTGCAACTGCTTCATACTCGACTTCTACTACGTCATCCCAATACGGCCCAGGACTGTCAGAAGGCTGGGGAGTCGGTTGCGATCGCTTGGACTGAGCCGCTTTAGGAGGAGCTGAGGGACTCACAGCAACAGCTTTAGGCGCTACAGGTTGAAGCACACTGCGGGGAGGTAGGGACCTTAGCAGATGAGCCACCTTTGCCAGCTCCAGCGATCGCACTTTCGCAGGTTTGCCATCGATTTGCGTGATCGCCCATTCGGTTCCCAGCTCTAGAGATAGGGGAGTGCCTGTAGGTGCGATCTTGTCGATGACGGTCAACCGGGTCTCGATCGTGGTGCCGTGCTTGGCATACGCCTCACTTGACACGACGACCGTGGCTCTCACACAAACCTGATCCTCCAGTCCCGCAAAGGCTGTTTGCCAGAACTTAGAATCTGGCGAGAACCAGCGCCCCGAAATCAGTACCAGGCGACCACCCGGCACTAATCGCAGGAACGCAGACCGCACATGGTTCCCGGTCGCATCAGGATTGCGCCGTTCCTGCCTGGGCGATGCGGAAAATGGCGGATTCATCACCACCACCGAGGGCTGAATCTCCTCCGGTAGATGGTCATGAATATGCTCAGCGTTGAATGGGTATGCGGCTGCTTGCGGAAACAAGGCCCGGAGCAGTGCAAGGCGGCGATCGCTCAGTTCGTTCAGAACAACCCGTGCCCCGCGCATCGCACAGAACTGGGCTAAGAGGCCCGTTCCCGCCGATGGCTCCAAAACGATATCGGTTGGACTGACCCGCGCACAGTGGGAGGCGACATACGCCAGTTGCAGCGGCGTCGAGAACTGTTGCAGCGCGATCCCCTCCTCGCTCCGTCGAGTATGCGTGAGCCCTAATGCTTCCAATCGAGCAAACTGCTGCAATGCTGTCATCGCAGAGCAATCTTTCAAGCGATGACGGTAGTACGGCAGCATGAACACCAGCGCCGCTTCCTGGGCTTCATACACCTCTTTCCAACGCCACAACCCCTCAGCGTCTGAGCCATCAAATTGCCCTTGCATCAGGGCTCTGGCTCGACTCCGGTGGAGCTTCTGATGTCGCCAAAAGAGGCAACCCATCGCTTTCCCAACTTCCAGTAATTTGCTAGCTGGATGCGGTTCGACAATTTGCTTTTGCTGTAGCATACGTTTCGCCTCCACAGGTCAGACCTACAAGGCGATAGCCCGAAAAAGAACTCCGCTACCCGAATATTGGGTAGCGGAGGAGTGGCAAAGATAAAGAGAAAACGGTTTAAGCCGCTAGAGCGCTGGTCACGGCAATCCTTCCTTGACGACGACCGCAAGTCCTGGAATATGAAGCCAACAGGCTAGCTTTATTCTCCATCATCCCTATAAGGACGGATTTTCTCGTCTGAGTTGCCTTTATCCACCCTTGTTGAAATCCACCCCATAATAAAGAGATCTGGACTTACGCATTTCGTTGATTTTGTGGCCGCGACGCGGCCACAAAATCAACGAAATGCGTAAGTCCTGGAGATAATGAGAACAGTTTATGACAATACGAACTGGAACTCATGTCCAGAACCGTCCTAGTTTGTCAGCATCAATCTTGTCCTCAACAAGGTGCGGCTTCTGTGTTAAGCGCATTGAAGACCCAAGCTCCAGCAGATGTTGAGGTCAAGGGAACTGGATGTCTTGGCGAATGTGGCAATGGACCGATGGTCGTCATCCTGCCTGATAAAATCTGGTATTGCCACGTTGAGGTGAACGATGTGCCAACGATTGTTGAGCAACATCTCAACAGAGGCGAACCGGTCGTCGAGAAACTGTATCCAAAGTTCCATCCGTCTCAGCAATCTATTGGAATTTGGCTAATACTAACAGGAGCCTGTCTTGGACTCTTAGCCCTGGGGTTCGGTATTCTGGTCAGTCACACCTATTACTTCTAAAGGACTCATTAAGCAGGGAATCTCATCAACCATAAAATTAGTAATACAGGGATAAAACAAGAATAGAAACAAATGATAGAAACAAGTAGCATCTTGCTTCTATCAAGAACTCTATAGCGTTTCTCAATCTAGTGAGGTACAGTAACAGCAATGCGTAAACCATCCCTTGATGTCGTCTAACGTTACCTGGTCGAAGGCTTCTTCAATGGCTTTATCTAAATTTGGATAACTCCTGGCT
>JADEXA010000105.1 GCA_015207365.1 Vacuolonema iberomarrocanum LEGE 07170
AGCAAATTAGTCGTAGAGTGAAGATTTCAGGCGCTCAGTGGAAGGAGGAGAACCTGCCTCAAGTGCTGGCGCATCGGTGTGCTTATCTCAATGAATTAATCGGGGTGCAAAGGTGACATGCTCCCGAAGGTGACCGCGGCGCATTCGAGCCTCGAGAAACCAAAAAGGGTGACATTGCCCGAGCCATATTTTATTTCCAAACAATCTATCCAAACCGTGCAGATGACTTCTTCAAATCTCAGCAAACAACACTTTGCAAATGGGTAGAGGCAGATCCAGCCGATGCCGGTGAAATTGAGCGCAGCCGAAAAATTGCGAGTACTGAACAAGGAAATGAAAATCCCTTTGTATTAGACAAAACGCTACCACAAAGAACTTACTGCAATTGAAATATGTTCAACACCGCTCAACTTTATCGTTATGCATTTTCAGGGAGATATCGATGAGTCATGACTCATATTTATCAGGTTCTATCGTACTTAATGATTTGGTTGAGAAAGCCATAGATAGCATCGATAAATTACCTTCTTCATCAAATGAAGACAGTTAGCCTTTTCTGACGAGGAGTATGTTCAGTATTTCAAGTGATCCTAGGTATCGTGAGGATGTTATTCATTTTGCGGCTTCTTATAAAGATGAGGTTTCTGAGTTTGTCCTGTACTCAGAGGCGTTAGACACATTGAATGCTTTGAGCGATTGAAATGCTATGAAAAAAGCTGTAGCCTACCTAATTTTCCTAGCTCTGGTCTCCTCCACAAGTTCTAATTTGAGAGTGAGTCTCCCTAGCCACAACGATTCCGAATTCCCTAGTACCGTAAGCCTTCCACTTCGTATAGCAGCAGAACCTGTTTCAAACCTTGAGTTGCAACCATGCATTGCGGATTTAGAACAGCCTCAAGTTCTTCTGCTTTCTTCTGAGGCAGATCGACTAAGCTATTATGTGGCGTTTCCTACAATTAATATGGAGACGCCAATTGACATGAGACAAGTTGAAAGCTTACGAACGATTTCTGTCACAGATGTTGGTTGCCAAGTTTTAGCTCAAGCTCAAGCTCGAGAGCTTGCTCGTCAGCTATTGAATATTCGTTACGAGGATCTAATTGTCTTATGGGAAGGAGATATAGATGCTGCGTGGGGCGATATTGTTAACCGATGGGAACGTGACCACTTTGTCTCTGGGCCAGGTCAACATCCCTTATATGTAGATATCGAAGATATTTGGATAGCGAAAACACTAAACTTGCATTTGCCAGACTATATTCCTCTCCATATCGATTCCCCGACAGAGAGATAGAGAAGGCCAGAATATAGATATGGCAGGCACCATAGCCAGTTGTATTTCCCTGGGTAGTTCGTGCAGGTCTTCGATAGATTTGGGCTCTTCGACATCACAAGCTGGATTCAGAAAAATTGCATGAAAAGGCAGAAAATCACAGCATCACAAACTATCTGCAGTGCGATCGCCATCTCACTATCAAAGCTGCGAGTCAAAATACCTGCACGTTGGCCTAAGTTGTTGCGTCAATCATTACTAGGCGGTACTTTCAGCCTCTGAGTACAGGTTTAATACCACTCGTCATTCAGCATTTTCCCTCTCTTACAATTGGTCTATCTTTTTTTAGACTCCAAGTTGGCTCTCCCCACCTTGATACGAAAGAGATTAGGCAAATGCCTACACCCATGATGGTGTGTCGCGGCACAGGACACCGCCACACCATAAACGGCCATCCTAGCTACAAGTGCCCAAAAACAGCTCAAACGTCTGCGACTATTTGGAGGTTTTGATCCCATGGCAGAACAATTGATAGCGGTAGCTGTAACCAACGATGGAAGCATCGCAGCCCATGCAGGCCGAGCCTTGCAGTGGCAAGTCTATACTGTTTCTGACACAGCCGACCCCTCCCTATCCTGGACGTTAGATTTAACCCGTTTCGGCTGCCTACATGAATGGCATGTGCGCGGTGACGGAAATCGCCATCCCCTACATTTTGTGGATATCGCCATCGCAGCGTCTGCGGGTGAGGGCGTGCGACGCAGACTACAGCAGCGAGAGACAGAGCTACTGACCACTAGTGAGCCAAATCCAGAAAAGGCGATCGCCGCTTATCTCAGTGGAAATTTACCGGAGGGATTGCCCCACGAAAAAGTGGCATGCAACTCCCATTGAAATAACGTTGCCCATTCTCATTGACTGATGGAGGGTATTCGAGGCTATTTGCAGCGAGTAATAAGCACCGTTAGGGCATGGGCGATCGCTAAAAATTCTATATAGTGGTCGCAGTACAGCATGTTAACGCCTTGCCATGGTTGCTACTGTCACCCGACCACCCGGCCTCAGCACACCCGACTGGGTACAAAAGCTGCAATACACCATCCGACCCATCCAGTATCTCGATACGATTGGGAGCCACGGCAATGTCGTTCGCGCGCCCCTCATCGGCGATAACCCCAAAACATTTCTGGTGAGCAGCCCAGCAGGAATTCAACAATTATTCTCTGGTGCAGGCGGACGCATTGGCTCACCGCCTAATCGTCTCCTCCGTCCGATTGTGGGAGATGCCTCGCTCTTTTTCCTGGAGGGCGATCGCCATCGCCGTGAGCGACGGTTATTGATGCCACCATTTCACGGCGATCGGCTCAAGACCTACGGCAACACAATTCGCGACCTCACAACCCATGCCTTAGCCGATCGCCAGCCCGGCATCCCGTTCCCTATTCGGGAAGTCATGCAAGACATTTCGTTGGATGTCATTTTGAAAGTGGTGTTTGGGGTCACTGGGGCCGAACGTTTTTCTCTCCTCAAAAGCTACATTCTACGCCTAGCAGGAACCCTGCGATCGCCGTTATTCGTTTCCTGCTTATTTTTTCCAGTATTACAGAAACCTTATGGGCCTTGGGCCGCGTTCACAGCTTTGCAGCAAAAGGTTGACGAATTGCTCTACGCACAAATTCGCGATCGTCGCCAAGAGGAAGCCGATACCCCACCCGGTACGGATATCTTGAGTTTGCTGATTGCGGCTCGCGATGAAGATGGCAACGCCATGACGGATGGTGAGTTGCGGGATGAATTAATGACTCTGTTGCTGGCCGGTAATGAAACCACCGCTAGTGCCGCCTCCTGGGCGATGTATTGGATCTACCGCCATCCGGATGTGTTGGAGCGACTGCGGGGGGAACTGCAAGAACTCGGCTCGAATCCCGATCCGACGGCGATCGCCCGCTTGCCCTATTTGAGCGCTGTCTGCAACGAATCGCTGCGGTTGTTTCCTGTGGCGGCACTGACCGTGCCACGCATCGTCAAAGCCCCAGTCGAGATCCAAGGTTACGCCTTTGAACCCAACACCATTTTGTATGGGTGCATTTATTTAACTCACCGTCGTCCAGATTTGTATCCCGAACCGCTGGCGTTTAAGCCCGAACGCTTTTTAGAGAGAACCTATACACCCTTTGAATTTTTGCCCTTTGGGGGTGGCGAACGTCGCTGTATTGGGGAAGCACTGGCATTGTTCGAACTCAAGCTGATTGTGGCGGCGATGGTGATGAATTCAGCTTTGGCGTTAGCAGATCAATGCCCAGAAAGCCCCCGTCGCTCTGGCGTCATTGTGGTGCCCGGACGCGGTGTGCCAATGGTGTTACAGCATTAGAGGGTCACGTTGACTGCATAGGATATTCGTGATTTTCTCACTTCGTATTCACTTACTTTCAGGCTAGACCACAGGTGTCAGTTGCGGGCTAACTAGTGCGATCGCTCATCACCTTAGGCTGGGTTTCGTACCTCAACCCAGCAGTCAACTTTTATATACTTAACTTGGGGTTAGAGCAGATGTGAAGGCTCAAGTATAAAACGCCCTTGAAACATATTTAACACCACTCAACTTTACCGTTCGATCTACCTGCATCATTCTCTACAGGATCCAAGCGAAGCTCCATACGAGTTTCAGTCAGCAGCTCGAATCCAGGCATGAGCATCATCGAAGCTGGTACGGTACGATACGAGCAACTTCATCTGCTAAAGCATCACCTATGCCACAAGATCTGCTCTGGGCTTTTATCCTGATCTTCACCATTGACTCCATCACGCCTGGGCCTGCTGTAGCTATGGTCATGTCGCGTGGAATGTCAGTAGGGCTTGCTCGCACGCTTCCTTTCATAGCCGGGCTTGTTGTGGGCGATTTGCTGTTGTTCTTAATGGCTCTTCTCGGACTAGTTGCGTTGGTAAAAACGCTTGGCCCATTGTTCTTCCTGATCAAGTGGATCGGCGTTTGCTACCTGCTGTATTTAGCGTATAGTATGTGGACTGCCGAACCCACCGCCCTCGACTCCACTCAAACAGGTGGAACTGGCTGGCGTAGCTTTGCACTAGCTCTGTTTCTCCCGTTAGGGAATCCTAAAGCTGTTGGTTTCTACATCGCATTATTGCCCGCTTTCATGGATGTGGAGAAGCTGTCGATGACGACCGCCCTAAATTTTAGCCTCGCGATCATTCTGATATGGAGTCTCGTATTGATCCTATATACCGCCGTGGCAGACCAGGGGCGTCGACGCTTCAAGAATTCCTCTGCTCAGAAGTGGTTAAGCAGAAGCTCTGCCGGAGCGATGGTCGGGGCTGCCGGGGTAGTTGCTTTTCGCAATTGAGCAATAGTCCCAAGTGTGTGTCAGTCGGTGGTAGATCTGTATTATTTTCAGCACGATCGCCCATCGCCATAGGCTAGGTTAGGTATGAAATCCAGCATTCAGCCTAACTTAGTGTTGACAGGATAGGGAGGCTTAATTGCTAAGCGTCTCTTGTAAAAAAATTTAACACTGCTCCTCTTTTACCGCTCGCTCGCTGCATCAAAAATTTACCCCTCCCATCAGTCACTTCGAGTAAAATCGAGGACAACCTAAGCCTAGGCTTGATCTCTAGGCTCTATGCTCTGCGTGTTATGGCAACAGATAACTGTTTCTTAGTCGGTGTAGGTGCTTCAGCAGGCGGACTCAGAGCGTTAGAAGAGTTCTTTGACAACATGCCTGCGGATAGCGGCACTGCATTTGTCGTTGTCCAGCATTTATCACCCGACTTTAAAAGCTTGATGAAAGAGCTCCTAGAGCGGCGGACTCGCATGACGGTCAAGCGGGTAGAAGATGGCATGACCATCGAGCCCAATATTGTTTACCTAATTACGCCCCGAAATAATCTCATCATCGAAGACGGGACGCTGAAGCTCATTGAGCAGAATGAGTTTCCTCGGCAGCAACCCAATTTCCCCATTGATATTTTTCTGGATTCTCTTGCAAAGGATCAGGGCGATCGCGCCATTGGCATTGTTCTCTCTGGCACGGGTAGTGATGGCACTCGGGGGTTGCAAAGCATCAGTGAAGCCGGAGGGCTGACGTTTGCCCAGTCTCCCGCCACGGCAGAATTTGATGGCATGCCCCAGAGTGCCATTGCGACGGGCATTGTGGATCAAGTTTTACCCCCCCAGGAAATTGCCCGGACGATTTATGAAATTGTCCAAATGCAGCGATCGGGTGTGGCGTCCGCTGAACCGCTTGCGCCTGAACTAGAATCTGACAAACTGCGGGAAATCCTCCTCATTCTCAATGAGTATGAGAAGCTAGATTTTTCTTACTACAAACCCAGTACCCTCAGCCGTCGCATTTATCGGCGTTGTTCTCTGAGTGGTCATACTCAACTGGATGAGTATATCGATCATCTGAAGACATCTGGAGAAGAACGCGGACTCCTGCGCGATGATTTGATGATCGGGGTCACGCGCTTCTTCCGCGATCCGGATGCCTGGGAATATCTGGAGCAAGACGTCCTGCCTGAATTGATCGGACAACTGGAAAATGGTCAACAGTTGCGAATTTGGGTGACGGCTTGCACCACGGGAGAAGAAGCCTATTCCATGGCCATGATGGTGGATGAAGTCATTACTCGCTTGGGTAAACATCTGAGCGTCAAGATTTTTGCCACCGACATTGACCATACCGCCTTGTCAAAAGCCGCAGAGGGCATTTATCCCGAAAGCATTGCGATTGATGTTCCCCGCAGACGGCTAGAAAAATACTTTACCTTCCGCGATCGCAACTTCCATATTTCCCGCACCTTGCGCGAAAACATTATCTTTGCCCCCCACAATTTGGCAAAGAATGCTGGATTTACTCGCATGCACTTGATCAGTTGTCGTAATGTGCTGATTTACATGCAGCCGAGTCTCCAGCAGCATGTCATGCGAATGTTGCATTTTTCCCTGATGCATAAAGGGACGTTATTCTTAGGAGCCGCCGAAACCCCCGGAGACTTGTCAGAAGAGTTTACCCCTATTTTTGAGCGCTACAAAATCTACCAGAAACGGCGCAACGTCCGCTTACCGATTCTGACGCAAAACTTACAGTACACTCTACCAACCCCGCCTCGACCAATTTCCAACCGTCAGAGTACCAGTCAGTTTGATCCAATTTTGAGTGCCGCGTTTAGCGCCTTTACCCGGCAACGCAACTGTACCTGTTTGCTCGTCAATGACGATCTAGCCCTCTTTCACGTAGCTACCGATACGTTGGAGATCATGCAGCTACGCGAAGGGAGCATGAGCAACATGGTGGCTGATCTCGTCCCCGAAGAGTTGCACCTTCCGATTAATACCGCCTTGCATCGTGCTAAACGAGAATGTAAGCCGGTTGTCTACGGCAGCATTCAGTTTAATCAAGCGGATATCGTTCGGTCGGTCAATTTAGAGGTCACTTACTATGCGGGGAACACGCGGGTTGATGACTTTTTTATGGTGGTGGTGGAAAACGAAGAGCGCCCTGCCCCGCCTCAACCCGTAGAGACCTTCCAGCAAGATGCTGAAGCCACCCAACGGATTATCGATCTGGAATATGAGTTGCAGCAAACTCGTGAGAATTTGCAAGCGACGATTGAAGAACTCGAAACAACCAATGAAGAACAACAGGCAACCAACGAAGAACTTTTAGCATCTAACGAAGAGCTGCAAAGCACGAACGAAGAATTACATTCGGTCAATGAAGAACTCTACACCGTCAACACCGAATACCAGACTAAAATTCGAGAACTGACCGAACTCACAAATGATGTGGATAACTTACTCCGTAGTAGTGAAATTGGAGTGATTTTCCTCGATCGCAATTTGCGGGTTCGCAAATTTACGCCTGCGGCTGTTCCTGCGGTCAATTTAGTCTCCACGGATGTCGAGCGTCCGATTCAGCACATCACCCACAATCTCGACTGCACCAATCTAGTAGAGCTTTTACAGCAGGTTTTAGATTCCGCAAACCCTATCGAAAAAGAGGTCTACCTCCATTCCAATCATCAAAATTTGTTGATGCGGATTTATCCCTATTTGCGGGATGACAACCATTTGGATGGTTTGGTCATTACCTTTGTCAATATTGACGAAATCAAACGGGTACAGCAAGTGCTTCAGGAGCAAACAGACATGCTCCGCGAGCAAAGCGAACGCGAACATTTGCAGCTCGAAATTACGCAGCGGATTCGTCAGTCGCTAGAGTTGCAAACGACGTTTGACACAGTCTGTCACGAAATTCGCCAGGTCCTGCAGGCCGATCGCGTTGGGATTTTTAAGTTTGATCCAGCGTCAAATTTCAATGATGGCGTGTTCATTGCCGAATCTCTCGTCGAGGGCTATCCATCAGCGGTTCAAGCTCCCATTCACGATCACTGTTTTGGCGAACATTATGCCAGTCGCTATACCCAAGGACATTATTATGCCGTCTCCGATATTGAGACGGCGAGACTAGAGCCTTGTCATCGGAACCTCCTGACTCAGTTTGCCGTGCGAGCCAATTTGATCATGCCGCTGTGTTGTGGGGAGCTGTTGTGGGGGTTGCTCTGCATTCACCAATGCAGTGGGCCACGGCAGTGGCAACCCGAAGATATTGAAATCACCCGTCAGTTATCTAACCAGTTGGCGATCGCCATTCAGCAGGCGGATCTCTATCAACAAGTCCAATCAGAACTGGTGATTCGTCAACAAGCAGACGCCAAACTTGCAAGCCAACTAGCCCAACAGAAAGCCCTTGCCAACATCACCGAGCGCATTCGAAAATCGCTGAATCTAGAAGAAATTTTGGCGATCGTGACACAGCAGGTCAAAGCCATCATGCAGTGCGATCGGGTCTCTATCTTCCGAGTTTTGCATGATGCCCCAAGCTATGTGATCGAAGAAGCCGTTGATCCAGACTTACCTGCTTTAAAGACGTTTCAGTGGGAAAACGAAACCTGGTCGCCCGAAGCCTTAGATACTTATTGGCAAGGCAAGCCACGCATTGTGCCGGATGTCATGACCGACGATCTGAGCACATGCTTGCAAGATTTCTGCCGAGAATATCGAATTCAGTCCAAAATTGTTGCGCCCATCTTGCAAGAAGATCGCAGTCAGGAAATGCAACGCTGGCTCTCGGTTCAGTACACGAGCCGAGTTTGGGGGATTCTAGTCGTGCATGCTTGCCATACCAGACGGGTATGGCAGGAGGGAGAAGCTGAGTTTTTACAACAAATTGCCGACCAGTTGGCGATCGCCATTCAGCAAATTGGTTTGTTTGAACAGGTGCAACAGGAACTCGTTCAACGGGAACAAGCTCAAGCACAACTCACCGAGCGCAATCATGACTTAGAGGTGGCAAAACGACAGGCAGAGGCTGCCAATCGGGCAAAAAGTGCGTTCCTCGCGAATATGAGCCACGAAATTCGCACGCCTATGAATGCAATTTTAGGCTTCTCAGAACTCCTCCAAGATTCCATTACCGACCCGAATGCCAAAAATTATCTGCAATCGATTGAATCGAATGGACGGGTTCTGCTGACCTTGATTAACGATATTCTCGATTTATCCAAGGTTGAAGCGGGAGAACTCAACATTCACTATGAGCCCGTTGATCTCCACGCCCTTCTCTATGACACAGAGTCTATTTTTGTCCATCGTGCACGCGAGCAGGGATTAGAGTTGACGTTGGAAATAGAGTCAACGGTTCCTTACATGATTCTGATCGATGAAGTGCGGTTGCACCAGATTCTATTTAATTTGATTAGCAATGCGATCAAATTTACGCCGCGTGGCGGCACGATCAGCATTCAGGTTCAGAGGAGCAGCGACACGTCTAACGCCAGCAAACTGCCCACCTATCGGGGGGAAGATGCGTCAGTTGTGGGTCAGTATTGTGATTTAGAAATTGCCGTCACTGACACCGGAATCGGCATTTCAGATGAGCACCAGAAGATTATTTTTGATGCCTTCCGGCAGGCAGAAGAACCCTCCACACGCAACTACGGTGGCACAGGCTTAGGACTCACCATCACTCGCCGATTGACCGAGATGATTGGAGGAACGATCGCGGTTCAAAGTGCGGTAAATCAGGGCAGTACATTTGTCGTGCATTTGCCAGGCATCGAAATTGTCTCGGATACCGATAGGCATTCAGTCACCACTCTTGAGGTTGCCAATGAAATACCAGCCACTCTCCAACCACTGACCATTCTGATTGTGGATGATGTTCAATCCAATCGTGATTTGCTGTCGGCTTATTTTGCCGATACGCCTCATCAAGTCTTGGTGGCTCAAGATGGTGAGCGCGGGCTCGAACTCGCTCAGACCCATCAACCCGACCTGATTCTGCTGGATTTAGTTATGGCTCCCTTGGATGGTCGAGCGGTCATCGACCAGCTTAAACAGTCACAAACCACTCAGGATATCCCCGTTATCTTGGTTACAGCATCTATTCAAGAGCAAGATATGGCAGAGATGCAGCCACTGGTACAAGGCTTTTTGCGCAAACCTGTCAGTCGAGAGGCGATCGCAACTCAACTCCAAAACCTATTTGGAGCCGTTGTCACCTCAAGTGTGCGGACCAACAGAGACGATACCCCAGCCGACGAGGCAACGATATCTGCGGAAACACGACAACGATTGCCCGAGTTGCTAGATCTCCTACAACAGGAAGAAGACTCCGTTTGGCAAACGTTGCACCAAACCCTATTACTAGATCAAGTACGAATCTTTGCAGCCAAACTGCAAGCTTGGGCAATGGAGTACAAATATCCTGATCTCCAAGCCTATGTTTTGACGTTAACAGACCAACTCGAACGCTTTGATCTTGTTCATTTACCAGATACCATAGCCGCTTTTCCAAACCTTAAAACTCAACTGCAACTCTATCTCAATCGCACGGAGTAAACGCATTTTATCTATTATTTTATCTCTCCATAGACGCAAGGAAACATCATCGTGGAACGGGCTACAGCATCACCTGAGAACATTAAAAATCCAACAATTCTGATCGTGGATGATCAGATCGACAACATTCAAGTACTCACATTATTTTTAGAAACTCAGGGATATTCCGTCACTTACGCTCTTAGTGCAAAAGATACATTACAACGGTTAAACGCCATTCAACCGGATTTGATTTTATTAGATCTATTCATGCCTGATATCAATGGGTTAGAACTGTGTAAACAAATTAAAGAAAAGCCAACCTGCCACGATATCCCGGTGATATTCCTAACGGCAAGCCATGATGAACGGCATGTCATCACGGCTTTTGAGCAAGGGGCAGCAGATTATATGACGAAGCCCTTCAATGCAAAGGAAGTATTGGCACGGGCAAAAACTCACATTAAATTAAGGCAAAAAACGATTGAGCTTCAACAAGCCAAGGAGCAACTCAACATCATCGTGACCCATGTTCAAGATGGTCTGATCGTCATTGATAAAACTGGCGTCATTCAGTTTGTCAATCCTGCAGCAGCTCAGATGTTTAAGCAGCCAGTTGATCTGCTTCTAGGAGAAGATATTGGACAACCGCTTGTTGAGAGACATCTAACCCAGATCGAAATTTTGAGACTTAACGGTGAGGTAGGAATTGCTGAGATTACTGTGGCCCAGACTACATGGAATAATCAACCTGCTTCCATTATTTGCTTGCGGGATATTAGCGATCGCCAAGCTACAGAAGAGACATAGATCTGAGGTATAGCGATCGCCACAACCTTCGTCCCCATCGCCATGATTGGAATGTCTCTTCATTCCTCTTTGTCTCAACTTGAGAGGGGAGCATGTCAGGTTTGCAAGGTGAGCTAAAACAGGCCAGGATCAAGGTGTTCAGTGAGGAACCTGAGTAATGACCCCTGAAAAAGCCGCCCGACTCAAAACCCATCTCGATGCGATTGCTCAAT
>JADEXA010000106.1 GCA_015207365.1 Vacuolonema iberomarrocanum LEGE 07170
CACCTGGGAGATTTTGACCTCCTTGGCCGCCACCGCTCAGCAGCAAGGTGTTTCCTTTATTGATTGGGTGGCTGAGGCCATGACCTTACCCCCTCTCTCCCCAGACGATTCCCGCTAAACAAATACCCGCGCACTGCGCGGCTTTCAAAAAATGATTTGGCCTGATCTCAATGCGTAAGGCGATAGAAGACGAAGGCGACAATCGTTCGCTGGGGCAGTGGATATGGATACGGATGGGGCAATTGGCGTCCGGCTCAAAACAAGTCCAGGTTAAACAGTCGTCCGATGCCTGCATCCTCTGGACTCTCTGTTGCTGGTGATGCCTCTGTTGTGGTTGCGGGGATGGATGGCGCGACAGCCACGGCTTCTGCTGGAGCGGCCTGCTCTGTCTCGACAGCTGCGAGGGTGCGGGCGATCGCTCGCATGCGCCGCTCTTGGTCGCGGGCAATGCCCTGTACGGTGTTGCCCAACCCCGGTGCATTCCACTGTTGGGTGTCGGGGTCAAGAAAAGAGCGGGTGCGAGCCCAGGCGATCGCATCCTGTCCTGTCATTCCCAACTTGTGAGCCTCTGCCAACCAGTCGATATAGCCGCCGCGATCGAGCGCCGCTTCGGGAGCCTGGTTGGCCAGGTCGATGCCGTTGAGTTGCTCTTCTAGGGTCAGCTCCAGCCCAAAGGCCGCTGCTCGCGATAGCAGGGTCTGGGTTTGCCGCTGCAAGCGCTGAAGCTGGCGCTCGTCCGCTGCCTCGGGAGAGGCAGCACCATGTTGATAGGAAAAGCTTCCCAGGTTCCATACCCCATTTCCCGGATCCGTATGTCCGTAATAAGCAGATGTTCGCAATCCTTCTACGGTGCGGGTTCCCTCTGCGCTCCCCACAACCCGTGCCACGACAGATTCAGCGCCTCCCACAAATAGCGATTCGGTGGAAGGGTTAGCCGATAAGACGGGCTTAGGCATAGGCTCCACTGGCGCGACGGGAGCCGTTGGGGGAACCGAGGTTGGTTCGACAGCGGCGATCGCCGTGCCCTCTCCACCCACGGGCAAATCGCCGCCAAAGGCCAATTCCAGAGGCACGACCTCAGCCGCCGGAGGCGGGGGAATTGTTGCCAGGTCATTGTTTGCAGAAAGCGGTTCTGTGGGGGGTGGCGGTGGTGCTGTTGCCATTGCCGCCATCTCTGGCAACGGGGGTGGCGGTGGCAGGGGCGCATCCTGAGACGAGGGGTGTTCCACCGGAGCTGCCGCCGCTGTCGGTGGAATGGGCAGCGGCTGAGTTGCCGTTGTCATCTCGGTTTCAGCCTCAGTCTCGGGATCTGGCTCCGGCTCAGCCTTCGCGGACTCAGCCGTCGGGGCAACAGAGGTATCGGGGAGTTGAAAAGCCTGACTCAGATCGCGTGACTCCTGAGCCTTGCTCAGGACTGGATTGAGGGCGATCGCCCCTGCTCCTAGGAGATAGACGGGCAAAAATAAACGGACTTTCATCGTTCAACGCAGCAAATTGTGCAAAGGGTAGATAAGCAGGGCGTTGCAAGGCAACAGAAGCAAAACCTCAATTCAGGAAATCGATTTCAGGCAAACAACCTCAATCTCGCGTAGGGTGGGCACCCACCACCAAGAGCAAGGGGAGAAGCACCATCCCCTGCCCCACAATTTTGTGAAGCGATCGCACGGGGAGAGTGGAGGTGCGATCGCTTCCATCCCAGCCAGCAGAAAGGTTCTGTCCTGCTAGTAATGGGAAGACTGAATGCGGCGATTAGCGATTACTCTTCGCCGCCGCCAACCTGCATCGCATCGGGGTCAAGAAGCCGCTGCAACACATCACTGGCGGGTTCCACCATGGTCCAGTGCCCGTCGGGCTGGCGGCGTAGGGTCGCGAAACCGAGAAAATCTGCCGAGCCCATCGCTGAGCCTTGCGCGACTGCCCCCAGACGAGGACGCTCTAAGCCGCACAGACGAAAGATGTAGGCGGGTACTTCAGGACTCGAAAAGACATAGCAATTCGGCACATTGTTTGGCTGCAGTTCCCCATCAAATGGCGCATAGATGCGATCGCCTCGCATTTCAATAGAAATGTCGCCCAATCCTCCAGCAATGCGGTGTTCACCGACCTGCTGCCCGGGCTCCAATTGCCAGGCTTGTTGAATCGGAACCTCCCGCACAACGGAAGACTCAGATTGGGTACATCCGCTTATGAGGAGCGCCAAAAGGCTCAGGGTCATTACCCCCTGGTGAAGAACGTTATTGGAAACTGAACCGATAGCCTGCATACTCGTCGCCTTCGTAAAGAATGACCAGCCGCGTGCTGGGGTCAAATGCCAGCGGGTAAACTTGCCGCTCGGCAGCAATTCCCGCCCGCACTTGCAGCGATTGAAGGGAGCAAAAGGGTGCTCCAACAATCTCTTGCACACGCTGTTTGGTATCTCGCTCGGGCACGGTGAGCAGTTGTGCTAATTGTTCGCGAGACAGAACCACCTCGTGGTTGACATCCCCCTGACAGCGTTCTGGCGGGGCGGCAGATGTGTTGAAAGGCAACACACTACGAAAATCAAGCATCAAGCCCAGAAATGCGAGAAACAAGCCGCCAAGCAGCAACGGATGGATGGATGGAGAATCGATGGAATGACGTTGCATGATTCAACAGGATGGGAACGTTAGAGGGAAATTGAAGGGGAGCGGTGGCTCCTAGAAGCGCCCACCCAGCAACAGCCCAACCATGATTAGCAAGAGCCGATAGCCCCACTGAATGCTGGATTCGGGGGCGACCGTTGTGCGGTAGGCGGCGATCGCTGCTGGCGCAATAATCACGGCCACCGCCGGTAGCCAGAAGGCCGGATGGGAAGCCAGCAAGGCATCAATGGCCATCCGAGTCAGGGTGGCTCCCACGAGCCATGCCGCCGCATTTGGCAGAGAGATATCGTGGCCGGGTTGAGCCACAACAGTGGAGGTAACCACTGGTCGACGCCGCGCCTTCGGACGGGACGCATTTCCTGCTAGCAAGCCCTGGAACCAATTCCACACCGTTCGGCCTAGGGGTGCGAGCCCAGAGGACCGCGGTTGCCGTTTCTTGCGTAGCACCTCTGCCATCATGGCGGCTTCGCGCTCCGCTTTCGATAATTCCAGCGTCCGTTGCGTCATCACAAACTTGCCCATCGCATCCCGCTCAATCACAGGCACATCCGCCGAATCCCGACCATACAGGGAAGAGAGATCACCATCGGTATCGGCAAAGGGAAAGTCTTGCAGGCCGGTCGCGCGCCAGTCTCGCTCCACCCGCTGAGCGATCGCCCGCACCTCCAACAACATGGCTTCCTGCGCCGCCGACAACTGATTCAACTGATCCGCCTTGGTTTCTAACTGCCGCCAGGTTTCTGCTAGTTGCTGCAGGGCGGCCTGCTCTGTAGCCGAGGGAGTTCCTGGTGCAGCCGTTCCTACAGCCGCTGAGGAATAGGAGAGATAGGGATTGGGCAGCGAATGTCCGGCGGCGGTTCCGGCCATGTGAGTCACCGATTGTGATCCCATGGCCGTTTGAGCCATCCCCCCCGAAACTTGGGTGGGCTCAGCACCGCGATCGCCCTCAAACGCATAGGTAGATACCTGGGATTGGGTCAGCGATGGCGACGATTGTGGGCGATGGCCAGGAAACATCTCAACCATCGTGGCAGAGGATGCCGGACGATACCCCACATCTCCTTTATTAATCGCTTGCAGCCGCGCCTGAATTTCCCGAATTTCTTGCTGTGTTCCTTGCATAGCCAACTCCTGGGAGAATGAACAAACGACGTCTCTGCACCAGATTTTTGAGCCTGTTCGATTGCAAAAGCAAGCGACAAACCCCTGGACATCAGCACGTTTATGGGTAGACAATCAAAAAGAGGTTGCCTGCATAGATCTCGGAGCGATCGCGTTAAACGCATATCCCAAGACGGCAACTTTATTGATACGTAAGTACTACTAATAGTACAGAAATACTATTTTATGTCAATGGATTGTCATCCGTTTTTTGACGGATATCCAGCGTTGCAGCTCAGCGGCAATAACGCCCACCCCTCAGAAAGCGTGAACGCTTGAGCTAAAGTCCGCTACAGCCCTATCGCTAGCGATCGCTCAATCTCAATTTCAGCTTGAGAATAAATTTAAAGATTTGTTGCGCAGGGAAACATTCCCTGCGGCTAGTACATATTACGATCGCCAATACAGCAGCGATCACTACAGCCTAGCCATCGAAAAGATCGTCCGTCATGCCCAAAAAAAGGGCATCCAAAAAAGGGGCATCCAAAAAGGGCAACCAGTAGGCTCCCTCAGACCAACTCTTCCATGTTCAAGCCGCCAGACGAAGATGTTTCAGGCGCATCAACCGTTTGCACGTCTTCTACCTCTGTGGCAACAGCCTCAACGGAGGGTTCTGCTTGAGTCGCGATCGCCTCTTCCAAGGGGCGACGTTCGGAGATGAGATCAATGGCTCGCCGCACGCTCTCCGGCAATATCACCACGAGAGAGCCTTTGGATGCGGAATTTAGCGCGCGATCAACGGCTTCAGTTTCGTTCAGGATGACCTCGTAGTCCAAGTTCGGCTGGATTTGCCGAATGCCTTCCTCAATCAGCATGGCGGCGTCTCCTCTGGGGCGTCCACGGGGGTCATCGTCCTCTTTGATGTAAACCCGATCAAAGATGGCAGCGGATAGGCGACCCAGGGTAATGAAGTCTTCGTCCCGGCGATCGCCTGGCCCCCCAATTACCCCAATACATTCGCCATCCCAGTTCTTCACAAAGCTGCCGAGCGCCTGATAGCTATGGGGATTGTGGGCATAGTCGACAAGGGCATGGAAGTCGCCCATGTCAAACAAATTCATCCGTCCGGGGGTCTGGTTTGCCGAGGCCTGGAAGGTGGCCAGGGCAACTCGAATGGCCTCTACAGGGACGCCCTGGGCAAAGGCGGCTAGACAAGCAGCCAGCGCATTGGCAATCATAAAGGGCGCTTTGCCCCCCATTGTTAGGGGTGCCTCAGCGGCGGCCATGACCCGCAAGCACCAATCGCCCTTGACGATGCAGATATAGCCATCCTCATATATTGCGGCCAAACCGCCCTGGCTAATGTGGTGCTGCACCAAGGGATTTTCGGGTTCCATGGAAAAATAGGCAACCTGGGATTTTACCCGCTGTGCCATGGCTGATACTAGGGGATCATCTGCATTTAGCACCGCATAGCCATTGGGGCTCGTCGCTTCCACCACGACGCTCTTGAGGTGTGCCAGATCTTCCACCGTGTCGATATCCCCGATTCCCAGGTGGTCTGCGGCTACGTTTAGTACCACACCCACATCGCACTGGTCAAAGCCCAACCCCGATCGCAAGATGCCGCCCCGCGCGGTTTCCAGCACAGCTACCTCCACCGACGGATCCTGCAAAATCATCTGAGCGCTTTGGGGGCCGGTGGTATCCCCAGCCTCGGCCAAGAACTCGCCGATATAGATGCCATCGGTGGTGGTGTAGCCGATCACCTTACCCGTTTGCTTGAAGATATGGGCAATCAGCCGATTGGTTGTGGTTTTGCCATTTGTACCCGTCACCGCAACGATAGGAACGCGACTGGCGGTGTCACTGGGGTAGAGCATATCGACGATGGCCGCCCCCACATCGCGGGGCTTGCCTTCGCTGGGGGAGAAGTGCATCCGCAGCCCTGGGGCTGCATTCACCTCGACAATGACGCCATCCACCTCTCGCATGGGGCGGGAAATATCCGGCGTGACGACATCGAGCCCAGCAATATCCAGCCCAACGATTTTGGCCGCGCGCTCCGCAATCCACAGATTTTCTGGATGAATCACATCGGTACGGTCGATCGCAATTCCACCCGTACTCAGATTCGCTGTGGCCTTGAGATAGCACACTTCGCCTTCCGGCAGCACCGTTTCGATGGTGTAGCCCTGGCGTTCAAGCATTTGGAATGCCGCTCGATCGAGCTCAATGGTGGTGAGGACGTTGGCATGGCCAGAGCCCCGCAGCGGATCCTGATTGGTGCGCTCAACTAATTCTGCAATGGTCGATTGGCCATCCCCCGTGACATGGGCGGGTACCCGCTCGGCAACGGCAACCACCTTGCCGTTGATGACGATGATGCGATGGTCTTGCCCGACGTAGAAGCGTTCGATGATGACAGCGCGGGACCGAGACTCCAGGCTAGCCATATCGTAGGCCTCTTCTGCTTCCTGCATGGAGGTGACGTTGATGGTAATGCCCCGTCCATGGTTCCCGTCTAAAGGTTTGATGACCAGCGGAAAGCCACCCACATCGGCGATCGCCTGTTCCAATTCATCCAGGTAGTAAACCACTGTTCCTCTGGGCACGGGAATTCCCCCATCCTCCAGAATGCGCTTGGTGCCTTCTTTGTCGCTCGCCAGCTCCACAGCCAAGATGCTACTGAGACCCGTGAGGCTTGCCTGGATACGTTTTTGGTGAATGCCATAGCCCAGTTGAATGAGCGATCGCACCGTCAGGGGCATCCAGGGAATGCCACGTTTTTCGGCGGCGGCTACGATATGCTCAGTGCTGGGGCCAAGCGCGGATTCTTCGGCCAGTTTTTGTAAATCCCGTAAATCTTGTTCCAGTTCTTCCGCTGGATACTGCCTGTGATCGACAAGGCTCTGGCATAACCGCACAGCTGCCCGCGCAGCATAGCGCCCCGCCTGCTCATCTTTGTACTCAAAGACTACCTGATACACACCCGGTGTCGAGGTTTCACGGGTGCGGCCAAAGCCCGTGGGCATGCCAGCTAGGGTTTGCAGCTCCAGTGCCACATGCTCGACAATGTGCCCCATCATTGTGCCTTCTTGCACCCGCATCAGGAAGCCACCCCGGCACCCCGGAGAACAGAAGTGCTCGATCAGGCTAGGCAATGTCTCGACCAATCCATCGTAAAATCCCGAGATTTCGTTGGACGGACGCTCAGCCAAGTCCTCTAGGTCTAAACGGATGATAATGAGCTTTTTGTAGCGGATGCTCCAGTAGTTTGCACCTCTTAAGGTCTGAGTTTTAAGAATTTTCATAACACGAATGGGTGTGGGCGAGTAGAGCAACGAGAACGTTCAAAGACCTGATGCTTTAATCAAGGACATAGATAGACAAAGCAGCCCCCCTAGTGTGTGTTGAGGGAAAACGCAGAAACTGTAATGGATAAACATTTTCTGGCAAACCTGTTAAGAAATCATCTACACACAGAAGGGCTTATACCCTGACCAGGGCTTAATGTCTTAGTCTCTCATACGAGAATGTTCACCATCATGCGATCGCTGCGAAAGGATGAGCCGACGGTCATAGTCGTAGCGATCGCCATGACAGAGAATATGAACCCGCAGGTTGTGAATACTGAGGGGGTCGCTGGTGCCCGCATCCGGCTGGTTCGTGTGGGACACATCCTTCGCATCGATCACTGTGATTGTACCTTTGCCTAATGCCTGGAAGGTGTTGTTGGCTTCGAATAGGGCGCAGGTATCTTCGTCGATGCCAATGCCCAAACGGTCGGGATAGGAGGCGATCGCACTCATCAGCCGAGCCATCCGGTTGCGGTTGTGAAAATGCTGGTCGACGATAATGTCGGGAATAATGTTTAGCCCTGCCGTCAGATCCACCAGAGAACGGTTGGGCGATTCGCCACTACCGCCCCCTGCAATCATGTGATGCCCCATGACCGCGGCCCCGGCACTGGTACCCGCCAAAGTAATTTCGCCCAACTGCGCGCGCTGCCGGATGCGCTCCATCAGAGGGGTATCAACAAGTAGCCCACACAGCCGCAACTGGTCGCCGCCCGTCAGAAAAACGCCAGTACAGTCATCCACAAACTGGAGCCAGTCTTCATCTTCAGCATGATCCCGATCTCGAACATCCAGCACCTCAATTGCCTTGGCTCCCATTTCTTCAAAAATGGTGGTGTAGCGTTCGCCAATGACAGAGGGTTCACGGGAGGCTGAGGGAACAATGGCGATGCGAGCATCCGTTCCACCCGCTCGGCTAAAGAATGTGGAAAGAATCAAGCGACCGTGGACCTTATCCTCGGCTCCGCCAATGACCATCACCGCTGTATTCGTTGTTTCGGACATCCGGTGCGACAAAGATTCTGTTTCTAATTGCAGCATCATATCGTTCATCGGGACAAAAGTTGCGACTCGCTTGAGCCATCGTCGCCAACGGGGCGATCGCTCCTTCACGCTCGATGCAGGTGGCATCAATAAACGACTCATGACTTCCCCTGGGTACAGTTCCCCATTGCTGCGTCAGATCCACTAGAGATCTGGCGGGCTGATCCGGGTTTATTCGGTGGGTATCCGAGCGCACGCCTAATCTCCATCAGGGCTCTACCGCGCTCGTCGGATTGCGTTCGGCCTCTGCCACGATCGTCCCGCTTTAGAGGTCTGCGTCGAACCGCAGAGATATCTCGATCCCAATGACGATGTTTCCAATCACCAAACAGAAAGCCCAGTACGACTGAGCCTAAGCAAGCTCCATATATTTAATCACGAATTGATTGAAGAATTGTGCGTTGCGATCGCTGCCAGGTAATTTTTTAACCCGAATTGGCTTGGGTCTGAGTCCTATGATCTGAACCGCAAGTCTGAGCGTTAACCGTAGAATTGAATGAAGCGTTGGATGCTTTCAAGGTGTATCGTCTCATCTGGCCATCCAACCGGAAACATACGCATTCCCATAACGAATTTTCTCCCACACTCAGATTTCAGACGATTAACCTGCCTTGCCCCTCGGCTTCCGGTCCTAAATATTCCTGAGCATGTCCTGAGCATTTATGAACACATCGTTCCGCCGCATCTTGATAGGGGGACTTTTTTTTGGGATCACCATGTTATTGGCTGTAACGGGGTACATGATTGCAGGCTGGCCGCTGTTTGATTCCCTCTACATGGTGATTATCACGATTTTTGGCGTCGGCTATGGCGAGGTTCGCCCCATTGAGTCAAATGCGCTAAGAATTTTCACCATTCTCGTCATCATTGCAGGGACATCCGCGTCGGTCTATATCGTGGGTGCCGTGGTGCAGAGCTTTACAGAAGGGGAAATTAACCGAGCATTAGGAATTCGGCGAATGATGAAAACAATTGAGAGCCTCCAGAGCCATGTGGTCATTTGTGGGTTTGGGCGCATGGGGCAAATTTTGGCCCGCGAGCTGCACCAAGGGGGGATGATGTTTGTTGTGATCGACAATGATGGCGATCGCACGACCGAAGCCGCCGAGTTAGGGTACTTGGTGCTCACGGGGGATGCTACCGATGAGGATGTGCTGGAGCTGGCAGGAATCCACCGCGCTCGTTTTCTCACCAGTGTCTTGCCCAGTGACGCCGCCAACGTCTTCATTACCCTCACCGCACGGGGCATGAATCCTGACCTAGTCATCCTGGCGCGGGGCGAGTTTCCTACCACCGAGCAAAAGTTGCAACTGGCGGGTGCCGACCATGTGGTGCTTCCGGCCACCATTGGTGCCCATCGCATTGCCCACATGATTCGCCATCCTGCGGCGCTCAATTTCCTCGACAAAAACGATGGCAGTAGTACCCTCAACGAGTTGCTGAGTCGATTGGATATTCAACTGGATGAACTGGTGGTGCCCAATAACTCATCGCTGGTGGGGGCGATGGTGCAAGATGTTGAGCTACAGGGGGATACGGCTTACCTAATCGTGGCCCTGCGCCGTGCCGATGGCAAAACCCTCACC
>JADEXA010000107.1 GCA_015207365.1 Vacuolonema iberomarrocanum LEGE 07170
GGTTGATAGATGGGTGGCGATGGTTGATAGCCGGGGGTTGGAGCGTGATTGACGTTTGGGGGTTGCTGAAGGGACTGTTGCCCATTTTGGGCGGATGGTTTTTGGGGAGAGGGTGATGCGTGGTTGTCGGCGGTTCGCTGTGGAGAGCCGACTGCCGATGCCTGTGGTGCGATGTCTACCATCGGGCTTTGAGTATTCGTTTCCCGGTTCTCGACTGTCGGTGTTTGGGATGCGGGTGCTTGCCCTTCTAGGGGAAGCACGTCGCTGAGCAGGAATCCGCTGATAGCGTTGACGCTGGGGTAGTCAAAGAGGGTGGTCTGGGTGATGGGGCAACCGAGGCTCGCTTGCAAGCGATTGGTAAGCTCTACTGCCATCAGGGAATCCATCCCCAGGTCGCCAAAGTTGTCGTCAGGGTCGATGGTGTCGGCGTTGGGGAAGCCCAGGACGCGTGCGAGTTGGTCGCGAACATGTGTTTGCAGCGCCGTGGGGCGATCGCTTACGGGCAATGCCTGAAGCTGTTGCAACACTTCGGTTGTGGGAGCAGTTGTCATAGTGGAAGTTGAGTCAGGGGGGGCGGGAGGAATGGGTAGCAAGCGCCGGAAGAAGGCTTGCGTTGAGGCCGATTGTCGGGAAATAAACCGAGCCGCATCGAGGTTGAATACGCCCATCTGAGGGACAGACAGGGTGGATAGGCGGTGCAGGAGGGTCTTCAGAAGAGACAATCCAGCCTCGGGGGAAATGAGGGGCAACCCGGCAGCGGCGAAACTCGCATCGGCGTTGGGTAGGGAAGCGGCCATGCCGATCGCCCAAGGTCCCCAGTTAACGCTAAGGGTAGCGTATCCCTGTTGCTGTTGTCGGTGGGCGATCGCATCGAGTAAGGCATTGGCGGCAGCATAGTTCCCCTGTCCTGCCGTGCCGATGAGGGCAGAAATGGAGGAGAAGTTCACAAAGAACTCAAGGGATGGGGTTTTGCCCAATTCCTCATGACGCGTCACCAATTGTTGGAGGTTCCAAGCACCGAGAAGTTTGGGTGCCATAACGCGCTCGAAAGCAGTCCAGGACAGGCGACTGAGTCTGCTATCTTGCAGGACGCCGGCGGCGTGGAAAATACCGGCGATCGCAGGATAGTCCGCTTTTCCAGCAAACCAGGGATGCAAGGCGGTTTCCAATGCCGCCAAGTCGGTCACATCGGCCTGCATTGTGGTCACCTCAGCGGTATGTCGCAGCCGTTCCAGGGCAGCTTGTGCGGAATCGGACGGCGGGCGACGACTCAGGAGCACCAGATGGCGCGCCCCCTGAGAGACGAGCCATATTGCCAGCTCCAGCCCCAACGCGCCCAATGCTCCAGTAATTAGATAGGTGGCATCGGAGCGAATGCGGAAAAACGCAGGACGCGGCGGCGGCAGGGTCAACACCACTTTGCCGATATGCTTGGCCTGGGCAACAAAGCGGAAGGCGATCGCTGCGTCTTCGATGGGAAAAGGGGTGTGGGGCAGTGGTGTCAGGGTTCCGGCCTGGAACTCTGACATCAGCGTCTCCAGCATGACGGTGATGCGCTCTGGCTTGGTTTGAGACAGCTCCAACAAATCGAAGGGGAGATAGGTGACGTCGGGGCGCACCTGCCGCACTTGCTCTGCATTCCAAACGCCAATTTTGCCAATTTCTACAAAGCGCCCCTGGGGAGCCAGTATTGCCAGACTTTTGGGGATGAAATCCCCATTCAAGCTGTTGAGAACAACATCAACGCCTTTTCCGTCGGTGCGTTGCAGGATTTCGTCGGCAAAGTCGAGGGTGCGCGAGTGCATCACATGCGCTACACCCATGGATTTGAGGACATCCCACTTAGCGGGGCTAGCGGTCGCAAAAACAGTGGCACCCACGCGCTGTGCCCACTGCACGGCGGCCATGCCAACGCCTCCGGCTGCGGCATGGATGAGAATGCGATCGCCTGCTTTCAAGTTGGCCAATTCATGCAAGCCCCGGTAGGCCGTCAGGAAGGTGGTGGGAATTGTCGCGGCAGCGGCATAGCTTAAATCGGCAGGTAGGGGCACGACAAAGCGGACATCGACGTTGATATAGCGGCTGAGACAGCCCAACGTCTGGCAGGCAATGACGCGATCGCCCACCCGCACACGGGTGACGCCCTCTCCCACCGCCGTTACCCGTCCGGCACATTCGCCCCCAAAGGGTACCTGCTCGGCGGTGTAGAAGCCCATTTGTTCCAAGTAGGGTTGCATCATGCCCAGGGCATTCAGCACATCCCGGAAGTTGATGCTTGATGCCCCCACCGCAATTTCGACCTCACCAGGAGCCGGAGCTGGGCGATCGGTTGGAGCAACATAGAGGTTGTCCAGTACCCCCAGTTCGTCGAGTCGCAGGCGATAGGGACCATCTGGTAAATTCCTGGGCGGACGATCCGCCGCATGGGCGAGACGCGCGACGAAGCGATCGCCCCGACGATAAGCCACCTGTTCTGTGCTTGGCTGGTTGAGTTCGGCCAGAAGAGGGGTGAAGGGCGATCGGATCTCCCCCGCATCTAGATCCACGTTACAGCAGTGCCATTGGGGATATTCCGTGCGAATCACCCGCCCCAAGCCCCACAAGGAAGCTGCTGCCGGATGCATTTCATCAGCGGGCGAGACCACCTGGGTTCCCTGGGTCACAATCCACAAGGGGGGTAAAGTGTCTGCCGCTTCCTGCTGGAGCGCCTGCATCAGATGCAGCAATCCACCACAGTAAAGCCGCTGCGCGGCCATGGGGTCAGCGCTATCGGCGGGGGCTAAACCCCATAGATAAAGAATGCCCGTCAGCGCATCAGGCTTGAGTTGCGCCCACAACCGCTGGAAATCGTCGGGGTTGGTGGGATTGCAGATGAGCGCGTCGGGCGGTGCCGTTTTGGCATCGGGATAGACGACGTGGAGGCGATCGCCCCGTTCCTCCAATGCCTTCACAAAGGTGTTCTGGAAAATCGTATTTGCTAAGGAATTGGGGGCAAATATCAGCCAGCTCCGTTTTAGATGTTCAGCATCTTGAAGGTGTTGGACATCTTGAAGATGTTGGGGAGCTTGAGCGATCGCCTCTTTTTCCCAAAAGACTTCGTACAACCAATCCTCGGTTGCCAGGATAGGTTCAGCTCGATGCTGGAAGCGTTTCTCCAGCGTTTGAGGATGGATATAGCGTAGGGTGAGCCCGGAAATCTGGGCAACCAGTGCTCCCGCTTCATCCATCAGCCACAAATCAGCCCGCAACTGCCGGGGGCGTGTGCCGTTGCCATGGGTGGACAAGGAATGCACTTGGCCGTAGCTCCATAGCGTCGAAGCTCCTGGACGGAAGACCTGTACCTGCTCAATCTCACTGGGCAAGTAAGTAGCGAATTCTGTTTCTCCGATGGCGGCTGCCAGGGTTTGAAAGGCCGCATCGAGCAACGCCGGGTGGAGCAAGTAGCGGTTAGGGTCGAGCGTTTCAGGAAGCTGCAAGTGGGCGATCGCCTGCCCTGGCTGTTGCCACAAGGCACGAATACCCCGAAAGGCAGGGCCATAATTTAATCCTTGAGCTTTGAGGCGATCGTAGTACGCCGCTAGATTCATCGCAGGGGTTGTTTGGATGGCAAACTTCGACGCTTGCAACTCTGCTAGCGACATAGACAGGGCTGGAAGGTCTGAACCCCTGCCCAACTCTACGGTGACATAGCGAATTGCAGGATCGATTTCGCCATCGGGCTGATTCATAATCTCTAAATGCCAGATGCCATCCTTCTGCTTCGCCGTTGTTTGCAACCTTGTTGGCGTATCTCCCAGGGAAAGCGGCTGGCGAATGGCGAAATGTTGCAACGTCGCCGCTCCCATTGTCGCCGCCGCTGCCAATCCAACCTCCAAAAACGCCGCTGCCGGAAACACCACCTGTTCCCCAACTTTGTGATCGGCTAAATACGCTGGATGCTGAGTAGAAATCGCAGATTGATAGCCAACCCACTCTTGCCCTTGAACTGAGGTCGTTTCTCCTAGTAAAGGGTGTGGCGCTTTCGTAATCTCGGTGTCTTCCCTGTTTCTGTGGTTCGTTCCCTCGACCTCCGCTGGCGGCTCCCACCAAAACCGCTGCCGCTGAAATGGATAGGTCGGCAACCGCAGGATTTGCCGCGATGCCTCTGGAAAGACCGCATCCCAATTCACATCTACCCCTGCCTGATAAAGCGCCGCAAGGCTTTGCATCATCGGTTGGGTTTCAGAGGCCGTACCCGCAGGCCGCAAGCTGGGAAGATACTGAGCTGTCTTGCCCTGCGCATCTAACACCGATCGCGCCATTCCCAGCAAAATCGGCTTTGCACCGCACTCCAGCAACAGGCTGTAGCCTTCTTCCGACAATCGCTGCATGCCTTGGGCAAAGAGCACGGGACGGCGAATATGGTCACACCAGTAGTCGGCGGTGGCAATCTCTGCACCCATCACATTCCCCGTGACATTCGACAGCAGAGGTAAGGTCGGGGCATGGTAGGTAATCGTTTGGGCGATCGCCCAAAATTCTGCCAGCATCGGTTTCATCAGCGGCGAGTGGAAGGCATGGGACACAGTCAACCGAGTCCCCTTAATGCCCTTCCCTTCCAATCGTTGCACCAGTTCATCCAGCGCCGCTGTCGTCCCCGACAGTACGGTGTTTTGCGGGCCATTGTAGGCGGCGATCGCCACCCCATCCGGCAGATCGGCTTGCACAGCCTCCGCCGTTGCCATCACCGCCAGCATGCCGCCATTGGTTGGGAGTGCCTGCATCAACTGCCCCCGTGCGGCCACCAGCCGCAGAGCATCTTCTAGGGAAAATACACCCGCTAGGTGCGCCGCGACATATTCCCCAATGCTGTGTCCCATAACGGCTGCTGGCGCAATGCCCCATGACTGCCAGAGCATAGCCAAGGCATATTCAATGGCAAACAGCGCAGGCTGGGTGTAGGCGGTTTGGTGAAGCTTGGATTGGGAACTGGGTTCAGACGATGACGATTCGGCTGCGGTGAACAACAGATCGATGAGGGAGATATCCAGGTGAGATTCCAGTAGTTGAGCACAGCGGGCGATCGCCTCTCGGAAGACGGGGAACCGTTGGTACAACTCGCGCCCCATGTTTGGATATTGCGATCCCTGCCCGGTGAAGAGAAAAGCTATCCGCTCGGCAGATCTGCGACTCCTTGAAGCAGTCGCAGATCTCCCCCCTGCTAATTGCCCCTGCAAATCAGCAAGTGAACCAGTGGCGATCGCGAGGCGGTGAGTGTGGTGCGATCGCCGAGTATTTACCATCCAGCACAAGTTCGCAAGGGGTAGTTCGGGGTGGACGGCAAGAAACTCGGTATACCGTTGCGCCAGTTCTTGCAACGCCGCTTCATTTTTGGCCGACAGTGTGAAGACATGCCAGCTATGGAAATCGTCCGATTTTTTATCTGGTGAGGGAGCTACTTCCGTAGGTGACCATTCTTCTAACACCACATGGGCGTTGGTGCCGCCGAAGCCAAAGGAGTTGACCCCGGCATAGCGGGAGGTTTCGTCTGGGGAGTGCCAATCGGCAAGCTGAGTTTGTATATGGAAGGGAATCTGGTCGAAGGCGATCGCCGGATTGGGTTCCCGAAAATGTAGGCTGGGGAGCAGTTGCCGATGGTGCAGCATCAACGCCGTTTTAATCATCCCAGCGACCCCTGCCGCTGTTTCCGTATGTCCGATGTTCGTTTTGACCGAACCGACGGCGCAGGAGTGAGCTGGATCGCGCCCTTCCGCTAGCACCGCGCTCAGGGCTTCCATTTCCACCGGATCGCCCAGCTTGGTGCCTGTGCCGTGGGCTTCCACATACTGTACGTCTCCTGGTGCGACTCCTGCCTGCCGATAAGCGGCTCGCAAGACGGCCTCTTGAGCGCGAGGATTGGGGGCTGCGATGCCCTGGCTGAAGCCGTCCTGGTTGATGGCAGAGCCCCGAATCACAGCATAAATGCGATCGCCCTCTGCAATGGCCTGGGACAGGCGCTTCAGTAAAATCAGCCCTACGCCCTCACTGCGGACATAGCCATCGGCATGGGCATCGAAGCTCTGGCAGCGTCCCGTCGGCGACATAAAGCCACCCTTGCTGAAGCCCACCGTTACCGTTGGCAGCAGCAGGACATTTACGCCTCCAGCCAGCGCCAGATCTGATTCTCCAGTGAGAACGCTCTGGCAGGCTAGATGAGTGGCAACGAGGGATGAAGAACAAGCCGTATCCACCGCCAGGCTCGGTCCCTTGAAGTCAAACACATAGGACAGCCGATTGGCAGCAATGCAGTTCCCCGTCCCCGTCGTCGCGTAGGGTTCATCGACGGGATGCTGCCACATGCGAATGGAGTAGTCGTGGGTGCCAATGCCGATGAAGACACCCGTTTGTGATCCCCGCAACGGTTCTGCTGGTATGCCTGCATCTTCCAAGGTCTCCCAGGCTGTTTCGAGCAGCAGCCGCTGCTGCGGATCCATCGTGATGGCTTCCCGAGGCGCAATCCCAAAAAAGGAGGCATCAAACTGGTCGATGTTTTCCAAAAAACCACCATACCGCACGGGGGTTTTTCCGGGTTGGCGTAGGTCGGGATCATAATACTGCTGGATATCCCAGCGATCGCACGGAATCTCACTGATGGCATCTACGCCATCTCGTAAGAGTTTCCAGAAGGCATCCAAACCATGAGCGCCGGGGAAGCGGCAGCCCATTCCAACGATCGCAATTGACTCCGAGGTCATAGGTCTAGCAAAGACAGCGAATCAAGAACGTACGGACAAAGTCGTCCGCCAATATCCCACTACAAAGGACAGACGCGTCATTCACGATACCTCAATATTAAAATCAGTCAACAGCAGGATGTTGCAGTTGTCTTTTTATGCCGGAGATACTTCTAAATACGAAAACGACGCAGATGCTCTCCGCGCCGTTCCAAGTATCAAGGAGTACAGGCTAACTCGAGGACTTGAAGGGGATGCGGTAAGCATTGCCTACCCTACCGAACGCATCCAGACGAATCCGGACTAATTTGATCGGTAGGCGATCGCCCAAAGTCAACCTTCATACGGGTGTTGACGCACCATTACATCTGTGCCTTGGGTTTGAGGTCGTAGGCTACAGCTTGGTGCCACACTCTGCGCAGAAGCGATGGCTTGCCGCATTTTCGGTGCCACAACTGCTACAGACAACAGGCTCCATCGAAACCTTCTCTGGACGGGCAGGGACGCCAATCATTTGAGCATTGCTCTTACCCGGAGCCACCATTGGGTAGCAGTTTTCGTCTTTCTTCACCTTCGCATCCAGCAGGACGGGGCCATCGTGAGCCAGCATTTCGGCGATCGCATCAGCCAAATCTTCTCGCCGACTGACCACCATGCCCTTGACGCCGTAGGCCTCTGCTAGCTTCACAAAGTCGGGCATACCCTGTTGCATGTTAGAGGAGGAGTAGCGCTCGCCGTAGAAAGTCTCTTGCCACTGGCGCACCATCCCTTGCCAACCATTGTTGATGATGATGGTTTTAACGTTGATGCCATATTGTGCCAGGGTTCCCAGCTCTTGCAGGTTCATCTGGAAGCTGGCATCGCCACTGATGCAAATCACCTCGTCTTCGGGTAAGGCGACTTTTGCGCCCATCGCAGCGGGCATTCCAAAGCCCATTGTTCCTAAACCCGCACTCGAAATCCATTGACGCGGGCCATTTTTGAGGAACTGCGCCGCCCACATCTGGTGCTGCCCCACATCGGTTGTGTAGTAAGCGTTGGGGGCTTGGCGACCGACTTCCACAATGACCTCTTGGGGAGCAAGCAACCCATCATACTGGGGCACAACCAGTGGATAGTCGGTTTTCCAAGTATCGATTTTCCGCAACCATTCTTTGGTTTGTTCGAGGTTGGGGCGAGCGTTGCTGTCCTGATCCCGACGCAGCATTTCCGCAAGAACATAGCGCACATCGCCGACGATGGGCACTTCGGGCGCAC
This sequence comes from Vacuolonema iberomarrocanum LEGE 07170, assembly GCA_015207365.1. Lineage (GTDB taxonomy): Bacteria > Cyanobacteriota > Cyanobacteriia > Elainellales > Elainellaceae > Vacuolonema > Vacuolonema iberomarrocanum. The sequence goes on from JADEXA010000107.1 coordinate 7,971, forward strand.
GGTTTTTGCCCACCTCTGCTGGGTCGACATCGATGTGAATGACTTTGGCATGGCAAGCAAACTCATCCAACTTTCCGGTAACGCGATCGTCGAAGCGTGCCCCCACCGCAATCAGCAGGTCGCACTCGCTCACGGCGTAGTTGGCATAGGCGGTACCATGCATCCCCAACATCCCCACGGAAAGAGGATGGTGCTCGTCAAACGCTCCCTTGCCCATTAGCGTGGTTGTGACGGGCAGGCGGAACCGCTCTGCCAGCGCCAGCAACTCGACATGGGCATCAGCGCTAATGGCTCCGCCCCCCACATAGAGGAGGGGGCGCTTGGCGCTATGGATCAGTTTCAATGCTTGGTTAATCTGCCGAGGATTTCCCTTGACGGTAGGGCGATAGCCAGGAAGGCGGATATTGCCGGGTTCCACTGGGATATAGTTGCACTCTTCTAGGCCAACATCCTTAGGAACATCGATGAGTACCGGCCCCGGACGTCCCGAGCGTGCGATATAAAAGGCTTCGGCTACAATCCGCGCCATGTCTGCCGGGTCGCGCACCACATAGGAATGCTTCACGATGGGCAGCGTAATCCCGAAAATGTCGGTTTCCTGAAACGCGTCGCTCCCGATCGCCTTTCGAGCCACTTGTCCGGTGATAGCTACCATGGGAATGGAATCTAGCTGGGCATTGGCGATTCCTGTGACCAGGTTGGTTGCCCCTGGGCCGGATGTGCCAAAGCATACCCCAACCTTTCCGGTTGCACGAGCGTAGGCATCGGCAGCGTGGGACGCGCCCTGCTCATGGCGCACCAGAATGTGCTGAATGTCTCCCCGCTCCTCGGCCCGATAGAGCTCGTCGTAGATGGGTAGAATGGCACCACCGGGATAGCCGAAAATATGCTCGACGCCGTGAAGACGCAGGCTATCAATCAGGGCAAATGCACCCGTTGCGCGAACGGGCTGGGTCACCTTAGTAGGTGCGTTGGACGATGCCGTTGTCGTAGAAGTAACGGCACTGGATGTGGATGTTGCAGGGAGCACGTCTCGCATAACTAACACCGTGTGACTGTAAGGCTTGATGCAACTTAGATACGTTTAATACCTAAGTCTAATGCGGATTCGATCCGCCTGTCGATAGAAAATCAGAACAAAAGATTATGAGAACGGGGATGAGATCATCCATCGCGCTCTTCTTGTAGCACGGGATCAGACGGCAGGAACAATTCTCAGGAGAACGGCCAAAAGATAGCACCGCACTACGCGCTCCCGAAACACTCAAAAGCATCAAGATATGATGACATGATTTGTCGCGCTTAATGAATGACAAATTCGCACCATTTCTACAACGATCAGACCTTATATAGCGGTGTGCAACCGCATTAAGCACAGCAACGGTTGTGTGGGGCGCGCCGTATTTGTTTAGCGGGAATCGTCTGGGGAGAGAGGGGGTAAGGTCATGGCCTCAGCCACCCAATCAATAAAGGAA
>JADEXA010000108.1 GCA_015207365.1 Vacuolonema iberomarrocanum LEGE 07170
GCTTAGCCCAGTCGTTTACTCGGCTCAAGTGGCTATTTGAGTGGTTTGTGCAAAACACGACCTTTGATTTCCCCAAACTTCACCTGTACGGAGAGTTCTCAGAAATCAAATAGGATTCCTATATAAAATCCGAATTAATATCAAATCCGGTTAAAGAACTCAAATATGGTTTTTGTCCGCTGTAAGTAGCTCGGCATAATGAAAAACCAAATCCTAAAAACCTGCACCGCCCGCGCTGCGAGCAGTGCAGGTTTTTAGGATTTTAGGTTTAATTGCACCTACCGACTTAATGTTGAAGATTGGGCGATCATACATTGAGATTTCGGTTGGCCCAGAGTGCGGCTTGGGTTCGATCGCGCACATCCAGTTGGCAAAAAATATTAGTCAGATGGTTTTTGATGGTGCCTTCGGTGAGGTTGAGGTGGGCGGCAATTTCTCGGTTACTTTTGCCCTGGCCCAGCAACCGGAGGATATCGAGCTCGCGATCGCTAAAGCGAAGATCAGGACTCGATTGGGTTGCGTCTCCCTGGGGTTGGAGTTGTGAAAAGACCTTGGGGGCGATCGTTGGCCCTAGCTGGCTGTAGCCCCGGTGCAAGTTGCGAATGGCTCCGGCGACCTCATGGGCAGGGGTGCTTTTGAGCAGATAGCCCAACGCCCCAGCCTGCAGCGACTGGAACACATACTCATCATCATCAAACGTCGTCAACACCAGAATGCGAATCCAGGGATAGCGGGTGTGGATAGCCTGGGTCGCTTGCACGCCATCGCACATAGGCATACGCACATCCATCAAAATGATGTCAGGTTGCAGACGCTCGGCCAGGGCGATCGCCTCTTCCCCATGGTTGGCTTCCCCCACAACCTCAAGGTCTTCCTCCAGGGACAACAGCCCAGCCAGCCCTTGGCGGAACAAAGGTTGATCATCGGCGAGCAACAGTCGAATCATCGGGGCACCGTAATGTGAATGGATGTTCCTTTGCCAGGGGAGCTATGCATCTGCATCGCACCTCCTACAAGCTGTGCCCGTTCTTGCATACCCCGAAGACCAAAACTCGACAAGGGGCGAGAGGGATCAAATCCATTGCCATCGTCTTCAAGCCGCAAAATGATCTCGGTGGCTGTGGCTTCCCCTTGCAAGAAAATGGCTTGGGCTTGGCTATGGCGGCGAATATTTTCCAGCCCTTCTTTAACAATGCAGTAGAGTTGGTGGCTCGTTTGCAACGGTAATTTGGGCAGTTCAATGCTGCTTTTGACAGTTATGGATGGATCGATCTCAAACGGATCGAGCAGATGAATCAGAGCCGTGTTGAGGTCAAACGCCTCTTGTCGCATGGTGGCAACCGCACGACGCACCTCTTGAACCGATTGACTCGCCAATAATTTTGAGGTGTTCAGTGCCTGTTGGGCTTTGTCAGACCCCCGTTCGTACAACCGTTGGGCCAGCTCCAGTTGCACATCCAACGACATCAGCGTGTGCCCCAGGGAATCATGAATATCGCGAGCAATACGAGCCCTTTCCAAATCGGCAGCGAGTAGCTCCACTTCTTGCTGCAATCGCATTTCGCGCTGGCGACTCTTGCGCTCTGAAAATATCGTTAGGCAGAGGAGTGCTAGCAACAAAACGGCGGCGATGAAAATTGTGGCACTGTTGAGGACAACGTCGAAAAGTTGAACCGCAAGGGGAAGTTCAAACAAAGCCTCTATGTCTTCTTGAACTTGTTCCGGGGGCTTCGAGAGTTGGATGGCGAAATATCTCGCGATCACCGCTTGCCACAAAATGCCGGAGACGATAGTGGTACCCAGAACCTCCTTCCAGTTCAGCAAGAAGCAACTTTTGACGAGGACAAACAGCAGTAGCAAGTCGAGCCCCCAGTGCGAAAACACCCGAGTGCAAAGGAGCAGCCCAATTTCTACCCAAATGTAGGCGCGTCGTTGCCACAAAGGGTGGCGCACAGGTAACAGCGTACTGAACAGCACAAAAACCCCGAAAACGGCCAAAACAAAATAGTCTCCACCCGTTGGCTCATATCCTAAAGGGCGATAGACCAAGGTAAATAGGATTCGTAAAAGATGAATACCCAAGAATCCCCACTCGACATATCGCAAGGTTTTGGCAGTCGTTGGAGAGATGGTCAAAAATTCTTGGTTGGCCTCAGCAGTCATGGCAGGGTGAGGTGAGAAGTAACAGATGTCGGGGGATGGGCATAGATAGATTAGAAAATGGAGCACAGAGAAGATTAGATGCGTCTGCCCTCTTTGGCTTGAGCTTCTGCGAGCAATGGTACATCCATCGCTGCGCGTAGAGTGTCGGTCACCGTCGGGGCATCTTCATCCACGGCGTAGAGTTGCAATTCCCTGGCTTCATTGAGCTGAAACTGGGTTCCAAACCGTTGGGGACGGCCAATACTTTTCAAAAACCGATCTTCGGTTGCGGCGGCTAGCCATTGTGCGCGGGTTTCTCCCTGGCCCAGGCTAACGATGCACAGCTCATGGGCCAACAGGTAATCATTTGGCTCGCGGCCATGTTGCAAAATCAATGCCGCATGGAAGTAGTCGAGCCCGGTGTGCAAAGCACCTGCTTGATACAGATCTTTGACACGGGCGAGGCGCTCGGCATCGCGGGGGGCAACGGCGGACCAATCGATCGCTTCACCTTCAGGAGGAAGGCGATCGCATTGGTCGGCTTCATACAATTGCCGCAGCTCTTCGTTGTCGGGGGTGGAATTGTCGGGGGTGGAATTGTCCATCATTGGATCAGCCTTTGAGCATCAATTAGCGCACTGGGGCATGGCTTTGAGCGTATCAAGAAAAGCGACGCCGCTCTGACACCACACCTAATATGGTCTACGAAATGACGGCCAAGGAAATGTCTCAGATGGTGGCGATGGATTGCCATCGTGGTGCGCCTTCGCTTCCTTCAGCACCGGCTGATTTGGTTGAGCAACCAGCAGGCTATCTCGCGATCAGAGGCTTAAGGATTAGCACCGCACTGACCTGACTATCTAAATCAGGGGCTACGACTTCTGATCCTATGGCAGCGCAATGGGCGATCGCCATGACAAAGGTCATGTGATTTGATGACTTCTCGCTATGGGAGAAAACAAGGCCGCCTCGATACCATGGAAATACAGACTCATTGCATGGAATCAGGAGGATATTGTGACAACTGCGATCGCAACGACTTCGCTCAAAACCGAGATCGAAACCCTCATTAAGCCTTGGATTGCCAAAAAAGCGCATATCAATTTGGTAATCGGGATCGTACAGGGCAATAAACGCTGGGTTCAGGGGTGGGGGCCATCCGATATGGCAGCCTTGACGGGGGCAGCTCCACAACCTGTTGGAGAAGCGATCGCCCATCCAGATGGCAACACCTTGTTTGAAATTGGCTCACTGACTAAGGTGTTTACCGCCAGCCTGCTCTCCTTACTCGTCGAACGACAACAACTGCAACTGACGACTCCCCTCAACCAGTTGGGGCACCCTTACCAGGCATTGCCCGATACGGTGACACTCGAAAGCCTAGCGACCCATACTTCAGGGTTGCCACGCCTCCCAGATAACATGAAGTCCGCCTATGAGAAGGACCCACAGAATCCCTACGCGGCCTATAGCTTCGCCGACCTGCATGACTATCTGCAAAACCACAACGGTCGGCCCACCAAAACAACAGGGATGATTTCCTACTCCAATCTGGGAGCCGGGGTGTTGGGGAACATTTTGGCGGCTCAGTTGGGTCAATCCTATGAAGAGGCCGTGATCGACCAAATCTGTAACGCTTTAAAGCTATCTGATACCCGCGTTACATTGAACCCTGAGCAAAAGATTCGCTTGGCGATGGGCTATTTAGAAGATGGTAAGCCCACACCCTATTGGGATTTACCTGCGTTGGCGGGTGCTGGAGCGTTGCGCTCGACGGCTCACGATTTGCTGACCTTTATCACCGCACATATGCGACCTGAGCAGACGCCGATCGCACAAGCCCTAAGCAACACGCATCCATTGCGCTACAAAACCCTCGCTCCCGCTCCAGGGCTATTGGGGCTCCTGGGTTGGGTCGCAGGTGGAGCCCGGCGATTGCGGGGTGCGATTTTGGTGCGAACCGTCTTTCAAGGAGTAGGGCTGGGATGGTTCATTGACTACCTCCCGAGTATTGAGCACCGCGTTTATACCCATACGGGTGGTACGGGTGGGCATCGCTCTTTCTTTGGCTTTATTCCCGAAACTCAAACTGGAGTCGTTGTTCTATCCAATTACGGCGAAATCCTTTCCACAATGTTTGGGCAATATTCCACTGGCAGCGTTGGGCTCAAGATTTTAGAAATGCTACATCAGGCTGACCAACCGGGCGATGCTAAGTTATCTCTCCCTCTCTAAATTGGAGAAAATGACAGATGTGAATGCATCTAAAACCGTTTGAAACAGACTCATTGGGGTTCAAGGAATTAACGCCCCTATCAATCCAAACCTGGCACTCTAGAGTCTCCTCAACATAAAAGGTGCGGCGGTAGAAAGTGATGCTCTGGGGCTTTTAGAGCTCGTTTGAAACGTTGATTGTTACTAACCCCACACCCAAAAAATCAACATCTTCTAGAACGTTTCGCACAGCTTCTTAGCCGTGGGAAAAAACAAAGCATGGCATCGGATTGGTTGCGATGGGCACCCATCCCCCGAACCTATGCGGATTGTCTGCGTGGATGACAAACGTTGTATCGATTAGAAAATGGTCAAACAACAAATGATGCAAACCTATACAGCGCTTAACCAAGTCTTGGGAGCGGCGTTTGGTCTGAGCTTAGGTCTGACACTATCGGTTGAAGGTGTGAGCCTAGCTTCGGGCTATAGCGATGCTCAGCGTGTTTTGGTGGCGCAAACATCTTCAGAGGGTGTGGCGGCACTCACAACAGTCCCCCATCTGACTCAGCGCTACAGGTCTGAAGGGGATATCCCATCTCTAATCCAGCCCATCGTGGCTCAAGTGGTTGTTGCGTCAGAGCCCACTGGACTAGTAGCTGAAGCGACGTCGCCCGAAGCGCGATCGCCCGTGGCATCCTCCTGGCAAACCGAACCCGTTGCAACGATTCCCATTCGTCCAGATCGAATCGGGCTAAGCGGATCGGGGCAGCGGTTGATGACACTGGATGATGAGGGCACTCGGTTACAGATTTGGAATACGCAAACCGGGGAGTCGTTGATGGAAAAAGTGGCGGATGACGGCACACGCTTTGATGCAGCGGCTATCAGCACCTCTGGGACACAGGTTGCCGTAATTACACAAAGCCTTCCAGAGCATGACTTGGAGCTGAGCTTGTGGGATATCGAAACGGAAGAGCGACTATGGCGGCGATCGCTGGGTTCAGCTCAAAGCCCGTTTACCGATGACCACACTTTCTTCCTTGAGCCTTGGGCACAAGTGATTTTTCGCCCCAGTGATGATGCGCTATTGACCCAGGTGAGTTTGGGGCTGGATGCAGCCGATCGCGCTACCGACTGGCAATTGCGTCTTCACGACAACGCAACTGGCGAAACAATGCAGTCGCTCGTCTCTACTGCAGGGGTAGAACATCAACGGTTTGATTTTAGTGCTGATGGTACATTGCTGGCTGGGTTCGGCTATATTCCTACCGACATCAATGCATTGCCGAGACATGTGGTGGATGTGTGGCAGCTGGATTGTGGCGATCGCCTAATGACCATCGAGCGCGAAAATGACTCAGATCTGCCCGTTTCGGCCATTGGTTTTACACCTGAGGGCTATTTGAATGTGATGTCGCAATCTTTCTATGACATCCAGTTGGATACATGGGATGTGCATGCAGGAGAGCGGATTAATCGCATCACAGAAATCCCAGGGATCGAGCGCCAAGATGGCTACAACACCTTGAGCCCAGACGGGGTGTATTACTTTGCCCGCAGCGATGTGGCCGGTACGCGACTGTTCAACCTCCAAGACCTGACGGTGACTGAGATCAATCGTTACGCCGACGGTGTAGTTTTCAACGCAACGGGGAGTCATTTGGCGATTACCAGCTTCGACGGGGTCGAGATCTTCTCAAAGACTGATGTAAGCGATTAAGCGCGACTTGCCGTGAGGGCATCTCGAACTGACGAAAGCATCGGGATCATTGTCCATCGCTGGGTTGACCACGGCTGGGTTAGCCGGACTGTTTTCGCAGCGATACTTGGGGCGATCGCCAGCCTTGAGATGCTCTCTTTTTGAATGTTTAAACGTTACATGGCTGAACATCTTTAATCATTTACTGTTACCAATCAAACCTCAGAATGCTTAACGTGATTAATGCTGGCTGGATTTTGTTACCTGCCATTCTCGTTTTTACGGGTATTTTGCTGTTCAATCGATGGCGGATTAATCAAGAGACCCATCTGATTAAACGAGCCTTTCGATTGTTGAGGCTGTACTTTGTTCTGTTTGCAGCCTTTATTGGCATTACATGGTTACTCGTCTCGGTGATGACTGTGCCATTAAGTACATTTGGGTATCCTGATGGCATTGAAAATATCCAATCTCCTGAACAACTGCTGTCCTATTTACAGGGCTACAATCGTGCATTGGTGCTAAATATCCAAGCCTTTAGCTGGTTTATCTTTGTGTTTGCAGTGTGGTTTCTCTTTGCAATGTATGAGTTTTCGCGCACTGTTGCGAATGCCCTGCTCGAAAACCAGTATCGACGCTAGAGGTAGTTTAGAGAATAGACACCAAAGGAGTCAGACTTGATTCTGAAGAATCCAGATGGAACCGAAACCTACTACGAAGCAATTGGCTCCAACGATGCTCATACGCTAGTTCTGCTGCATGGCATTGGCGCGGATCACGCGATGTGGCAACCACAACTACAGAACTATTCCAACGAAGGCTATCGTCTCCTTGCACTTGATTTGTTTGGTCATGGGCGCTCTTCAAATCTCAGTCATATTTCCCTGACGGACTGGCACAATCAGATCAACTGGCTCTTGGATGATCAAGGAATAGAAAAATGTACGCTGATTGGCGCAAGTATGGGTGGAGTCATTGCTCAATCATTTGTGGCTCACGATTTCTCTAGAGTGGAGCGTGTCGTGATCACGGATTCCTTCGGCGAACTCAAAACTCTGCAAGAAAAATTGTTAGGCTTTTCGGCGGTTCTTGGCTTTTCCTTGTTCAAGATTTTGGGCACAGGAATGTTGGCTAAAGGGATGCATTCTACATACAAAGCCGCCTATGCCCAGCAAGCACAAGACTATTTTATGCAAGTCAGTTCAACGATTGACCTTGATCAAATGATCCTCGCGAGGAAAGCGATTAACCAAGTCAATGTCCTTGATCGTTTGCAGACCGTATCGATACCAGCGTTGGTAATCGTCGGGGCAGGCTTTGGCCAAGCATTTATTGAAATCAATCAAAAAATTGCCGATGCTCTACCCAACTCGCAGTTCGTCATTCTAGACCAATCGATGGATCCGTCTAACCTGGTTAATCCGGTTGAGTTTGACAAGCATGTGCTGCGGTTCTTGAAGGAGAAAGGGACATCCTAGTACTCTCGATTCGCTAAGAATCCACTACAGGTAATTCTTTGAAAGCTTTGAAACGCAAAGCTTTCAAAGAATTACCTGGCTCTGGTTTTCGTAGAATTGGTATGAGTCGAGGGAGGAGAGATCTGCTCGCCTTATCTCATTAAGCTGGGTGTCCAGATGCTTATAAGTGAGCGGCCTTAGTTTTTCGTAGGATGCGTTACGCGATTGCCAAAGCTTTCTGTATGCAAGAACGTCATGGATTTGCTACAAAAGTCGAATTGCTAGATTGATTTTAGTGTTTAGAACTACAAAATAACTTGATTTATCCCCATACTCTAAATAACATCCAAGATGCTTTGCATGGGTTAAGTACTTTTTGAAATTGAATTCATCTAATAAATTGAGATAGTGATTGACCTGAGCCTAAAGCGCAAGCGATCTATCGCTGTCTGAGTTGTTTTGGGTGTGCGCAATTTTTCAAATATTAGCGAGCCTGTCGGTTTATCCCTGAAAGAGATTTTCAAAGGGATTGTATCGGTTTAGGGTTTGTTAAATCTAGGTGGGTTCTTGGCTGCTAAGCATTATTCAAGCGCTGTGTGTTACTTGCTAGGAGCTGTAAAAGAAATATGACTGCCAATCCTGATACAACCTCTCAAGAAACTGGGCTACAAGTTGAGATTCTGGAGAATAGTTTCGAGCTAGTCAAGCCTCAAGCCCAAGCGTTTTCGGTAAGCTTTTACGAAAACCTGTTTACCGACTATCCGGCGGCTAAGCCGCTGTTTGCCAGCACCAACATGGCAGAACAAAGTGATAAACTGCTGGCTTCGCTAGTCTACGTGGTTGAGAACTTGAAACAGCCTGGGGCGTTGACTGACGCTTTGAAGGGCTTAGGCGCACGTCACGTGCAGTATGGTGCTCTCCCTGAACACTATCCATTAGTCGGTCATACTCTACTTAAAACCTTTGAGCAGTATTTGGGGGAAGCTTGGACTGCCAACACTAAGCAAGCCTGGGTTGATGCTTATGGCGTCATTGCAGAAGTGATGCTGGACGGAGCCGATTATTCGCAGGGAGATATAAAGCTTGTTGAGAAATAAGCGAATCGAAGGGTGAGGCTTTGCACCGCTTCTCCAAGTTATGCTGCATCAAAATAGATGTTCTACAACCTGCGTTAGCGATCGCGTAATACCAGTTCGCTAAGAATCCACGACAGATAATTTTTTGAAAGCCGCGCAGTGCGCAGCTTTCAAAAATAGCGGTGTGCAACCGCATCAAGCGCAGAAATGGTTGTGTGTGGGCGCGACGCGCCCACACACAACCGTACTTACCGAACGCGCACAGCGCTAAAGTATCTGGTTTTGGTTTTCGTTGAATTGGCATAACACATCAAAGCCCTACCAGATGATGCGTTATGGCTTGCCTAACAGCACCCTACGCCAGAGGTTATTGACGGCTCTTCAACTATAGCGGTGTGCAACCGCATTAAGCACAGCAACGGTTGTGTGGGGCGCGGCGCGCCCCACACAACCGTACTTAACTAACGCCTGGACTTTGGACAAACCGGGTGAAAGAAGAGCAGGAAAGTGGTAGAGGATCTAAAACTCTACGCTCTACCACTCATGTCAGATCATCTTGAAACGCTGCGCCAATTTCGCCAAGCGATTTACGA
>JADEXA010000109.1 GCA_015207365.1 Vacuolonema iberomarrocanum LEGE 07170
GGTATGGAAGTAATGCACGAGCGCAATGCTCACAACTTCCCCTTGGATTTGGCGTCTGGCGAGTCTGCACCTGTTGCACTGACGGCTCCTTCCATCAACGGCTAAGTTGTTGGCTGACAGCTGAATTTTCCTAGCCATAGCTAGGGTAAAGCGCCTCCTTCGGGAGGCGCTTTTGTCGTGACGTGGTTGCTATGTGTTCACTTCAGCGCTGTAATCCCTTCCAGATGGGACAGTTAGCAGGATGTCTACTGACGGAGGAGAATATAACCCTTTTCCCTTAGTTTGAATTATTAGAGATTTAGCAAACGGTTTTAGGAAAGTCTGATGACAGATCAGCGTATGGCAAGGCTTAGGCGAATTGTCTTCAATCAGCGGGCAATTCCCTTTACAGTACTCCTGCTAGCAGGTTGTCTGACGACGATGACGGGTGGCGTAGTCTCTCCAGTCTTCCCTGAAATGGTGGAGTCCCTCGATCTGAATCCACGCTGGGCAGGGATGTTCTTGAGTATGCACGCGCTCACCAGTGCCCTCATGACCCCCGTGATGGGACTCGTTGCCGATCGCATTGGCAAGATGAAAGTCATGCTGCCTAGCCTGGTGCTTTACAGCCTGTTTGGCATTTCGACCACCTTCCTGACAAGCTTTCCACTACTGCTAACCTCGCGAGCATTGCTGGGAGCTGCCAGTGGTGGCATTGCCGCAGCAACCATTGGCTTACTCAGCAATATGTATGAGGGAGAGTCGCGATCGCGCGTCCTTGGCTATGCCACAAGCGCGATGACCACATCAGCCATTTTGTTTCCACTATTCGGAGGCTGGGTAGGTAACAACGACTGGCGCTACGCCTTCTATTTATATGGCGCAGGAATTGTGCTAGCGGCGATCGCCTATCCGGTTTTTCGGGGTGTTCGCTCCAAAGCCTCTGGAGTCTTACCAACGGGTCAGGGAGCAGAGTTACGGGTTGTATTGAAGCAACCTCAAATCTGGCTGATTTACAGCTTGATTGGTGCGGCAGCTACGGTTGTCTATGCCATTGTGATTTATGCACCGCTTTACCTCAAAGATGCGATCGGAGCAACGCCAGACTTTAACGGCTTCGTGCTAGCCGTTCGGGCAGTGGGGGCGGCGATTGTCGCCGCGATTGGGGCGACCTGGTTTGCTCGGCAGTTGGGCATCAATCGCGCGATCGCCCTCGGCTTTATGTTGATGGGCACCACGCTGCTTACCATTCCCTTCCTTACCCAGGTGCCCTTGATTGTATTGGCAGCGATCCTTTTCGGCATTGGCTTTGGCACAATCACCCCCAATCTCTACAATCTCCTCGCCGGACATACACCGTCCAATCTGCGAGCCAGTGTGCTGGGTTTAGGAACAGGCTTCAATTCCTTGGGGCAATTCATCAGCCCGCTGCTCCTGGGACCAGTGTGGAAGTTTGCCGGATTGCCTATGGTGTTTGTCGCCGCAACGGGTGTAGCAGCGATCGCGAGTTTCCTCAGCCTCGCCCAAACTTCAAAAACTGAACTTTGAATATCTGGGCTGCACCCATGAGCGATCGCATTCCTCGCATTGCTGATTGAGGGGATGACTTTTTCTGAAAACGGGCATACCAGCGTACCTTTTCAGAAAAAATCATCCTTGGATTCTGCAACCCCCATTCCTAGCTATGATGGGCATTAAGCCTTGTCTATCAACTTGAATGGCTTTGAAGATTGTTTATTGAATGGCGATCGGGTTGATGTGATGGCGATCGCACAGGGCATCGCATATTGACTGGATTGGAGGATTGACCTACGTACACGCGCCCCCTCGCCCGACTGGTTGAGCAATTTCAGCGGCTTCCTGGTATTGGCCCAAAGTCAGCTCAGCGACTGGCCCTGCACATTCTCAAGCGCCCCGAGACGGAGGTGCAGGAACTTGCACAGGCATTGTTAGATGCCAAAAAACAAGTGGGACTGTGCAGCGTATGCTTTCACCTCTCCGCTGACCCGGTTTGCGAAATCTGCCGTGCTCCCAGCCGCGATCCCAACACAGTCTGTGTCGTTTCCGATTCGCGTGACGTGATTGCGATCGAAAAGACTCGCGAGTACAAGGGCAAATATCACGTCTTAGGAGGCTTGATTTCCCCAATGGAGGGTATTGGCCCCGATCAGTTGCACATCACTCCCCTGGTGCGGCGCGTCAATCAAGACAATATCCAAGAAGTCATCATGGCCATCAGCCCCAGCGTCGAGGGCGAAACAACCACGCTCTACATTGGCAAACTCTTGAAGCCTTTCACACGGGTAACCCGCATTGCCTTTGGATTGCCCATGGGCGGTGATTTGGAATATGCCGATGAAGTGACCCTCGCACGAGCGCTCGAAGGTCGCCGAGACCTAGACATGGGATAAAGCCTTCTTACTTCCCTCGCACTCAAAGCTTTTTGAAATATCTTGCAACTGGGAGCAGATCAAAACCAACTTTTTCATAGGTATGACGGGCTGGCGCATGACCTGGATCACCACCAGTCTCAACCATAGCAATAGCCATCCCAGCGTTTTTCATCCAATCCAGAGCAAATTCTGCTAGAGCACTGCCAATGCCTCGACCTTGATGGTCTGGGTCAACAGCGATCATATAGATTTCACCCATGCTGTCCTCTGAGTGAAGTTTCACCGCAACAAAGCCCACAGTAGCCTCTGCATCCATTGCAACCCACACATTTACGTCTTCTGCAACGCAGACATCCTTGACAGCGTTTTGCTGGCTCACGCGCCAATGCTTAGGATAGAAGACCTGATATATATCAGCACTTATCGCTTGCTGAATAGATTCAAAGACGGGTTCCCAGGCTCGCAGCGAAAGGCGAATAACAGCATCCAGTTGCTGAGCCTCATAAGGGCGGATTTGCATTCTTGCATCAACTCCGATGTGTAAACGCTATTTTCATACTACAGCGTACTACAGAATTGATTTAAGAATTAACATTTAGATTGTTCCAGAAGACGAGCACAATCTAGCGGTGAGCCTGGATACCATAGCGAGATGCTTGCGATGAGTTGAGCAAATGCTAAGCCGACTACCCCAAGGTTTGTCGACACTCCTGCAGAATTTCAATGCTTCGAAGCTCTTCCAAGCGAACCAACTGAACAAGGATGTTTTCACCTATTCATTGCACTGCCAAATTTCGCAAGACTTGCCAGACCTAACCTACGTAAATATGAAACCGCTCACCACTATCTACCGCTCGACGCAGAATCAACTCATAGGCTCTCAAATCCCACAGAGCAGAGCTAAAGCTTGGATCGCCTCTAAGTGCTCTTCTTAAGAAAGCTTCATCTTTCGGCAATTTTGCACTATCCGGTTCAGGATAGTATTTCCGATACTCTTCGCTCGAATTCGCCAAGAAAACAACGGCTCCCTGTCCCATCAAGCTAAAGCACTTGTTGAGTAATCCAGAAACTGTTTCTAACCCTACGTTTGGGTCGTACCATTCTTCGCCTAGATTGCCTTCATCGTCTTCCGAAACGCAAAAATTACTTAACGGTTGCCACCCATTCAGTTCTGCAATGTAATCCAAAATTGACCATGTAGTGTGAAAATCTTGACCATAAACATATTCTTGTTTAGGGTTTAATTCTGGAGGAGCGGCATCACCTCCTCCACTATGCTCGAGGCGAATATTTGCACAGCTAGACATAGAGCATCCAGTTTGAAGTAACCCAACAATAGTATCCTAATTCACTCGTCTCCTTCCTCTCAGAGCTGATTCACAAAGCAAATCTTAAGGAGCTTGTATCCCTTACCTGAAATAGCTTTCAAGCATCGACTTTCGTTTGAGATTAATTTCCTGGAAGCCTTGCAGAAAAAGGGGTTTAGCGAACTTAAGGGCACCTCGATTAATTGCCTTGTTGCGAATTGCAGCAAGCTAGAACCATTGAGTCCTCGTTGCTATTCGTAATAATATCTGTATTTTTCGAGATGCCCTTAAGAAATTAGCTCTTAGAAGTTGCCCAAATAGTCTCTAAATTGATACATACTCTTAATTTATTATTCCTACTTGATAAACGATGAGTAAGGCTAAAGGGTCGCTATTGTGTTCATTTGTTTATATTTGAAATACGCCACACTCTTCCACAATGCATACATTCTTTTTGATGCATACATAGGGTTTCACCACAACCCATGCAGACCCAGTTCTTTTTCTGCTCTTCTATAAATCGATCTAATCCAAATTCTTGAATGTGATTTAAGTTGTCGATCGCGCTTATGCCATAGGACTTTCTATAACGCTTGTCTAGTGCCTTGACCAACTTGCATGGATATTCATTACATTCGGAGCAGAACTGAATTTCTTGTTTGGCAACTAGACAATTCTTTATTTTGCAATTCAAACAAGATGACAGCTTCAGGTGATCGTCTCCTCTACAACCAGGATAAGGTTTTTTATTCCGGTTGTATCTTTGGCAAAGACGACAATCGAGGCCACAAGGAGCGATTAATTCATGACGCGTCAAATTCATCTGAACGCTTACATGCTTGCCTAGACAATGAATTCAAATAGCACCTTTCTCTAGGATATTCCTGGTCGTTAGCTAAGATGTCTATTCTTCTGTATTTTTTCAGGAAAACCCTCTCAGGTAGCTGTTAGATACCAATCAGCGCTTAGCCCTAATTCATTACACAGTTGCTGAATGCTTTGTTCTGGTGTTGCGCCTGCTGTGTCGATGATGATGCGATCGCCCGTCCAGGGATGATACTCTCGGTTTTGTACAGCTTTCCATGTCGGTAGCGTCAATCCTTTGACTGACGTTTTTCTCGTTTCAATTCGCCGCTTGTGCTCATCGAGATCGGTACAAACAATCTCAATTTCTCGAAAGGCACTTTTTGCGTTCTCCGCTGCCCTACGCCAAGCTTCGCGCGTGAGTTCAATTGGGTTGACGGTGTCAGCAATTACATTCATGCCTAGACGCAGGTTGTCTTCGGCCAAGGCATAGGCGATCGCATATCCTTCGGGGCCTTCCAAAGAGATCCCAGCGTTCTTCATCGTTTGCTCGATGGTATCTACGCGCAAATAACATCCGTTGCAGATACGAGACAACGCCGTAGCAAGCGTCGATTTTCCGGTTCCTGGTAATCCGCTAAAGATATAAAGCATGGGCATTGATTACGGCTGTCGTACAGGAGGAAACGCCTCGAAGGTCAGGTTTGTTCAGAGAGCAGCTGTTGGGCTAGGTCGGCAATTTTTTGAGCCGCCCCGGGGGTACCACGAACGTGGCGGAGGCGATCGCGCATTTCCTCCAATTCCTCGGGGTGTTCCAGGTAATGCCAGACTTGGTCGGCGATCGCCTGCGGATCGAGATCACCCACGAGTTCTGGAACAATTTCCTGTCCCGCCCAAATGTTGGGCCAGGCCAGCAGGCGCTTTTTCTTCAAAAACTGAGCATTGATCGCTTTGGCAAACAACGTCCCAACACCGGGAAGGTTCACCAAGAGACCGGGAATCCCATCCCAGGCACGCATAGCGTCGAGTTGCTGGGTTGGGAGCAGCACGAGCATAGGCACGGCCAAGGAACCCAGTTCGGCAGTATTGGCCCCGACCGTGGTGAGGCAAATCTGGCACTGACTGAGCAGGTCGTAGGCGGGGAAATCGGTGTGCAGATCGATGCGGATGCCCTTATCGGTGAGAAGATGGGGCATTTCGCCGGGGCGGTCAATTAGCTCGGCGGCAGGATGGCCGAAGTAGTGGGCAGCGGCATTCTGGGCTGGGTCGGCAAAGCGCGCAAGGGTCGCGAGATCCAGCGTCGGTGCAACGGGGATAACGAAGTGAAGCGAAGCATCCTTTTGGTGTAGATGGTGGGCGATCGCCAGAACCAGCGGCACCCCCTGCGCCAGCTTGGCCGGTTTTGAACCCGGAAGCAGCCCAATCGGTCGCGTCTGAGCAAACGACGGGCTTTCCATCGTCCCTACCTCTGCCATCAAATCCCCAACGACGGTTAGCTTATCGGCAAATTTGGTGGGGCTATTTTTCTGGATGGCGGGTGTCATCACTGCAAATTTATCCACCCAACCCTGCCAACGAGCTTCCCATTCGGCATAGACCAACGTGCGATAGCCCAGACGTTTGCCGATGATGACCGGATAAATTTGGTCGCCACCCAGGAAAAGAACCAGGCCGCGATCGCGCCAATCCCACTGCTCTGCCGTTTTGCCCCATAGGAGGAAAGGGAAAAAATCAGATGCGCCCTGCACACGATCGATTTCTGGGTAACGGCGGGCGATCGCCACCTCATTACCCGTGGCGTTGGGGCAGGGCGATAGCACCAGTGAAATCCGGACTTGCGCCGAGTCCTCTCCCACCATTGCCCGTAGCGCTCGAACCACCGGACGCACCCAGGTCGTAACTTCACCAGGGCCATTCGACAGAATCAAAATATCGCAACTAGGTGTCGGCATCGAGCGGTAGTGGCTGTAGGATTAGTTAGCGATAGCGTACCTCATGCAGAGCATCGATTTGAACAGGTAGGGTAGCAATGACCAATGAGGGAGGTAGTGCCCCCCAATTCTCCTTAAGCGAAGCGGCTGAAGCGGGCGAGTTGGCAACGGTGCAAAATCTACTGGCGGAAGGGGCCGATGTGAACGCGGCCGATGAAGAAGGCTGGACCCCGCTGATGTCGGCGGCGGCGGCGGGCAATGAGGCGATCATGGCGTTGCTGCTGGAACAAGGCGCAAATGTGAATGCGGCGACTAGCTTTGGTTTGACGGTATTGATGGCAGCGGCCGCGCAGGGGCAAACAGCGATCGCCAAAACATTGCTCGCGGCGGGGGCCGATCTGGCGGCACGGGATCAAAATAATTGGACCGCATTGATTTGGGCAGCAGAAGGCAAACATGAAGAAACGATCGCCCTGCTAAAACAGGCGAGAGAGGCTCAGTCAAAGGGCTAGCAAACCAATCAAAATAATGGAAAAACCGTGTTAAAACGTCGTGGCTACTTGCAAGAAGTGAGGTTTAGCGATCGCCTTCCCAACGCCATCCGCGTTGGCATTCTGGTACTGCTGGTGCTGGGCATTCTGCTGCATGGCTATCGGCTAGGCTACAAACTCTATTGGCATGACGAGGTCTACACAACGCTGCGATCATCGGGCTACAGCGGACAGGAAGCGAGCGAGGTGCTGTTTAGCGATCGCACCTTTACCCCCAGCGACGTCCGGCAACTGCAACGGATCAAACCCGACAGTACGCCCGCCGATACCCTTCGTTCTCTTGCCGCCGAAGATCCCCAACATCCCCCCCTCTATTTCTTAATGGATCGGGTGTGGATGCAAATTTTTGGGAGTTCCGTTATCACGAATCGCAGCCTAGCGGTGCTGTTTGGCCTGCTCGCCCTACCGGCCATGTACTACCTGGCAATGGAGTTGTTTTCGTCGCCCTTTACGGCCTGGTGCGCCACGCTTTTGCTGGCTTTCTCACCGTTCGACATTTTGTTTGCCCAGGTGGCTCGCCAGTACAGCCTACTGACTCTGTTCACCATTTTGAGCAGTTGGCTATTGCTGCGGGCTCTGCGTCCGATTTCTCGTCCCAGCTTGCAGTGGGGGCTGTATGTGCTGGCTTGTGCTGGCGGACTCTACACCCATCCGTTTTTTGGGCTATCACTAATTTCCCAAGGGGTCTATGTGCTGGCTCGACAGTGGGGGGTAGCACCCGAGCGGTTTGTCATGGGCAGTTTTTCGAAGCAACAGCGATCGCCCTTCGTAAGCTACCTCAAAGCGATGATCGTGACGGTGCTGCTCTACGCCCCTTGGCTGTGGGTCATTCTCAGCAATTTCGATCGCGCCCTTGCCACCACATCCTGGAGCCAGGGCTTCCCCGGTTACGAAGTGTTGCTGAAGTTTTGGACCCTGAGCTTTACAGCCCTTTTCTTTGATTTGGATTTTGGCTTCGACAATCCGCTCACCTTCCTGCTGCGGATCCCCTATCTCCTCATCATTGGCGCGAGTTGCTGGATGCTTGTGCGACGCACGCGCCCAGAGACCTGGGGGTTTGTGCTGATTATGCTGCTCGTTCCCTTTCTGTTATTTGCCGTTTCGGATATCGTTTTGCAAACCCAACGGTCGATTGTGAGCCGCTATCTCATCCCCTGCTTCCCGGCGGTGCAATTGGCCGCTGGCTTTTGGCTAGCAGAAATGTGGTCAGATCAGCGGCGCAAAGCCCGAAAAACATTGCCTTTGGGATGGCTTCTGGGAGTACTGCTGCTGCTCTCCGGTAGCATTGCCTCTATCCTCGTCAGCGCCCACTCCGAAACCTGGTGGAATCGCATCCCCAGCTATTTCAATGCGGAGATTTATCACGAAATCAACGCCACTCCCAATGCGGTACTGGTGAGCGATGAAGGTCGAGATGGCACCAACATCGGCGATCTCATTTCCCTGAGCTATGGGCTCGACGAAACCGTCCCCATGCTATTGCTTGCTAGCCCATCGGAGCTAAATCTGCGCGACGCTATCGGTGGACGCGAGGCTTTCTTCTTTCGCCCCTCAGGAGAGCTGGTTGCAAACCTCGAAGCGGCTGGCCTAGATCCAGAGTTTGTTGATCGCTCGGCGGGTAATCTCCTTCGTGCCACTGCAAGTGAGTAGTGCATTGACCTGAAGATAATACCTCTTGCCCTCAGGCACCCGGTGCCTATTGCACAGGACTGACGCAAAATTTGCGCCATCTCACTTGATTTTGTTGATGGTATGGTCGCGGTCATATCATCAACAAAATGCGTAGGTTCTATTTCGTAGGTTCTATTGCAGTAACTGCAACGGCGCGAGATAGGACCAAGGAACCGGGTACCTAAAGCCTCCTTCTAACCTCAGCGATCGCCCTTTTTCATGACTGAGGCCTTCGTGCTCCTTGATATAGCGTTTCTCAATCTAGTGAGGTACAGTAACAGCAATGCGTAAACCATCCCTTGATGTCGTCTAACGTTACCTGGTCGAAGGCTTCTTCAATGGCTTTATCTAAATTTGGATAACTCCTGGC
>JADEXA010000010.1 GCA_015207365.1 Vacuolonema iberomarrocanum LEGE 07170
CTATCGTTTGCGCCCGCTGCAAGGCAGCGGGCGCAAACGATAGTTGGGGTTTCGGCTGTTTAACCGGATTTGAGCTGAGATTCTAGCTGGAAGCGTCCACCAATAAATTGGGAGCGACTTCAGCGCTTCGGGGATTTCCAGCGAGGAATCAACCATCATTGCAGGCGCTTGCCACTGAGGGGCTAGGAGCAAGCCGTCTACTGAAAGCCAACCTCGTCCTTACAGATACATTGGCAAAAACTACCTTATATCAAATCCGGTTGAAGAACCCAACTATCGTTTATGCCCGCTGCAAGGCAGCGGGCATAAACGATAGTTGGGTTTTACGGCTATTTAACCGGATTTTATATTACAACACGCGTAGGGTGCTGGGGATCTCGCTAACGGCTTCAAAATGACGCATTTCATCAAGGGCCTGGCGGAAATTCCCTTCGCGAACATTGTGGGTGACGACCACAATTTCGGCCAGATCTTGATGGGAATCGATCTGCACGATGGATTCTAGGCTGACGTCATGGTTGCCAAAACAAGTACCAATTTTGCCAATTACCCCGGGCTGATCCTTGGAGAGGAGCCGGGCGTAGAAGCGTGTAACCAAGTCTTCCATGGGCGTGATGGTGCAGTAGTGCTCATGGATGCAGGCCATCAAGGGGTTGAGGGACGTGGGAGCAGCGGCGGCAGATTTGAGGGCGGCCGCAATCGTTTGGATATCGGAAACAACAGCACTAGCGGTGGGACCCATGCCTGCGCCGGGGCCAAAGAACATCACCTGACCGATGGGGTCGCCTTCGATGAGCACGGCGTTGAACACATCGTTGACGCTGGCGAGGGGGTGATCTTTGGGAAGTAGCGTTGGATGGACGCGTACCTGGAGGCGATCGGTAGTGCCAGGGGCTGCATCGTCGGGGATGTCCCGCTGTGCTGTTGCCAGGAGCTTGATCACAAAGCCCAAATCTTCTGCGTAGGCGATGTCGGATGCGGTGACGTTGCGAATCCCTTCGCAATAAACTTCGGTCAGATTCACCCGTCCCCCAAAGGCTAGAGCCGCGAGGATTGCAATTTTATCGGCGGCATCGAGCCCATCTACGTCGGCAGTCGGGTCGGCTTCGGCATAGCCGAGTGCCTGGGCATCGGCTAGGACATCTGTGAAGTCAGCGCCTTCCCGCTGCATTCGGGTAAGGATGTAGTTGGTGGTGCCGTTGATGATTCCGGTGACCCGGTGCAAACGGTTAACACTGAGGGCTTGGCGCAGGGGTTGAATGACGGGAATGCCCCCGGCGACCGCCGCTTCGATCATGACGTAGACCCCGGCAGCGTTGGCGGCATCAAAGATCTCATCGCTATAGCGGGCGATAACAGCTTTATTGGCGGTGACGACATGCTTTTTGTGGGCGATCGCCTTCAAAATCAGCGATCGCGCAGGTTCTAGCCCTCCAATCAACTCCACCACCACATCGACTTCGGGGTCGGTGACGATCGCCTCTAGGTCAGTGGTGAGCAGGTCGGGAGCAAGCTCGATAGGACGCGGCTTGTCGAGCGATCGCACACCCACTCGATGCAGGGTGATGTCATGCAGCAACGGATGGCGCAACGTCGGATTCTGCAAAATCTGCACGGTGCCCGACCCGACCGTTCCAAAGCCCAGAAGTCCGATTTTGAATGCCACAGTATTGCCTACCTCTTGCCAAATATGCGTCCCGGGTTTGCCCCTAGGATTTCTCGCTGTGCCTTCAATTGTAAGGAAGTTGCGTGCCAGAGCCTAACGATTTGCTGCGATCGCTGCCAATAAGCAATCTGATAGATTACATTTGTAACATAAGCCGGTTAAATACCCAGCGCTACCTTTTCAGCATCCCGTCTCTCCCTGTCTCATCCTCATCATGCTGCAGGACGATTCTGAAACGGGTAGCTTTGCGTTTATCACGCTTCTCTATGGTCTGCATTGCATGAAGCGGATCGAATCCTTTTAGGAGGCGCCCAACTTTTCCCAGGAATGGGTTGGCGATCGCGCCTCCTTGCGCTCAAACCTGTCGCGTGAGCGTTTCTCTCAAACACTCTTACGGTTGACCTCCCAAGGTGAGGAGGTTGAAATGGCTAAAACTCTAATTTCTCGGGATTTATTACAGCACTGGCTCAACGAAAATGTTCGCCACGCTCACGAACGTGGGGTGGAGACGGGCAAACGCCAAGGCTTTAAGGATGGACAGCAAGCAGGTGCTGCGTTTGTGCTACAGATTTTGCTGGAGCAGCGTTTAGGCGTCCTAGATGCGGACTTGCATCGGTGGATCGCTGAACTGTCGCTTTCGCAGCTCTGTGCTCTCGCGGTTCATCTGCCTCAGGTGACAACTCCAGCAGATCTTTATGCCTGGCTAAAGCAAGCCTAATGCCTGGCTAAAGCAAGCCTAGTTGGCTCCATCTTTGCCGACAATCCTTTACACTTTCAAAGCATCCTTGCTTTGGTGAATACTGGTGTCTTTGCTATGGCTATTCCTGATCCTTCCATTCCGATCGCCCTCACCATTGCTGGTTCTGATAGCGGTGGCGGTGCAGGCATCCAGGCGGATCTGCGAACCTTTTCCTTTCACAAAGTCCATGGAACCACTGCAATTACCTGCCTGACGGCGCAGAATACGCAGGGGGTGGCGCGGGTCGATGCACTGCCACCAGAGGCTGTGACCGCGCAAATTATCGCTGTCGCGGATGACATTGGCGTGGATGCTGTGAAGACGGGAATGTTGCTCAATGCCGACATTATCGGAGCCGTTGCAGAGCAGGCGATCGCCCTAGCACTCCCTAAGCTGGTCGTGGATCCGGTGATGGTCGCGCGTACGGGAGCGCAATTGATGACCGATGATGCGATCGCCACGCTCCGCGATCGCCTTCTTCCCCTTGCCGACCTCCTCACTCCAAATCGCTACGAGGCTCAACTGCTCAGCGGTCTGGAGATCCATACCCTAGATGATATGAAGGCCGCCGCAGAGCGCATCTTGCCCCAGGGCTGCAAAGCGGTGCTGGTCAAAGGCGGTGGCATGGCAGGCGATTTGCGCGGCGTGGATGTGTTTTTTGATGGCGATTGCCTGGAGGTGATCACAACAGAAACCGTGAATACGCCAGATACCCATGGCACTGGGTGTACCTTGTCAGCGGCGATCGCTGCTAACCTTGCCCTCGGCAACGATCGCCTCACCGCTGTTCGCAAAGGGAAAGAGTATGTCACCCAGGCGTTGCGCCATTCCCTCCGCATCGGTAAGGGGCAGGGGCCTGTTGGGCATTTTTTCCCATTGCTGAAGTGAAGTAAAGACAGTCAGAAATGCAGCTACAGATTGAGGTAAACAACAGATTGGCAGATGGGATGGCATCTAATAGCGGTGTGCAACCGCATTAAGCACAGCAACGGTTGTGTGGGGCGCGCCGCGCCCCACACAACCGTACTTAACTAACGCGCATAGCGCTATAGAAGATCCAGAAGAGCAATTGCAGGGGCGGTTAGATGTTCTAGTTTTGCAGCAAGAATTTTGGGTAGTGGTGCTGGAATCCCAAAAAACGGCATTATCTGCATGGGCGGCTCTGCCGCAAACTTTAGCCTATTTGATGGCCAATCCTCACCCAGAACGTCCAAGTTTTGCTCTGATGACGAATGGAGATGATTCGGTGTTTGTGAAGCTGACCCAAACTGAGGGAAAGCTCTAGAATTTCTCCCGCGTATTTGTGGCCTTGACATCGGCTCAGGAACTCCATCAATTGCTGCAAGGTTTGAAACGTATCGGCCAGATGATGGTTTGAGAGGCGATCGCCAAAAAAAGGTATCCATCCACATATGGAATGAATACCTACCGGCTATGGCAACCAATGTCGTCGAGTCAAACTTGTTGGGTGGGTTAGACCTGCGCTTCTTCCTTCACTAGCTTTTCCCAACCCAGGTCTTTGAGAGCAGAGTTGCGGCGGAGGGGGCGGGTGACCAGCTCCAGGATGTCGCGGGCATTGGCGAAGCCATGGATTTGGGCGAAGGTGAATTCTACCGACCATTTGGTGCTGATGCCGCGAGCTTCCAGAGGATTGGCATGCGCCATACCCGTGATTACCAGATCGGGTTGCAGGTCGTTAATGCGTTGCAACTGGTTGTAGTTGTCGGGCTTTTCCACGATGCGTGGCAGCGTTACATTCATCTCGTGGCAGGTACGCTCCAGCAGCGCTAGCTCTGCTGCCTGGTAGCGCTTATCCATATAGGGAATGCCGATTTCGGGGACGGTCATGCCGCAGCGGATGAGGAATCGTGCCAGAGAAATTTCTAGCAAGTTGTCTCCCATAAAGAACACAGACTTGCCACGAATCAGCTGCACATAGTCTTCCAGGTTTTGCCAGATTTGCGCTTCCCGCTCGTCTAGCCCTTTGGGTTCGATGCCAAAGACGGAGCAAATTTTCTCGACCCAGGCGCGAGTGCCATCGGGGCCAATGGGAAACGGGGCACCGATCAGCTTGCACTTGCGACGGCGCATCAGGGTCGTGGCGGTACGTGAGAGGAAGGGATTGACGCCGCAGACATAGCTGCCTTCTTCCAATACAGGTAGTTCGGTGTAGCGTTTTGCTGGGAGCCAGCCCGATACCTTGATACCCTGGCGTTTCAGTTCCAGGGTGAGTTGGGTGACCACCGGGTCGGGCAGGGATCCGAACAGCACTAGGGGTGGATGATCCACATACTCGGAGTCAGCAGCGGCGACCTCTTCCTGCTTGCGGCCAAAGTTCAACAGCTTTTGCAAGCCATTGCGTTCCTCTTGCTCAGATGCTGTGGCGGGAGCCTTGTTGGGACAGCGCTGAGCCATTGCTGCCAGCACCGTGTCTTCTCCCTGGGTGAAGGCATAGTCCAAGCCATTGGCGCGTGCCACCACGATGGGAATGCCGATTTCGCCCTCCAACTTGGGAGCCAGCCCTTCCAGATCCATTTTGATGATCTCGGTAGTGCAGGTACCAATGAAAACGATGACGGAAGGGTTGCGATCGCGCTTGATCTGTTCACACAGCCGCTTCAGTTCTTCGTAGTCATTGAGCTGAGCCGAAATGTCACCCTCTTCCAGCTCTGCCATCGCATAGCGAGGCTCGGCAAAAATCATGACCCCCATGGCGTTCTGCAAAAAATAACCACAGGTCTTTGTGCCAATCACCAAAAAGAAACTATCTTCAATCTTTTGGTACAACCATGCCACACAACTGATGGGGCAAAAGGTGTGGTAGTTTCCGGTTTCGCAATCAAAGCTGAGAGCCTGGGGCTGGGTGTCGGCGAGGGTCATAATGCTGAATCCTTTGAGAGTTTATTAAACAGAGGAACCACCAAGTGCCTTTGTGGTTTACTCGCGATCGCGCTCAAGCCGCTTCCGTGCTGCATCGCTATACCGTGCTCCCTGGCATTCCTCATCCACAAGGGAGGGTAGCTTGCGGGGGGTATGAGCGCTGAGCTTTTTCATTGTGGGCGTTTCTCCGGGCAGCATCTTGGTGGGCTGATCGGTGCTAGCGCTTTCGAGGGATTTGAGAGCATGGTCGGGGTTGATGTTGAGACCGAGAGCCATAACGATGCGATCGGGGTTGTTGCTCAGGTCGACCACCAGGGGCAACAAGTTAGTGAGTTCTGGCTCAACGGAGGCTAGCGTACCGAGAATGAAGCTAGAGGACGGGCGGCGCACCCCACCGCACTCGACCCAGATGCCCAAACGCTCAATCCACTCCCGGTTTTCGTCGTAGTAGGTGAGCCAACGGTTTTTGAGAGACTGACGAAGATATTGAATGTTCACACCACTGAAACCATCAAACAAAGGATCTAAGTAAGATTTTGCCTGGGAATGCGAGCGGCGATTGAACAATCTCTATCTATTGGTTTGGATAAATGAACCAAGTAGGTGCAGAGGGGAAAAGTCGGGAACGCAGATAAACGCAGATGAACGCGGATAAACGTCGACGGGTGCTACTACATTCCTTTGTCTTTGTGCCTTTGTGGTTCCTTCTCCAAAATCCAAAATGGCTAGACCATCATCAAATCTAGGGCTTCCTCTTCCGTGGGTGGGGCAACGGGATTGAGGTAGAAGTCGGAAAGGAGGGTGAAGAGGTCGCGATCGGGTGCATCTTGGGGAACCACTCCTTCGGGGGCGGACAGAATCTGGTCGGCGATATTCAGGTAGTAGTCACACACCTCATTGAGAGCGGGGTCGGTTTCGGCCATCTCGAATAGGGTTTTGCCCTTCACCCGCGACACGCGAATGTCTTCGATCAGTGGCAGAATTTCCAGCACGGGCATGGGAACCGCTTCGATGTATTTGTCGATCAGGTCGCGCTTGGAGGTGCGATTGCCGATGAGTCCAGCGAGGCGTAGGGGCTTGGTGCGCGCTTTCTCGCGCACAGAGGCGGCGATGCGATTGGCGGCAAACAGAGCATCAAAGCCGTTGTCGGTGACGATCATGCAGTAGTCGGCGTAGTTGAGGGGAGCCGCAAAGCCACCGCAGACCACATCGCCCAACACATCAAACAAAATCACATCGTATTCGTCGAAGGCGTTGAGTTCTTTCAGCAACTTGACGGTTTCGCCGACGACATAACCACCGCATCCAGCGCCAGCCGGTGGGCCTCCCGCTTCGACGCAATGGACACCGCCATAGCCTTTGTAAATCACGTCTTCGGGCCACACATCTTCGTAGTGGAAGTTCTTTTCCTGGAGGGTGTCGATGATGGTGGGAATCAAAAATCCGGTGAGGGTGAAGGTGCTGTCGTGCTTGGGGTCACAGCCAATTTGCAAGACCTTCTTGCCCCGACGCGCCAGAGCAACAGAGATGTTGCAGCTTGTGGTGGATTTTCCGATACCACCTTTTCCATAAACGGCAAGTTTCACGGAGGGTTCTCCTGGATGTGTAGCAATGAGTGGAGGCAACCGGGGATGGATAGGTTCTGTAGCGGACGTTATGTAGCGAGAAAAAATACTTTCCTGGAGCCGTGCCCCAGGAAAGCCGGGAGTGCATTTCCTTGCAGGTAAAAGCCGTTGAGGAGTTTGCAACCACCCTAGAGATGTCCTTAACCTTCCGGTCACGGTGCCATTATTCGCAGAAAACTAAAGGGAATGGAAGGGGGGAAGAAAATGAAATTAAAAGCTTTGGTGAGCTTATCTACTTCTAAATGAATTTAAGGAGTCTGAAGCTAATAAAAAGTTATTTGATCGATAAAATCCTATTTCTATAAATTTGCTGTTCCGCTTTATATCAATACAGAACAATATGAAAACAGGGCTAATCCAATCGTATTTGCAGAAATCATAGCCTCTTGTCTGGTTTGCATGTTGCTATGAGGATGCCCGATCGCCCTCCCACCCAAGCTTCCATTCACCTCCTACCAAGTCCCTCTAGACTCTGATTTCGCAGTACTCCCAGGTCATTTGCGGAACACCAGATTAGGACCCTCGCATAGGTATGGCTTTGACGGATCTTGAGGAATGTGGGGTTTTGGGCGATCGCCCCAACCTCGACTCAGACACTCATGCTCTCCGGTTAAAAAGCCATCTGTAAAATATGATGAATTTTTGGAAAATCCAGGGATTTAGGGGGTGAGGGAGGCGTGGATTTTGGGGAACAAGCGGGATTGGTGTTAGCGATCGCAGCATTGCTGGACTACCTGATCGGCGATCCGTGGGGGTGGATGCATCCTGTGCAGGTGATGGGGGCGGTAATTTCGCGCTACAGCCAGACTGCCCTGAAGCGACTGAATTACCCTTTGCCCCAACGCCTTGCCGGGGTAGGGCTAACGCTGTTGCTCGTGGTGGGGAGTGGCTTTGTGGGATGGAGCCTTGTAGCGATGAGTGTAAGGCTCCATCCCTGGATAGGACTGGCGGTTGAGGCTGTGTTGCTGGCGAGTTGTCTGGCGGGGCGGAGTTTGCGAGCGGCAGCGGAGGCAGTGCTGCAACCCCTCCAGGCCGGGAATCTGGTGGAGGCACGGCAACGGCTCAGCCTGTATGTGGGGCGCGACACGGAAGTGCTATCAGACGGCGAAATTCTGCGGGCAGTGCTGGAAACGGTGACGGAGAATGCAACGGATGGCGTGATGGCTCCGTTATTTTGGGCGATCGCCGGAAGCCTCACACCCCTCGGCGCGGCTCCCGTTGCCTTGGCCTACAAAGCGGCCAGCACCCTCGACTCGATGGTGGGCTATCGCGATGCTCCCTACACGCACCTCGGCTGGAGCAGCGCCCGCCTGGAAGATGCGCTCACCTGGCTTCCCTGCCGCCTGCATGTGCTGACGCTAGCGCTCCTCTCCTGCCGCCCTGGCCATGTCCTCCGAATCTGCCGCCGCGACGCTTCGAAAGACCCCAGCCCCAACGCAGGCTGGAGCGAATGCGCCTATGCCGCAACCCTCGGTGTTCAGGTCGGCGGTACCAATGCCTATCGCGGCATCGTCAAACACAAACCTCTCCTGGGGGATGGCGATCGCCCCATCACGCCAGGGGGTATCCAAGAAGCCATGCAGCTGACGCGGCTTGCGTTCTTGCTATGGCTGGGCGGAGTACTCGTTGTTTTACGTTTTTGAGGGAGGGAGGGCGATTGCCAACACCACAAGTCGAGGAATTTGGATTGAGCATTTCAAAGGAATTTAATTCGTCGACAATCGAAAACCGAAGATCCAGCAAATGGTAGAGAATTCTGGGTGATCTTCGTATAATCACCTGAGCGTGAGTTCGCCACATTCTCCCTGGAATGCCCCTCTCGCTCTGATTGTTTCTTTAAGGGCATGCTAGATGGCTTTTGATACCTTGCCTGGGCGGAGCTTTCCGCTGGGGACGACCGTTACGCCGATTGGGGTAAACTTCTGCATTTTCTCCAAAAGTGCTGAGGCGATGGAGTTATTGCTGTTTGATGCGCCAGACGATGCTAAGCCCAGCCGTGTCATTAGCCTTAGTCCCCAAGAGAATCGCAGTTTTCATTATTGGCATGTGTTTGTTCCGGGCGTTCAGCCGGGGCAAATCTATGGTTATCGTGCCTATGGGCCGTTTGTGCCAGATCAGGGCTATCGATTTGACCCCAGCAAGGTGTTACTCGACCCTTATGCCAAGGCGATTGTCAATGAGGCGAACTACGATCGCCTGGCTGCCGCTGAAATCGGCTATGACAACTGCGCCGAGGCATTAAAAGGCGTGGTGGTTGATACCAGCCGTTATGACTGGGAGGGCGATCGCCTCTCGCCCACCTCCTACAACCGCAGCATCATCTACGAAATGCATGTGGCTGGGTTCACCAAGAACCCCAATTCTGGAGTTGCCCCAGAAAAGCGGGGAACCTATGCGGGGGTGGTGGATAAGATTCCCTACCTCAAAGCTCTAGGGATTACGGCGGTCGAGTTGCTGCCCGTCCACTTTTTTGACCCGAAGGATGCGCCGCCAGGGTTGCCAAATTACTGGGGCTATAGCACCATTGGCTTCTTTGCACCCCACCAGGCCTATAGCTCTACCCCCGATCCGCTGGGGGCATTGGATGAGTTTCGCGATATGGTGAAAGCCTTTCACCGGGCGGGAATTGAGGTGATTTTGGATGTGGTGTTCAACCACACGGCAGAGGGCAATGAAGACGGCCCGACCCTGGCCTATCGGGGATTAGAAAACTCGGCCTATTACATCTTGGAGCCCGAGCGCCAGCATTACCGCAACTACAGCGGATGCGGTAACGCGATGCGAGCCAACCACCCCATCGTCAGCCAGTTGATTCTCGATTCCCTACGCTACTGGGTGTCGGAAATGCATGTGGATGGCTTCCGGTTTGACCTGGCCTCGGTGCTTTGGCGCGATGATACCGGTTTGCCAGTGGATCGATCGCCCATCCTTTGGACGATTGAGATGGATCCGGTGCTGGCGCGTACCAAGATTATTGCGGAAGCCTGGGATGCGGCGGGGCTGTATCAGGTGGGCAAGTTTGTGGGGACGGGCGATCGCTTTGCCGAATGGAATGGGCCATTTCGTGATGATGCGCGGCGGTTTGTGAAGAGTGACCCCGGTATGGTCGGTCCCCTAGCTGCTCGGTTGATGGGCAGCCCCGACATCTATCCCCAAATGGACTACGACACGACGCGCAGCATCAACTTTGTCACCTGCCACGATGGCTTCACCCTCAATGATGTGGTGTCTTACAACAAAAAGGACAATACCGCCAACAACGAGGAGAATCGGGATGGGGCTAACGACAACCATAGCTGGAATTGTGGCATTGAAGGGGAGACGGATGATTCAGACGTGTTGGCGTTGCGCGATCGCCAGGCGAAAAATCTCCTCAGCGTTTTGTTCCTCTCTCAGGGAACGCCGATGCTGCTGATGGGCGATGAAGTGCGGCGCACCCAGCAGGGCAATAATAATAGCTATTGTCAGGACAATATACTCAGCTGGTTTGATTGGGATAAAGTGGACGAGAACGCGGATCTTTTACGATTTACGCGAGAATTTATCCGCTTCATCCAGAACCTCAACCTGTTTCAGCTCGATCGCGTGCTGACCAAGTTTGTGAACGAGCATGATCCTTATGTGTCATGGCATGGCCGACGTTTGGGCGAGCCAGAGTGGGATGAGGACTCGCATACCCTGGCTATGGGGCTGCACTATCCCGATAAAGAGGAACATCTCTATTGCATGTTCAATGCCTACTGGGAACCCCAAAAGTTCGACTTGCCTCCTTTAAAGCAGGGCGATCGCTGGCATCGAATTGTTGATACCTTTCTCCTTGCACCGGACGATTTTTCGCCACGGGAAACAGCGCCTAGCGTGTCTGGACAACACTATGCCGTTCATGCGCGCTCCGTCGTTGCCCTGATGGCATTTTGAGTTACGTACGGATGCGGTGAGACGAGGTCGAAAGATGAGGGATGAACCGATTCCAGAAAGATGAGCGATTTTT
This sequence comes from Vacuolonema iberomarrocanum LEGE 07170, assembly GCA_015207365.1. GTDB lineage: Bacteria > Cyanobacteriota > Cyanobacteriia > Elainellales > Elainellaceae > Vacuolonema > Vacuolonema iberomarrocanum. The sequence continues at coordinate 10,902 of JADEXA010000010.1, forward strand.
TAAGGAACTTTGTTCATTACACCGCATTCTGTGAAGTTCAAGTCTTGCCTATGCCCCTACCCTTCCATCAAAATGGGATACTAAAATTCAGCATTTTATCCCGCTTCAGAAACCTGTCCACTCGATCGTTTTTTCGCTGTTAGATTCGAGTTATTGTGTATCCATTCTCTGTAGTTCCACGGAGATGCTTTCCAGGGCCGCAACCATTGTGGGTCTACCAGTCACCAGATGTTGCTATCGCTCGCAGGTTTTAATGTCCCAGACTTCCTTTACAACTGAGTGGCTGACCCGCTTCCAAGATCCCTACGCTGTGATGGGGCTCTCGGTAACAGCGGACGATCGTCGCGTGCTGAAGCGCTACCGCGACCTGGCAAAACTGCTTCACCCCGACCGCTACGTGAGCGCTGACGCAGATGTTCGGGCACTGGCGACGCAACTGTTTTCCAAAATGGTAGGGCCAGCCTACCAGAAGCTAAAGCAAGATAAGGGACGCGCTGAAAACCTTGCGATGTTGCGGTTTCGAGTTCGCCGTCTGACCCGTGAGCAAACCTTTGATCCGCGAAGCGATATTGCTCGCGAGTTAATGGGCAAGACGCCAGCCCATATTGATGTGTTTTACGAGCAGGCGATCGCCCGACTCGGCGATGATCAATACCAACCCCTCGACCAGTTTGCATGGGTCACCAGCCAACTGGATGAGCTGAATCTGGTGTATCTGCGGCTCAAGATGGGGGAGCCCATTATCCGCGAAAAGCGAACCGGTATTGTTTCGGCCAAGCCGCCGATCGTCACCCAAACGGTACCCGTCGGCACCGCACAGACCGACGCAAAGCAGACCGTCGACTATGCCCAGCGTCACTACGAGCGGGCTCAATCCTACGCCAGTAACTCGAAGTGGGCCGAGGTTGTGCGCGAATTAAAGGATGCACTGAAGCTGAATGCCTCCCGCAGCAACTACCACGCCTTGCTAGCGGTGGCCTATCTCAAACAAGACTTGCCCACCATGGGGCGGGTGCATTGTCGCCAGTCGCTCAAGCTCAACCCCGATGACAAACTGGCACTTCGCTACGCGCCCAAGTTTGGCATCGATCCCGAAACCGTGACCAAAAGCTCCACTACAGGCAAAGGAAAATCTGCCGTCAAGGTCACGCGCTCAGAATCCGACAAAGGCGACAAAGGTTTATTCAGCATTTTTTCCCGTCGCCGTTAGATAGCCGCGATGGCGTTGCTAGTTGAGGGTATGATTTTTTCCGAGAAGGGATGCAGCGCCCCCCTTCTCGGAAAAAAATCATAGTTGGATCTTGCATCCTCGCCGCGACGGTAGTTGCCAGGATGTTATCCTGAACGCCCGTTATTGAAAGCGGGTCTTGAATAGACAGAAGATTTCACCCGGTTGCTGCTTGACCACCTTCAACCCCTGGTCTTTGAAGAGTTGCTTCCAGCGATCGCTCGATTCCAAAAAGACTTCAGCTCCCAGGTAGGTTTCTAGAATGGCCCAGTTTTCTGCCTGGGACAGCTCCGGATCGACCATATCGAAGACAAAAATCCCGTCGGGTTTCAGTACCCGCTTCACTTCGGGTAATACGACCTCCCAATATTCCAGCGGATAGTAGCAACTGAATCCGGTGGCGATCGCCAGATCAAACTGATCATCCTCGTACTGCAAATTATCGGCACTGCCCACCTTCACCCCTTTGAAGAGTTTGGAGTTGAGCTGGGGGCCACGGGAGTTGAGGGTTTCTGCCGCAAAGGTGCTAATGTCTTGCCCAAAAAATACAGCATTCCAGTCGCGCCAGGGATAGATCAAAAAGCTCACACCACAGCCAATATCGAGGCACCGCTGCTGTTTCGTCGGCTTCGCCACTTCCCAAAACGGGGATGCAACTTTGGGCGCGAGCAACCCGGCTTGCCATTCCTGATAGATAGGCATTTCTTTCAATTCATCTGGCAGTTCGAAGGGTTCGCCCTTCAACTCTTTATTAAATCGATTGGCGACGGTTTCCAGATGGGTTTGCCACGCATCAGCGCGATCGCCAAGTGCCTGGGTGTTTGCAAGGAAGGTTGAAAGATTCTTGCCAGAGCGAGCCATAGCGAAATGTTGGGAAAACCTGATGGAAGCAAGAGAAGGGGGGCGGTTAGCGTGAACCGACAATATGCAAAAGGGCTGGGGCAAATTATAACCAAACGCCCCGAAACCTTTAGATTCCGGGGACAATACGCTGCGTTATGTTGGAGCCCTAACCCTTGAGTGCCCGTCGGAAGTTCTGACGATAGGAAGAATTGAGCAGGAAGAGCGGCCAGCCGATAGAGAGGAGCAGCCTGTTCTGGTTAAAGTTGGTGCGATCGAACCCTTTCCAGAACTTCATCAGCCCAAAACCATACCCACCTAACAGGGCTAGAGTCAAAAGAAACGGCATCTTTACTAATCTCCTTGTCCTGAATACGTCGCCAATTGTTTGACATTGATGCGGAACCACAGTGAATGCTTTGTCAGGGGTGTCGCTCGGTTTGACACAAGGGATCACTGAGAGCCAACGGTGCATTGGCAGAGTGCCTGCTCACAAAGCATTGCTGACTCAAGTGTACGAGACAGCGATGCAAACGTGTTTGTATTTTGTGATAGGGAAATCCGCCCATATAGGGCTCAAGGACGGGGCTAACGGCAGCCAGAAAAGCCTTTGACCTTGTCCAAGAAATAGCGATTCCCAGCAACGATGATCCAAAACTTCATGCAAAAAAACATTACAACCCTGCCGCCTTTTGGGATTTCTGTCACAGTTGAAATAGGATCACGGCTTGCTTTTCAACAAGCGATAGCGGGTAGCGCCTCGAAACCCCACAATCTTCACCGGGGACGATGGCGCAATGGTTGTGGGAGGTAATGGCAGAATGCGTAAGCCAAATCTGTGCGAGCAGGAGGATGTGTATGAGAGCAGTGCTAATGGCCGGTGGATCGGGGACGAGGCTACGACCGCTAACCTGCGATTTGCCCAAACCCATGGTGCCGATTCTTAACCGCCCCATTGCCGAACACATCATCAACTTGCTGCGCCGACATCAAATTACAGAAATTATTGCGACGCTGCATTACTTGCCCGATGTGATGCGGGACTATTTCCATGATGGGCGCGACTTTGGGGTGCAGATGACCTATGCAGTGGAGGAAGACCAACCCCTGGGAACCGCTGGTTGTGTCAAGAATGTGGCGGAATTGCTGGATGATACGTTTCTCGTCATCAGTGGCGACAGCATCACCGATACTGACCTTTCCGATGCGATTCAGTTCCACAAAGAGCGGGGATCGAAGGCAACGCTGGTGCTCGCCTCCATGCCCAACCCACTGGATTTTGGGGTGGTCATTACCGATGAAAATCAGCGGATTCAGCGCTTTTTGGAGAAGCCATCGAGCAGCGAAATTTTTTCTGACACGGTGAACACCGGCACCTACATTTTGGAGCCGGAGGTGCTGGAATATTTGCCGCCCAATCGGGAAGCGGATTTTTCCAAGGACCTATTTCCCTTGCTGCTCGAAAAGAATCTGCCGATGTATGGCTACGTGACAAAGGGCTTCTGGTGCGATGTGGGGCACTTGGATGCCTATCGAGCGGCTCAGTATGCGGCCCTCAGCCATAAGGTGAAGCTGGAGGTTGCCTATGAGGAGCGATCGCCCGGTCTCTGGGTTGGCCAAAATACCTATATCGACGGTACAGCCCGCATCGCTACGCCTGTGCTCATCGGGAGCAACTGCCGCATCGGGTCGCGGGTGCAAATTGAGGCCGGGACGGTGATTGGGGACAATGTCACAATCGGCGCGGATGCGGATCTAAAGCGCCCTGTGATCTGGAATGGCGTCACCCTGGGGGAAGAGTCGCATCTACGCGCCTGTGTGACCGCTCGGGGAACGCGGGTCGATCGCCGCGCCCATGTGCTGGAAGGAGCGATCGTTGGCTCTCTCTCTGTCGTAGGGGAAGAGGCGGTGGTGAACCCCGATGTGCGGATCTGGCCCAGTAAGCGGATTGATCCGGGGGCGATCGTCAACATGAACCTGATTTGGGGGCATGCGGCTCACCGAAATCTGTTCGGCCAGCGGGGCGTGTCTGGCTTGGCGAATGTGGACATTACTCCGGAGTTTGCGGTGCGACTGGGGGCGGCCTATGGCTCGACCCTGAAGCCCGACTCCCATGTCAGTGTGTCGCGGGATCAGCGGAATATTTCTCGGATGGTGTCGCGATCGCTCATTTCTGGGCTGATGTCAGTGGGCATCCATATTCACAACCTGGAAGCGACCGCGATTCCTGTTTCGCGTACCGTTGCCCCGAGTCGCCAAGTGGCCGGGGGCATTCACGTCCGCGTCCATCCCGAGCGCTCCGACCATATCTTGATCGAGTTTTTCGACGCTAAAGGGATCAACCTCACCAAAGCTCGGGAAAAGAAGATTGAAGGTGCCTACTTTAAGGAAGATTTTCGCCGCGCCCAACTCCAGGAAATCGGCAACGTCTACTACGTCACCCAATCCACTGATATTTACTGCGCCAGTTTCGAGCATCTACTCCGGGTCGATACCATCCGCAACAGCAACTCCAAAGTGGTGATCGACTATGCCTATGCGGTGTCCGGGGCCGTATTGCCGCAACTGCTGGCAAAGTTTGGTTGCGATGCCGTTGTCCTCAACGCTAGCCTCACCCCGACCGCGCCGACCCGGGCCGATCGCGAAGCCTTGCTCAGCCAGTTGGGGCATGTGGTCGAAGCGCTAAAAGCCACCTTTGGCGTCCAGGTGTCTGCCAATGGCGAGCAGTTGATTCTGGTGGATGAGGCGGGTAGCCCGATTCGGGGGGAAGCGTTGACCGCATTGATGGCTCACATGGTTTTGACCCGCCACCCCGGCAGCACCGTCGTGGTGCCCGTCAATGCCTCCAGTGCAGTGGAAGACATCGCCCGGCGGCATGGCGGACGCGTCGTGCGCACGAAAGCTAACCCCACGGCGCTGATGGAAGCCTGTCATACGATTCCGAATGTGGTATTGGGGGGCAGCGGCGAAATGGGCTTTATCTTCCCACAGTTGCATCCTGGTTTTGATGCGATGTTCTGCATCGCGAAGGTGATTGAAATGCTGTCGCTGCAGGATCAACTGTCCCATGCGGTCGAGGCCCATGACGGGTATTCCTCCGTATCGCGCCACAACCTGGGACAGATTCGCTCAGAATTGCCCCGCGTCTGCCATCGCTCGCTCACTGTTCGGTGCCCCTGGACTGTCAAAGGCTCCTTGATGCGCCGCCTGGTCGAAACCCATCCCCCAGATTCCTTGGAACTGGTGGATGGCGTCAAAATTTTCAGCCCCGATCGCGATAGCTGGATCCTCACGCTCCCAGATGCAGGCGAACCCCTGGTGCATCTCTATGCCGATAGCAGCGATCGCCACTGGGTCGACAAAACCCTGCGCGAATACCGCAAGTTTGTTCAGGACTTCGTAGAACGAGAAATGGGGCTGGATGAATCGGCGCTGCTTCCCAACTTTGCGTGAGCCGGACGCATCCAACCCACCCCTCTCCATCCCTTGTTAGACTAAGAAACGTTACCGCCCACCGACTGTCCGTCTCAAAGGTATTGCTGATGCAACTTACCACTCTGCCCGATACTTTGCTGGTTTCCGACAAGATTCCCAATCTGAACTATGCAGCAACGCGCGATCGCTTCGACGAATCCTGGCGCGCCCCCCTTTCGACATTGCTGGGGCTAGGGCGTGCCGCCGGAGCCGATTTCATCGAATTTTTCCTGGAGCGGACGAACTACATCAGTTGTCAGGCAGAACAGGACGAAATCACCAGCATTTCCCCCAGCCTCAGCTTGGGGGCTGGCGTTCGTGCCTTTCTGGGTACAGCAGATTGCTATGTCAGCACCAATGATCTCAGCTTTAACGGTCTGAAAGCAGCCCTGGAAAAAGGTCTGTCGATCCTTGGCTTGACCCTGCCTGCTCCCAATGCCTTTGTGCCTGAAATCAATCTGGAGTTGATGCGCGACTACGCTACCGCCCGTGGCAAAGAGGACTGGCTAGCGCAATGCAGCTCCATGCGCGAGATGGGTGATGTACTCCTGGCGGCGAATGCGGCGATCGAAAAGAAAGCCAATCATATCCAATCCCGGCGCGCGGTCTACTTCCGCGACTGGCAGGAGGTGTTGGTGGCGGCCAGCGATGGCGTTTTTGCCCGCGACATCCGCCTCACCCAGTCCGTTGGCTATAGTCTCCTCTGTGCCGATGGTGAACATCGCACCTCCATTGGCAAGCGTGTGGGTAGCACCAGCCGCCCCGACTTCCTCCGCACCTGGAACTACGCCGAAGATGCCGACGAAGTCGCCGAATCCGCTGGCAATATGCTTTATGCCGACTATGTTGAGTCTGGAACCTACCCCATTGTGATGGCCAACGAGTTTGGTGGTGTTATTTTCCATGAAGCCTGCGGCCATCTGCTCGAAACCACTCAAATTGAACGGAAAACCACCCCATTCATCGACAAGAAAGGCCAGAAAATTGCCCATGAAAGCCTGACTGCTTGGGATGAAGGGCTTTCTTCCGATGCCTTTGGCACCATCGATATGGATGATGAAGGGATGCCAGCCCAGCGCACCTTGCTGATCGAAAATGGCATCCTCAAAAACTTCCTGTCCGACCGCGCGGGTTCCGTGCGCACTGGTCATCCCCGCACCGGCAGCGGTCGCCGTCAGAGCTACACCTACGCCGCTGCCAGCCGCATGCGCAACACCTACATTGCCCCCGGTGAGCACTCCATCGAAGATATCTTCGCCTCCATCGACAAAGGTATTTACTGCAAGAAGATGGGGGGCGGCAGTGTGGGGCCAACGGGGCAATTCAACTTCGCCGTGTCGGAGGCTTACCTGATTGAGAATGGCAAAATCACTAAACCCCTCAAAGGCGCGACGCTAATTGGGGAAGCCACCGAAATCATGGACAAAATCTCTATGTGCTCGAATGACCTGGGCTTAGCCGCTGGGTTCTGTGGCTCCATCAGTGGCAGTATCTATGTCACCGTGGGTCAGCCTCACATTAAGGTCGATTCCATCACCGTTGGCGGTCGATAGGCGACTAACGTTCAAATCAGCGGCGCGGCGTTGGCCGCGTCCGCCTGCATTTGCTTGTTATGTGGCTAATGAACATTGTTCGAGTATGCCCGCTAGCCGGTAAAAGCGGATCCTCAAGATTTTATCTTGAGCGGTGTTCTGTGATTCATATCCGAAGGTCTACGCGATCTTGCGAGTAGACCGCTTCGAGCTCATCTCACCCTTTTGTTGCCACGTAGCGCACGAATGCTCTTGCGCAATCGAGCGTTTCAATCAGATGCTCTTCAGCAACGCCCCTAGCAGTGCGGAGGGCGAGTCTTCGTGCACCATGTGTGAGGCGTCATCAATCGGCGTAAAGCTCTTGGCATTCAAAAGCTCGTGCACTTGTCGGCCTTGTTCCGATGGGATGAATGTATCCCGCATGCCCCAGCTTATGTGCACTTCGAAATCTGTCGATCCATAAAGCTTCTGGGCTTCCTCGATGTTACCCAGATCCGCTTGTGCAATCTGGCGATAAAAGGCCGCCTTCCCGACCTCGCCCGACCAAGGCTCAAAATATAAACGGATCGCTTCTTCCCGCAGCGGGTAGTGCGCAGCAGCCTGAATATAGGCGCAGAACAAGGCTTCGTGTGCATAGTCCGGCAAACCAGCAAATGCGGGTTCGTAATTGGCGACATGGGCGTAGAACGGTGACCCTGATGGCAATACGGCAACCGCGTTGACGAGATGAAGTTTTCCATACTCAATTCCGTTGACGAAATGACAACGTAATGCGGCCAGACCGCCGAAATCGTGGCCGACAACTTGTGGCCGCTTTAATTCCCAATGCCCGATTAGGGCTTCAAGGAGGTTGCTCTGAACCGATTCCGTGACATTCTGCGTCTCGCCCTTTTCTGAAAGACCCGTTCCCAACATGTCGAAGTAAAAGACCTTGTGCGTCTTCGCCAGCCAAGGCGCGATCGCCCGCCAGGCTTGGGCCGACCAAGGGAACCCGTGAACAAGGACAATCGGATCGCCTGCACCCATTGAACCCCACGCAATGGACTGGCCATCGAAAGAAAAACGCTCTTTAAGCTGCAGCATCGAAGCATTCCCTCAATATTCATTGACACATAGCTAAATTGCTATATATATTTATGGCATGACAAATAGAGAAGATCAAGTCAAGGCGATCGCCAACCAAACGCGGCTCGAAATCCTACGCTTGCTCGACCGTCCGCTTGAGCATTTCGCGAAGCAAGAATCTGCGGATCCGGTCGAGACAGGGGTTTGTGTCCAGCTCATCGCCGAGCATTTCGGTGTGAGTCAGCCGACGATGAGCCGACATATCGAGCTTTTGAAACGGGCCGGTTTCATCAACGCAAAGCGACAGCAGAAATGGACCTATTGCTCACGTAATGAAGAAGCGCTGGCCGAATATGCCGATTGGCTAAAAGCATCATTGAATATCAAGACGGACTGATTCGGTCATGATAAAGGTATTGCTGTGGATCGCGGCGAACGCTGCGATGACTGACACTAGTCGAAGTTTGTTTTTAACTTGATTATCAGGACAGTAGCTTAGGGTACAGAAGGGACGTTGAATTTTGAGACGCTGACGACTGGGTTAGATCGTTCTCTGAAACTGAAATTGACAATTTGGGCGTCAGTTCTACGCTAGCTTCGTTTTATTCGAGGCTTCCGAACATATGCCACATAACGGTGAAGTTGTGCGGCGGCAGATGATATTGGGAACTCAACGATAATCTCAGTTCCGTCTGCACCAACACAGGGTTAGGTGGATGGCAGCAACAATCTGACAAAACCCCCCTGCTTAAAATGGTGATCGTGTCGATAATGCGGTAGCAGTGCCGCTGCCCTCATTGATGATGTGGGCGATCACAACCCTATGGGTGTTACCTGTGACGGCAGCCTAGTGAAGAACAACCTCTTCTGCACTAGCAACAGCGATTTGATTTATTTATCTCTAATGACGGCAGTCGTATCAGCGCGATCGCACACCCATTGCAGGCGAGCCTCAGACAATATCTGAAAGGCGCTCAGCTTGAGTAAGTCATCCACATACAGCATCGGGTTTCTACTGAAGATAATTGAGTAAGTCGTTAGGTGCGATTAAAACTAAAATCCTAAAAACCTGTACCGCCCGCGCTGCGGGCGGTACAGGTTTTTAGGATCTATTTTTTTATCATGCCGAGCTACTTAGGGCTTGCTGAAAAAGTCCTCAAAAACATTCTAGATGCCATACAGCTCGAAATTTGAGGGATCCATCCTCTGTATTTTAAATTTTGACTAGATTTTTTATGAGGAGTGCAAGGCTTTTGACCCCTTAGATGCCATAACCTTGCACTTGTTGGAGAGGAAAACGGTTGAAGTCCTTTTCCTGTAAGCAATTTCAACTTTTTCAGTAAGCCCTACTTAGAGAGTATTGAAATACAGAATGAATATAGTGAAAGCTGGGATATGTGAGGACGACGCTGCGGACCTGCAGCGATTCCAGTCGTTTTCTCTATAAAACTTCGGCAGGAGACTAGCAGACTGCAATAGTCTCCTGCCAAAGGCCAACAGCGTCACAGTCAAACTTACGCCTGAAGATAGCCATTGTTGATGTACAAAGTTTCTCCGTTCATCCACATCCCCTCGGGTGAGAGCAGCATCCGCACAGCAGGCATGAGTTCCTCCACTTCACCCAACCGACCCATGGGTGCCAGTTGACTGATGTAGGCGACCGACTCCGGCGTTTCCGGCTCATGAAAGAAAGGCGTATCGAGCGGGCCAGGATTGATAGAGTTCACCGTAATTGCACGCGAGCCTAGCTCTTTGGCCATCGCTAGCACCATCCCGTTCATGAATGATTTGCCACCTGTGTAGACGCCATACTGCGGCGGCGGGCCACCAGTTACAGAAGACGCAATTCCAATGATGCGGCCACCATCTTCAATGCGGCGGGCCGCCTCGCGGAAGCCGTAGAATGTGGCATCGACATTTACTCGCTGCATGCGCACGTAATCTTCGTCTGATAGCTCAGCTACGGGACCCTTCACCAAGGCACCTGCATTGTGGACAAAGATATCCAGCCGACCAAAGGTGTCAGTCGCCACGTCGAACATGCTCATCACGTTAGCCTTATCACCCAGGTCGCCCACCGCGAATGCTGTTTGTACTCCATACTCTTGACACATGGCAGCAGTTTGCTCAGCCTGGTCGCGAGTTTCGGGGCGATGGTAATGAATAACCACATTAGAGCCCATGCGGGCCAGTTCGACAGCGATCGCTCGACCAATATTAGCTCTTGCCCCCGTGACGATAGCGGCTTTGCCTGTGAGTTCTCGATTGGTCGGCGTAGTTTGAGCTACAGGCGTAGGTGTCGATGAGTCGGTGTTTTGGGCCATGACTCGCTCAGCCCCGATGGCTCCGACTACGCCGGTGGCCCCCACTGCACCCAAAAACTGACGTCGATTACGGCTCATGATTACCTCTTAACAGATTGATTTTGAGAATGAATTAAGGTGCGGTGACTTCGGGATGAAGTCATCAGCACTTTAAGAAACTTTATGGAAAGCAGCGCGAGCCTGTATTGGACGATCGGTGGCGCAGATTGTACATTCCTGCTCAACTATTTATTTAATGTTGGACTTCCCGGCGATAAGCCCCTGGCGTGGTGCCGAGCTGCTTCTTGAATATCCGCGTCAGGTGCGCCTGGTCGTAAAAGCCGCAGGCCGCCGCCACCTCAGCCAACGACAGCGCAGAAATCGCCAGTAACTCACAGGCGCGGGCAAGGCGACGTTCTAAGACATATTGATAGGGACTCTGGCCCGTTGTCGCTTTGAAGCTGCGGGCGAAATAGAACTGCGGGCAGCCAGCTATCTGAGCCAGTTCGGCGACGGTGAGCCCCTGATCGCAATGAGCTTCGATATAGTCATCAAGTCGAGCCAAAATGGCAGGACTCAGGCGCTCGGCTTGGGTCGGGGCCACCGCATTAGCCCGACGTAGCAACTGCGCCAAAAGCGTTTGAAAGAGACCGTCAATCATCAAGCTAGAAGTCAAATCGTTTCGTCTGCTCTCTGCCCACATTCGTAAAGCCGCTCCGCGAATCGTTTCATCGCGAAAAATGGTCTGCTGATGAAGTGGATTAAAGATATCGAGGGTCAGCCCCGCTTCCTTGTCAAGCAGAGACTCAATTTCGTCAGCCGGAAAGCCGAGGACAAGGAGTTGATGATCGCCCCCACAGTCGTAGCGGATCTCGGTATTGGCTGGGCAAAGACTGATAGCGCCGGTTCTGCACCGCTGCTCTCGCGTCATGCCGTTTCCCAAATCCCACCGAAAGGGCATGTCCGCTTTGAGCGTGATGATTAGGGCGAGTTCTGGCACCGCCGGGTCAATAAAGTCATGGGCTGTCTGCGTTGCTTCCACCAAGTGAACAGGAATTGACCCACCCGTTCGGTGCTCTTGGGGAAACTGCTCGTAATCGGAGTCCCGGTAATACTCAGAAAGGGATGCGTAGGTCGGTTTTGTCATCCTTGCACCTCCTGGCGATAGTCTCCCGGTGTGGTGCCAAGCTGCTTTTTGAATATCCGCGTCAGGTGCGCCTGGTCGTAGAAGCCACAGGCCGCCGCAATTTCAGCAATCGACAGGTGGCTAAAAGCTAGCAGTTCCCGCGCTCTTTGCACCCGCTGACTTAGGACGTATTGGTGGGGTGATTGCCCAGTTGCCGCTTTAAAGGTTCGTGAAAATAGCGAGAGGGATAGCCCCGCGACATCGGCCAGGTCACTCAGGTTAAACGGCTGCTCCAATAACGCCTGCACATAGTCTCTCACCCGCCCTAGCTGCTCAGCATCAAGACCCGGCGTCGGAGGTGCTGCGGTGATTCGACCGGGTCGAGCCCGCGCCATCAGCATGGCGACGAGGGCCAGCAACCCTTGATCGACCGCTAGCGAGGCAAAGGGGCCCGCTTGGGTGGCCTGTTCCCACAGGGTGAGGCAGTGGGTGCGAATGCGGCTGTCTGGTAAAACGCTGTCATGCAAAGGCCGCAGGGCATGGTTCAGTACGGAAGCTTCAACTTCGAGTTTGGCGGCAATATCCGCCAGCGGTGCAGAAATAAACAGCAGATTGTAATACCCGACCTGCCGATACAAGGTGTCACTCAGGGTCGGGTGTAAATATACCCCGGTGGGAGTATTGTCGGCGGTAGCAATCTGGCGCATCCCCTCGCCAAAATCGACCTCAAAGCAAGCGTGGCCCCTCAGGATGATTCCAACGGCAAAGGTGTGGGTAGCTGGATCGATCGCCTCAAAATCTGTCTGCTCGACCTGAACGAAGTCAACGGGAAGTGCCCCCGCTTGCCGATACTCCTGCGGGAATGCGGCATAGACATCGTGCTGCTGATACATGTCGGCAAACGTCAGATGGCTCGGCTGCGTCATTCCGGCATTTCCTGGCGATAAATTCTTAGCTGCGATCGACCACAGAAACCCCTGAAGTCTAAAGAAAATATAACAGCTCCGTCAGACTATCAAAGTTATGGACGCTTACCTTTTCCAATCGTTAATCGGGGACAAACCATGTGATTGCGACAAAAGGGTATTCTCAAGTGCTAACAGCGGCCTTCACTATCCCCGGCTGGAGCCTTACAAAGGTGAGGGCAAACCGATTACGCTGAGATATGCCCAGAACCGACATTTGTCTGCCAACGTCCGGGTGTTTATTGAATTCATAAAAACAATGGCGGTAGAGTTGCGATCGCAGCGTATGGAATTTTAAGTCCGCAACGACAATTTTTTGGTGATACCTCAACCAAAAGGAAAACCCAGCTAACTCGCAATTAGAGGGAAAATTTCCACCTATAGCGGTGTGCAACCGCATTAAGCACAGCAACGGTTGTGTGGGGCGCGCCGCGCCCCACACAACCGTACTTAACTAACGCGCATAGCGCTATAGGATCCCTATATTGGTAAATAGGTGGAGATAATTCCGCCTAAGATCCCTTCTGGGGTAGATAGGTGGAATTACGTCCGCCTAAGATCCCTGTATCGGTGCATAGGTAGACTTTCTCAGTCTAATCCTTTCCCCGATTCTGGACTAAACCTGCAAAGAGCTGATGCATTATCTCGTTTGAAACGCCTCCAGTCTAAAGACTGGAGGCGTTTAGTTTGGAGAAAAACTCCCGTAGAGAAAAACTCTTGTCAATTCTACAGTTGCTTCACCGAGCCAACCAGATCCGTCAGCACATTCTTAGCATTGCCAAACAGCATCATGGTCTTATTCTCGAAGAACAGCTCATTTTGCACACCCGCAAAGCCTGGGTTGAGACCCCGCTTGATGACGATGGTGTGATGGGCTTTATCCACATCCAGAATTGGCATGCCGTAGATGGGGCTGTTCTGGTCATTACGGGCGGCTGGGTTCACCACATCATTGGCTCCGACCACCAGTGCGACATCCACGTTGCCAAACTCGGTGTTGATGTCGTCCATATCATAGAGCTGGGGATAGGGGACATTGGCTTCTGCCAGCAATACGTTCATGTGCCCTGGCATCCGTCCAGCAACGGGGTGAATGGCGTACTTCACCTCAACACCGAGTCGCTCTAGCTGGTCGGCCAGTTCCCGTGCAGTGTGCTGAGCCTGCGCGACGGCCATGCCATATCCCGGCACAATCACCACGGACTTGGCGTAGCCCAACATCATCGCCGCTTCTTCGGCGTCTACGGAATTCACCGTCCGCTCTGCGTGCTCGGCGGTTGCAATGTTGACGGCGGTCGTGGTCTTAGAGAAGGCGCTAAACAGCACGTAGAACAGCGATCGGTTCATCGCCCGACACATGATCTGTGTCAGGATAATGCCTGATGCCCCCACCAAGGCTCCAGCAATGATGAGCATGTCGTTCATCAACACAAAACCGGCAGCACTCGCGGCCAAACCCGAGAAGGAGTTTAACAGCGCGATGGCGACAGGCATATCGGCTCCACCCACCGGGATCGCAAACAGAATCCCCAATAGCAAAGCGATGCTAAGCAAGGTCATGAAGACGGGCTCGCTGGTGGTTTCCACCAGGAGGAACACACTGCCGACCAAGAACAGCACAGCTAACCCAATGCTAACGATGCGCTGTAATGGAAAGATGATGGGCGATCCCCCGATGATGCCTTGGAGCTTGCCGAAGGCAACTAGACTCCCTGTGAGGGTGATGCCGCCAATAAAAATGCTCAACAGAATCGTAATCATGCTGGCGAGGGTTGGCGCTTCGCCCACGCTCAACAACCGCTGGAACTCGGCGACGGCAATCAGCGTTGATGCACCACCGCCCAAGCCGTTGAAGAGACCCACCATTTCTGGCATGGCGGTCATTTCAATCCGTTGAGCTGTGATGGTGCCGATAAGGGAGCCAATGAGAATGCCTGCCAGAATCAGCGGGAAATTCATCGGGGTTTGGTAAAGCAGGGTGGCGACGATCGCCAAAAGCATGCCTACCGAGGCAATCACATTGCCCTTCCGCGCCGTTGCCGGGGAGCCTAATTGTTTCAGTCCCACAATGAAGAGAGAGGCGGCGATGAGATAGCTCAACTCAATGCCGTTGTCCAAAATACTGCTAGTCATGGTCACTTATCTAATCTCCAAATAGTTCCAAACGTCCCAGGACGGAAGATGCCTGGATGGATACCGGAACATCGCGTGAATTCGATCAAAGAACAAACAGGGACGGCTAACTTAGCCGAAGTTTAGCTACTCGCCTTTTTCTTGCGGAACATCTGTAACATGCGATCGGTGACCATAAAGCCGCCCACCACGTTGATGGTGGCGAGCACGATCGCCACAAATCCAAGGGCATTCACCCAGTTGATATTTCCACCGACAGTAACGAGGACAGCACCAATAATCGCAATGCCCGAAATAGCGTTGGACCCGGACATCAGCGGTGTGTGCAGCGTGGGCGGCACTTTGTTAATCACTTCAAATCCGATAAAGGCGGCGAGTACAAACACCACCAGGGCCGTTAAGAGGGGATCAATCATGGCTCATAAATTCCTTTGAATGGTTGTGTTGAGAA
Source organism: Vacuolonema iberomarrocanum LEGE 07170 (assembly GCA_015207365.1). Taxonomy (GTDB): domain Bacteria; phylum Cyanobacteriota; class Cyanobacteriia; order Elainellales; family Elainellaceae; genus Vacuolonema; species Vacuolonema iberomarrocanum. The sequence goes on from JADEXA010000010.1 coordinate 26,019, forward strand.
CCCATCAGAATCAATAGCTGATGCGGTAAAGACAAGACAGGGGATCGGTGTTGTCCCACAAGCGACTCAGGTGGCCGAGGGTTCCTGGAGTGATGCGATCGCGCCCTGTACCCGCGCATTACGAACCTCTCCCTGGTGCGTCAGACAAACACTGGAGATGATGTCGTCTTCAAAGTTCAGCTTCATCTCCCCGTCCTGAATCAGCGTGGTCAACAGGTTGAGGATGTTCTTGGAATACATCTGGCTAGAGTGAACCGGGGTGTAGGATGCCAGGTTGATGGGGCCAAGGATCGTCACTTCATTCGTGATTACCGTGCGTCCCGCTTCGGTGCAGGCACAGTTGCCACCCTGCTCTGCGGCCAAGTCGACAATGACCGAACCAGGCTTCATCGATTCCACCATTTCCTGCGTGACCAACAGGGGCGCATGCTTGCCCGGAACCTGAGCTGTCGTGATGACAATGTCGGCCTGCTGCACATGTTCCGCTACTACCTGGCGGGATCGCTCCTTTGAGTCTTCCGAAATCTCCCGAGCGTAGCCACCTTCTGCCACGGTTTCCTCATCCATGGTGACTTCGACAAACTTCGCCCCCAGGCTCTGCACTTCTTCCTTCACAGCGGGCCGAATGTCAAAGGCTTCGACAACGGCACCCAGACGACGAGCCGTGGCGATCGCCTGCAAACCTGCAACCCCAGCCCCAATCACAAATACCTTCGCTGGACGGATCGTACCAGCCGCTGTCGTCAACATCGGCAAGAATCGAGGCAGTGCCTCTGCGCCCAGCAACACGGCCTGGTAGCCGGCCACACTGGCCTGAGATGACAGTGCATCCATGGATTGGGCACGGGTTGTACGGGGAACTAGCTCCATGCTGAGGGCAGTGATGTTGCGCTCGGCCAGCTTGGCAATCATCTCTGGTTTCCCCAGGGGATGGAGAAACCCAATCAGCGTCGTATTTTCTGGCAGCAGGTCAACTTCAGATTGCCCATCTTCCCACTCGCCAGGAGGGCTAACCTTCAGCACAAGGTCGGCGGCTCCCAGTAGCTCGCGATGACCCTTGACAATCGTTGCCCCTGCGGCAACATACGCTTCGTCTGTAAAGAAGGAGCCTGCCCCGGCTTGGGCTTCGACTAAAACCTCAACTCCCATACCAACCAATCGCTTGACCATGTCGGGGATCAACGCGACACGACGCTCTCCAACTTCAATCTCTTTTGCAACTGCAATTTTCATGAATCATCCTCAGAAATAAATATTGTTGGTTCTCAGGTCATTGTTGAGTGGTCAAATCAAGCAAAACTTATGCGGCTCCAAATGGCTCCCGTAATGTCAAAAATAGTCGTCGATCTTCAAGATTTTTTTCGAATTGCTTTAAGTCAATTTTTGTTGCACTGAACGTTTGATGCAAAGCTCGCAAATAAGTTCCCTGCGACTACGTTTTCTCTGTCATCAACAAGGTAAAGGCCAACACCTTAATCAATAATCAATGTTCAAAACAAAACCTATAAGACTCAGAGCAAAACTCATAGAATCGGCTAAACCCCCTACAGCATAAGCTCGACCCAATCCGACGTCTGCTCGTCTAAATACCTACTCAAACGTCCAAGTTTCTATCGTCGATTGCTAGCGGAACGTCAGTGTGCAGAGGAACGAGCGATCCCTTCACCCACCACTATCCTGGACAAACGCGTGCCCGCAGATCTGCAACAAACATTCCGCAGCATTTATTGCGGAATATGAAGCAAAACAGAAATAGGAAGCAAATCTTTCACTATGCTGCGCACTGCGGTAACGCCGGGAACTCTACTGGCTAAGGGTATGAGCAGACAGTAGATAGAAGATGATTCAACTATCGCAACCAGTATAGAAATGCGCACACAGAACCTTAACGTCATACTACGGTGATATCCATCAAGTCGTGGAGATCTTTAACTTGTCTTATGAATCTTTAATTCGCATCCTCTGAGTTGTCTAATTATGACTCCAATGCGGTACTCAATGGTTTGTGGATGGATGACTTATGGATAGTCTTTTAGATATGAATTATCAACACCTGATGACGTACTCAATGGACATAAATGACGAGGCTATTTGGTCATGATTTGTTGTTAATCTTTGGAGATGCTCTGCAATGGAGCTATGCGCTGGAGTTGTGATGTATGCATGCTAGAACTTGGATCGAAGCCAATATCTGGATGCATAGAGCATTGCGATCGCCGCTCAAAGCCAACCATCTAAAGTAAACATAAAGCCGCTGGACTATCCCTATAAATCATTAAAAGTAATATCCCTTAATAAACGAGCGAATCAATCATTTACTTGATCCGAATCGATTGACAGGAGGATGTAATTCTATCGCTCTAGAAAGTCAATCAGTAAGCTATTCGTTGTCGAAATAAAGTCCAATCTAAAGCCCGCGTTCAAGATGAACAAATTTATGTTTATTTCGTATTTCTGGAGTGGTTTTGTTGGAGGCTCGCAGGATCCCGGATTTAGGCTCCGAAGTGCTTAGAGTTACGCTGCTTAACGTGTAAAAACTTAGGTGGGCACTTTTTCGAACCCTATTTCGTCGTAGATGGCACCCTTAGCGTTGATCCAAGTGGGTGTTTTCAGATAGGGACGCGAATGGGCTAATGTAGTTTGAGTAATCTCGTCTACGCAAATCTCGTGCGTTTAGGTGTGACGTAGTTATGACATCCAAGATTTCTTTCGGTCGTGCGGCTTCTGCTTTGGCGATCGCCGCTAGCACACTGGTCGCCAGCGCTGCCCCCCTGCTGGCACAAGGGCTACCGGGTTTGGTACTGTTTGGAGGGGTGGAGCAGGAGAGCCAGCTTGGCTACCGCCTCGACTTCAACGGAGTTCCTCGGAGACGCGATCGCTACCGCTTGCGTATTGCCCGCCGGGATCTACCAATCGGCGTCTCTCAAATCACCGTTAGCTATCCCGACTATTTCGATGGCAGCTTCGACTTAGACGACATCGAAATGGAAGTCGAAGGGGAAGAGGTCGCCCTAGAATCGATAGACTGGGATGAGCAAAACTACGAGCTACGCTTTTTCCCGATCGAGCCGATTCCAGCGAATTCGAGAGTCGAGATCATCATGTCGAACGTGCGGAATCCTAGAGATTCTGGCTTCTACTACTTCCATGCACTGGCATTGCCGACGGGGGATGTTCCCATCCGGCGGTATGTCGGCACCTGGATTATCGGAATTGGCGGCGACGATTAAGTCTCGCTTGGACGAAGAGACTTAGCTTGAGAAAGCGACTGTTTTCCAGAGGCATGGTCAGCCATGCTTCTGGAAATTATGAATTTTGGGCTTTGATCGAGTCCAACGTTTAGAGCAAAGAGTGGCTTGGCGCGATAGTGCGTTGAGTGCCTGAAATTACTATTTCAATCGCAAGACTGTAGATTGGAAGGTGATACAATTATTGATTGTGAGTTTTTTCAACCCTAGAGAGTAGAGCTATGACCAAGCGCACATTAGAAGGAACATCCCGTAAGCGCCGTAGAGTGTCTGGGTTTCGCACCCGCATGAGAACCTATACTGGACGTCGCGTGATTAGAGCGCGGCGCAGAAAAGGGCGGGCACGGCTCTCGGTTTCTGGTTAATTATGCCAGTGGTTTCGGCGCAATCTGTGCCATGGCACAAACGCTGCGCCCGGTTTTAGGTTTAGCTCTATTTCAACTTATGGCGCTCCCCAAGCCCCATCGACTGCGGCACAGAAAAGACTTCTCAGCCGTTTATCAAGATGGACGACGGTTTAAGGGGCGTCATTTTGTGTTGATTGTCCTCCCTCCCTGGTTGGATCAAAAGAAACTAGGTCAAGAGGAACCTGTGCTGCCGCCTTCGCGGATTGGCATTTCTATCAGCCAGAAAGTCAGCAAGCGGGCGGTCATTCGTAATCGGATTAAGCGGCAGGTTCAAGGAATTTTTCAGCTGTTCCTTCCCCGACTGAAGCCTGGTTTGAAGTTTGTCGTAACGGTTCGCTCCAGTGCGGTTGGGTGCGAATACAAAGAATTTCTGCAAGAATTGGAAGAGTTACTAAACCGGGCAGAGGTACTGGATGGGTATTCGTGAAGAATCGATTTATGAGGGTGGTCCCCACATTGGTGATTTGATTCTCAATGTGCTTTTGGGGTTTACGGTGGTATGTCTGCCGTTAACCGTTGGAGCTATTGCGCGGGCAATTTGGCTGCGTTACATGATTACAAATCGCCGCATTTCGGTAACTGGAGGATGGCTGGGGCGCGATCGCTCTGACATTATCTATTCAGAAATCCGCGATATTGTAACGGTTCCTAGAGGACTGGGTTTGTGGGGCGATATGGTATTGATCCTGAAGGATGGCAGTCGGCTAGAAATGCGGGCATTGCCTCGGTTCCGCGAGATTGCCGACTATGTTACCCAAAAGATTGAGGCGGGCTCTACATCTTCGGCGATCGCCAGCTAAGGCGCATTTTTCCGCAAGCCTATAGTCCTCAACCCCGTACCCCATAGGCTCGGGATGCTAGTAGGCTATGGGGTTGCCAGTGGCTTGCAAGAATTAGGACTCGTTCCCCCCAACGTGATTTTCCCATTCAGACTGAATATTCAAAGTTTGAAACGGATTCGTTGTCGGTTCTGCAATCCAGTTCGGAATCCAGCCTGAACTCGTGAATATAGAAGAGGGGTAAACCGTACAAAACCTTCGAGATTCGGATCACGCAAGTGGCAGGGATTCCGATACATTAGATCGAGAAGGTGTTCACTTCTCTCGAACGCTTACTGTGCTATTGAGCACTTGCACACCAGATTAAGCCAGCAGGTATAGACAAACACATGGACTTTGGCGTCGGATTTCTCTCAAACAACGTGATGTTGCCAATCCTGGATTTCTTCTACGGGATTGTGCCAAGTTATGGGCTTGCGATCGTTGCGCTAACGTTGGTTGTGCGATTTGCTCTCTATCCCTTGAGTGCCAAGTCGATTCGGAGTATGCGCCAGATGCGGGTTGCACAGCCTGCAATGAAAAAGCGCATGGAAGAGGTAAAAGAGCGCTACAAGGACGACCCCACCAAACAGCAAGAAGAGATGGGGAAAGCCTACAAAGAATTTGGAAATCCTCTGGCTGGCTGCTTCCCGGTCGTGTTGCAGATGCCGATTCTCTTTGCCTTGTTTGCAACCCTACGGGGGTCACCGTTTGCGGACGTACCTTATACTCTGAACTTGCAAGTTGTGCCTCAGGGAACCGCTGCAGAAATCCAGCCTGAAGCATTCACGAGCAAACCCCACAACATCTACATTTCCGATGGTATTCATGTGCCCGTCAGTGCCATTCTGCCGGGTGGTACGCGTTTGGCTGTTGGCGAGAAAACAAAAATCGATTTTCAATCGGATACAGGTAGACCTCTGAGTGCCTACGAGGAACAGTTTCCCGATGTCGACATTCAGCCGTACTGGAAGGTCACTAAGGGAGAAGAGCGGGTACAGGTTAACGAAGCGGGTGTGATTGAGGCTCTGCAACCGGGTGATGTCACAATCGAGGGCAAGATACCGGGCTTAGCCGCTAACAAAGGCTTTCTCTTTATTCAGGCGCTTGGCCGGGTTGGAGCTGTCAACAAGCAGACGGGGCAGATTAACTGGGACATTGTTGGGATGGTTGCCTTTTTTGGACTCTCCCTCTATGCCAACCAGCTATTGTCTGGACAGCAAAAAGGAGCCGCTGCTAATCCCCAGCAATCTGCAGTGAACAAGATGACCCCGGTGCTGTTTTCGACGATGTTTCTGTTCTTCCCACTGCCGGCTGGTGTGTTGATGTATATGTCGATCGCCAACCTGTTCCAGACGATTCAGACCTTCATCCTGTCGCGTGAGCCGCTGCCGGAAAATCTTCAGAAAATTGTGGACGAGGAAGAGCGTAAAAATGGTGGCGATGAAGATAACCGAGATGCGCTACCCTTTGAGCCAAGGCGCAAGAAGAAGGCCTCATAGGACTGGAGTAGGCGTGGAAAGCAGATGGATGACAAAATTCAGCGCGGAGAAGATTGGCTAGAACAGTTGCTAGAGTTGGCCGATGTTCCAGCCACTGCAAAACGCTCCTCATCCCAAACGATGGATGATGGCAGTTGCTGGTTGGAGATTGATGCTTCCCAACTCTCTCCCGAGCAGGTGCAGATTTTGATTGGCGATCGCGGCTCCATGCTGGATTCCATTCAGTACCTGATCAATACAACTCTAAACCTGGGTCGCCCCGATTCTGAGCAACAGCCTTACACCGTTGAGCTAGGTGGCTACCGGGTACGCCGTCAGGCAGAATTGCAAGAAATTGCTGACACCGCTGCCAGTCAAGTAATGGAGACTGGCGAGGAATACGAAATCAGCGAGCTTTCCTCTGCTGAACGCCGCCAAGTTCACAACCTCCTCAAAGATTATGAAACGCTACAGACCGAAAGCCGGGGGCAGGAACCCGATCGACGGCTTGTGGTTCGCCGTGTTTAGCACGCCGTGAGGGCAAGCATCAATGGCACGCATTTACATTCCCCAATTGATTCATGCGCCGGATCGAACGGAGCGATTCGACATCAAGGAGTATTTGCCTGATCTGGAAACCCTGACGCCTGTGCAAGGGTTTGTAGAAGTTAGCCATCGTGGCAATTTTCTAGAGGTCGAGGGCAAAGCGGAAACCATTATGACCATGGTGTGCGATCGCTGCCTGCAACAATTTAATGCGCGCCTTGCGGTCAAAATGTCTGAGTTTATCTGGCTGCAGGAATCGCTCGATTCGCTGGATGATCGGGGCGAAGTGGAGCTGACAGCCGATGAATTAGTCGAAAGTTTGCCACCCAATGGCTACTTTGAACCCGAAAGCTGGTTGTATGAGCAGTTCTGTTTAGAAATTCCTCCCCGCAAACTCTGTGATACGGACTGTCCGGGAATTGAGCTTGAACGCGACGACAAACCTGAGGCCGTTCCGCCCGTGGAAGTAGACGAGCGTTGGGCGGCTCTACAGTCCCTGAAGAATCAGCTTTCGAATTAAATCGATAGATAAATCGATAAGGTTGAGGATCCGACCAATTGGCGTGGTTTCAGGGGATTCGGTGCGCCCGTGCAAACAGACTTAAGTCCCAGAATGGGAGCACTCCACTACAATCTGCAATAGGTTGAATAAGTGCATAGCCTATGAGTTTTCGGGATGAGTTTGAACTGTTGCTGCGGGCACGCTATCCGCTGATCTACATTCCCACGCGGGAGGAGGAGCGGGTCGAAGGGGCGATCGCCCAGGTTGCCCAGAAGGGAAGCCGGGGTGTCTACACGTGGGATTTTGTGGATGGCTATCAGGGCAATCCCAATGATGCAGGGTTTGGTAGGCGCAATCCAGTGCAGGCATTAGAACTGGTTGAGAAGCTTCCTGTCGCGGCCTCTGCGGTGTTTATCCTGCGAGATTTTCATCGTTTTTTAGACGATGTTTCCGTGGCCCGAAAACTAAAAAATTTGGCAAGGCTGTTGAAATCCCAGCCCAAAAATCTGGTTATCCTGTCGCCTGAGCTGAGTATCCCAGATGACCTAAGCGAAGTCATGACCGTGCAGGATTTTCCATTGCCAAGCTTCGACGATATCAAAGCTCAGTTGTCGCAGTTGCTAGCCGCTACGGGCAAAACCCTCGAATCCCGTACCGTAGATGCGCTGGTGCGCTCCTGCCAGGGGCTCTCGATGGAGCGAATTCGGCGGGTGCTGGCACGGGCGATCGCCACCCATGGCGAAATCCAACCGGATGATATCGACCTGATTTTGGAAGAAAAGCGCCAGTCTATTCGCCAAACCCAAATTCTCGACTTCTATCCTGCAACCGAAAAAATCTCTGACATCGGCGGCTTAGATAACCTGAAAGATTGGTTGCTGCGGCGCGGTGGTTCTTTCTCTGAGCGGGCACGGCAGTATGGCTTGCCCCATCCCCGGGGGTTGCTGCTGGCTGGCATTCAGGGCACTGGGAAATCGCTGACGGCAAAGGCGATCGCCCATCACTGGCATCTACCTTTGCTGCGGTTGGATGTCGGACGGTTGTTTGGAGGCCTAGTTGGCGAATCCGAGTCGCGTACCCGCCAGATGATCCAGCTGTCCGAAGCGCTGGCTCCTTGCGTGTTGTGGATCGATGAAATCGACAAAGCCTTTGCTGGCGCTAACAGTCAGGGGGATGCAGGCACCAGCAGCCGCGTCTTTGGGACGTTCATCACCTGGATGGCCGAAAAAACCTCCCCGGTGTTCATCGTGGCGACTGCAAACAATATCCAGACCTTGCCCCCCGAACTCTTGCGTCGGGGACGCTTCGACGAGATATTCTTTGTGGGTCTGCCCAGCCAGGATGAACGGCGGGAAATTTTCTCAGTGCACCTCTCGCGGCTGCGCCCCCACACCCTGCAAGATTTTGACCTGGAACGGCTGGCCTACGAAACTCCAGATTTTTCTGGCGCAGAAATTGAGCAGATGCTCGTTGAGGCCATGCATACGGGGTTCAGCCAAAATCGGGATTTCACAACGGATGATATTGTGGAAGCCGCTAGCCAAATTGTCCCACTGGCTCGTACAGCGAAAGATCAGATTGAAGTTCTGCAAGCCTGGGCTGCAGCCGGAAAGGCGCGGATGGCATCGCGCTCTGGCAACCAGATCCTTGGCGGAGCCGCGTTCAACTAAGTCCGGAGAGCATCAAGAGATAGAAGGAGAGATAGGCAATGGGCGGCGTAGCGAAATTCTTCCTGGGTTTTATGTTGGCGATCGCCATCCTGTTTTTTGCTGGCGTCACCACAGCCCGATACTTTGTCACTCGACTGACGGAATCTCCACCGCGACCCGTTTTCCCAAATGACGCGCCACCATCTTCGGCAGCCGCGCCATCTGCGGCTGCCGAAGCATCTGCGGCTTCCGCAGCATCGGCCCCAGAAGCTCCGGCAGAGCCTGTGGTAGAAGAAGCTGTGGCTGCTCCCGAACCCAGCCCCTCTCCTGAGCCGACACCCAATCCAGAGAATCTCGAACGGGTCGTTGTGCCCATTGGCCTCATTCTGCGCGAGGATGCCACCCAGTCCTCGGCTCAAATTGGCGGCATTCCCTACGATGGCGAAGTAGAGGTGTTGGACACTAGCCCCGATGGGGAATGGCAGCGGGTGCGGGTGCTAGATTCTGGACAGGAAGGCTGGATCAAATCAGGAAATACGGTCTCGGCTCCTTGACAAGATCAAAGCCGATGAGTGGCATTAAGAAAAATTTCTAACCCTAAAACTTAGTAACAATAACGTTGCTGCGCTTAAGGTTGGCGATCGCCAGATGATACCTTAATTGTTAATTGGAACTTCTTTTTTACCTAACGTTTCAGTAGGATCGCGATCGTCACTCATGTATAAGAAAAGTACGGATAAAGACTGGGTCAGTGCCGTTTTAACGGCTGCACTAGGAGCTGGTATTGCGACAAGCTTCGCCATTAGCCAGGGTCAACACCCACTGATGGGCCTGGGTATCACAGCATTTGCTGTTTGTGCTGCGTTGCTGATCGATCATTACGCTTAGGCTGTAGGCGCAGGGCGATCTGCATAACTTTTTCTCAATCACTTGAATAGAAAACGGACAACTTATCAGATAAACCCGCATCAAAAAGCTGAGCTACTGGCTCAGCTTTTTCGTTCTGTGTACCCCCCTCATAATCTGGCTCAATAGATGGAGCCTGACACATTGAGATTGGGGTTTATACCAATTCAACGAAAACCAAAATCAGGTAATTTTTTGAAAGCCGCGCACTGCGCGGCTTTCAAAAAATTACCTGTCGTGGATTCTTAGCGAATTGGTAAGACCTAAGCGTGTAGCGCTATACAAATCATCCCCTCACGCAAGGATGCAACTCTTTGTCAGGGTAAGAGCATGGCGTGAGGGAAGAAGCGGTGACGATTTATCCTGAGCCCCCAATCCATACCGTTATCGCCTGGGATATTCATGAAGCAACGGAGATCCTAGGGCTTGGATGTTGTTGGGGTGCTGCTCTATCTCATGCAGCCTCCAGTCCCATCGTCCTGCTAAAGGGGGTGAGATTGCGGACTGGATCAGGCTATGAGACGAACGATCATGGTTCAAACATTGGTTTTCAACCGCTCGTTTTCAAATATATCCTAGGCGGCTAGCCACCATAGTTCCAGCCCGTGGTTTCGAGCAAGAGCGGTGCGCCGTCCCGGTGAACGCCTGCAGCAATCACTTCACCCACAAAGACGGTATGATCGCCTTTCTCGACTGAGCCGATGACTCGGCATTCCACGAAGCCAAGCGTATCGGAAATGATGGGGCAACCTGTTTCTCCCAGATAGAAAGGGACATCTTCAAACTTGTTACCGACGCGACGCATCGGTTTGAAGAATTTTTGTGCCAGGTCTTTTTGTCCGGCTTCCAGCACGCTGAGCGCAAAGACATTGGTTGCCTTGATCATGCTGTGGGATATCGAGGAGGTGTTCACGCAGTTGACCACTAGTGGGGGTTCAAAAGAGCCTTGCATGACCCAACTGGCCGTAAACCCATTCACTTCCTCATTCCCATCTGTGACGCCGCAGATATACAGTCCATGAGGAATTTTCCGCAATATTGTTTTTTTAGCTTGTTCGTCCAACACGATGGTTTTCTCCGGTTGCACTACAGGCTCAGTGTATCGGGTTGGTTCTGCGATTTGAACCATCCCTAGATAGGAAATCATTGGTTGGGCATAACTGTTGCTAATTTTGTTTTGGCTCATCGCTATCGGACGGCGATGCATCTGGCGGCATGTCCACGGCTCGTTTGCGTTCCTCTCGAATAGTCTTTGCCCGTGCCATCAGGTCTTGGAAGTAGCCGGATTCGGTAATCTCTTCAACCTGGCGTTTGCGTTTCTCTTCGTCAATTTCGATTTGAGGCTTGATGATCCCTTGCACCTGCTCTTTAACCTGTTGGTAGATGGCCTGGGGATAACCTCCCTTGCTTGCCCGGTCCAGCAGTGCAACGCCTAAACCTGTACTAATAAGCGCGATCGCCCCCGGCACCAGTGGCAACCATAGGCTTTGGGTGAAGGCGATGTAGCAGGCTACGTACAACCCAATGAACGCTCCTGTTTGCAGCAGGATAAAGCGCCACAATTTGCGGTTGGCATAGGCAAGGCTACCGCCTACCAGAGCTGCCGCAAATATTAAGAGAACCTCTAGCCCCCTGGGCGGATAGCGCATGAGGGGGCGATCGCCCAGGGCCGCGCCGATGAGCTGGCTAGCTCCTTGGGCATGAAGTATGACCCCTGGCATAAAGGTGGCATCGCGTCCGGCCCCGCTAAACGGTGTTGCAAACACATCATTGGCGATGGGAGAGATATAGCCAATCAGCACTAGCTTACCTTCAACCCAAGATGCATCGACCTGCCCATTCAATACCTCTGTGAGGCTGACCACCCGCACCGCTTCCTCTGCCGAACGATAGTTCAACAACAGTTGATAGTCGGTTGCTCCAGTTTGTCGGTAGCCCACGACGGATGCGCTTAACCGGGGCAAAAGCGTGTTTTCTAGTTGAATGTCGCCCGATTCTGCCTGACTGGGGGCAATGCCCTGCTCTTGTAAGTAAACGAGAGCCATAGAGAGCCCTAGGGAAACCAGTTGGTTGTCGGCCTCCACTTGGTTGCACTGATGCAGCGAGGGCAGAGGAATTTGAGACTCGCCTGGGGAGGAAACCAGGATGTGGCGACGGATGGTGCCGTCGGGATCTTTGGGTAGGTCGGCGAAGGCAACCCGCTCGGGTGGGGTGCCGGGAGCAGGAGGAATGCCGGGGTTGTCTGCCCCACTCATCAAGCAGGCCGTAATAATGCGATCGTTCTCTGCAATCACATTTTCTAGCTGTGCCCGCCCACCCCCCTGGGGCACATCCCGCGCGATATCGACACCGATGGCGAGAGGGTCATTCTCTAACAAGGTCGTTAGCAGTGCTGCCAAGGTTTCATCCTGGAGGGGAAACTCCTGCCGGGTTTGAATATCCAGCTCATCGATCCCAACTACGAGCAGGCGCTCATCCGTGGGGGGCTGCGGACGACGGCGCATGAATTGGTCATAGGCCGCTAGCTCTGCGCCCTGTAGCCATCCCAGCCAGCGTACGGCACCTACCCCTGCGGTGACGATTAAGCCAGTAGACAAAATGACGATGGCGATCGCCGACCATTTGGGTGGCTGTGCAGGGACTTGAGTCTGCTCAGAACGTCTCCCTTGTGTCAGCCGTTGCCAGAGTTGGTTAAAAGGTAAGGGCATAGTTTACTGAAGCGTGCTCTGAGGGTGTACGTGGAGAGACTACAGCCACAAAATTAAATTCTCGCTTGGGGGCAAACATAGACTTTCGCTTAAAGGTCTCGCTCTAAGTTCGACTCAATTTCAGTGTTATCTAGCGCGAGTCTGTAGGGCCTCACTCTAGTCCATAGAGTAATTCCTGGCCTTTATGCGTAGCTATAAAAATAGCTATCGCTATACAAATATATAAATCAGAATCTATATATTTAGTTGATCTTATAACCACACCACAGCCACACAATCAACGAACATCTTTAGAAGCTGAGTATAGGACAAAAACCAGATAATCCTTGAGTTTGGGTAGCGCGGGCAGTGCCCGCGCTACCCAAACTCAAGGGTTTTAGCAAGGTTTTAATTTTTGGTCCTGCACTTAGCTTTAGAAGAGTAAGATAACGAGGCAGAAACATGCCGCATATTTCACGCATCCCTACCACGTATAGCAATCCCAAATGAAGTATGAACAGTGGTGTGGCCTCAGACCGCACCACTGTTCATACTTCATTTCACAAATCACTTGAGATCGCTATTGCTATTGCTGTTACTTTTACTGACAGGTTCTTTTGATGTCTCAGATCAAACGTCAAATCATAGCCATGGGGGGCGGTGGATTTTCAATGGAGCCTGAAAATCCATTGCTTGATCAATACATTATTAAGCAAGCTCGTAGATCTACGCCAACGGTTTGTTTTCTACCGCATGCCACAGATGATGCCGTTCGATATAGTCTCAGATTCTTTAAAGCCTTTACACAACTCGATGCAAAGCCAACCTACCTTTCATTATTTAGCTCTGAAATAGCAGATCTTGAATCATTTTTGATGGAGCAAGATGTTATTTATGTTGGTGGTGGAAATACGAAAAGTATGATCGCACTCTGGCGTGGATGGGACTTAGATAAGCTCCTACAAAAAGCCTATGAAAATGGCACCATTCTGGCGGGTGTTAGTGCGGGTGCAAATTGTTGGTTTGAGCAATGCATTACCGATTCTTTGCCTGGAGCACTCACTGTGTTGTCCTGTTTAGGGCTGCTTCGCGGAAGTTTTTGCCCACATTACGACGGAGAAACAGAGCGCCGACCCACGCTACATCAGTTTTTGCTGGAGGACAAGATCAGTCGTGGGTATGCTGCAGATGATGGAGCCGCCGTCCATTTTATCGAGGGGGAGGTTACTTGTGCCGTCAGTTCACGTCCTCATGCTAAGGCTTACGTGGTTCGTAAGGTAAAGGAACAAGTCATTGAGGAGGCGATCGCTACCCATTACTTAGGTCAATAGAAAGCCAACGCCTCCAATCGATACAAACTAAAATCCAGGCTTTACCCAACGAAAAAATATGGATTCACAAATCACTCTGTTTCTTTTTGCTGCGATCGCTCTCATTCTTTCTCCAGGGCAAGACACACTTTACGTGATTACCCGAGGTATTTCACAGGGGAAAGTAGCGGGAATGATTTCGGCACTCGGAGTGAGTTTAGGCATCATTTTTCATACCCTTTTTGCTGCGCTTGGGTTGTCTGTTGTTCTGCAATCTTCAGCATTAGCATTCTCTGCCGTGAAGTATGTAGGTGCGGCTTATCTCATTTACCTCGGCATCAGAACATTGTTGAATCGGAAAGAGTGGGCTCTCCAAACAGATCGGCGTCAAATATCTAGCATCGTACTATTGACGCAAGGATTCGTTTCCAATCTCTTTAATCCAAAAGTAGCGCTGTTTTTTCTCGCGTTTTTGCCTCAGTTTGTGACCCCAAATGCGGGCAGTCCAGCTCTGCAGATGACGGTTCTGGGACTTGTCTATACCCTGCTTGGGGCAATTTGGCTGAGTTGTGTGGGGTACTTTGCAGGCAGCATGGGTCATTGGGTTGGGCGGAATACAACCGCATTGGGGTTGTTGCGCTGGCTAACTGGCAGTGTGTTAGTTGGGTTAGGGGTGAGGCTGGCATTACCGGAACACCGCTGAATCTTGGTGTATTTGAACAGGCGTGAGCAGGCGATCGCCGGTTAGTCAGTCAGTGAAATGTTCATCTCGCCTTCTGAGGACGCTTCTAATTTTCTCGTGGCGGTGGAGATCGAGGGACATATGGAAGCATTCGGCGTTGGTTCAATGGATCGGCGATCGCCCCATCCATCAGGCATGATAGAAAGTATCGCGATTTTTGCTCCCCTACCCGTATTCAGCCGTGCCTTCCTCCCTACGCATCCATTAGGTTGGGCTACCATTGCGGGTGATTCGGTCTTTCCTGAGTGTCCTGTCTAGCGCAACCGTTACGTACCCCTTTGCCTCGACTCCTATGCGTTATTTTTCTGTTCGGTTCTGCCAGTCGGCTTGCCATTCTCTCAGCCTTGCCTTTGGACTCGTGGCTGGAATGGGGGCGTGGATGATTGCCCCAGCGTTGGGTTTCAGTGGCGATCGCCCCAACCTTGCAGCTCCAATCGTTATAAACCCCATGGATGGAGCGATCGCTCCCACCCCTATCGAGTTTCAAATCGCGCAGCAACTCAACTTCAACGTAGATAACGTGCGTCCATCGCGGGGGCGGGCTGGAGGCTTTTCGCGAGGCAATGCTTGCTTTGAAAATGCGACGGAAGCCTCCTCGCCTATTGCCTTGGTACCGTTGGACACTTCGACAGACTTTGCTCGGCTCCGCGTTGAGACGACGGTTGATGCTCAACCTACCTTCTATGTCTTTCTTCCTGAGATGGATAAGAGTCCTGAATTTGGGGAGCTTCTCATTTTCGAGCAGAGCGAAGACAACATGGAGGCGATCGTCCACAGCCAGACCCTTCCATTACCCCAGGCTGTCGGTGCAGGCTCTATCCCGATTAACATTGCCGATGACTTTGCCCTGGAAATGGGTATAACCTATCGCTGGACGGTCGAGGTATTGTGTAGCCTTGAGGATCGATCCAGCAATGTTTTTGCGGAAGGGTGGGTGGAGCGCGTCGAACCCAGCGATGGACTATCCGCGATGCTGGTTCAGTCGGAGCCCGAGCTATATCCCGAACTCTATGCCACAGCGGGTCATTGGTATGACGCTTTAGAAGCGCTGGCAACGTTGAGGCAGCGAAATCCCAATAATCCAACGCTACAGAATGACTGGGCAGGGCTGCTCAGTTCTGTCAACTTGGGCGACATTGCCAACTATCCGTTGTTGAATCCCGTCTTCCCAATTCCGGAACAACCCACTTCCCACAATATTGACGCTACCCCGACTGTCGGTGGCTAAGGCGATCGCTCGAATCTATCCCAATGCGAACGGGTAAGTCGCTTGGCATATAGCGCTATGCGCGTTAGTTAAGTACGGTTGTGTGGGGCGCGGCGCGCCCCACACAACCGTTGCTGTGCTTAATGCGGTTGCACACCGCTATAAGTGTTGTTTCCTTCCCTTTCTGCTGTTTCATGAACATCGGCTGAACTGTTCAGGGTTTACTGTGAAGTTCTTTTGAAAAGCCGGGTCTGGCCCTATGCCTGATCCGGGAATATAAGGCGATCGCCCGAAGAGTGGGATAACAAATCCTGCAAATTTCCTTAACTTCACTATGTCGACCTCTGCCATTGATACGTTAAGTCTGAAGTTAGTTCATATCATTCAAACAAAAGATCCAAAAAAAGTCAGTTACTGGGCCAATCGCCTAGACAATCAAAAAAATCAGTTCTTGGTTGCCCAAGTCATGGCGCGGATCAACCGTCATTTGAAAACGCATGATGAGCGGCTCTATAACTGGTTTCACGATATTTATTTTGCCGATTATTCCCCGGAAGTCAAAAAGCTATGGCTCGACTTTGTCGACCTGTGCAGCCTAAGTTTGTGAGCGCCAATATCATGGGTACCGTCGATCCTGTCCTGACTCGATTGCTGCAGGACGGAATTAATATATGGAACGAGTGGCGACAGCGCAGTGGAACGACTCCCGACTTGGCAGGAATTGCTCTGATGGGGCAGCGGCTGCGGCGGGCTGATCTACATCGGGTGAACCTGAGTGGGGCCGATCTGAGTGAGGCAGATTTGCAGGGAGCCAACTTGAATAACAGCATCCTGATCGGAACAAATTTGGAAAAAGCAAAACTCCAAAGTGCTAACCTGCAGGATGCATTTTTAAATGAGGCGAACTTCAGTGCGGCCAATCTGACCCAGGCCAATCTGCACGGGGCCGTGTTGATGGAGGCAAAACTGCACCAGACAACCTTGCGAAATGCCAACTTGGGCGGGGCGATCGCTCACCGCTGTAACCTGGTTCAAGCTATCCTCACAAGGGCAAACTTGACCCAGTCTGACCTCAGCGAAGCCACGTTAGTTGGAGCCACCTTAATCGAAACAAGCCTCGGTTATGCCAACTTGCGTCAAGCCAACCTGAGTATGGCTGACCTCAGCCGCGCTAACCTGCATCAGGCCGACCTCAGCGATGCTGATTTGAGAGGCGCTAATCTCGTTGCTGCCGATCTCCGCCAGGCTAACCTTTCAGGCTGCAATTTGACGGGTTGTGTTCTTGAGGAAGCGGATCTGCGCGATGCCATCCTTCCCGCTGCCACCCTCTACGTTGCCCACATCCAGGGCGCTATCTTTGCCCCCGGCGACGCCTTGTCCCCTACCTCCGAGATCCGTCTCAGTGACTTGAGTCTGGGCTAGTGTTGCCTGGATAGGAGCGGCGGATGGCAATGTTCATCAAGTACATGCAGATCCTCATCGGCTGGAGGCATCGTTTCCTCCCGCCAGGAGGTTTAGTTTGTCGACCCTTCCTTACCTGTGCCACTTCTTTTCTACTACCGTTTAGCATTTGAACCCGATGCGTTTGCCCATGCATAACGCCCCCTAAACCCATTCAGGTGTCTACTGAACGAATTCGAAATCCAAACTTGTATTACCCAAAAACTTATGGCTAGCGAAGAAATGCTCTCAATCCTCCGGAAAGGGGTTGATCATTGGAACGAATGGCGGCAAACCCATTTGATTCGACAAAACATCAAGCCAGATTTTAGTGGAGCAAATCTGTCTAAAATCAACCTGTTTGGGGCGGTCTTTAGCAAAGCAAATTTCGCTGAGGCCAATCTACGCAAGGCTCTTTTGACGAAAGCCGATTTCACTCAGGCCAACCTCTCGCGTGCCAAGCTTAGCCGTGCTGATCTGCAAAATTCGCATATGGAAGCAGCGGAATTGGAATATGCCGATCTCCACTGTGCCGATCTCAGTGATGCAAACCTGACGGATGCGATTTTGACCCACGCATCTTTGCGGAGAGCGCGACTCCACAATGCTAAGCTTGCACGGGCTAAGCTACATCGGGTAGATATGCGAGGGGCCGATCTGGTGCAGGCAAATTTGAGGGATGCCGACTTGAGCCATGCGGATTTGCGCAGTGCCGATTTGCGTCAGGTGAATTTTGAAAACGCAAACTTGCAGCAAGCCGATCTGAGTTTATCGGATCTGGATGGTGTGAATTTTAAAGGGGCCAATCTGCAAGGGGCAAATTTGTGTGGGGCGAATCTCAAGCGCGCCAATTTGCAGGATGCCAATCTGGAATCCGTGAATTTTGAATCGGCGTTTTTGTCGCAGGCAGATTTGACAGGGGCAGATGTCCGGGGCGTGTCGTTCAGGGGAGCAGATTTGTGGGCGGCAACGCTACGGGGAACGCACCTGGAATCGGCCAACTTGGAGGGAGCAAATTTAATGGCTGCTATTTTGCCAGAAGACTTTCTATGGCGATCGCCACACATGGTCGAGGACGACGAGTTTGATGAGAGTGAATTTCCGACGCTGGAGTATCGAATGGGGGAACCGTATTAATATCAAATCCGGTTCTAGAACCCAAGTGGCACATTTGTGGCCGCTGCAAAACAGCGGCCACAAATGTGCCACTTGGGTTCTACGGGGAGTCTGCAAAATTAATTGGGGCAGGTAATCCCCAATAACGAATACGTTCGTCGAGCCAACCTTCTTCCTGCCAGCGTTGGAGGGCAGCATTGACCGCCTCGCGAAGCTCCTGATGCTCCAATCCTCGGGGCAATGCGATCGCCAGCGCTTCCCCCGCCCATAATGCTGGCAACATCCGATAGCTGGGATACTCCTGCACCCAGCCCGTTAGCACACTGGCATCAGCCGCAAATGCATCGATGGTTCCCTGTTCTAATGCCTCCAATGCTTCGGTGTAGGAGGTTACGCCGACCAGCTGAGCCGAAGGGAGGCGCGATCGCACCACAGCAATGGTGTCCGATCCTTCCAGCACCGCTACTTGTCGGCCCCTGAGGTTTTGGGGCGATTGGATGGCGGGGTTGCGCGTCACGAATGTTGTGCCATCAAGATAGTAGGGTTGACTAAAGCTGACCAAGCGCGATCGCGCCTCTGTAAGCGTTAGCCGCGCCACCACCAGATCGACTTCGCCCTCTGTCAGCATGGGCAGGCGATCGCGATTGGCAACGGGCTCGAAAACGACCGCCGTTTCATCCCCCAAAATTTCTGCAGCTAGCCGTCGGGCAATATCAATTTCTAGCCCGACCAAGTTTCCTGCGTCATCCCAAAAGCCAAGCGGGCGCAGATTATCCTTCACTGCCACAACAAAATGCCCACGCTGCCGAACAGTGTCTAAATCTGCGGCGTGGGCCGGTGTTAATAGCTTGAGCGGGATCAAAGGCAAAGACCAACACCCCAAGCTGAGCAGGGCGATCGCACTGCATTTCTGGAGGAGCGGATGCATAACCCCTTAGCCTTTGGCTTGATTGGCCGTTTCAACCACTTTACTGAAACCCGTCGGATCGAGCACAGCCATTTGAGCCAGCATCTTGCGGTTAATTTGGATATCTGCCTTTTTCAGATTTCCAACAAGCTGACTGTAGCTCACGCCATTTTGACGAGCGGCTGCATTGATGCGCGTGATCCACAAACGGCGAAAATCGCGCTTGCGCTTGCGGCGATCGCGATAGGCATTCCGCAGCGCCTTCATCACCTGTTGGTTTGCTGTCCGGAAGAGCTTCGAGTGTGATCCGCGAAAGCCCTTTGCTAGCTTCAAAATTTTCTTGCGGCGCTTGCGTGCGACGTTGCCCCGCTTAACCCGTGCCATGATCTATTTCCCTTCTTGAATAACTTGAATGATGCGTGTGACCAATCGACCGATGCAATAGCTTGAAACTGAGCCTTAGAGATAGGGCAGCATCAGTTCTACATTTTCGGCATCCCCGTCATGGAGACCGGCTGGCTGCGATAACTTCCGCTTGCGTGTGGAAGACTTATGCTGCAACAAGTGGTTCTTGTACGCTTTGCGGCGCATGATTTTTCCGGTTCCGGTCTTGCGGAACCGCTTTGCTGCCGCTCGACGTGTTTTCAGCTTGGGCATGAGCTTCACCCGATTTCAAATAAACACAGTCTTCTATGTTACTCTGCCGAGCTACACCATCGCAAGAGATTCGCGACAAAAATTGGTGGCACCGACGCTATCGCCAGAACTCAGATGAAAGGCTCACATCAAATCCGGTTGAAGAACTGTGGCCGCTGCGTCGCAGCGGCCACAGTTCTTCAACCGGATTTGATATCAGGTGCGGCGATCGCCAAATAACCCAAACAGCGGCCCTAAAATCGCGCCGAAGGCAAAGCCACCCGCATGGGCCCAGTAGGCAATGCCACCCGATTCCATCCCCACATTCGTCGATACGCCCAAGCTAGCAATACCATAGAGAGCTTGCATCGCGAACCAAAATCCCAGGAAGAAAACCGCTGGAATGCGGAAGGGGAACAGGATGATGCCCAATGGAACCAGGGTCAAAATCGAAGCGCGCGGAAACCGTAGAATGTAAGCTCCCATAACTCCGGCGATCGCCCCGCTGGCTCCCAATGACGGAACAGACGAGCCAGACGAGAAAAACCACTGCGTTAACCCTGCAAGCATCCCACACAGGATATAAAACGATAGAAACTTGCCATGCCCCAGCTTATCTTCGACGTTATTGCCAAAGATCCATAGATACAGCATGTTTCCAGCAACGTGCGCAAACCCTCCATGCAAAAACTGTGAGGTAATAAGCGTTATCCATTCTGGAAACGGAGCGCTGCCCAATGCTCCACCACTGGCAAAACTCTCCGTTAGCTGACGGGGCACAATTGCCCAAGTCTGGAAGAACTGATCGAGCTGTGGGGGCGATAGCGTTAGTTCGTGAAGAAAGACGAGAACATTAACAACGATCAGGGCGTAGGTCACATAGGGTGTGATCGTGGTGGGGTTATTGTCACGAATAGGAACCACAGAACTGTCCTTTACATGCTTTGGGAAGACAAACGCGAAGGTATCGACGGAAAGAGCATTAGTCGTGAAGCGACAGAGGGATGCCGCGAGAATGGCGCAATCTTTACCGATCTCTGCATTTAGTTACGTTGGGTAATAATGAATGGCTTGCCGGAATGGCATCTGTCGCACCAACCACTCCCTACTCGTTCCCCACCGTGCCATAAAAAAGGGTGAAGTCGGATCAAAGCCTGAAACCTATGTCTCAGATGTTTAGTCGCTTTGACGGCTTCACCCAATGGTTGGAGGGTACAAATCCGATGAACGTCAATCTATTGAACGTCAATCCATTCGATCGCCCCTCTAAGTTGTATCTAGCGATTTGCTTAGCCTTCGAATGTGATCTTACCGACCATGCCTGCACCCCGATGGGGTTCGCAGTAATAGCTGTAGGTCCCTGTAGGCATATCGCTCGTGAAGGTGACATCGTAGGACTCACCCGGAGAGAACATCAAACCCTTGTGCGAAAGGGAATCCACCATGCCTTTTGCTTCAGCAGGGATTTGGTTGCCATCGAAAGCAATGTTGTGGGGCGGGAGCTTGTTGTTGACCCAGTGAACCGTATCACCTGCGTGAACGGTGACATTGGACGGATCAAAAACAAGTAAGCCACTGTCAGAACCCATTTTGACGGTAACTGTTTCGGCGGCAGCAGGGGAAACAACTGCGACGAAACTAACAATGACTAACGTCACCGTCAGCAGGGTCAGGCTTAAACTCCGCGAAACGCGAGCAATCAATTTCATGGTTACCTCGGAATGTTTAAAACTCTTTGAACCCAATCCACATTCTATCGGAATCCTTGCCCCGAAAGACAATGGATGCGCCTATCCTCGGCAGGATTTTTGTGCTTTCAGAAAAAGATAGTTGTTCGGTTGCACCAGATAAAGGGTTGTAGCTTGAGGTCGATTGCCCCTACCAGTAGGGACTTCAGAGGGCTTAAACGTAACGCAGGGATCGGATTGCTGGGCATTTAAGAAACAAAACCCTGGTTCCATTTAGAAAACCAGGGTTTTGCTCGCAGTCTTGAAAGATGGAGTCGGACAAATGGAATCTTTGGGATCTCCCTAGTCTCGCACCGGTCTACTAGACCTTAGCCAACTATTGCCGAACCCTATACCCTACTCCACCTGAAGGTATCTGGAGTGACGATCTAGTTGTAGATCTTGCCGCCGCCCCACTTGTCGCCCAAAACTTTGGGCTGCATCAGGATATGCCCGGCGATCACCTTCAAGTCATCCTGAGTCAAGTTACGCATCTTGGGATAGATGTCGGTGCTCTTGGTGCTGGGGTGACGTTCAGATATTTCTTCCAGACCATCGTAGGTCGTGGGGTTGTTCATATAGTCCACCAGCGCTTCGATATTGTCGCGGGGAGGGGTCGCTAGTGCAAGGGTTTCGGGGTCTAGCCCAATGTTGGGGTCGGTCTTGGTAACGCCGCCCACGTGGCACTGCCCACAGGCGTAGTTAAATTGTCGCTTACCTACAGCTACCTCTTCCAGGGAAAGGATGTAAGACTCACCCTCGGCATTCAGGGTTACAGTGCGGAGCCCTTCCTCCACTTCGAGGGCGATCGCGGGTTGGGCTATGAGTTGAACGACCATCAGCACGGCGATCGCAATCAACCAGACGGATCTCTTAAGCACGGAATCGGTTCTCCTTCCTCAAAAACTTCAGATGAATACAGAAATCACAAAAATGATTTACATAGAGTTGACACAGCAAAGTTGTGGTGGCACGCACCTCAAGCCTGCCCGCAAGAATGAAAAACTGTTGGGAAGAAGTGAGTGCCTGACTCGGGAGAATTACGTATTCTCCACTTTGATAATCATGCCATCGAATGGATGCTTTCCCAAGCAATAAGTCGAGGCAGTCTCAACCCAGGCTGTCAGGCCAAAGTTTGGGGAGCAAAAAGACGTCCACGGGCGATCGCTCTTATATCTCACACGGCTTTGCCCATGGGTACCACCCACTTGGCACCATTTGGTTATCACTGTCATAGTAAAAAGTATCATTCCACTATCCGGACAGCGCCATACCTTTGGGGAAAATGAAAACTAAGGGTTAGATAGCAGATTATCAAACTCTCAGAAAAACCATTCAAGAATTGACCCATTTAGTTCATAAGAATGAGGGTTAAACCCAGGGAAGTGCCAGCAGTCTAGCGGTCCGCCTCCAACCCAAGCCCAACCCCTATATAGAAAAAAGTTGGCTAGGCCTGTCTGACAATCCCAAAGTTGAGGGAATACTCAAAAATGAGATGAGCCTTTGTGGAATGATTGAGAAAGCGTGAAATCTTCTCTTTGCCATAACCGAATGATTTCTTCTCGCTCAGGCGCAAGAAGCAGTGCGAAAACCATTTGCATTGGCTCAGCCCAGCGTTTATCCAGCAACCAGCATCACGAAGGGATGAGGGGACATGACTAAAGTTTTAATCGTTGATGACAGCCAAACGCTGAGGCAAATGATCACTGAGTTGCTTGAGGGCATCGACATTGCTGTAGTCGAGGCGGCAAATGGTGTGGAGGCCAAAACCCAGATTCTTAGCCACACGCCCGATCTGGTGATTACCGACCTGATTATGCCGGAAATGAATGGGTACGAACTTTGTCGTTGGATCAAAAATGAACCGGCAACTAAGACGATCCCAGTCATGATCTGCTCCACCAAAAGTGAGGAGTTTGACCGCTATTGGGGCATGAAGCAAGGGGCAGATGCTTATATCACCAAACCCTTTCACCCGACAGAGTTGCTGAAAACAGTCAAGCGATTGATAAGGGGTTAGTTGCAAATTTTTATTTTTCTGTTGCTATGTACCTTTCCATACATAGTAATCCTACGTTGGATGTGAAGGAGGGGATAGGGCGCAGTCTTCCCCCCTCTTCACATCCAATTTCACATAGTTGTGACACATAGTTGTGAGGTCACTATATGTACCATTGAGTCACCGATCTGGCGATCGCTCTTGCCGTTTCAGCTAGGTTGCCGGAGCTGTGCCGACCGCTCTTATTCACCCAAGGATACAAATCCTCTGCGGTTGGCGGAGAAAGGGTATGCTGCTATCAGGTTGTGCTGCTACTTTTCGCCGGTATCATTTGCTTTTACTCAACAGGCGTGGTTAAACGTTATCGTGAGCTACCGCAATCCTATTCCCACTGTCGATATCATTATTGAACTGCTCGATCGCCCCTACCGACCCATTGTGCTCGTTGAACGACTCAACCCTCCGCATGGATGGGCACTGCCGGGTGGGTTTGTGGACTATGGCGAAGCAGTAGAGAAAGCTGCGATTCGAGAGGCCGCAGAAGAGACAGGACTGCATATCAAACTTGTTGAGCAGTTTCAAGTCTATTCCGCTCCCGATCGCGATCCCCGGCACCACACATTGAGTGTTGTTTTCCTGGCAATGGCAAAAGGAGAACCCTTCGCGGGTGATGATGCCAAGAATTTAGCCGTGTTTGAGCTTTGGGATATTCCCCAAAATTTGTGTTTTGATCATGAGCGGATTTTGCGTGACTATCGCTATTATCGAGAGCATGGTCTGCGACCTAAGTTGCTTTAGGTAGAACTTGCGCAAATCTCGCATAATCCTGAGTACATTTATTGAGGGTGTGAGCGTAGCACGCTCACACCCTCAATAAAACGCATCAGTTGTTTGAGGGATGGTGGAATATGCGAAACGTGATTGAAACCAGTGCGGCCCCAGCCCCTGTAGGACCTTATAGCCAGGCGATCGCTGCGCAGGGACGCATGGTGTTTATCTCCGGGCAAATTGCACTGGATGCTAAGACAGGGGCGATCGTGGGGGGAGACGATGTGGCGCAGCAAACCCAACAAGTGCTGGCAAATTTGCAAAGCATTCTCGATGCTGCCGGGGCGACCTTTAACGATGTGGTGAAAACGACGGTCTTTCTAGCAGATATGAACGATTTCGCGATCGTCAACGACGTCTATGGCAAAGCATTTGGGGAAGAATCGCCGCCCGCCCGAGCTTGTGTGGAAGTTGCCCGCCTGCCGAAGGATGTACGCGTAGAGATTGAGTGCATTGCTGTCGTGTCATAGTTTGGGGGGCAAAATCATCCTTGGCTGCTGCAATGCCAGTTTTGGGGATCAGTAAAGTGTGCGCTGATGCGGGCGGTAAACCCTGCCCAAAAGAGTACGGCTACGCCCACCCACACTGGCTTTACCCGTTGATACAGTGAGAACAGTTGATTCTATCAATCGACTCTACTCATTGACACACTGCTAAAGAGGTTCCAATTGTGAACGACACACCTAAGCAGATTTCAGGCTTATTTGGTAGCAACGGAGAGCACGGAGGCCAGTTGCTGCAATATGTTCAGGAAATGAGCCCCAAAACGATCGCCAAGCTATCCAAACCCGAATCCTCCGAGGTGTTTAAGGTCATGGAGCGCAACGTCATTGGCTTGTTGGGCGGGTTGCCGTCTGAGCAGTTCGACGTTACGGTGGCGACGAGCCGCGAGCATCTGGGACGGTTGCTTGTATCCGCAATGATGAGTGGCTATTTCCTGCGAAACGCAGAGCAGCGACTGGCGTTTGAGCGATCGCTTGATTCCATGACAGACACAACACAATCTTAGGCTTGCCTAATCCTGGTCTTGCCGGATTGAGCCTCCCATGTTCGGATTTGTTTCCAAGAGAAGGCTGTGAAGCGGGTATCGACAAAGCGACAACGTATTTCTAATCCTGATATCTCGGTAGATTCCCCTGGGGAGCTGCCGAGTTTTGTTGTATTGGCTTTGCGCCAACGATTACTTCAGTGGTATGCCGAGCAGGGTCGCGATCTGCCCTGGCGCAGAACCCACGACCCCTATGCCATCTGGATCTCAGAAATCATGTTGCAGCAGACCCAGGTGAAGACGGTGATCCCTTACTACACTCGGTGGCTGGAGTCGTTGCCGACGATCGCCGACCTTGCGGTGGCTGACCAAAACCAGGTACTCAAGCTCTGGCAGGGGTTGGGCTACTACGCCCGCGCCCGCCATTTGCACCAGGCGGCTCAGCAGATGATGACCCACCATCAAGGGGAATTTCCTCATACCCTGCCCGAGGTGCTGGCGCTGCCAGGAATTGGGCGCACAACAGCTGGGGGCATCCTAAGTGCGGCCTTCAACCAGCCCATTTCCATTTTGGATGGCAATGTAAAACGGGTCTTGACACGCCTGATAGCATTGAAACGCCCAGTGAAGAAGGCATCCAAACAGTTGTGGCACATCTCCGACCAGGTGCTTGACCCGGTGCAGCCAGGCGTCTTTAATCAAGCATTGATGGATCTGGGCGCGACGGTGTGTTTGCCCCGAACGCCAGATTGTGGGGCCTGTCCCTGCTCAGACTTTTGTCGGGCCTTTCAACAAAACATGCAAAACGAGTTGCCCATGCGTGAAGAAAAAGCACCTATCCCCCATAAGTCGATTGGGGTTGCTGTCATCTGGAATGAGGCGGGACAGATTTTGATCGATCGCCGTCCTCCGTCGGGTTTGCTGGGCGGGCTATGGGAGTTTCCTGGTGGCAAAATTGAACCGGGCGAAACAGTAGAGGATTGCATTCGGCGCGAAATTCAGGAGGAGCTGGGGATTGAAGTCGAGGTGGGCGATCGCCTGATCAGCCTCGACCATGCCTATTCTCACTTCCGGGTTACCCTCAATGTGCACCACTGTCGCCACCTCTCGGGCGAACCGCAACCAATCGAATGCGACGAAATCCGCTGGGTTTCCCTTGATGAACTTGACCAATACCCTTTTCCCGCAGCCAATGTTCAGATTATTGATGCGCTAAAACAAAACGCTGCCCAGTAAATGCAACCAATGCAGCGTATGGCTGATGCCGGGGCGTCAGATTATTCCTGGCGATCTTTTGCCTGATCTCTGCCGCCCAGATTTTCCAAGGCAGCTTCAGCGGCTCTTGCCCCCGCGAGGATGTCTCGCTCTTCGCCTCCTAGGTAAAGACGCCCAAAGGTACCCACCGAGGAAATTTGCAGGATGTTGATCAGGGCTGCTTTTTCGGCCTCATTAGCGGCGAGAGAGGCATAGGCAGCAGGTTCCACTTCCAAGATGTAGAGCGTCTGGCCTGTCAGCAACATTTGCCCCCGACGGTTGCGGTTGGTGAGTTGAGTGTGGTGGGCATCAACATTACGAATAATTTGGTTTGAGATGATGCGGGGTCGCAGGCAGTCATTGGCTCTCACGCCAATGGCTTCGAGAATGGCGCGTCCGGCGGCGTGAACCTCACCCTGATTGCCGGAATGCACTTCCAGTAAGCCATACAAACGCTCAGTGATTAACACCCCAGGACGGACAACCGCCGCTTTTAAGGCTTTGTCCATCAGGTGGTTGATTTCAATGCCGGGAGAAACTTCGACCCAAAGGGAGGCATCACCGGGGAGTGGCAAGAAGCCCAATGCAACGGTGCCAAGGTAAGCGGCGTGCTGAGCTTGCAGGCGATCGATATAAACGTAGCTACGAAGGTCAATTCCCAAGATTCAAACGGCAAATAAAGATTATAGAAGCAACGAGCCAGAGGCTCTCAAGGATGAATTTTCTGAACAAACGCCCACGCACAGAAAAATGGATAAGGCGATTTTCTTTGAAATGTTTCTCGGGGTTGTAGTGATTGTGTGAATCGGCTTCTACCTTTCGTAAGGTAGATAACAGGCTATGCAATTAGCTCAAAAATAGTAGATATCTCAGAACTCGCAAACTCGCTTAAGAGAGAGCCTTTTGGTAAAACTGGCCAAGTCTTCTTATTAAGCGCGATCGCACGACATTCCCACTGGAGGTCATCTCCTATTCAATCTATCGTAATCCTTACATTTACACGATAATCCAGCCGTAGTTAGGATAGGATTCGCTAGGCATTTCTGCCAACCCTCGGAGGTTCGGATACCATTGCAGTGTATAGTTGCGAAAAACCATGCTGGATGAGCTGACCGCAATGGACACAGCGTTAGTGCTCATGCTGCAAGTCATTGTGGCAGTAATCGCCGGAATCGGGGCACAGGTGGTTGGAGACTTCTTGAAGGTTCCCAGCATCGTTTTCCTGCTACTCTTTGGTATTTTACTCGGCAACGATGTACTGGGGATCTTGAACCCCCAGATGTTTGGGGATGGGCTGGAAGTTATTGTTGCCCTGTCCGTTGCGCTCATCTTGTTTGAAGGCGGGCTAACCCTTGAAATCCGAGGGTTGAATCAGGTCTCGGGCAGCCTCCGCAATTTAGTGACGGTGGGGACTCTGGTGACGCTGATTGGTGGAGGAATGGCCGCGCACTGGCTGGGAGAATTTCCCTGGGCGATCGCGTTTCTCTATGGCTCGCTCGTTGTAGTGACGGGGCCAACGGTCATTTCGCCGCTGCTCAAACAAGTACAGGTCGAGCGCCCCGTTGCTGTACTTCTAGAAGGCGAAAGCGTGTTGATCGATCCCGTCGGAGCCATTCTGGCGGTGGTTGTGCTTGACGTCATTCTCAACAATGGTGCAACCGATCCCTTAAGTGTCGTGAGTGGTTTGCTAATTCGTTTGGGAATTGGTGGCAGCCTTGGAGCCTTGGGTGGATGGGCTTTAGGGCAATCCCTTAAGCGGAATCGGTTTCTGTCGGATGATTTGAAGAATTTGGTCGTGCTGGCAGGCATTTGGGGATTGTTTGGGCTGGCGCAACTGATCCGCAGCGAAGCGGGGTTAATGACGGCAGTGGTGGCTGGCTTGGTGTTACGTGCCTCGTCGATTCCCGACGAACGACCCCTGCGCCGCTTCAAAGGCCAGCTCACGATTCTGGCGGTGTCCGTTTTGTTCGTCATGCTTTCCGCCGATCTTTCCCTGGCCAGTTTGTTTGCCTTGGGTAAAGGAGCCTTGCTGACGGTGGCGGTTCTGATGTTTGTGGTGCGTCCGCTGAACATATGGATTTGCACCCTCGACAATCGGGAACTGAACTGGCGACAGAAAATGTTTTTGTCCTGGATCGCGCCCCGTGGCATTGTGTCAGCGTCGGTGGCGTCCCTATTTGCGATCTTGCTGACAGAGCGAGGCATTACGGGGGGGGATTCGATCAAAGCACTGGTCTTCCTCACCATCATCTCTACGGTCTTTTTGCAGGGACTAACAGCACGTTGGGTGGCACGGTTGTTGCGGGTCAATGCGACGGATTCAACGGGCGTGGTCGTGGTCGGGTGCAATCCACTAGGACGCTTGCTGGCGCGACTATTTCAAGAGGAAGGGGAAACGGCGGTACTGATTGACACCGATTTGCAAGCCTGCCGCATGGCTGAAATTGAGGGATTGCAAGCGATCGCCAGTAGTGCCCTCGACAACATTGTGCTGGAGCAAGCGGGGATTGACGTTGCAGGAACATTTGTGGCGGTCACGTCCAACGGGACGGTCAACCGGGTGGTGGCGCAGCGGGCTGCGGAGGAGTTTAATCCACCTAATGTGCTCACGCTCCTGCCCAGTGATGCCGCGGCTAACTCAGATGCCTCAGAAAAAGCCTCAAAGGTAAAAACAGCCATGCTCCAGCAGGTTCCCCTCAAAACTTGGAACCGCTACCTCAGCGATCGCGATGTGCGCCTCGGACACACCATGATTCGTGAAGGAGAAGAACGGGAGCGCCAACTGAAGCATGTGCGATCGCTGATCGAGAACGGACGGGTGTTGCCTTTGCTGGTGCAGCGTAAACATCAGCTTCGGATAGTTGAACCCGAACAAGATTGGAAGGCGGGCGCGCGTCTCCTGTTTCTCTACCACAATCCCAAGCCGCAGCTGATGAAGCGTCTGGGCGGTGGTGGCAGCAGTACCAAACTGGTTGTTGAAACCATTACTGAAGTTGAGAATTTGCCGGAACCCACCCCCGAAGCTGCAATCAAGCCACCGCCGTATCCCGATGCCAAAGCAGTAAGCGAAACCAACGAGGTTCCTTCCACAGCCCCTAAAGCCGCCACCCCTAAAAAGAAAGCAACCGCAACCAATGGTGCTGAGCGCCTGGAGTCCACCCAATCGTCCTCAACGGCGGCAACCCCAAGCAGTACAACCGAAGCTAAGTCAGGGGCTGCCCATGGTACGACCTCTCAGCCTTCGTCGGCAGAGGATGCGATCGCCTCACCCAAAGATCCAGAAAAAAAATAATCAACAACCCTCCTTGGATTCTGTAAACCTTCAGACGGATCGTAGGCATCATGGATTGATGGATGTACTCACCCAACCGTCCTCGTTTTTGTCATAGCGCGTACGGTTTTGGGGATTGCCCCTTAGCTCCAGGTGGTCGACATGGACAGGGTGGAGGAGCAAGGCGCAAAAGGCAGGGAGAGGGGCCATCGCAGCGGAGATCTCACGCACAAACTCTGTATCGGGTTGGCGCGGTTGACCAGGATGCTCCCAGGCAAACTGGCTGCGGGCTTTGTCGGACAGACGTTCCCACAGTTGCCGACGGATAGTTACCAACGTCTCATCGGTTTCCGTCGCTTCAATCAGCTGCAATTGCCCCATGAGCCGAAACTGCTCACGGGTTTTGGCAAAGTACCAGCAGCCCTCGCCCCAGGGATTGTGGCGTAGCTGAGTGACTTTATCGCTCCGGATATCTGTGATGATTTGCAGACGATTCGTCCCATCCAGAAACCCCCGAAACACAACCGTTCGGTTGGCCGGACGGCCATCCTGCTGTACAGTTGCGAGCTGCAAGTAGCGGGCTTCAGGGAGGGAGCGGTTGCGGTGGAGAGCACGGGCCAGGGGCGATCGCCAGGGAGCTAAATCCATAAGCTTTGCTAAATAACCTTAGGTTGAGTGAGCAGAGCGCTGCCCTCAATTCAACCTAACGTAAAGCTTGGCATTATTCGGATCACAAGCCGATCGGATTGATTCCTCTACCTATAGCGCTATGCGCGTTAGTTAAGTACGGTTATGTGGGGCGCGCCGCGCCCACACAACCGTTGCTGTGCTTAATGCGGTTGCACACCGCTATACCTACTCGCTCACCCGCAAAGTGTAATTGGAGCGCTCGCCAGGACTGCCCGTTCCGACCCAAACCTGATATTCGCCCGCCGCCCAACCACTGGCGCTAACCTGGCCATCGCCGCAGAGAACGCCACCGGGTCCCTGCACAATCAATGTTGTGCCGCCGCCATTGACGCGCAGCGTTAACTGCTCGAACCCTGCAGTGAGATTTAAGAGGTAGTCGGGCGTTGCACTGCCGTAACCAAGGCAAAGGTCGCCATTGCGATCGCGCTCTGCAACGCTTGCGGGCAGAGATGTATTGCCTCCAGTGCGTCCCTGCGCTGTCCCCTCGTTGGCGCTAAACCCCGGAGCTAGGGTCAGGCTACCAAAGTTTGATTGGGCGATCGCTGGACTTACAGCGAGTCCAATACTTGCCACAATTCCTAAAATGAATGCTCCACCAACCATCCGACGTAACATTGCCACTCCTTTTGCCTGTTTTGCAAAATTATCGGTTTGAAGAATTTTGAAATCGAAGAATTGATTGATCATGGATTGATCAAAAAAGCCATTCCCCGAAGTGCGGTTTACTTGACTTTTTTTAGGTGCTCCAGGAGAGCAAAGGCTGCGCTTGAAACGACATGGTTGCTTTTCTAACGAAAAGCCAATGAAATCTATTTCACCATCAGTCCTTAAGCCTATTATTTAGATAAACCGCCGTCCAGATAAAGCATTATTCAGATCAATTCAATATATTCCGCCTATTCTGGCAAAACTCTTTAAAGAAGCTTTACGACAAAATAGGTTGGACATTTCATGATTATGTAAACAAATATGTCGCCATCAGAGCATATCCTTAACAATCGCATCTCTTCTCTATAGATAGAGACGTAAAACAGCCTCGAAACGTTCCAGCATCCGGAAGGTTAACTTCTCCTGCTATGACGATAGACGGCGGCTCGGAGATGCTCCGGTCTCAAGTTTAGAAAGACATGGAACTCTTTCCCGGCGATCGCGTCACTCTTTGTGTATCCCATCCCTTACGATTGCGCTCTACTTTTCCCCAAACGTTGTCCACTGGTTCAGGTTGTTCGACCGCTGTTTTTGATAAGGCCGTACGCATAAAATGTGTTTGTCAAGGCAAGAGACAATGGCGAATTAATCCAACTCGAAATTCGACTAGGGCCTATTCAAATACCTTAAGAAAGGCCATCTGTTGGCTGTCATAATTCAGAAAACTGTATACAGATGTGTTGATTTCGATTTCGATTCATTCCCTTCTCATCAACATTATTGTCTGATTGGGTGAGACCATATATTGTCTGATTGGGTGAGGCAACAATTGCTGCAAAAGGGTTTCTTAGAGGAGTAGCGTAAAATTGTTGCGGATCAAAACCAAGATGGGTATTAGACTTGGAAAGCATTCTGAGCTTACAGCAATGTGATAGAGGGCGGATGATGGAAAGGTCTTGCTGTAAAACAGGTTCGCTATTTAAGATCGCAATCTTTTTCGCTTTTGCAGTTTTACTTTCATTTAATGATTAACCATGGCAACTCGATTTGGGACAGTTTTTGATGACCGCATCATCGGTACTTCGGATGAAGATGAAATTTTTGGATTAGATGGTGATGATCTGCTCGAAGGTCGGGATGATGATGATGAGATCTTCGGCGATCGCGGAGATGATGAAATCTACGGCGATGATGGGGATGACGAACTCTTCGGGGGCGATGACGAAGACGAAATCTATGGCGGTGATGATGACGACGACATCGAAGGCGGCGACGATGATGACGATCTCTACGGTGAAGATGGCAACGATAACCTGAATGGTGGCGATGGAGACGATCGCATCTATGGTGGCGATGACGCCGATGATCTCGTCGGTGGTGATGGAGAAGATCGCCTTGAAGGTGATCGCGGTAACGATCGCCTGAGCGGAGGCGATGACGACGATACGCTTCTCGGTGAGTCGGGCAACGATGTCATGCGGGGTGGTGATGATGACGACGAGCTGTATGGCGGAGACGGTAGCGACAGAATGCTCGGCGACAGCGGCAGAGACCTGCTGGTGGGTAACGACGATGACGATGATATGAATGGTGGAGCCGGCAGAGACGAGCTCTACGGCGATGACGGAAATGACGTGATCCGAGGCGGTGGCGGTATCGATACGCTCTTCGGCGGCAGTGGTGGCGACAACCTGCGAGGTTTAGGCAACAACGACTTCCTGTATGGAGGTCGGGGTAATGACCAGCTTCTGGGTAACGCAGGTAACGACTATCTTGTCGGAGTCGAGGTTGGAGCCTCGGTACCGGGTCAGGGAGAGCGCGATGTCTTGCGGGGTGGCCCTGGCAGAAATGTCTTTGTCCTGGGCGATCCGGGCAACGGTCACTACTATGACGATCGCCAGGGGAACAATGCTGGTTTCAGGGACTATGCGTTGATCGTAGGCTTCCGCCCCCAGCGAGATACGATCGAACTTGCGGGACGTCGCGGTAAGTATGTATTGGGAAGTTTGCCTAGCGAATTTGCCGATCGCGACATTGGCATCTACGTCGACAAACCGGGCAACAGCCCCAATGAATTGATTGCCGTTTTGCGCAATACTCCCCGCAACTTCAATCTCAGTCGCGATTATGTCCGATATGTCGGATAACGATGACATCGGATAATGATGCCAAGTTAACGATGCCACGCAATGGTATCTAATAAAAATTGGAATCAGGGATTACCCGGATGGAGTGACGCTTTGACCAAAAACATATCGGTCAAAGCGTTGCTGGAGATTGGCCGTTAGCCCATCATTTCGACGATTGTTAAGGGTCTGTCAATTGTTTCAGCCCTGGGGTGAAATCCTGATGTTTGTGATTAGGATAGGCGTGACGTTTTGCACAGGAGGTATTGCGATGCGGTTTGCTCCTGAAGATGCTGAGTGCCCGTCCTTTCCTGGCGTGATAGCCGGAAATCGAGGGAAACAGCATACGAACGATGACCGATACGATTCCTCAATGGGGTGGGGAAAGCTATGGGGCAGTCTGCTAGTGGGTGTGATGAGTTTCAGTGTCAATTCTGTGGCACAGGCGATGACCGTGTCGTCGCCTGTGGTATCTGCGGATGAAACACAGCTCAGCCCACAGTCTCCGCTACAATTGGCACAACAGTTTCAGCCCCCGAATCCAGGCTCCTTGCCAGGACGACGGGAGGGGGGCGGAACCCGTGGGGAAAGCTGGTTCGCTGACGGCACGCCCCCGATCGCCCTCATGCCCGAAAGTAATTTGGGACTGACCTCTTCTGAGCAACCTATGCTTTACTTCTACCTTCCCCCCGAAGTTGCAGGGTTAGAAGCCGAACTTTATATGTTCAATGAAGCTGGGCCAGAGGAAGGTAGCCTGACTATCACCCTCCCCCAGGAATCAGGCATCATTGGTGTTCCCCTGCCCGACGCGATTCCGCAGCTATCGGTGGATGAAACCTACCGTTGGTACTTTGCCATCCAAGTCGATCCGGTTGACCGTAGCGGCGATCTGATTCTGAGTGGCTTTGTGCGCCGGATTGCTGGCGATCCTGCATTGCAGCAACGGTTGAGTACTTTGCCCGTCGAAGATCATGCCTCAGTTTATGGTGAACAGGGACTATGGTTTGATGCCATCAACCTGCTAGCCAGCATGCGATCGCAAGACCCCAACAACACGCAATGGGTGACCCAGTGGGAGACTCTACTGCAATCCGTCGATTTGGAACGGATCGCCGCCCAACCCTTGCTCGACGTCTCTTCTGATAACCAGGTGTCAGCGACGGTGACAATTCCAACTCCGTCCACGTTGTCTGACCTGACTTTCTAAGGTGGTCTTGAACGTTTGGACATCAACTTTTCACTCAAAAGGGGAGCCTAGCGCTCCCCTTTTTCTTATTTGGACTTACGCATTTTGTTGATGTTGTGGGCGCATCGCGCCCACAACATCAACGAATTTGCTCAGGATTACGCAAGCTTTGCGCAAGTTCTACCTATATCAAATCCGGTTGCAGAACCCAACTATCGTTTGTGCCCGCTTAGACGCATGTAATGGATGAATTGGGTTGCCTAAGCCTTTAATTGAGCGCTCCAGACAGCACTCGCCCAACCGCCTGGCTGAGCAACTCCGCTTTATCCGTATGCTCCCAAGGCAAATCCAAATCGGGCCGACCGAAGTGGCCATAGGCCGCGACATCCTGATAGAAGCGTCCGTTGCGCTCGGCAGGTAGCTTGTCCAGCCCAAACGTCTGAATGATGCCAGCAGGGCGCATCTCAAAATTAGCGTGAACC
Source organism: Vacuolonema iberomarrocanum LEGE 07170 (assembly GCA_015207365.1). GTDB lineage: Bacteria > Cyanobacteriota > Cyanobacteriia > Elainellales > Elainellaceae > Vacuolonema > Vacuolonema iberomarrocanum. Next base: position 60,820 of record JADEXA010000010.1, read on the forward strand.
AGTTCTAACAGGCGCTCGTCGGCAACCGTCCCGGTACCGAAGGTGTCCACCATAATGCTCACTGGGCGTGCCACCCCGATCGCATAACTCAACTGCACTTCACACTTTTCTGCGAGCCCTGCGGCAACAATATTCTTAGCGACATAACGCGCAACATAAGCCGCACTCCGGTCTACTTTGGTGGGATCTTTGCCCGAGAAGGCACCACCGCCATGGCGAGAGTAACCCCCATAGGTATCGACGATAATCTTACGTCCCGTTAAACCGGCATCTCCCTGAGGCCCACCAATCACGAATTTCCCGGTAGGGTTGACCAAGAATCGTGTCTCAGCATCGGGCTGAACGGCAATATCGGTAAACACAGGCGTGACGACGGCTTCGAGCAGATCTTCACGAATTTTTGTCTGAATGGCTTCGGGGTCAGTGATGTCGCCAATCGTCGGAGTGTGTTGGGTAGAGATGAGAATGGTGTCGATGCCAACAGGCTTGCCATCTTCGTAAGCGACGGTAACCTGGGTTTTACCGTCGGGGCCGAGGTAGGGCAGCGTCCCATTTTTCCGCGCAATGGAGAGCTGGCGAGAAATGCGGTGGGCGAGGCTGATGGGGAGAGGCATGAGTTCTGGCGTCTCGTTGCAGGCATAGCCAAACATCAAGCCCTGATCCCCTGCGCCGATAGAGTCGAGCACTTCTTCGCTGGAGCGCGATCGCTGCTCCTGAGCCTGATCGACCCCCTGAGCAATATCGGGGGATTGCGCATCCAGCGCAACCATAACCGCACAGCTTCCGGCTGTGAAACCATTGCTGGAATCGGTATAACCAATTTCGGCAATTTTCTGACGCACTAAATCAACATAGTTAACGGTGGCAGTCGAGGAAATTTCTCCAGTGATCAATACCAATCCAGTATTCACAACGACTTCAGCTGCCACTCGGCTGCAGGGATCCTGGGCTAGAAGTGCATCGAGAATCGTGTCGGAAATCTGATCGCAAATCTTGTCAGGATGCCCTTCCGTAACCGACTCAGACGTAAATAAATAACGACGGGACAAGGGAACTACCTCTCTCTTCTCTGTGGTGTTTGTGAAGGGATGTTGGAGATTTTGTCAATCATAGGAACATAGCATAAATCAGGTATCGGTCGCGCCATTGAAAGACCGAATTTCCGGTCGGACTACCGGGAATTTTAATCGTTCACCGATAAACAAACTTTGAGATTAGGGCCAGATCATGTTTTGAAAGCCCTGAAGCGCAGGGCTTTCAAAAAAAATAATTGGTTTTTACCTCAGCGCGTAGCGCTATACGACCCGGATGTCTCCAGGGGAATGAGCCAGCGATGATGGAAAATCTCCCGCCTGGGTTTGCCCAAGTTTTTGGCTAAGCATTGACCCCATGTGCTCCTGCGGTTCAGGGGTGGCAGGTTCAAGGAGAGTATTGGTTGCCAGACTCGATTGCGATCGGGGGCGATCGCTCCATCCCCATGTCGCCCCAATACTGCCGGCCATTTTTGCGGCTATCGCCATTTGAAGGTCTCCGGGTGTATCGCCGACCATGACGGTCGCGGCAGGAGAAACCCCAAGCTGGTTACAGAGATAGTCCACCAGAATGGGATCGGGTTTGCTGGGTTTGCTGGGTTCTGCTCCCATCCAACCCTGAAAAAAATGCTGGAGATGCTGCTGCTCAAGAAATGCCGTAACATTTTCGAGGCTATCCGACGAAAGAACAGCAAGTTTTACGCCAGCCTCAGATAGGTGTTCCAGCAGCGCCAGAATGCCGGGGAACGGAGGGTTATAGTTAGCTTTTGGCGGCAGAGCTTGATCGGCATTCCGAAAAATGTCTTGGGCTTGTTGCAGCGCGTCTTGCCAACTACACCCGGTTTCTGCGAGGTAGGTGGCGGCCGCGACCGCATTTTCCTGCCGTGTGCCCGCTGCTAGGAGCCCAAAGGGATCCAGAAAATTACCATCTATACCAAAAGCACGCTGGAGGCGATCGCCTGCTCCTGGATACTGCTGATCGAGGCGGTGCGATCGTTCCAACCCTAGTTGAACTAAATACGCTTGCCCATCGGCTAAGGTTCCGTCTTTATCAAAAATAATTGCTTCAATATCTGAAAACTGTCTCCCTCGACAGCAGAGATGAACCATCGCTTCGCTCCAAAAGTATGCCGCTACTTAACGCTAACCCCTGAGCGGCACAGAATCTCAGTCAGAGAATATTGTTTTTGGGAGAGCTGCCGAAAAATCTGAACTGCGTCCTCTGCGAAACTCAAGATGTTGGGGAGATCCCAGCATTACTAGAGCTTGTGGGAGTTTTGGCGGCACTTAGCGCTTAACCAAAAAATAGGCTGGAACAAAGCCAGCCTACTCTACCTATCAGGAGAACCACTAAACCAAGTCGTTACAAATCCACCGACTCGACTGTGGGCATGGGCAACTGCTCAGGTGCCTGGCTCACGACTGGAGTCATTGGTTCTGTTGCCTGCAACATCGGTGTCTTACTGACGGAACCCGTTGCCAAGTTGAACAACGGATTAGCCAGAACACCGGCTAGAGAGGTGAAGACTAACGCGACGACGATGCTCACCTGCAACGGACGCATCCCGGTCAGGTTCCATTGAATTTCAGGATAGTTGGCGACCGCCTCAGACATTTCCTGGGGTTCCTTGACAACCATCGTTTTGACAACGCGGATGTAGTAATAGATAGAAATCACACTGGTAATGAGGCCAATCAATACCAAGCCATAGGCTCCAGCTTGCCAACCGGCCCAGAAGAGGTAGATTTTGCCAAAGAAACCCGCCAGCGGAGGAATGCCGCCCAGCGACAGGAGACAAATGCTCAGGGCTAGCGTCAGCAAGGGATCTTTCTGGTACAAGCCGCTGTATTCGTTGATTTCGTCGGTTCCCGTGCGCAGGGTAAAGAGAATGACGCAAGCAAAGCCCCCCAGATTCATGAACAGATAAATCATCAGGTAAAACACCATGCTGGAGTAACCCGCATCGGTGCCGACGATCAATCCAATCATCAAAAAGCCTGCTTGGGCGATCGAAGAATAGGCGAGCAGACGCTTCATGCTGGTCTGTGCCAGGGCTACAACATTACCTAAGACCATGCTGAGAATAGCCAGCGCGGTGAGCACAAACCGCCACTGATCCGAAACCAGCGGAAAAGCGCTGACGAGAAGCCGCACAGCTAGGGCAAAACCTGCCGCTTTGGAACCCACAGACAAGAAGGCAACGACGGGTGTCGGCGACCCTTCATAAACATCGGGTGTCCACTGGTGGAACGGCACCGCAGCAATTTTGAAGGCAATCCCTGCGATAACAAAAACCAGAGCAATCACCAAGCCAAGCGATTCATCCAAGCCATTGCTGATAATGCTCGCGGTGATGGCACTGAGGCGAGTCTCTCCACCGGACAGCCCATACAGGAGAGAGATGCCATAGAGAAAAATCGCAGAACTCGCCGCACCAATGAGCAGATACTTGAGCGCCGCTTCGTTGGAACGCGGGTCACGCTTCATGTATCCAGTCAACAAGTAAGAGGAAATACTGAGGGTCTCCAGGGAAACAAAGATCATGACCAGCTCGTCTGCGCCGGAGAGGAACATCCCCCCTACGGTTGCTGTCAGCAGGATGGTGATGAACTCTGCCAGGGAGGTGCCTGACTGCTCGACATAGCGGATGGAGATGGGAATTGTGACCGCAGCGGAGATGGCGATAATACCCCGGAAGATGAGGCTGATGGCATCTCCATTGAAACTGCCCAAGAAGGAGATGGGCTCAGTCGTATCCCATTGCAGGAAGAGCGTTCCGGTGGCGATGAGGAGACCGACGATCGCGACATAGGGGGTCACCTTGGTCGAAGAGCGACCGACAATAAGATCCCACACCAGGGTCACGAGGAGCGTGATGATGACAATGCCTTCGGGCAAAATGGCCCCTGCATTGAGTTGTGCGGAGAGATTGGCGAAGTCCATAGGGCTTGGATAATCGAGCGGGTTAGCAAGCGACAAAGACAGAGGGGTAGAGCCAAGCGTAAAGTCTTTCTTAAGAAAGCTCTGTGCGCTGGTTCACAAGTGCATCATACCCTGTGAGCTTCCGCTGTAGGAGATTCTAGACAGGAGAAAGGCTTTTGTTCTTCCCATACCTTCCATAAGCAGATGCCTAGTCTGAGAACCTATCGTGACAGGAATGTCATAAAAATCGGATCATCTGATATTGCACACCAGCGCAATTTATGGCTAGGTTGGGAAATAGGGGAATCAGAGACTTATGGATGCGCAGGGAGGTTGAGGGAATCGAGTTAATATTCCGTAATATTCAGGGGGCGATCGCCCGTAATGATCTAAATAGTGATCATCGACTTTTTTGATTACGTGTTATCTGATTGGGACAGCAAAATCTGTAAAGGTTGCATATGTGTAGCGGTTGCAAAGTGAATGCGTAAAGGATGTCAACCCGGGAGGGTGGTTGCGCTGATCGGCGGTTGCTGCGCGCATGAGGCCACTAAATGACGGCAAGCTATCCTCCGAAACGTCCGTTACTTCTCGGTTCTACAGCCATTATTTATTGAATAAGATTTCAATATTTTTCGTTGTTCTTGTCGACTCTGCTCCCCCACCGTGTTTCGGTTTTCTTCACCTTGCCTCCGCTGTGTTTAATCCGCAATCTGAGATTGCCCGCTCTAAAATCTCCACATTGTCCGAGACGCTCTAAATCCTCATGTCTAAACTCGTCATCGTCGAATCCCCAACTAAAGCAAAAACGATTCGCAATTACCTACCGTCGGACTATCGTGTCGAGGCGTCTATGGGGCATGTTCGAGACCTACCCCAGTCTGCCAGCGATATCCCACAAAAGGTGAAAGGGGAAGATTGGGCAAGGATTGGGGTCAATGTCGATGCGGATTTTGAGCCGCTCTACATTGTCCCGCAAGATAAAAAGAAAGTTGTGAAGGCGTTGAAGGATGCCCTCAAGTCTGCGGATGAGCTGGTATTGGCGACTGACGAAGACCGCGAAGGGGAGAGTATTAGCTGGCATCTGTTACAGGTGCTGAAGCCCAAAATGCCGATCAAGCGGATGGTCTTCCACGAAATTACAGAGGATGCCATTCGCGATGCGATCGCCAACTGCCGCGAAGTCGATGAGCGACTGGTGCGGGCGCAGGAAACCCGCCGTATTCTCGATCGCCTGGTAGGCTACACCCTGTCTCCTTTGCTTTGGAAGAAGATTGCGTTTGGGCTCTCTGCTGGGCGGGTGCAGTCGGTGTCGGTGCGGTTGCTGGTGCGCCGAGAGCGGGAGCGGCGAGCCTTCCGGCGAGGCAATTATTGGGATTTGAAAGCGACTCTGAGCCACGACAAAACGCCCTTTGAGGCGAAATTGACAGCGCTGGGTGGTACCCGCATCGCCACGGGGAGCGACTTTGATGAAACCACCGGGCGCATTGCCGAAGGGCGCAATGTGCTACTGCTGGATGAGGCGCAGGCGATCGCCCTGCAAGAGCGCTTGCAAACTAGCCAATGGGCGGTGAGTAACTTGGAGGAACGGCCCTCGACCCGGAAGCCGTCACCCCCGTTTACCACCTCGACCTTGCAGCAAGAGTCAAACCGCAAGCTGCGCCTGTCGGCTCGGGATACGATGCGAACGGCTCAGAGCCTCTACGAGCAGGGATATATCACCTACATGCGAACGGACTCGGTGCATTTGTCGCAACAGGCGATCGCTGCCGCCCGTAGTTGTGTGGAGCAGAAGTATGGCACCGATTACCTCAGTCCTCAGACCCGGCAATACACCACCAAGAGCAAAGGAGCCCAGGAAGCCCACGAAGCCATCCGACCGGCGGGCACCACCTTCCGCACGCCTCAGGAAACAGGTCTGAGCGGTCGAGAATTGAATCTGTACGACTTGATCTGGAAACGCACCGTCGCCACTCAGATGGCGGAAGCGCGCCAGACCCATATCACCGTTCACATTACGGTGGAAGATGCGGAGTTTCGTGCTTCCGGCAAGCGCATCGACTTTCCCGGCTTCTTCCGTGCCTATGTTGAAGGGTCGGATGATCCGGATGCCGCACTGGAAAGCCAAGAAGTTGCTCTGCCAGCCTTGCGGGTGAATGATCATCCCGAGTGCCAAGACCTCGAAGCTATCTCCCACGAAACCCAACCGCCCGCCCGCTACACCGAAGCCTCTCTGGTAAAAACGCTGGAAAGCGAAGGGATTGGTCGGCCCAGTACCTATGCCAGCATCATTGGCACAATCCAGGATCGAGGCTATGCCCAGATGGTCAACAACAGCCTCATCCCTACCTTTACGGCCTTTGCGGTGACAGAACTCCTCGAAAAGCATTTTCCCGATCTGGTTGATCCTGGCTTCACGGCTCGGATGGAACACACCCTGGATGAAATCTCTATGGGGGAAGTCGAGTGGTTGCCCTACCTACAGGAGTTTTATCGAGGAGACGAAGGGCTAGACACCCAAGTGAAGCAGCAGGAGGATCAAATTGATCCCAGCGAAGCCCGTAGCATCAGCCTTGAGGGGCTGGATGTGAAAGTGCGGATTGGGCGCTACGGAGCCTATCTGGAAACGGAGGAGGATGGCGAACTGGTAAAAGCCACCATCCCACAAGACTTGACGCCGTCTGATCTGGATCCGGAGCAGGTGGAAGTGCTGCTACGCCAGAAGACGGAAGGCCCCGACAAAGTTGGACTGCATCCCGATACTGGGGAACCAATTTACATGCGAATTGGGCCCTATGGTCCCTATGTGCAACTGGGGGATGAGTCGGAGGCCAACCCCAAACCCAAGCGAACCTCGTTGCCTAAGGGCAAAAAGCCCGAAGACGTTGACCTCCAAATGGCGGTAGGGTTGCTGTCGCTACCTCGAACCTTGGGAGTCCACCCAGAGAACGGGGCAAAAATTCAAGCGAATTTGGGACGGTTTGGCCCCTACGTTGTGCATGCCAAAGGGCCAGAAGGTAAGCCCGACTATCGTTCCATCAAGGGTGACGACGATGTGCTGACGGTGACCCTGGAGCGAGCACTGGAGCTGCTGGCAGAGCCGAAAGGTCGCCGGGGTCGTGCATCTACGCCTATCCGTGAGCTAGGAGCCCATCCTGACGATGGCGAGCCTGTGAACCTCTATAAAGGTCCCTATGGTGTCTATATCAAGCATGGCAAGGTAAACGCCCCGCTGCCGGAAGGTGCAACCCAGGAGTCGGTGACATTGGAGCAGGCCGTGGCGGCGATCGCCGAAAAAGCAAAGTCCAAGAAATCTGGACGACGCTCTAGCAAATCCACGGGTTCGAGTAGCAAAGCATCGGCAGCGAAGTCTAGCACCAAGTCGACGGCCAAAAAGTCCGCCAAGTCGACCAAGTCCACGAAATCTGCGAAGTCTACTAAATCTACAAAATCCACATCAACAAAAACAAAATCCACCCAGTCCACTTCAACATCCACGAAGTCTGCGGCCAAAGCGAGCAGTACTGGCAAAACCAAACGGGCAAGCGGTAGTCAGGATTCCCAGCAAGCAGGATAATCCATCGGTAATGAGTGGCGTGAGAAGGTCCCTCACCCTTTAAAATTGGCTACAGCAGAACGTGAGAAGCAGCATGGATATCAAAGACGGCTTTGTTGGCACGGTAGGGAACACTCCCCTCATCCGGCTCGATAGCTTTAGTGAAGAAACCGGGTGTGAGATTTTAGGAAAAGCCGAATTTTTGAATCCCGGTGGTTCCGTGAAAGATCGAGCCGCCCTCTACATCATTCAAGATGCAGAGGAAAAAGGTTTGTTGAAACCGGGCGGGACGGTAGTAGAGGGAACGGCAGGCAATACGGGCATTGGACTGGCTCATATCTGTAACGCCAAGGGGTACAAATGCCTGATCGTGATTCCTGAAACCCAGTCTCAAGAAAAGATGGATATGCTGCGAACATTGGGGGCGGAGGTTCGTCCAGTGCCTGCGGTTCCTTACCGCGACCCCAACAATTACGTAAAGCTGTCGGGGCGTATTGCCGAAGAAATGGAGAATGCCATTTGGGCAAACCAGTTCGATAATCTAGCCAATCGCCGTGCTCACTATGAAACCACAGGGCCTGAAATGTGGGAGCAGACGGATGGCAAAATCGATGGCTGGGTGGCTGCAACGGGTACGGGGGGAACCTATGCTGGGGTGTCGCTGTTTCTAAAAGAGAAGAATCCCGATGTCCGTTGTGTTCTGGCGGATCCCAAAGGAAGTGGGCTATACAGCTACTTCAAAACGGGCGAAGTTCAGATTGAGGGAAATTCGGTCACCGAGGGCATTGGCAACAGCCGCATCACGGCCAACATGGAAGATGTGCCAGTGGATGATGCCATTCAGATTGCTGACCCAGAAGCCATTCGGGTTATCTACCAGCTCCTGCTCAAGGATGGGCTATTTATGGGCGGATCCGTGGGGATCAATGTGGGAGCTGCTGTAGCGCTGGCCAAGCAGATGGGGCCAGGGCATACAATTGTGACCATTCTCTGTGATGGGGGAGCCCGATATCAGTCGCGACTCTACAATCCGGAATGGCTCGCGTCGAAGGGATTGTCGCCAAGCTAGAATCGTTGCCAAGTGTTTAATTCCGGAGGCAAGGAGGCAGGCAGATATGGCGAGTTCCATGACGCAGGCTCAGCCTCCTCTGGCGTTTATTCCGCCCGACTTTAGCCCGTTGGTATGGTGGATGGCGCGATCGCTCCTCCCGTTCAGGCTGAGGCAAACCTGTGGCATTGCAGACATTCAGATCGCCAATATCGAACAGTTGGTGACCCTATATCATCAATTTGAGCAGGGCAACGTTCGTTTCTTGCTAGCCTTCCGTCATCCCACCACCCACGATCCCGACTGCCTATTTTACTTATTGAGCCATGCCCTGCCCAAAGCAGCGAAGCGGCAAGGCGTGCCACTTTCCCCGCAGACCCACGCTCACTTCATCTATGACCGGGGCATTCCCCTCTGGGCGGGGGGCTATGTGGGCTGGCTCTATTCCAAGCTGGGGGGCATTCCCATTCGTCGGGGACGGGCCGATACGACAAGCCTGCGGGTCATTCGCCAGAAGTTTGCCAGCGGGGCGTTTCCGATAGCAGCGGCACCGGAGGGCGCAAACAATGGACATAACGAGGTTGTTGCCCCCATTGAACCGGGAATTGCCCAATTTGGTTTTTGGTGTGCCGAAGACCTGGCCAAGGCCGCGGACTGTTCGGAAACAGGTATGAAGCCCACGCCACCTGTGCTGATTGTGCCCATCGGAGTGCAGTACCGTTACCTCAGCCCGCCCTGGCGGCAAATGGAGCAACTCCTCCGACAGTTGGAGCGAGATGCTGGGCTTACCTCCCCGAGCCACGCGCCAGCTTTTTTGCAGGATGGTACCGATCCGACAGAGGCCCAAAAAACGAATTTGTATCGACGGTTGTTCCGATTGGGAGAACATCTGTTGCGGTTGATGGAACACTACTATGACAAGTTTTATCAAGCGGGAGTAGCTGTCCAGAAGGGCGCACCGACCCATGCTTCCAGTTCAACTGATGATCAAGTAACCCTGTCGAACGAGGAATTTTCGAGGCGCTTACAAGCCTTGATGGATACAGCTCTCACTGTGGCCGAGCAGTTTTTTGGGCTCCCATCTAAAGGGAATGTACCTGACCGCTGCCGTCGTCTAGAGCAAGCTGCATGGGATCGCATTTTTCGGGAGGATCTGAAAGACCTGGATGTGATTTCTGCTGTCGAGCGGGGCTTGGCAGATCGGGTTGCAGAGGAAGCTGATCTGCGTATCTGGCATATGCGCCTAGTGGAAACCTTCGTGAGTGTGACGGGCAACTATGTGCGGGAGAAACCCTCTGCTGAGCGCTTTGGCGAAACCTTGATCTTGGTGTGGGACATGGTGTCGCGACTCAAGGGGAAAAGCCCGTTTCCTTACCCCAAGTTGGGGCAGCGGCGAGCGTTCCTGACTGTAGGAGAGCCGCTGTCGGTGAGCGATCGCCTCCCCGCCTATCGCAGTAATCGCCGCCAAGCCGTCACAACCCTGACGCAAGACTTGCAATCTGCCCTCGAAGCCATGATCCAGTCCTAACCTTGACTCGGCAAATCGAAACCCTGCTGGAGCGCGTCTGGGCATGTTACAGAGTGCGTTGCATTTGGCAACAAAACTTAATCGCTTCAATGGCTAGAATCCTTTTCCCAGAAGCACTTTGACCTCATAATGGGTTGTAATTCTTTGACATTCATTTTCTCTGGAACAAATTGTTGCTCTGTTGCCCGCCTGGGGCGGTTTGGGCGATCGTCATTCCTGTTCCTCTGTTCAAAATCTATTCATTAAGGAAGAGTACTCATGGTTCAACGCGGTTCTATCGTTCGCATCCTGCGCCCAGAGTCCTACTGGTATCAGGACACCGGAACAGTTGCCTCGGTCGATCAGAGTGGCATTAAATACTCCGTTATTGTCCGTTTTGACAAAGTTAATTACGCTGGCGTGAATACCAACAACTTTTCTCCGGATGAGCTGATCGAAGTGTCAGCCCCTAAGAAGGCAGCCAAGAAGTAAGTCTTCCTGTCTGAATGTTGTGACGCCATCGTGCATGCTGAACGGCAGTCGGCTACTTTCGAAATAACCTTTCGAGATCCTTTAGACCATAGGTCTTGCCATTGGACAAAATGATTTTTAGATAGTTTAAGGGAGGCGATCGCCTCCCTTTTTTGTCGATAGGACTGATGCATTTTGTTGATTTTGTGGCCGCGTCGCGGCCACAAAATCAACGAATTTCCTTGGGATTATTCAAAACTTGCGTAATATCAAATCCGGTTAAACAGCCGTAGAACCCAAATATCGTTTGCGCCCGCTGCATTGCAGCGGGCGCAAACGATATTTGGGTTCTACGGCTGTATTTGATATAAGTCCTGATTGAGCAAATTACTTGGGGAAAAGCTGGAATCACTGGGCGAGCCATGGAAGTGCCCTCTTCCCATCGAGATGCGATCGTCCGGGTGATATAGTCGTAGAAATTGAGATGCTGCTCGCAAGCATCCTAGAGTTGTTTGACCGATCCGTATGGAAATAACATCCACGCCAACTGTCCCACAGCGCACCAAACCGTTGCTGTTCTTCCTCCACATCCCCAAGACGGCGGGGACGACCCTTGGCGGCATCCTTGTACAGCACTATGGTCGCGATCGCGTTTTTGCTTGCCATCCCGATCGCTCTATTGTGGGCTATACCGCCGAAGACTTTCTGAGCTTCCCTGCCGAGAAACGCAACAACTTTCAATTGGTTCGGGGGCACTTTGGCTATGGCTTGCATGAGGACTACAAAGAACCCTTCAAATACATCACAATTTTGCGCGATCCCGTCGATCGCGCTATTTCTCATTACTATTACGTCCTCAAGCGAACTGACCATCCCCTGCATCAAAAAGTGACGTCAGAAAACGTCAGTCTGAAGGACTATGTCACGTCTGGCATGACGGCGGAAATGGATAATGGCCAGTTGCGGATGCTAACGGGGCCAGAGGGCTATGAAGCTCCTTTTGGAGCCTGTACCCCAGAGCTTTTGGAGATTGCCAAAGAACATCTCAGAAATGATTTTGTTGTTGTTGGCATTTCGGAACGATTTGATGAAACGTTACTGGTTTTGAAGGAAATCCTCAATATTTCCACGCCGTTTTATCTCAATCTTAAAGTCAACAACAAGCGCCCGAAACGTGAAAAATTTTCTGACGATGTGCTCCAATCGATTCGAGAGCATAACCAGCTCGATGAGAAGATCTATCAGTATGCCAATGCTTTGATGGATGAGCTGATCGAGAAACATATTCCTTTCTTTCGGATCAAACTGGCACTTTTCCGGTTGCGGTTGCGGATCTATGGAAAACTGTTTCAGTGGAGCCGTGCTTTGCCAAAGTCCATTCAAGAAAAACTTGATCGCCGCTTTTTCAAGGTGCTATGAGTGCAGAATGGGCGATCGCTAACCTCTTGTCCCTCCCCTCGGCCCAGCCCAATGGGAAGCACAAGCCACAGGCTTCGAACACATTGGTTACTCCTTTTCCTATGAAATGTAGACAGACAGAACCTCAAGCCAATGGTTAACCCCCCCGGAGATTTACCCAACGCCTCGACATCTCCCGTTCTGTGCTTCGTTCACATTCCCAAAACTGCTGGAACGACGCTAAATGCGATTCTTATCCGGCAGTATGGAATTAGGAATATTTTTGTTTTGAGCAGGCATCGCCCGAATCGCTTGCCCGAATCCTTTGCACAATTACGAGAACGGAAACGCAATCGATATCGTGTGCTCAAAGGCCATTTCCCCTATGGATTTCACGAGGTACTCAATCGCCCCTATCTCTATATGACACTCTTCCGCAACCCGGTGGATCGAGTTATTTCGCACTATCACTATGTTAGCCGCTCAGAAAAGCATTATTTTCATCAAAAAATTGATGGTGAGCTCCCTGAATTGAGAACTTACATCGAAAGTGGTGTGGTCAGTGAAACTCACAATGGACAAACTCATATGATCATTGGCTCTCTACACAGGAAGCCAGATGAAGATATGACAGAACTGGCGAAACAAACCCTGAGAGAGAAGTTCGCAATTGTTGGTACAGCAGAGCGTTTTGATGAATCTCTGCTGGTGATGAGAGCAATTTTAGGTTGGAAAATTCCCTTTTATATCAGCTTAAATGTCACGAAGAATAAGCCAAAGCGATCGCAAATTGATTCTGATACTCTAGCCTTGATTGAAAAGTATAATCAAACCGATTTGGAATTATATAAACTTGCCGATCAAAGGCTAGATGAACTGTTGCAGGAGCATGTTCCATTCGCTAAAATACAGCTCTTTCTTTTTCGCCTTGGTAATCGGCTTTATTCTCAATTCTTTAAACTTAGTCGAAATTTCCCCGACCTCCTGAAAACGAGAATCGATGAAGATTTTTTCGTCAGGGTAGAGACGAAATAGTTGATGCAAGTCAAGAGAAATGAAGCTTGTAATCAGACATATCCACATCGAATTGTCTGAAGAGATAATTTTTTCGTAAGGCGATCGCGCTTCCAAGCATCAAGTCTTGCGGCTTCGCGACTTTAGGCTTTCAAGTGTAGGGGGATTTCTTTTGCATTTTTTCTAAATGCAGGACAAAAAATCGAACCTCAGCTAAAACCCTTGATTTTGTGTAGCGCGGGCACCACCCGCGCTACACAAAATCAAGGGTTTTTTGGGTTTTGTCCTGTACTCAGGCATTTTTTATAATGTAGTTTGGTTAAATGACTTGTATTGGATCTCCTGTCTTCTATGGCAACAGAACTGACCCCTGATTTTCAGCAGGAATTGGTTGAAGCCGTCGATCATCGACGTAACTTTGCCATCATTTCCCACCCAGATGCTGGAAAAACCACCCTCACCGAGAAGCTGTTGCTCTATGGAGGTGCCATCCATCAAGCAGGGGCCGTGAAAGCGCGTCGTGCCCAGCGCCATGCCACATCCGACTGGATGGAGATGGAGCAGCAACGGGGGATTTCGATTACCTCGACGGTGTTGCAGTTTGAGTATGACGACTACAACATCAACCTACTGGACACGCCGGGACACCAAGATTTTAGTGAAGATACCTATCGCACCCTAGCAGCAGCAGATAATGCGGTGATGCTGGAGGATGCCGCTAAAGGGCTGGAGCCGCAGACCCGCAAGCTGTTTGAGGTCTGCCGGATGCGAGGGATTCCCATCTTCACCTTCTTCAACAAGCTCGATCGCCCTGGGCGGGATCCCTTTGAACTCATGGATGAGATTGAGCAGGAATTGGGATTGGCGACCTATGCCGTAAATTGGCCCATTGGGATGGGCGATCGCTTCAAAGGTGTGTTCGATCGCCGCAGCCGCAAGATTCATCTGTTTGAGCGTACCGCCCACGGTACCCGCGAAGCCGCCGCTACCGTGATTGACCTAGGCGATCCCCGGATCGAAGATTTGCTGGAGCAGGATTTGTATTACCAGTTCAAAGAGGAGCTGGAGCTGTTGGAGGAAGTGGCAACAGAGTTCGACTTGGAGCAGGTGCACCAGGGTAAGCTCACGCCCATTTTCTGGGGCAGCGCTATGACCAACTTTGGGGTGGAACTCTTCCTGGAATCATTTCTAGACTATGCCCTGAAGCCATCCTCACGCCGCAGCACGGCAGGTGAGGTGGAGCCGACGAATCCCGAATTCTCGGGGTTTGTGTTCAAGCTACAGGCCAACATGGATCCGAAACATCGCGATCGCATCGCCTTCATTCGCGTCTGTTCGGGTAAGTTTGAGAAAGATATGGCTGTGAAGCATGCCCGAACCGGGAAAACGGTGCGGTTGTCTCACCCGCAAAAGCTATTCGGCCAGGGGCGGGGCTCCCTAGATGAGGCTTATCCGGGGGATGTCATTGGTCTGAACAATCCGGGAGTGTTTGCGATCGGCGACACCATTTACCTGGGACAAAAGCTTGAGTTTGAGGGCATTCCGTCCTTTTCCCCAGAGCTATTTGCCTATCTTCGTAACCCCAACCCATCCAAATTCAAGCAGTTCCAGAAAGGCGTCAACGAGCTGCGGGAAGAGGGTGCCGTGCAAATCATGTATTCCACGGATGAGGCGAAGCGGGAGCCAATCCTGGCTGCGGTAGGGCAGTTGCAGTTTGAGGTGGTTCAGTTTCGCCTGAAGAATGAGTATGGCGTCGAGACGTTGCTCGATCCGTTGGGGTTCAGTGTCGCTCGTTGGGTGGGTGGCGGTTGGGATGCACTCAACAAAGTCGGGCGATTGTTCAACACGGCCACGGTGAAAGACAGTTGGGGACGTCCGGTTTTGCTGTTCAAGAACAACTGGAACTGTGCTCAGGTGGAAGGAGAACACCCGGCGTTGGATTTGCGCCAGGTTGCCCCGGTTGTGTCTGGGCAGGAACCCCTGGAAGTTTAGGGACGTTCCGCAGTCGCTTGGCAAGGGACTGGTTCTGCGGTTTGTCTTGCACTAGGGTTTTGACCTCAGCAAGGATGGCATCCTGTTCCTCGCGCAAGGTTTCGAGGCGCGTGAGGAGTTCCTGCAGGCGATCGCCCGTTTCATTCCGCTGGCTCTTGCGCCACCAAACAAAACTTCGGATACCCAACCAGCTCAGCAGCCGGAAGGGGAGTTTCAAGACGAGAATCCATAAGCTTTCGCTGGTACGGCTGATAGCGCGCAGGGCTCCCGACACTAGGAAAATGATGAGGAGAACGACACCCAGTAGAACGAGGGGATGATGAACTAAGAAATTGACCCACCAGTGCGATGCCAACCACTGATCGATGGCCGACTGAATAGGCTCGACCGTGCGATAGACAATACCTTGGTTCATCCGTTGCACAAAGCCATTCATCGCCTAATTCTCCGGTATTATTCCATCACCTTGTTATACCCATTCTAGGCAAACCAAAACCAGATCAGATTTTGAATGCCTCGCGCTGCAAGGCATTCAAAGAAGACTTTGCAGTGGGTTTTTTAACGCATGGGTTGTTCCTGCGTTATCCCAAATTCAGGGGGGCAGAATCCAAGTATGAATTTGTTCTGAGAAGGTGCGTACCGCGCACCTTCTCAGAACAAATTCATACCCTCAATCAGCAATGTCCAAATTCACATTAGGATGGCAGTGCGGCTTGGGAAACATCGCTGATCACTTGCCGTTGCTCTGCATCGTAGCCCCAGCGTTCTAGAAAACTGCGATAGGTGCCCTGCCCAGTGGCGGCACTTTCGTTCAGTTGTTGCAGCTTTTCGGCAATCTGAGGAATCTCTAATTGCTGAATTAAATAGGTTGTGCGCGATCGCACTCGGTCAGATCCCTGAGCCATGGGCTCATCGTCGTTGCGGCGATGGGCGATCGCCATGGCGGAAGACATGGCCAGATTTTTCACCAGCAGCTCTGCCACGATTTCTGGGGAGGTTGTCAAGGCTTGAACCACGGCAGGGGATGGTTGATCCGCTAGAGGGCGCTCGTCGGTGAGGTAGGTGACGAAGAAGCCCCGCGCTCCATTCTCGGTTTGTACCAACTGTGTCAGGGTTTGCTCCAGGTCGCTGCCGGATAGTGCCCCCTGCACCATCTGTTCCATGATGGTCTGGGTGTGGGCGATCGCCTCTTCAAATGTCACGGTTTCTGAAATTTCCATCACAAGCCAACCCTCAACAACCTGAATTCACAACATGTTTATGGTGACCAACTGCAGCACCTCTACCAAACCTAGCATCCTCTCGGTTGGAGCTAGCAGAATGATGGGGATTTTGACCGATGACCGATTTGGGGAGCCCTTTGGCAACGCACCCAATGCGCAACCGTGCGGTTTTCACAATAGTGCATTAGTATTCTATTAGCTTGCGACTTGTGCAACGCTATCCACAAGTGTGAAGCGCTGGCAATTTTCTGAGTATGCGGCATGGCGATTATTTCATCACGAAAAGCTGACCCAAATCCGGATCCTCAAAACGCCAATGTTGCGGCGAAGAAGACTCCCGCTGCTAAAAAATCCGCTGCTCAATCCGCCGCAAAATCGCCAGAAGACTTGCTGCAACCTGAGCGACAAGTCGAGGATACAGGCAAGCCCGAAGAAAGCTTGCGCCCCCAACGGCTGAAAGAATACATCGGGCAGAAAGACTTGAAAGAGGTGCTGGCGATCGCCATCCAAGCCGCGCAAGCCCGCAACGAACCGCTGGATCACCTGCTCCTTTATGGGCCACCGGGTCTCGGAAAAACGACGATGGCGCTGATTCTAGCGGCAGAAATGCAGGTGGACTGCAAAATTACCACCGCCCCCGCCCTGGAGCGTCCCCGTGACATTGTGGGTTTGCTGGTGAATCTGAAACCCGGCGATTTGCTGTTTATCGACGAGATTCATCGGCTGTCGCGGATGACCGAAGAAATTCTCTATCCGGCGATGGAAGATGCCCGCATCGACATCACCATTGGCAAAGGCCAGAGCGCCCGCACCCGCAGCCTGCCATTGCAAAACTTTACCCTGGTGGGCGCAACAACCCGTGTGGGGGCGCTGACCTCGCCGCTGCGCGATCGCTTTGGGCTGGTGCAGCGGCTCCGGTTCTACGAAATCGATGAACTCACCGAAATCATCCTGCGCGCCGCCAAGATTCTCAATACCCCCATCCAATCCGATGGGGCCGCCGAGATTGCCCGTCGCGCTCGGGGTACGCCCCGAATTGCCAACCGCTTACTGCGGCGGGTGCGGGATTATGTGCAAGTGAAACGGTCGGGAGAGGCAATCGATGAGGCGATCGCCGCCGAAGCCCTGGAACTCTTCAACGTCGATCCCTGTGGTTTGGACTGGACAGACCGCCGGATGCTCAGCGTCATTATCGAAAACTACGGGGGTGGCCCCGTTGGACTGGATACCATCGCCGCCGCCACGGGCGAAGACAACCAAACCATCGAAGAGGTTTATGAACCCTACCTGCTACAGATTGGTTATCTCAACCGCACCCCACGGGGGCGAGTGGCCACTCCGGCGGCATGGAAGCACCTCGGCTTCGAGCCACCCGAAAGTCAGCTCTCTTTGCTGCGTTGAATGCTTCCTATATCAAATCCAGTTGAAGAACCCAAATATCGGGCATTGCAGAATCCAGGGATGATTTTTTGAGAAGGAGTGCGTATTACGCGCTCCTTCTCAAAAAATCATCCCCCCAATCAGCAACCCCAACTATCGCTTGCGCTCGCTGCTTTGCAGCGGGCGCAAACGATAGTTGGGTTTTGATAGTCATCACCACAACGACTATTGGCGGCTCATGGCGCGGAGGAGCCAAAGAGAAGAGGCGATCGCAATGAAATGCGCGAGCAACACCAGAAATACGCCCTGCACCGCAAAAATATCAGAGCCTTTAATCACCTGATCGGGCAATCCACCAAAAACGGAGACAGCACTGACCTGAAATGACTTACCCACCAGCGTGCCCACCACTGCAAAGCCACCCAAGATTGTGAACATCATCCCCGCCATGCTGATCATCAAGCCCATGCGGAGTTTACTAAAGGCATCGGTGCGCTTGGGGCGGCGTCCAGAGTCGGATTTTTGTAGCTGCTTCGATAGGCGAATGTAGGAGTAGGCCCAGTAGATGCCAGCATAAAGGATGACCAAGCCAGCGCCTGTGAGAAATAGACCGAATCCTGTGCCAGGGTTGTTCTGGGTTGCGGTAGAAACGTTGGGAACGTTGGGTAGATTTGTGGTGACGGTGGAGCGGTTGTTGAGGAACAGGCTGGTAAACAGCAGCACCATCGTCGACACCACGCCGAGGACAACTTGCGACCAGAAGCTAATTTGCCCGACTCGCCGGAATGAGTTGGCGACTCGGCGCACGGCAGGGGGAACAGCGTAAGAGTCCAGTTGGCTCGACATGGCTCAAAAAAAGTGAGAGTAAAAGGCTGTTGCTGAAGCGGAAGAATTGAAAAACGGATGAACTCCGGTGTTGATTTATTCTAAACCTGTCCGCTGCTGTTTGTCTTTGGTTGAAGGTTTGGGATAGTGGCGGATGCTTTGCCACAAGGTCACTAGCGCAACAATGCCGATCGCCCCGGCCAGGGGGTTGTTGTTGATGCCGGTGATCCAGGGAGAGATGCGATCGCCATAGACGACCCAATCCCCCACATCCACCAAGTAGTAGCCCCACACCAGCCCGCTGTGTAACCCAATAGCCAGCCCCAATTGGTACGTGCGTTGCTTGGCACAGGCCAGCACCATCCCCAATAACAGCAATCCCAAAAACTGCGGCAGCGTTTGTAAAATGACATCCAGCGGCTTGAGGAAATGCAGCACGGCAAACACCGCCGCACTGCCCCACAGCGCACGATTGGGGGACAAATCCCGCGCCATCTCATCGAGTAGCCAACCCCGAAACAGCAACTCCTCTGCCACCCCAACAGCGATACCGAGCAGTGCCCCTTGTCCAACCAGCGCCTGGATTTCAGCGGCATCGATCTGCCACTGTAGCCAACCCAACACCCCTTGCACGCTAAACAGCAGCGCCACGATCGCCAGCCCCAGGCCAAGTCCGATCAGCAAATCGCGTCCATTGGCCCGATTCCACCCCATGCCGTAGTGTCGTAGCACGGCTGGAATGCCATGCACAGAGCGCCCCCAAACCTGCAAGTACAGCAAAAATATAATGTAGAAGCTCACCATGACGCCAATGGTTGCCCCGGTTGGGTTGGCAATGACCAGCGGCACAATCAACGAAAGCAGCAATAGAATCAGAAGTAAAAGCCCCAGAAATGCCAGGATGCGTCCCCAGAGGGGCGCAGCAGACAAACGAGCAAGAGCATGAATGCGTGGCAACATCAACTGACTAGATGACCTTCAAGATGAATCGTACACCGTAGACTGGGAGGGTGACCCTGCGAGCAGTCAACCGCTGGGTCGTGATTGATGGCTCCCCTCTCTGTTGGGCATTTATGAGACAGACATCCGCCGCGCAAACTGTTGTTTTTGAGCCTAACGAGTAATGATGCATTTGTCCTATTGTGGGACGGTCACGTTAATCGGCATGATTGGGCTGTTGTTGCCCGATCTTTCAATCTCTACGGTGTCTTTCCAGGAGCCTTTTTCATGGATTCTCAGCCTTTGCTCATTTCCATCATTGCCGATTATGGAACGGCTGATCCCTCCTTTGCCGAAGTCTCCCAGCGGCTCCTCATGATGCTCCCCCATGCGCGTATCCAATGTCTCTCGGTACCGGCCTTTAGCACCCTCGCGACCGGATTCTGGGTGGCCCAACTGGGTCTCAATCCGGGGCCGCAAAATCATCTGATCTACCACAATTGTGCTCCCCGCAAAGATGATCCCGAAGCTCGCCAGGACAATGAAGGAGAAGGACTGTCCTATGCCAAACTGCCGAATGGTGTGACGATTGTTGGGGTCAATGCAGGCTACACCCTTTCCTTCATCAAAGATCACGCGACGGCGCTACATACCCTCAACATTGCGCGAGGGGGCTCTCAGTTTCGATCGCGCGATCTGTTCCCAGAAGCGGTAGCGGCGATCGCCCAAGACAACCTCGACCTGCTAGGGCATGCCCTCAATCCTGCCGACCTCCCCGATGTTCCCGAAGAGCGGGTTGTCTGGATCGATGGTTACGGCAACCTCAAGACCACGATTCCTGTCCATGCCGTTGAGTTTGAGCCCGAGAGTAAGGTGGTGGCCAAAATCGGCGATCGCGTCAGCGGTGCCGTCTATTCTGACGGTAGCTTCAAAGTTCCTGAAGGCAATCTGGCCTTTTCTCCTGGCAGTTCGGGGTGGCCCAGCCCTGACGGAACTCCGATTCGTTGGATGGAGCTGTTCTTTCGGGGCGGCAGTGCTTGGGAACGCCTGGGCAACCCAGAGATTGGAGACAAGCTGATTTTGAAGTCGGGAAAGAAGGAAAGTAGCTCTGGCGGAACCGAGGAAAAGTCAGACCCTTAGACCAAGACGGACAGAGAGGGAAAGACGTGATGGGCTGCTCTGAGTCTATCCGGTTGTCCCGATCGCCCACGGATTGCCCCAACTACACACCACGCCTCTACTATTTCATATGATCACTGTCGATCGCCTTACCAAGCACTACACGGTTCCTGTAAAACAGCCTGGCTTGCGCGGAACCCTGACCCATCTGTTGCAGCGGCAGTATCGCACGATCACTGCTGTGAATGAGGTTTCGTTTGCCATTGAGTCGGGAGAAATTGTTGGTTTCTTAGGGCCAAACGGGGCGGGCAAAACCACCGCCCTGAAGATGCTCACGGGGCTGATCCATCCATCGGGTGGGCAGGTGCAGGTGGCAGGCTATGTTCCCTTTCGGCGGGAACCGGGGTTTCTCCGCACCATCACGCTGGTCATGGGGCAGAAGCAGCAATTGCTGTGGGATTTGCCAACCATGGACTCTCTGCGTATCAATGCGGCGGTCTATGGGTTGAGCGATCGCGAACTGCGCCAGCGCGTCGGCGAACTCGCAGAAATGCTTGCCCTCGAGCGACAACTCTCACAACCCGTTCGCAAGCTCTCCCTGGGCGAGCGAATGAAAGCGGAGCTCCTAGCCGCATTGCTCCATCACCCTAAGGTGCTGTTTCTGGATGAACCCACGCTGGGGCTGGATGTCAATGCCCAGAGCAGCGTGCGCGATTTCCTGCGGGAATACAACCAGCATTTCAAGGCAACGGTGTTACTAACCAGCCACTATATGGCCGATATCACCGCCCTCTGCCGCCGAGTATTGATGATTTACAAAGGGCAACTGATTTATGACGGCAGCCTGGATGCCTTGCTGGAGCGCTTTTCTCCCTGCCGAGAAGTCACGGTAGAACTGACCGCAGGCTATCCGGCTAGTGACCTAGAGCCCTACGGCGACCTGCAATCGGTAGATGGGCACATCGCCCACTTCATCGTTCCTCAAGAAACCCTCACCCAAACCATCTCCAAGCTCTTGGCGAACTTTGAAATTGTCGATCTCACCGTCACCGACCCCCCTATCGAAGATGTCATCCGTCGCGTCTTCGAAGCCGGAACGGTTTAGAGAGATACCGAGTAAATCGTATCTTTGAACAAGGAATCACAAATTTATAGAGGGTGATACTTTATATCCTTTGCGTCTTTGTGATGAATTCCAAATTCTTAGCTAAACAAGCGCTCTACGGTGATGGTAATGTCTGGAAATGCTAAAGGGGCTAGCGTTCCTTCCGTCAGTGTGAGTTCCGTTTGGTACGTGCCATTGCTCAGATTGCGAAATACGGTTAATCGAGCATTCTTCAAATCTGAAACCCAGTATTCTCGAATGCCTGCTTCTGCATAAACGTCTTTTTTCAGCCCCAAGTCCTTAGTGAGGCTGGTTTGGGCATATTCAACGAGCCAGAAAATTTCGTCGGGAGCCGGGTGATGGCTCAAATAGCGGCGGAGAGGTGGTTGCACAATGGCGATATCGGGCACAGGCTCAGAATCATCCGGTAAGGTAATAGGCTTGGTTTCACGAATAGCGGCGCGATCGCCCAACAGGCTTCGGAAATATTCAGCCCCCTCGCTGCTGTAACAGGCATGGGGTTCCCGCTCTGGAGCCATGACGACAATATCACCCCGCAACAACTCCACGGCTTGATCCTCAAATACCCCTGCTTCAATTGCCGCGTGATAGCGATCGAGCGTCCATTTGTAGAGCGTAACGGTCATACCTACTCTCTCTAAACTGCTAGGGGCTGTAGTGTTCAATCGAGAAAAATCTGAACTCCACTAAGATGATTATGACGAATTTGGGTATGCGCCCATCCAAATGACATCATCCTTGATGACTATTTTATTTGTAGGATTTACGCAACGTGTTGATAGGTGTTGGGTTTCGTTCCTCAGCCACAACCTACTTGGAGCATGTTTGATGATAGCTACTGACTGAAACCTTACGGGGATCTGCAATCGGTGGATGGGCATATCGCTCACTTCATCGTCCCCCAAGAAATCCTCACCCAAATCATCTCCAAGCTCCTGGCCAACTTTGAGATTGTTGATCTCACTGTTATCGATCCCCTATCGAAGATGTCATCCGTTGCATCTTCGAAGCCGGAACGGTTTAGCTTAAGAGCGGTGACTTCGTTCATCTTTGTTCACTATCATGCCCTTGGACTTTTGCACTGGCTCAAACCAACGAGGTTTCTAGTTGTCTCTTGAAGGGTCGATGCTAGATAACACCCTTCAAGCGGGTGTTGTCCATAAAGAGCGCTAGACGACACCCCCAAACCCCAGAATTAACTAACAAATCTGCTGGATAAACCCCCAATCTATGGAGTTAATAAGTAAAGGTGCTGTATAAAACTTGAAGCAATGAGTATTATCCGTCAAAAACACTACATAGTTGTAGACATCAAAAGTGTTATCTAGCGGATTTAACGCCGAATATTAGTTAGCTTGCTGTTCGTATGATGAAGCATTACGGAAAGAGCATTGTTGTGAACCGTATCCATGTGGCTTATTAGGTCAATGGTGAGTTACACTGATGCCTAAGCTGGCAAGCTAGATTTGTAGCTACCGAATCCCTCTGCAAAATCCATCCCTTTGGTTTAAAGCATTGCATGAACACGTCAAGTTCAAAATCCTCTCTCACAAATCAATCTAAGCTTGAGTTCAAGGAGCATTTGCTGACTAGAAGATTAAACCGATTACCAAAAGAAATCTTGACAAGATTTTGGGAACAAGATTTGGACTTTAGTGAGATCAAAGGCCGCGATGGGATTGTAAATAGAATCGTCCTTGAGTATCAGATCAAGAACAAGAAAATTGAATTCGTTGGAAAGTTTAAGGACTTTCTTAGGGATGCCGTTTTAACAGCCCGTGAAGCAGACTATTTAATATCTTTAGCAGATCCTAGCAGCATAGTCGATTGGGTCAAATCTTGGGATAACAACCGTTTTATAGGGCAAAACTATACTTTTTATTTGCATACCGTTGTTGAACTTAATCAAAAGTATTTAGAGGTTGATCAAGCAAAAAACAAAGGAAAGGAATCTCAGACTGAAATCAAACAAGTCTCCTTCCCTAGCCAAGCAATATTTTTAGTTGGCTCTAGACAAGAAAAGAAAGAGGAACTAAATGGACTGGAAGTTGTATCTTTTCATCCAACTACTGAATTTGAAATCATAGTTAGAAAAGACTTAGACATATTAGAAATTAGGGGTCCTTATCAGGTTGTGCGAGATTTTGTGTCAACTGCAATTTTAGATGATGACAATCCCTTCTCAGCAGCAAGGAGTTATTTTATTGGTGAGGCCGAGGATGTTAAGAAAAGTTTGGTCAAACCCATTAGACAAATAGTTAAAATCGATTCGTTAAAGAAGGCGCTTAATGGTGCTTATAAACGTATTGCCTCTCCTTTCCCTGGAATTAAAGCATCAATGTTTGAAGCGACTCTTGAAGATTTGAGAGATTTAGATGAAGAAACCAATCCTGTGGCTAATGCAATTCTGAAAGAGATGGTTAAAAATCCAGTTAAAGGTAACATATCATTTAGCTATAAACAGAAAAAATATTCATTCTCAATTACAAAAACTGGAGGATTGTTTTTCAGGGAATATGTACCTGAAGAAGTGGTAACATATGTTGTGTACTTAATTAAACTTTCTGGCACTATCCAAGATGGAAACCAGAACTGCTAATTGTGTTCGCAAGTACATTGAAGGATACTGTCAAGGTGGTTTGATAGGTATTTCTGATGTAGCCGATTATTGTCATGTACTAGAAGGGGAGCTTTATAAAACATTTTTGGATTTGCAAGCATCTGGTGAACTTAAAGTTGTTAAAAGGTACTTCTGTCCTGAATTTCATCGGGTTGATCCAGGTGAACAAATGACTTACTGTGAATCATGTGAATTTACATATCCTAATAGTCAACTCGAAGTTGCAATTTATATTCAGCCTCTCAAAAGTAAGAGTACGAGATAGTTATGGATTGCGACAGATTTTTATTGGATATTCAAGATTTTATTGATAAGTCGACTCAAAATGATGACCGCAAAAGAGATATTCTGACTTGCAGCAATACTTTTACTTGTGACGATGGCTATAAGAGTGAGAAGGAGATATTGGCGAAAATAAAAGCTGGAAGCTTTAAGAATACTAAAGAGCAAGGTGATCTTTTAGAGGATTTACTGAAGAGTCTGTTCAATAGAATGTCGCTTATTAGTTCTTTGTCTGTCACAAATAGAGATACGGCTTTGGGACAGATCGACATTAACCTAATGATCGTTGATGAGACGATTTATGAAATTTGGGGTCTTATAGGAGATTGTCCTTCATGTTTGATAGGAGAGTGTAAGAACTACCAGACTGACAAAGTAGCAAGACCAGAAATTGAGAAGACATGCTGGAGAGCTTGTAAGGGGAGAGCATTAAGTTTTTTCATCGGTTCATCTTTTAAGGAGACAGCCATTGAGGAAATTGGTGATTTCAATGTACAAAAGGAGAGTATCTTTCATAGAAGTGAAGGGGTATATATTGTACCAATAACTCTTGGAATGTTAGATATTGTAATTTCATATAAATTAAATTTTTGCTATTTCGTTCGCTGGGCTATTCAAGCTTCTAAGAAGATGGCAATTGCCAACTATCTCTAGTTCATATGACTGGATTACTACCACGAGCTAACACCCCTATTGGAGCGGATTGTTTAAGGTCTTGGTTTGGATTCCTAAGATTACTTACAGCTGCACAACAGGAATGTTGGATTTATTTTCCTTCCTTAAGGAGTATCTTATTTGAAAGCGTGAACAGAGAGTGGATGATGGGTGAAGGCGGATTTGCGCCATTGACAAGCAATTTGACGACCTATCCCTATAGTTCCGGGCGGCGGGTGGTCATGGGGACACGCGGCGCGGTGGCAACCAGCCAGCCCCTGGCGGCAACGGCTGGCATGGAAATGTTGCTAGCTGGAGGCAACGCGGTGGATGCAGCCGTGGCCATGGCGATCGCCCTCACGGTCGTCGAACCCACCTCCAATTGTATTGGCTAGAAGTGCCCGTTTCCTTTGGAGTGAATGGGGTGCTTAAGCGTGCATAAAGATTAGAGCGTTCCCGAATCAGGGGCGCAATAATGGATTCAGCATTGAGGAAGTCTCAAGCATGCGGGAGCGATTCAAGCAGTGGGTGCCAAAGATAGGGATCAACAAGTGGTGGGTGATTGGAGCGATCGCCACTCCAGTCTTTCTCTGGATGGTGGGGTGGCTTTGGCTACTCCCCGATCGCAGACTTCAGCCAGATGACGGTCGCTTATCCCACGACGAAAGAGCAACCCTTGTTCGCCCACATCGTGAAACCTACATCAGCGATCTTGGAGCGATAGCGGCGGTTGCCGGTGGCGTCTTCCTGTTACTCAATGTCCGCATGGCCAAAAGAAATGCAGAGATCGCAGATCTCAGCGGTGCCGACTTCAGTGGTGCTGACCTCAACGGTGCCAACCTCATCAGTGCCAATCTCAGCAGTGCCAACCTCAGCGATGCCAACCTCAGCGGAGCCGACCTCAGCGGAGCCGACCTCAACGGTGCTGGGCTCAGCGGTGCCAACCTCAACGGTGCCAACCTCAACGGTGCTAACCTCATCAATGCCGACCTCAACGGTGCTGCCCTCAATGGTGCTGAACTCAAATATGCCAATCTCAGTGGGGCCGACCTCCGATATGCCAACCTCAGCGGTGCTGACCTCAGATGTGCCGACCTCAGCGGTGCCAACCTCAACTGTGCCTTACTCAGCGATGCCAACCTCAGCGATGCTAACCTCAGCGGTGCCTTGCTATTTTTTATCAATTCACGAGACGTTCTAAATCTTGAACCGCTTCAACTAGAGGCACAACCTGCGCCTTTCTTATGTAATGTTGCCCTGCCTGCTTATGCCCACCAACCCGCTGTGAATCCCAATCGTGACTGCGATCGCATTCCTCAACTATTGAGCGCTCGCTATGATATTCCACTCGAAGAGGCTCAAGGGATAGTCGATGAAGCCCGACAACACCAGTGGGACTAGGCAATTTGACGCCTGCGGCACTGAACGACTTCCTTAGGATGATGGATTGAATCAAGAGCCATATTTTTTGAGAGAAGCGCCGCACAACCGCGCTTCTCTCAAAAAATATGGCAAGGTAGTTTATTCGCGATCCTTAGGGACTATTTTATAGCGCTATGCGCGTTAGTTAAGTACGGTTGTGTGGGGCGCGCCGCGCCCCACACAACCGTTGCTGTGCTTAATGCGGTTGCACACCGCTATATTTGGAAGAGTGGGCGGAGATTGGATGATGGGTGAAAGCGGATTTGTGCCATTGACGAGTAATTTGACGACCTATCCCTATGGTTCTGGACGGCGGGTGGTCATGGGGACACGCGGAGCGGTGGCAACCAGCCAGCCCCTGGCGGCAACGGCTGGCATGGAAATGTTGCTGGCTGGGGGCAACGCGGTGGATGCAGCAGTGGCCATGGCGATCGCCCTCACGGTTGTCGAGCCCACCTCCAATGGCATTGGCTCTGATGCCTTTGCATTGGTGTGGGATGGGGCGTTGCATGGGCTCAATGCTTCGGGTAAGAGTCCCCAGGCTCTCCCTCTAACAGCCTTTGCAGGAATGGAGCAGGTGCCGGAGTATGGTTGGTCGCCCGTTACAGTGTCGGGTGCCATTTCGGGATGGCGATCGCTCTCCGACCGCTGGGGCAAGCTTCCCTTCGAGCGCTTGTTTGAACCGGCTATCCGGTTTGCAGAAGCAGGCTATCCGGTTTCCCCTGAAACGGCGCGGGCATGGAAGCGAGCAGAATCAGCTTTCTTGCCGCTGCCAGGGAAGGTGTTTGAGCCATTCAAGTCTGTTTTCTTTGTGGGCGATCGCGCACCCAGGGCCGGAGAAATCTGGCGCAGTCCCGCCCATGCAACGACCCTGCGGGAATTGATGGAAACCGGGGGGGACAGCTTCTACACCGGAAAGCTGGCCGAGCGAATCGCGCAATTTGCGGCAGACACGGCGGGCTTCTTGACGCAGGAAGACTATGCCACGCACCAAGCCGAGTGGGTGAAACCCATTAGCACTGACTATCGGGGGCTGACGGTGTGGGAACTGCCGCCGAACGGCCAGGGAATTGCTGCCTTGATGGCGCTGAACATTCTGGAAGGGTTTGATCTAACGACCTATCCCCGTGACTCCATTGAGAGTTTTCATCTGCAAATTGAGGCCATGAAGCTGGCCTTTGCCGATGCCTATCGCAATGTTGCAGATCCTCGATTCATGGAGGTGTCGGTCGAGCAACTGCTGGATAAGCGCTATGCAGGCGATCGCCGTACCCTCATCAGTGATGCCGCCCTACCCCTTGCCCAACCGGGTTTGCCCAAAGGCGGCACGGTCTATCTGGTCGCGGCAGATGGAGAGTTGATGGTATCGCTGATCCAGTCCAATTACGAGGGCTTTGGTAGTGGTGTGCTGGTTCCTGGCACCGGCATTGCGCTCCATAATCGCGGGGCAGGCTTTGTGCTGTCGCCTCGGCATCCCAACCAATATGCTCCCGGCAAGCGCCCCTTCCACACCATAATCCCTGGCTTCCTGACCCGTGATGGGCAACCCTTGGGGCCTTTCGGTGTCATGGGAGCACCTATGCAACCCCAGGGGCATCTGCAGATGGTGGTCAATATGGTGGACTATGGCATGAATCCTCAGGCCGCGCTCGATGCACCCCGTTGGCGCTTTATTGAGAACAACACCGTGTTTCTGGAACAGGCAGTTCCCCGGTTTGTTGGCAACGGCCTAGCCGATCGTGGACATGCCATCCAGGTGAAATCGGGGGGCGAGTTTTTTGGTAAAGGGCAAATGATCCTTCGCCACGGCGATGCCCTCGTCGCGGCCTCAGAACCCAGAGCCGATGGGCAGGCGATCGCCCTCTGATACTAAATCTAGATGAGAAAAACCATTTACATTTTCTGTGAAATGCTTGCGCCGTAAGCATTTCACAGAAAATGTATTGAGGGTTTAGGATTTGGATTGGGTATGAACCATACAATCCCAGAGACCCGAGACGCCCAAACGTTTTTTTGCCGGATAAAGGGTGAAGCGTTGGGTTAGATAAGATTGAAACCATCCCCTTCAACAGTCACGATTCTTCAAGTTTTGTTTCTGGCGTTTTTCTTTGCTCCCCGCGCCCACCGCACTGTTGCGAATCCACCCATTGCATAGTTTTTTGTGGATTGCGATATTCCTTCCGACAAAGTGTCAATATAAAGTGAACTTTCATAATCGGTGCGGGTACTCTACTGCTGCCTCTTCATGCCCCTTTCTGGCGTTATGAGCGATCGCCCTCCTGCCCCCTCCTCTCGACCGCTTTTGCAGCGGCTTCCCCGCAACTTGCCGTTGCGTATCGTTTTTACTGTGCCGATGTTGTTGCAGTTAGTCGGCATTGTGGGGTTGGTGGGCTACCTATCGTTTCGGAATGGGCAAAAAGCGGTGCAGGATCTGGCCTCCCAGTTGCGGGGAGAGCTGACAGCCCGCATCCAGCGCGAGTTGCAGGGATATTTCAGCGCACCCCATGCCATTAACCGCCTCAATGCAACAGCCTTTACCTACGGCGACCTCGACATCGTAGGGGCGCAGCGGGGCGAAAACATCCTGTTCCAGCAAATGCGGATTCATCCAACGATCGCCTTTGCCTACTGCGGCAGTACGCAAAATGGTGAATTCTTTGGCGTGCTGCGTCAGCCTGATACGGGTCAACTCCAGCTTTCCTATGGCAATGCCTCAAACGACTTTCTGCGAGAAAACTATAGCCTTGATGTTCGTGGCAGTCGGATGCATCGTCTGAGTCAACTCGATCGCGTCTATGATGCCCGTACTCGCCCCTGGTTTAAGGCGGCGGTGGGCCGTGAACGTCCGGTTTGGACGGATGTCTACCTCGCTTTTTCAACGGGATTGCCCAATGTCACAGCCAGTTTGCCCGTATATGACAGCGCTGGCCGTAATTTGCTGGGGGTATGTGCGACAGATGTGGTACTACCCGAAGAATTTCGAGCCTTCCTCAGCGATCTGGAGATTGGCGAGTCTGGCGAGGCATTTGTGGTCGATCGGCGAGGCAACCTAATTTCCAGCTCCACCGATGAGGAACTCATGGTGGGCACAGATCCTGACAATCTACAGTTTCTCAAAGCGGTTGACAGTCGCAGCGAACTCATCCAAAGCTCAGCCAACTATCTAACCGAGCAGTTCGGCTCCTTCGATCAGATCCGGCAGGCGCATCAACTGGAATTCAATATGGAGGGCGATCGCCAATTCCTCGAAGTGCTGCCCTTCAGGGATGGATTTGGGTTGGATTGGTTGATTGTGGTTGTTGTGCCAGAAGCCGACTTTACGGCAGACATTCAGGCCAATACGCGCACCACCATTGCGTTGTGCTTGGTTGCGTTGGCGATCGCCGTGGCCCTTGGCATTGCACTGACGCGCTGGGTTACCTATCCCATCCTTCGCCTCAACAACGCCGTCAAAACCATCGCTGCGGGCAACTGGCAAGGAACCGTTGATCTGAATCGCTCGGATGAAGTGGGGCAAC
Organism: Vacuolonema iberomarrocanum LEGE 07170; assembly: GCA_015207365.1. Classification (GTDB taxonomy): domain Bacteria; phylum Cyanobacteriota; class Cyanobacteriia; order Elainellales; family Elainellaceae; genus Vacuolonema; species Vacuolonema iberomarrocanum. The sequence continues at coordinate 90,868 of JADEXA010000010.1, forward strand.
TGGCCGACTCATTTAACCAAACGATCGCCCAACTCCACGAGTCTTTCAAGCGACTGGAGGTGCAGCGCAATGCCTTTTCGCGCTTTTTCCCCCCGGAATATCTGACCTTTCTCGATAAGCCTGATGTTACCCAGATTACCCTGGGCGACCATATCAATCGGGAGATGGCCATCACGTTTTGCGATATCCGCTCCTTCACCAGCATTTGTGAAAAGCTGACGCCCCAAGAAACCTTCGACTTTATCAACAGCTACCTAAAAAACATTTCGCCTCCCGTGCGCGAATACAACGGGATCGTCGTCAAATTTTTGGGGGATGGCATGATGTCTGTCTTCCCCGATGGCGCGGATGCTGCCGTGAGTGCCTGCATTGCCCAACTGCGTTGCCTGCAACACTTCAACGAAATTCGCATACAACGAGGCGATGTTCCTATCTTGGTCGGCTTTGGCATTCACATTGGCCATGTGATGGTGGGCATTGTTGGCGAAGAAAACCGCCTGCAAGCGGATGCCCTCTCCGATATTGTCAATCTCACGGCTCGCTTGGAAGGGCTGAGCAAGTACTATGGCGTATCGCTGGTGATTTCAGAAGATGTGCTGAAAAAGCTAGAGCATCCCGAGCGCTATCACACCCGTTTCCTCGATCGCGCTATTGTTAAAGGCCGCACCGAGGCGATCGCCGTCTACGAAGTGTTTGATACCGAGCCAGAGCGCGATCGCCGTCTCAAACAACAAACCCTGCCAATGTTTGAGAAAGCCCTAGAAGCCTATCGTGACGGCCAACCCCTCGAAGCTCGAGAATGGCTAGAGCAAGTGCTTGCCATCAATCCTAACGACAGCACCGCTATCCTCTACCTGCAGCGCGTTGCTCTCCTCTATGAGAGCGGAGTTCCCAGGAATTGGGATGGTGTCTGGGCCTTCACTCAAAAGTAGCAACCGACCGACTACAACCGTACGCATTGAGATGAGGCCAGATTATTTTTTGAAACCTTCACAGTGCGAAGGCTTCAAAGCCTGATCGAGTTTTGGGTTTCATCCCAGAGATATAGCGCTATGCGCGTTAGTTAAGTACGATTGTGTGGGGCGCGCCGCGCCCCACACAATCGTACTTAATGCGGTTGCACACCGCTATAAGTCGGTAGGTGCAATTAAACCTAAGATCCCAAAAACCTGCGCCGCCCGCAGCGCGGGCGGCGCAGGTTTTTGGGATCTGGCTTTTCATCATGCCGAGCTACTTATCCGCCCAACCCTTGATGCAAAAAGAGTATGAAGAATCCAGCGGATTCACAACTCACCCCCCATAATGCACACACGGCAACCGACGAATTATCCTCAGCCTTTGTATCTAGGGAGACATAGCCATGCTGTCCAAGGCGATGACCGACCACCTCAACCATCAAATCAATCTGGAAATGTATTCGTCCCACCTCTATCTCCAGATGAGTTCTTGGTGCGCCTACAAGGCTCTAGATGGTTGTGCGACGTTTCTGCATCAACATGCCGCTGAAGAAATGACCCACATGCAGCGTCTTTTTGGATACTTGCAGGAAACGGGAGCATTTGCGGTGATTGGAGGAATGACGGCTCCACCCACTGACTTTGGCTCTCTCACCGAGCTATTCGAGCAAATTTATGAACATGAACAACTCGTCACCCAAAAGATTAATGACCTGGTTCATCTCGCAACCACAGAGCCTGACTATGCCACCATGCAATTTTTGCAATGGTACATTGCCGAGCAGCACCAAGAAGAATTTTTGTTCAAGAGCATTCTCGACAAAATCAAACTGATTGGCACCGATGGGCAAGGGGTTTTCTTTATTGATCAGGAAGTTGGGAAATTGGCGGCCAACAAAGGCAAAGAAGCCACCGCTATGACCGATGCCACGGCGACAGCCTAGCTCTCTCCATCTCACCTCTCTAGAGGAGTGGGCGGGTTTGCCAACCAGCTAAATCGGTTCAGATACCGGCAAAGGTTGGATTGAATTAGATTCCTGCCCAGCATTGGCAAGGCCCTGCTCCATTGCTTCCACAAACTGGCTGACCCGATTTGGATCGATAGGTTGATCAATCTTGCCCCGGCGCTTCAACGAACTGGAGACAATCACACCGTCTGCCGCTTGGATGAGTTGTGGAATGTTTTCCCAGGTTGCCCCGCTGCCGATGAAGACAGGGGTTCCGTGGGCGGCGGCACTGGCGAGTTCCAGATCTTCTAGGCTGGGTGGGCTACCTGTGGCCCAGCCCGAGAGAATGACGCCATCGGCAAGGCCGCGCTGAATGGTTTCTTGCACAGCTGTGGTCAAATTTGGCGAACCTAGAGGGCGGGCATGTTTGACGAGAACATCTGCGAGAATTTTGACCTCGCTGCCCAATTCTCGGCGATAGCGCATGAGTTGGTGGGCTTGCCCTTCGATCAATCCCTGATCGGTCGCCATGACCCCCGTCAAAACATTGACCCGGATAAAACTAGCATTGACGCAGGAGGCGATCGCCAGGGCACTCCGAGCATCATTCCGCAGTACGTTGATGCCTATAGGAAGGGTGACCAAGTTCATCAACCGTTGGATCGTCAGGCTCATCGCACTGACAACAGCGGGATCAACATTATCCTTTTGAAAGGGTGCGTCGAAGAAGTTTTCGATGATCAAACCATGAACACCGCCCGAGGCCAAGGCAACAGCTTCCTGCTCAGCGCGATCAATGACGGTTTTCAAATTCCCTGCCCAACGAGGCGAAGTTGGGAGGGGCAAGAGATGGACGACCCCGATAATTGGACGGTCTACATTAAATATCTGCTTCAGATCCACAGGTCTATCAGGTTAGCCTCGGCGCATACTCAAACTGGGCAACCCCCTTTGCACCGGGTGCAACAGGCTGCATTCATCCCTATCACTTTAGCAGGAACAGGCCGCCCAGTTTATCTCGATTCGGAGACTGGAATGTAGATTCACAATTGGCCGAAGCACGATGGGGCAAAGGAACTTATACAAAATCCAGCCAATTTTGTATAGTTATGTAATAATCTTTTACAGATTCACGTTATGATTGAATCTTGCGGGTGAAAGGGGCGATCGCAGCTCTCATACATGTCTAGCTAAGCTCTGAGCCTGTACAGTTCGTTGAGATATCAGAAGAGTGACTGCGGATTTGTTCTGGTTTAACCGGGCTTTCCACCCATCACTCTGTTACGAGTCTGTGGATGTTACTCTGAGCAAGCAATAGGTGCATGAGGCGAATGACCAGAATTTTTTAACCCCAAACTTTTAACCCTGAAGGCAGTGGTGCTTCGACAGTTAAGTAGCTGGACGCCAAATCAGAGCAAATCGTCATCACGTTTGCTGGGCTGCTTACCGACCAAAACCCACTTGTTGACTCCACAACGTATGTAACAGCGCGAATCCGTATTCCGTATTCCGAACGCTAACCAAAGTTTTACGACATTTTCATGGCAGATAAACCAACGATCGCTATGTCCCATTTGGGCTGCGAGAAAAATCGTATCGACACAGAGCATATGCTGGGTTTGCTGGTGCAGGCGGGGTATTCCGTTGAATCCAGCGAAGAGTTGGCTGACTATGTGATCGTCAATACCTGTAGCTTCATTCAGGCGGCTCGGGAAGAGTCTGTGCGGACGTTGGTCGAGTTAGCGGAAGCTGACAAGAAGATTGTGATTACGGGCTGCATGGCGCAGCATTTTCAGCAGCAGTTGCTGGATGAAATTCCGGAAGCCGTTGCCGTCGTTGGGACGGGAGATTATCAGAAGATTGCTGAGGTGATGGAACGGGCTGAGGCGGGTGAGCGGGTCAAGGAGATTTCTGCGACCCCCACCTTTATCGCCGATGAGCAGATGCCACGCTATCGCACCACCACCGAGGGTGTTGCCTACCTGCGGGTGGCGGAAGGATGCGACTATCGCTGTGCCTTTTGCATCATCCCGCATCTGCGCGGAAATCAGCGATCGCGCTCCATTGAGTCTATCGTTGCCGAGGCGCATCAACTGGCAGCGGAAGGGGTGCAGGAAATTATTCTGATTTCCCAAATCACGACCAACTATGGACTAGATTTGTATGGCAAGCCCCAGCTCGCCCAACTGTTGCGAGCCTTAGGTGAGGTAGAGGTGCCCTGGATTCGGATCCACTATGCCTACCCCACTGGGCTGACGCCGGAGGTGATCGCGGCCATTCGCGAAACCCCCAATGTGCTGCCCTACATAGATTTGCCTCTGCAACACTCCCATCCGGATGTGTTGCGAGCAATGAATCGCCCCTGGCAAGCGGAGGTCAACGATCGCATCCTCGATCGGATCCGCGAGGCGATTCCCGAAGCGGTACTGCGCACGACCTTCATCGTGGGATTCCCCGGTGAAACCGAGGCGCAGTTCGATCACCTGGTTCAATTTGTGGAACGCCACGAATTCGACCATGTGGGTGTATTCACCTTCTCCCCAGAAGAGGAGACGCCTGCGTTTTCCTTGCCCAACCCGCTGCCCCAGGCGGTGATGGATCAGCGACGCAATGCCCTCATGGCGGCGCAGCAACCCATTTCCTTCCGGCGCAATCAAGCAGAGGTGGGCAAGATAGTAGATGTCTTGGTTGAGCAAGAAAACCCGAGCACGGGGATGAAGATCGGGCGATCGGCGCGGTTTTCTCCGGATGTCGATGGCCTGGTCTATGTCCAGGGCAATGCTCGCTTGGGAATGATGGTACCCGTCCTCATTGAGGAGGCCGATCTGTATGATTTGCACGGGCGGGTTGCCGATACGACGACACAATTACGAGGCGCGCTCAACCGTGTCTCTGCAGCAACCCGTTAAGGAGACAGAATGACTCTTTCGTTTACTAGCCTAGGCCTATCTGAAGGGTGTGTTCGACATCTCGAAAAACTGGGGTTTGATACCCCAACGCCAATCCAGGCACAGGCAATTCCCCATTTGCTGTCTGGACGGGATGTAGTCGGACTCGCACAGACTGGCACTGGCAAAACCGCTGCGTTCGCGTTGCCCATTTTGGAGCAAGTGAACCTCAACAACTCGGCGGTGCAGGCGTTGGTTCTGACGCCCACCCGTGAACTGGCGATGCAGGTTTATCAGTCAATTCGTAACCTGAGTAGCGATCGCCGCTTTTGGGTTCAGGCGGTTTATGGTGGACAAGCCATCGACGGCCAAATCAAAAAGCTACGGCGGGGCTCACAGGTTGTCGTAGGAACCCCTGGCCGGGTTCTCGACCTGCTGAGCCGGGGTGACCTGAAGCTCGACAACCTCAACTGGTTAGTGCTGGATGAAGCGGATGAAATGCTGAACATGGGCTTTATTCAAGATGTGGAGCGCATCTTGAGCCAGGCCCCTGCTGAGCGCCAAACCGCTTTCTTCTCGGCAACGATGGATCCCACCATTCGGGAACTGGCAGCCAAGTTCTTGCACACCCCTGTTACGGTACAGATTGAGCAACCTAAAGCCGCGCCAACGCGCATTGACCAAGTTGCTTACATGGTGCCCCGTGGGTGGACTAAGGCACGGGCTTTGCAGCCCATCCTGGAACTGGAAGATCCCGAATCGGCATTGATTTTTGTGCGGACACGACGCACAGCGGCAGACCTCACTCGCCAACTCCAAGCTGCAGGCTACAGCGTGGACGAGTACCACGGTGACTTGAGCCAGGCTCAGCGTGAACGGCTATTGCTGCGCTTCCGGCAGCGCCAAGTGCGTTGGGTGGTAGCGACAGACATCGCTGCTCGGGGTCTGCATGTGGAAGACCTGAGCCATGTGGTGAACTATGACCTGCCGGATACGGTGGAAAGCTATGTTCACCGGATTGGACGGACGGGACGCGCTGGCAAACAAGGCCGAGCGATCGCCCTCATCCATCCCCTTGACAAGCGCAAGCTGCGGGAAATTGAGAACCATATCCGGCAAAAGCTGGAACCCGGCCAGGTTCCTACCCGGGCCCAGATCGAAGCGCGTCACCTGGAAAGCTTGCAGTCGCAGTTGCGGGAAGCTCTGGCGGGCGATCGCCTGGCCTCCTTTTTGCCCATTGCAACCGAGTTGGGTGAAGAGTACGATATGCGGGCGATCGCGGCGGCGGCTCTACAGATGGCCTACGACCAGACCCGTCCAACTTGGATGCGCTCTGAGAAGGTTTGGGTCGATGAGCCGAAGAACGATAAGCCCAGAACACGGGGCAATCGCTCGGGCAAGCCCAGACCGAGCCGTCGTGGATCTTCAGAAACCTCTCAGCACTTTAGCTCGCGCCGTCGCTAGGGCTCACTGACGACAAAATAGCCTCATAGAACGATAAGGGAGTTAGCCTGCTGACTCCCTTCTTTTTCATCGAACGTTATACGACAGGATAGCCTCGTGTCACCCCAGCCTTCCCTCAGTGCAATGCGATCGCCCGACTTGCTGGCTCACTATCGACAGTTGAGCCAACAGCCCCTGACCGTTGTGGATCTGGAAACGACGGGAGCTTATCCCAACACAAGCCGCATTACTGAAATCGCGATCGTGCAGGGGATGCTGGCGGATGGCATTACCCATCAGCAAAGCAGCCTGGTCAACCCGGAATGCCCCATTCCCGACAAGATTGTGCAGGTGACAGGCATTACGAGCGCCATGGTCAGTCAGGCGGCTCCTACCCGTGAGGTGCTGCCCGAGTTCTGGTCACCCTTGAATAGTGGCGTCATCACGGCGCACAATCTCAGCTTTGACTATGGGTTTCTGACCGCCGAGTTTCGTCGGATGGACTGGGAGTTTGCCCGTAGCCCGATGGAGCAGCTATGTACGGTGCAGCTCTCCCGCTTGTTGCTGGCGGAGTTGCCTTCGCGCAGCTTACCCGCTCTGGTGCGGCACTTTCGCTTTCCGGTGGCGCGATCGCACCGAGCCGAAGCCGATGCCTTGGCCTGCTGGCTCCTCGCCAATCATTTACTCAACGAAATCTTGAACGAATCTGATGCCGCATTGCTTAAACGCTTTGCCCGCCAATGGATCCCGCTCAAAGACGCCGCACAGTTACTCGGCAGCACCTTAGCCAAGGGGCGATCGCGCTTGGTCGAAGCGGGCGTTGCCGCCCGTGAGGTCGGGCGTGGCAGAAGCAAGACTCGAATGTATCGTCGGGGCGATGTCGAGCAACTATTGGAGGGTTTGACGGATGATCCAACCCAGCTTTCTATCTTTTGAGTGGCCTAATGGTGACTCAGCTTATGGCTCTTTAACCGGATTTGATATCAATGTTGAGAGGTAACGGAGGCCATGCTCAAATCAGGCCGCAAAACCGCTGCTCCTCGCAGGTAGGCATGGTGCATTTCTGTGTAAGCCGGGGAGTTGATGTGAATCAGCAAGCGGATACAGCGCTCCAGGCTGCCTGCGACATGCATCTGTTGGACATCGAGCAGGGGTACCTGTTGCCATTGGGGGCGCTGCCGAGCGATCGCCGCTGGGAACGTCGCATCTAGATCGCGCGTGACCGAAAACGTGACGCTCACGATTTCCGCAAAGTCGATGGGGTTGCGCTGTTCTACCTCATCCAGCAGTTCCATGACCGCTTCGTGCATCGCCTCAACAGAATTTTCCGTTGCTGTCGTTGCGCCTCGAATTGCCCGTACTCGCCAACCCACGTCGCTCTCCTCCCAATTCCTTTTATTAATATGCTTGCCGCTGATCACCCGTGCGTCCTCGTTATATCGTTTTCTTAAACTTGTCTTGGATTTAATGCTCTCTAAAGTATTTTTCCCAAAATGAGCGGATTTTCTCCCGTCCCAATAAAGATGCTGACGCGTTGAAATGGCTTTCAAATCTACCATTAGAAGCGCGATCGCCCCACTCCTCCCACGAGCCGTTGTTGCTCAGCCACCGGAGTCGCACGACCTCAGATGACCCACCTCAACAGGTGTAGCGCTGCCAACCGTCATCATAACCAAAGGCGCTTTGCTCACGGCAATCGGTTGCTTATGGTAAGACATTACCTCGAGCAATTTGGGGCTCGATCTAGCGGCTGACCCGCAGAATCGTCCATTGGAACCAATCGCAGCATGGCACGGAGCGGAAGCAAACGCTGCTTTCGGGGAACAGTGCCAAGACCTTTTACCCAGCCGCATCCCCAGCCTGCTCGATGGCATGCAAGGTTAGGTGCGCCGACGCTGATGCAACGGAACTAGGCTTGTTCGTATTTGATCCGCCGCCTTACGGACGATACATCCACAGCGGCAATCCATTGGTTGCCAACTCAAACTCAATCCACTGAGCAGCACTGGCAAACTGAACAGATGCAGGATAGGGCAGCATTAGCTTTCCATCCCCGCCGATGGGCAAAATCCGACTCACGAGCTTTTTCTTTTCTTCGATAGTGTAGCAAGGGGTTTTTTCTGGGTCTAAGCCGACCAATTCTGCGGCCCAGCGCCGCGCATCCTCCTCGGTGCCGAGGCGATCGACGACGCCAAGTTCCAAGGCTTGCTGCCCCGTGAAGATCCGTCCATCTGCGAACCCCCGCACCGTTTCCACGGCGAGATTACGGGCATCGGCGACCGTCTGGACAAATTGGTTGTAGCTGGTGTCGATCAGCGATTGCAAGATTCCCTGCTCTGCTTCAGTCAGCTTGCGATCGAAGGCCAGAATGTCTTTGTAAGGCCCCGACTTAATCACCTGAAAAGAGACGCCAACCTTGTCGAGCAAGCGTTCCAGATTGTTGCCCCGGAGAATGACGCCGATACTGCCCGTGATTGTGCCTGGATTGGCGACGATATGCTGTGCCCCCATGCCGATGTAAACACCGCCAGAAGCTGAAATGTTGCCAAAACTTGCCACGATTTTGACTTTTTCCTGGAGGCGCTTGAGCGCATCATAGATTTCCTGCGAATCGCCCACCGTGCCTCCGGGACTATCGATCCGGAGCAACAAGGCGGGAAATTTACGCTCCTCCACAGTTTTTAGGGCTTCGAGTAGGCGCTTACGGGTTGCACTGGCGATCGCCCCCGTGACTTCAATGCGAGCAATTTGTTTACGAAACGGTCGTTTCAGAAACCAGACCATGTTTGATTCAGTACGTAGGTGAGAAATTTGTCAGAATTCTGGGATAACCTCTAGTTTGCCGCAATTTGCCCCGGATCCGCCCGAGGAAATTGCAAGTCACGAGAGGTGACCCCACTGTTTGACTGCACCCCTAGTGCGCGGGACAAGGCACCAAGCGATCGACAGAATTGACCCAACAATCGACAGCTTGATTGCTAGCCGTAAGTCACATCCCTAAGCACCCGTTCATAGCTTGGAAAGCTTGGGTGAACAAAGCTTTTCAAACCGTAAGGATAGCTGATTCGATCGAAAAATGTACCAACCCTTAGGTTGAAAAAAGTGAAGTTGAACGCATCGCCATCGCCTTACCTCTAAACGACGTGGTTAAGAAACTACATAATCTGTAAAATTAATTAAATACATTCACGTCTCTCTATGTTTTTCAAATCCTCCGAGTCGCGCCTACCGGTTCTTCCAGTGCTGCTGATTTCCCCCTTCTTTCTTTGGGGAACGGCGATGGTGGCGATGAAGGGGGTCATCCATCAAACGGCACCCCTGTTTTTGGCGACTGTACGGCTTGCGCCTGCAGGCGTCCTGATTCTGTTGGTGGCAGCATGGATGGGGCGTCCGCAGCCGTCGGGTTGGCGAGCATGGGGATGGATAGCACTCTTTGCCCTCGTCGATGGCACGCTGTTCCAGGGGTTTTTGGCAGAAGGCTTGGTTCGCACAGGGGCAGGCTTGGGGTCTGTGATGATTGACTCGCAACCGCTGGCCGTTGCGTTGATGGCGCGGTTCCTTTTTGGGGAACAGGTGCGGATTTGGGGATGGTTTGGCTTGCTGTTTGGGGTGATGGGAATCAGCCTGCTGGGTTTGCCCGAAGGGGTGATTCAGGCGGCATTGCATGGTGGCATCACGCCAACGATCGGGGTAGATATGGTGGAGCAACTGTTTCAGAACGGGCAGTGGCTGATGCTGATGGCGGCTCTGTCGATGGCGGTGGGTACCGTGTTGGTGCGCTATGTCAGCCGTCATGCCGATCCGATCGCCGCTACAGGCTGGCACATGGTTCTGGGGGGCATCCCACTCCTCATTGGCTCTGCAATGCTGGAGGTTGAACCTTGGCAGCATCTGGATCTGAGCGACTGGACAGCGATGGCCTATTCGACCGTGTTTGGTAGTGCGATCGCCTATGGCCTATTCTTCTACTTTGCGGCTAAGGGTAACCTCACTAGCCTCAGTTCCCTGACCTTCTTGACCCCCGTCTTTGCCCTCATTTTTGGCAATCTGTTCCTAGGAGAAGTGCTGACCTCACTACAGTCGTTTGGCGTCATGCTAACCCTAGTGAGCATCTACCTGATTAACCAGCGCGATCGCCTGGCTAGCTGGTGGGAGTCTCGTCAGCCTTACGAGCCCGACCCTCCCACAAATTCTGACTTGACCACCGAAAAGCCAAAAGCCTCGATTCGCTGAGCGAGCGGATAACGGATAAGCCGAAAGTTGGCTTCAACCACTAAGCTTGAACCCAACGATACGGCATTGAAACAAGGGGGCGATCGTCCCCTTGTTTCAATACGTTTTAGATTTATAGGTGTCTGTAAATTAAGACAGACGACCCATCCCTTTCAGGGCTTCTAGCTGTTGCGTTTGCTGCTGAAACTGGACGGAAAGCGAGTCACACACGAGGTCACACAACTCAAACACAAACGGGTTTGCGATTTGGTAGTAAACATTAGGCCCCTGCTGCTGTCGAGATGCAATGCCAGCTTGGGTTAAAATTTTTAGGTGCTTGGAAACATTGGCCTGCCCAAGTCCTGTCGCTTCGATAATCTGCGTCACATTCCGCGGCCCATTCTTCATCGCGCAAACAATTTGCAGGCGGCTCGCTTCCGACAGAACTTTGAAGAAGTCCGCCATTAGCGACAGCGCGACTGGGGAGAGCTTTGTGATTCCACAGTCATCCGTTGCAGCGTTCTGATGGGTGCTCATATCAGCCGTTCGGTTTGTGGCAGCAGTCATGGGTTCAGGAAAAGGATAAAGGGTACATTAGCACTTTGCATCATTATATTACTAAATAGTAGTTTCAGCTATATGCAACACATTATGGTTCGATTTCTTTTGAGTCTTTCGTAATAATTTGTTGATTTTGTGGCCGCAACGCGGCCACAAAATCAACAAATTCACTCAGGATTGCGCAAGTTTTGCGTCAGTTCTGTTCCAGACTCTTTTTAGGTCAGGTGTATTAAAGTTCTCTTGTACTGCTATGCTTGGATCACCGCCGTTTGGGGGTGTTCATGGTTCCACTCCGCTTAACCCTCAAAAACTTTCTCAGCTACCGGGATGCCTCGTTGGACTTTCAGGGGCTTCATGTGGCTTGCATTTGTGGTGCCAATGGAGCCGGAAAGTCGTCGCTGCTGGAGGCGATCGCCTGGGTCATCTGGGGGCAAAGTCGGGCCAATGCCGATGATGACGTGATTCACCAGGGGGAAGCCGAGGCACGGGTCGATTTCACCTTTTGCTGTCAGCGCCAAACCTATCGGGTGATTCGCTCGCGAGTGCGGAGGCAAACGAGCCACCTGGAGTTTCAGATCGAAACACCAGAGGGATTCCGTAGTCTGACGGCACGGGGAATGCGGGCAACCCAGCAGTTGATTGTGCAATCGCTACGGTTGGACTATGACACCTTTGTGAATTCCGCCTATCTGCGGCAGGGCAGGGCAGACGAGTTCATGCTCAAGCGTCCGGGGGAGCGTAAACAGGTTCTGGCAGATTTGCTGCAACTGGGACGTTACGACCAGTTGGCCGAGCAGGCGAAGGAGCGATCGCGCCAACTCAAGGCTGAGCTAGAGGTGCTGGAGCGGACGATCGCCAGTGAAGCCACACAATTACAGGTAGAACCTCAGTTGGTGGCTGAAGAGGCGTTATTGCATAACCAGCAAACGGCATTGCAGCAGACCCAGGAACAGGATGTCGCGGCACTGAACCAACTCCAGGAAACGCGCCAACAACGGCAGACCTGGGAGCAGCAGCGGGCGTTGTTGAGCCAACAGCAACAGCATCTGCAGCAGGAGTGCGATCGCCTGCACCAGGAACAGGGCCAGTTGCAAACCCAGCAGCAGTCCGTGGAAGGAATTTTGCATCAGGCAGAGGCGATCGCCAACGGCTGCAACCACTACCACAGCCTGCAAACGGAAGAGGAGGTGCTGAGTGCCAAGTTTCATGCCCACCAAGCTGCCCAGGCTCAGCGGCAGCAGTTGCAGGAGCAATTGACCACCCAAACCGAGGGCTGGCGGGGGCAGTTCAATCGCGTGCAGGTTCAAATCGATACCCTGCATCAGCAATTGGAAGAATTGGCGCAAACCTTGCGGAAACGCGATGAAATTCAAGCCGGATTGGTGCAGTTGCAGCAAGCGCGCGATCGCCTCGTTCAGATGGATCAACGTCAGGCAGAGGCGGCTCCCCTGTTGCAACGCCGTCAGCAAATTCAGTCGGAGTTGGATCGGGTCGCTACGCGCCTCACAGCCCGTCTTGAAGAGGTGCATGCCACCATTCAGGATCTGCAGCAACAACAACAGCGGCAACCAGAGCTAGCGCAGGCAGTGATGGACGTGACGACAACCCTGGATTATCTCGGACGCCGCCGCGTTTACCAACAGCAAGTGCGCGAAAAAGGGTTGGAGCGACGGAGTTTTCTCGAACGGTTGCAAGAACGACAGCGAGAATACGAGGCGCAGATTGCTGAACTGACCCACAAAATTCAGATGCTGTCTCCCGATCAGCGGGTGGCGGTAGAAAGGCTGTCAGCGAACAGCGGCGAGAAGGTTGATGCAGGCCAGCAGCGGGAAACGGCAGGGGCGATCGCCCAGGAAGAGCATGGCGCTTATGCCGATCGCCCCAGCGACAACTTGACACCCTTGCCCCCCTGTCCCTTGTGCGATCGCCCCCTAGACCTCCACCATTGGGAGCTGGTGCTAGAGCGCTATCGCTCTGAGCAAGAGGACATTCAGGCACAAATCTGGGTGATTCGGGAGCAGCTTTCGACCTCCGATCGCGAAATTCAAATTCTGCGGCAGGAGTATCGCGAAATTGAGCAGGAACTTGCCCATTACAACGGCATTTTGGAGCGTCGGGGGCAGTTGCAAGAGAAGCTGCAAGGTACCGCCGATGGGCAAACGCGGTTGCAGCAATTGCTACAGGAACAGGCACAGTTGGAACAAGCCTTGACGCAACGCCAGTTTGCCGCCGAACTGCAAGAGGAACTGGCACTTTTGGACGCAACCCTGCAGACGCTAGACTACGACGATAGAGACCATGCCCTGGCCAGGGGCGAGGTCGATCGCTGGCGCTGGGCCGAGATTCGGCAGGCGGAGCTGAAACAAGCTGAACGGCGGCGCACCCACTTGCAAGAAAAACTGCCCCAATTGGAGGCACAGCAGGCGGAGATCCAGCAAAGCCTGGCGGCGATCGCCCATTCTCCGCTGCAACAGGAAATCGACCAGTTGGGGCAACAGATTGCCGCGATCGCCTACAACCTGGAGCATCACACAGCACTACGACAGGCGCTACGGGAGGCGCAACAGTGGCAATGGCGTCAGCAAGAGTTGACCCAGGCTCAGCAAACCTATCCGTCCCTAAAGCAGCGGTTAGAGGAGTTAGACCGCTTGCTAACAGAGCGCCAGCAGTCCGCACAGTTGTTGACGCAGCAAATCGCTGACCTCACCCGCGAGCTGCAGGCATGGCCTGCCCCAGAGGCCGCGATCGCCGAGCTAGAGTCTTGCTTACAGCAGCGCCGCCAAGCGTTGGATACCCACATCGCACAGCTAGGGCGCGTGCAACAGCAACGGCAGCAATTGGAGCAAGTGCGATCGCAGCATACCGAGCATCAGCATGCTCTCCAGGTGCAGCGCCGCCAATTGCGGGTTTACCAGGAGCTAGCCCAGGCCTTTGGTAAAAATGGCATCCAAGCGTTGATGATCGAAAATGTGTTGCCCCAACTGGAAACCGAAGCCAACCATATCCTGGGTCGCCTCAGCAACCACCAACTGCATGTGCAGTTTGTGACCCAGCGCAGCCGTCGCCGCAATAGCGGGAGCAAGCAAAATCGCCTGATCGATACTCTGGATATTTTGATCGCCGATGCGCGGGGAACGCGCCCCTACGAAACCTACTCCGGAGGGGAAGCCTTTCGAATTAATTTTGCCATTCGGTTAGCCCTGGCACGGTTGTTGGCGTTGCGGTCGGGGATGGCGCTGCAATTGCTGGTGGTTGATGAGGGCTTTGGCACCCAGGACGAAGCGGGGTGCGATCGCCTCATCTCTGCGATTCAGGCGATCGCCGATGATTTTTCCTGCATCCTCACTGTCACGCATATGCCCCGCCTCAAGGAGGCGTTTCAGACCCGCATCGAAGTCTACAAAACAGATCAAGGCTCCGAGGTGCAGTTGGTGGTGTAGCCCTGCGACTCTGGGTGAGAAACGATAAACTTTAGACCGAACCAATCGTTTGGTTTTATCTGATATCACCCAGTCGGTAGCCTTAAATTTGCGTAGGATGGAGAGCGATCGCGTTATGCATCAAACCTTGAAGAGCGACGTTCTACAGCCTTACCTAATCGCACCCTATATTGTTGCTGATTTAATGTCACTTCCTTGAATACATCAAGCAGATGCTTGGCGCTCAACCCTTCGAGCGCATGACCAAGTCGAACAACATCAGCGTCACCCGCGTTTTTTACGATCCTTGATATCGCCCATAGGTAACCTTGCAATTATGTCTGTTTCTTTTTCTGGCTCGATGGCTTTGAAGTGGGGAATGGTTGCGGCGATCGCCCTCTTCTCCCTTGCCTGTAGCGATAACCAGGCCGCCCAATGCAACCGCTTGACGGAGGTTGCCAATAAGACGGTGGGCGAGGTGCAAGCCATTGTGAGCGGCAATGGGCAACCAGATGGTGAGGCTCTGCGTCAGGTCGCGACCAGTTTTGACACAGGGCGCGCCGAAATGGAAGCGTTGGTGCTGGCTGACGAGCAACTGCAAGGCTACCAAACCCGCTTCATCCAGTTGTATGAAGAAGTCAGCGTTTCTGCCCAGCAATTATCGGATGCACTCAACAGCCAGGACTTTGACACCGCCCAAACCGCCCGCGATCAGTTCCAGGCCAGCACCGAAAAAGAAGAACCCCTAGTGCGCGAGGTGAATGAGTACTGTGCGGCGATCGCGCCAACGGTCGAAAACTAATCCGCTTCTCCTACGGCAGATTAAGGGCAAAGTTCTTCTGGCTCAGCCAACCTTTCCTGCAACTCTGGACTTACGCATTTTGTTGATTTTGTGGCCGCGTCGCGGCCACAAAATCAACGAATTTACTCAGGATTACGCAAGTTTTGCATAAGTCCTGCAACTTTAGATGTAGGGTGAATGTGGAATTTTGTATAAGTGTCAGAGTTAAACTCGGCACCCCCATTCATGCCGCTCCGGTCAACTGCTTAGTCAACACCACGGCCATTATCGCCATTGTCACTTCACGATCATTCGCACGGATTACGATTATTCGCACATAACTTTCACTAGAAGGAAATAAGGGATCACCATGGCACTCACCGCTTCCACCATGTTGCCCCTCGGTACGGCAGCCCCCGACTTCAAGCTGCCCGATACCGTGACTGGCAATACCATTACCCTCTCGACCTTTGCCGATCAAACGGCTCTGCTTGTTATCTTTATGTGCTGCCACTGCCCCTTTGTGAAGCACATTCAAGACCAGCTCGCACAATTGGGGAAAGATTACGCCGACAAATCGCTGGGCATCGTTGCCATCAGCGCAAACGATGTTGCGGGGTATCCAGACGATTCCCCAGAAAATCTCAAGCAGATGGCAGAAACCCTGGAATTCAATTTCCCTGTTTGCTACGACGCTAGCCAGGAGGTCGCCAAGACCTATACGGCTGCTTGTACGCCCGATTTCTTTTTGTTTGATAGCGATCGCAAACTCGTCTATCGGGGGCAATTGGATGATGGCCGTCCCAGCAATGATGCACCTGTCGATGGGCATGACCTACGAGCGGCGATCGACGCTGTACTGGCAAGCAAAGCGCTATCCGCTGAGCAAAAACCTAGCGTTGGCTGCAATATCAAGTGGAAGCCAGGTAACGCTCCGCCCTACTACGGCTAAATTCACAAGCTTGCAATCTGTTAGGTTGTTCATCCCAAAGGACTGAACAACCCTTGCCATCCAAAAAAGGTCAGCATCCCCAAGACAATCGTCAACAGCAGATTGCGTGTTAGGGCGCAGACGGTAACCGCTGCGATCGCCCCCACTAGGCGAGCATTGAGATAGCTCAGGTAAAGCGTACCGTCGCTCAGCAACACTTCTGGAACGACAATGGCCGTCAACACCACGGGGGGCACATAGCGCAGGGCACTCAAGATTGCAGGCGACAGCGTGAGGCGGCTGCTAGCGCCAAACATGACATAGCGAATGGAAAAAGTGGCGATCGCCATTCCTGCAATCATCAAAACCTCATTCATCGTCCGTTAGTCCTCGTTACGTGGATTCGATAGGGAGGAGGGCATCGATGCTTGCCCTACGGGTAGTGTCAAGCTGGACGCTGGGCGTTCAGCAGGCGTTCGCTGTATACCCCAGCCGCAATCCCGGCGATCGCCGCTACCATTAAGCCCAACTTATGGGGGAGAGGATAGGCGAGCAGCGCCACGACACCTGCCACTCCGACCGCAATCCCCATCGGCTTCGTTTTCACATAGGGGACGACCATGCCCAGGAACGTAACGGACATCGCGAAATCAAGCCCCCATTCCGCTGCATTGGGAATCAGTTGCCCGACCGTGATGCCGAGGAGGGTGCAAAGCTGCCAGTTGATATACATGGCCAGCCCTGCGCCCAGGTAGTACCAGTGCTTGAACGGTGAGCGATCGTGCGCCTCATACCGACGAATGGCGATCGCAAACGCCTCATCCGTCAGCAAAAATCCGAGAATCACTTTCCATCGCGGTGACAAGGGTTTGACATAGGGCACCAGACTCACGGAATACAGCAAGTGCCGCAGATTGACAATAAATGCCGTTAGCACGATCAACAGCCAGCCTGTACCCGCCGCAATCATGCCAACTGCAATAAACTGAGACGACCCAGCGAACACAAACGCTGACATTGCCAAGGTGCCACCAACCGAGAGACCATTACTTGAGGCAAGGGTGCCAAAGATAATGCCAAAGGGAATGGCACCGACGATCAGCGGAAAGATATCCCTCGCCCCCGTCCAAAATTCGGTGTAACGGGAGATTGGGCGCGATCGCACCTCAGTGTTGGAGGGTAAAGAATGGGCGTCTGGCATAGCTCTTAGCGATCCGTTCCTGCAGTCCTATGAGCGACCAGCCTAGCTAGAGGGGCATGGGCAAATCTTGTACGTTTTTGCAGCCCCGCAGATATTGACCCGGCGTCACCCCCACCATCTTCTTGAAGTGACGGTGTAAATGGCTTTGATCGGTAAATCCGGTTTCTAAGGCCGTATCGATAATCGACCATCCCGTCGCCAACAACCGCTTCGCCCGATTCACGCGCACCTGATTGAGATAGGCATGGGGAGGCAAGCCCACCTGCTTACGAAACACCCTCAGCAAGCGCAACGGTGCCAGATCAACCAGGGTGGCCAATTCATCCAAGGAAATATTGCTGGTGTGGTGGGCAATCAAATAGTCACGCACCAATCGCACAGCCCGAGCCTCTTTCCCCACCGATTTGCCCAGAGGGCGATCGCTCGCGTGGTGACGGATCAAATGGGCCATATCCCAAAGGAAGCGAGATTCGCGTTCCAGCGAGGATGGGGATGTTTCCAGTGTTCGATGGAGGGCAACGAGATTCCGGTGAAGCTGCGGATCTTGGATCACGGCAGATGAAAAGTGGGGCATCGTCCTGGGGCGCTCGACCAGTTCTTCCGCTGCCTGTTGCAACCAATCGATGGCGGGCAACAGGGTGCGATAGGTCCATCCTGTTTCAAGCACAGCATGGCCGGTATGAATTTCTCCCGGGCCCGTGATGACCACGCTGCCAGGGGGAGCCACATGCATTTCCCCCCGATACTCAAAGGCCATAGCCCCCGATTCCACAATGGCAATGCCAAAGCCTTCGTGGGCATGGCGCGAGAAAGCATAGGTCACATAGGTCGCGTGGAACATCTCCAAATCGCGTAACACGGGATCGCGCCAAAACTTGACACGCTCTTTTGGGAAGGCTCGGCGACTCATAACACGCTAGAAAACATGACTCGTTTGCTTAGTTTAGGCAAATCGTGCGATCGCTGTCTTGTACGTTTTTGCAACCTGGCATTATCCACGCCGCTGAGTACAGGACAAAAAATCGAACCCCAGCTAAAACCCTTAATTTTGTGTAGCGCGGGCACCGCCCGCGCTACACAAAATTAAGGGTTTTCTGGGTTTTGTCCTGTACTCAGGCCACGCCGTTATATATGAGCGAGATTATGCATGAGACCGCGACAAACGGCAGCCATGAAATTCAGGTTGAGGGTTTCGATGCGATCGCTCGGCTTGTGGTAGTGGGGATTTCGCAGGAATGAGGTGTCGGTCACCATCACCGCTGAGTAGCCCTCATCCCAAAAGGAGGCATGGTCACTGCGGCGGGTGTCAGGAACGATGTGACCGCGATCGCCTGCGGGGAGCCAGCGACAGGGAACCGTTCCCCAGCGGTGCATGGCTCGACTCAGTCGCATCATATCCAGCGTTGCCTTCCAGTTGCCTACCAGCGCAATGAAGTTTCCCTGGTCGGGGTAGAACGGCGAAAGCCCCGGCGGGTAGGTTTGGGAGTTGGGCTCATCGGTGCAGTAGCCTAGCATCTCCAGAGAAAGCATTAGCCGTAGCCGCGTCCCCAACGCTCGTAGGTGCGCTGCATAGCTGGCACTGCCTTGCAAGCCATACTCTTCCATATCGAAGGCCACCAGTTGTAGGGGCGATCGCCGTTCCGACTGTGCCAGTGCTGCGGCCAACTCCAACAGCACGGCCACCCCACTCGCATTGTCATCCGCCCCCGAACAATTGGGCACTGTGTCAAAATGCGCACCAATCAGAACCAGTGGATGCGTGGCTCCATCAGAGTGTGAGGCTGGGAGGTGCAGAATCAAATTTTGGTGCGGTTGCCCCCGCACTTGAAAGTCATGGGTTTTGACCTCGCCCCATTGGGCTAGTTGTCTGCGAATGTATTCTCGGACAAAGAAATGCCCGCCTGTCGCCAGGTAGGGGTCGCGATCGCGCACAATTTGGGTCAAATGTTCCTGCAACCTTGGCTTCAATGTAGCTATATCGGGCAAAGCGATCGGAGGGGTGGAAGCAGACATTGCACGTCGTTTACAGGCATTCTTGCCGAGGGGGTTGCATGAATTGTTGCATGAAAAAGCGGATGGGAGAGATGATACGGTTTAAGCGCTAAACCAATCCGCTATCTACCTGTCCCTGCCGCATCCGTAATTGGTCTGAGCATCACGCTGGACTGAAGCCAACGAGAGCGCTTCGCCGTCTGAGGATATGAAGCTGTCCTCCACTCGTGGCTCAATACATGGAAACCCAGAGTCATGGCAGAAACTACCGTCGCACAAATTCGCCAGCTCGTAGAAGCACTCTATCGCACGGAATCACGGCGGGTATTTGCAACGCTCATCCGCCTGTTGGGCAATTTCGATCTGGCCGAAGAAGCGCTACATGATGCCTTTGCCGCCGCTTCTGCCCAGTGGCCACAGGAAGGAGTGCCGGCCAATCCCCGCGCCTGGCTCGTGTCTACTGGTCGCTTCAAAGCCATTGATACCCTGCGCCGTCGCACTCGCTTTGATCATTCTCTGGCAGAATTGGCCTCCAAACTCGATACCGAAGCCAACGCGCTAGACATCGCCGATGACAGTCAGGTCGAAGACGATCGCCTCCGACTGATTTTCACCTGCTGCCACCCAGCCCTACCGCCCGAAGCACAGATCGCGCTCACCTTGCGGGAAATCTGTGGCTTGACCACTGAAGAAATTGCCAGTGCATTTCTGGTGGCCCCCTCCACCCTGGCTCAGCGGATTGTGCGAGCCAAAGCCAAGATTCGCGATGCTGGCATTCCCTATCAAGTCCCGTCGAAAGCCGATCTCCCCGATCGCCTAGAAACGGTGCTCCAGGTGATCTATTTGGTATTTAACGAGGGTTATGCAGCATCCTCTGGGTCATCCCTAACACGGGCAAATCTCTCGGAGGAGGCGATTCGACTGGGGCGGTTACTAATGGAACTGCTACCCGATACTGAAGTGGTTGGCCTACTGGCTCTGATGCTGCTACAGGAATCGCGGCGGACGGCACGCACCTCCCCCACAGGTGACTTGATTCTGTTGGAAGACCAGGATCGTTCCCTCTGGCATGCGGTTTACATGGCCGAGGGTCGGGCATTGGTGCAGCAGGTGTTGGCGGCAGGGCGAGTTGGGGCCTATACCGTGCAGGCCGCGATCGCCGCCGTTCATGCCGCAGCTCCCAGTACTGCCGAAACGGCCTGGGATCAAATTGTTGCCTGGTACGACCTGCTCACCCAGCTCAATCCTTCCCCCGTCGTGGAGCTAAATCGGGCGGTGGCGATCGCCATGCGGGATGGCCCAGCTGTGGGGCTGCAACTGATTGATGACATTCTGGCGCAGGGAGATTTGGCGAATTACCACCTGGCCCATGCTGCCCGTGCCGATTTATGTCGGCGGCTGGGGCAGGTCGCTGCGGCGAAAGATGCCTACCAGCAAGCCCTGATGCTCACGAAACAAGACCCGGAGCGACGCTTTCTCGAAAAACGCTTGCGGGAACTGAGTCAAGAAACTTAGCAAACATAATTTGATTCCCTGTCGATTTCCGGCTTCATCGAACGACTACTCCATGCAAGCGATAATTTCAGACTCAATTATTGGAGGCCAAAATGAAATTTATCTGCCTGGGATACCTCGATGAAGCTCAGTGGAATGAGCTAGCTGAAGCGGAGCAAGCAGCCTTGATGGAAAGCTGTTTTGCCTATGATGACGAACTACGGCGGGGCGGACATTTTATCGGCGGGGAAGCGCTCCAAAGTGTCCAAAATGCGGCGACGCTGCGATATCAGCATGGCCAAGTCACCGTTACCGATGGTCCTTACGCCGAAACCAAAGAACATCTTGGCGGCATTTTGATCTTGGAGGCTAGAGATCTGAACCATGCCATCCAATTGATGTCACAACATCCTGGAGTTCGTAGTGGCCCCTTCGAGATTCGCCCGGTAGATGAAGCGATTAACGCACAGATTGCAGCCCGTATCAAAAGCTTCCAGCGAGGCTAACAAAGCTTCCAGTGAGGCCAAGACTGAAGTACCCTTCGTGGAAAAAATCGACTGGATTTAAGGAGAAATAATCATGCAAAACACCACCATTGCCCATCCACCCATCGTGTCGCCAGACGAATGGCTGAGGGAACGCAAGCAACTCCTTGTTGAAGAGAAGGCGCTAACAAAACAGAGCGATCGCGTCAATGCCAAGCGACGACGGTTGCCGATGGTCAAGCTTGAGAAAACCTACCGCTTTGACGGCCCCAATGGACAGACCAGTCTACTGGAGTTGTTCGAGGGACGCCGCCAACTGATTGTCTACCATTTCATGTTTGACCCCGCCTGGGAGAAGGGGTGCACGGGCTGTACAGGCTACGTTGATGCTCTGGGCGATCTGAGTATGTTGGGCGATCGCAACACTACCTTTGTGCTCATTTCCCGCGCCCCTCTAGAGAAGCTGGAACAGTACAAAGCCGCCCATGGCTGGACATTACCCTGGTTTTCCTCCTTCAAGAGCGACTTCAACTACGACTTCCATGTCAGCCAAGACAAATCGATTGCGCCCATTCAGTACAACTATCGCAATCAAGAAGAACTGGAAAACCGCCCCGGTGGATCCTATTTCACAAAAGGTGAAAGCCATGGCATGAGTGTCTTCTTTCGACTCGACGACACAGTGTTTCATACCTATTCCACCTATGGTCGCGGCGTTGAATCTTTAACCGACTGCTACCCCCTGCTCGATATCACCCCTTACGGACGGCAAGAAGACTTTGAAGACTCGCCCCCCGGCTGGCCCCAAAAGCCAACCTACGGCGGATGAGTCTTGGAGCCAGCAGGCAGGCAGGGCTGGCCAAAAACGGATCCATGCCATTCAACCCAATCATTCCAACGGAGGCACCGAACCATGAAATATATGCTGCTTGTTTACAGTGACGAAAACGCTTGGACCGAGAGCGAACAAAACCAGTGCTACACCGATTCCTTAGAGCTAACGCGACAGCTTGAAGCCAATGGCCAGTACCTAGGCGCGGCTCCTCTACAGCCGATTTCGAGCGCCACCAGCGTTCGTGTGCGCCAGGGGAAGCAACTGGTAACCGATGGCCCCTTTGCCGAAACCCGTGAACAACTGGGGGGCTACTTTTTGATTGACGCTCGCGATCTCAACGAAGCCATCAACATTGCCGGACGCATCCCTGCCGCCCACAAGGGCACCATTGAAATTCGGCCTGTTGTAGAGCTGCCAGGGCTTACGAATGATGTTCACAAAAACACAACTCAGGTGTCGATTTAGCAACGCTTCGTTCGACTACCTCAGGTAAAGCCCCGCAGCGTGCGGCTTTCAAAAAATTATTGGTTTTTACTTGAGCGCTTAGCGCCATACCATTGGGCGATCGCCGCCAAAACGGCAACCACAACACTCCCGCAAAGCAGTCCTTCAGCAAACCCATCTAATGGGCCTTGCAGCAGCACCACATGAGCAACCGCAGTACCGACGATCGCCACGGCTAGAGCACTATGTAGTATCTGCCAATCTGAATAGACCAACTGTAGTTTATGTCGAGTCAAGGCTAATATCACCGACAGCAGCAAACACCAGAAGGAGAGTACCCCAAATCGTGAATAGGTCGGTGCCGCCAGAATCAAAGCATCTCCAATATCATCAGGGCTGTAGAGATACAGCCCAACAATGTGTGCAATCACTAACCCGGTGACACTGATACCCAAGACACGATGCCAACCCAGGCTCTGCTCTCCAAAGAATAGGTTGAGCCATGCTGTAGGCAATAGAATTTGTACCACCAATAGACTCAAAGACAGCACACCCGCCAGCGTTCCTAGGATCCAGATCGGTGCGCGGCCCACTTGTAATGGGCTCAACGCTGCCAGCAGAGTAGGGAGAAGAATCAGGGTCGAAAGCACGACTTGTCCAAGCCACCGTTGAGGTAGTTTACTCATCTACGGGCTCCAAAACAAAATCGACGGTAAAGCTCGAAACATCTTCGCTTTCCATCACCGATCGCAGGAACAGTGAGCGGTAGTCTCCATCGTCATAGGCAATATGGACATGGGGTTGTCCAAACTGGGAGACAACGGGCGACGTCTCTAGCCGATAAAATCCGTTTTCATCGGTCATCACGCTGCCTCGATTACTGGGTTCGCCTTCGCCGCCCCGTGCCGTGTTTAGCCAGATCTGAATGCGAGCATCGCGCACAGGTTCACAGGTGCCAGCTTCTCGCACCGTGCCTTCAACGATGAGATCCGATCCGAGGTCTTCAACAAGGGGTGCATTGGGAACATAGAAATTATCACCGCCCGGCATTGTTTCGGTTGCAACGCAACCAGAGGCTGAAGTAGACGCAGCAGAGATAGAGGCGGTGAGAGATTGAGAACCGGGGCCATCCCGTTCACTGGTCAAGGACACAGCAGCGATAATTGCGACTAAAGAGCCCAGTCCAAAGACGGTCATTACTCGACTCGATCGAGACTTGGACCTTCGATGCGTATTGCTGGGATGATTGTTGGAATGATGAGAGGGATTCACTGTCTGGCGATCGGTAGGCTTAGGATTACGATTCATGTGTGTTATCTCCTTTTTGCTCGGAATCACTGAGTTCTAGATTCGTGAGCAAAGATGATGGAAAAAATCAACCAGAGGTGAATGAAGGGTAAGACTATACGACGTTGCAGACTGACTTGGTTCGTTCGATTCTTAACGCCTTCCAGCAGTTTGAGTTGTCGCTAAACCCGGTAACCGGACCCAATCCACTGAATTGCTTACCGGGATACCAAGGCATTTGAGCCAGATCGCTAAAACCAGGAAGACTTTAATTTGATCCGGCTCTATCTGACTTTGGGCTGAGCGATCGCCCCCCAATGCTAAGGATGTAAACGCCGTGGTTGCAGCACTCAAGCCCATAGCTTTGATGACAGCGCGACGAGAAAATGATTGTGGATTTGATGCATGCGAGTGTTTTTTGGGCATAGAAATGACTCTTATTGAGAGGCTAAAAAAACAACAGATTATGCCAATAAATCAAGAAATTTGGCAATTTAATTTCTTTGCAAGTACGACGATGTTTTAATCGTAGTGGGCAAACTAGCCATTGCTATTTCAGATTAGATATGACGTAATAACTCATAGTTATTGCCAAACAAAACCAATGGAATTTCGCCAACTGAAATATTTCATCGCAGTGGCAGAAGCCTTACATTTTGGTCGAGCGGCGGAGTCACTGCACCTCAGTCAACCTGCTTTGAGTAAACAAATTCAGGCATTGGAGGATAGCTTAGAGATTCAACTATTTGACCGAACCAAGCATTGGGTCAAACTCACTGCAGCCGGACAAAAATTTTTGGAAGTCGCTCGTAGTGTCCTACAGAATGTAGAGGAAGGCATTCAGATTACGAGACAAATTGCTGATGGTCGTGCTGGCACAGTTAGAGTCGGTTTGACGGAGGCATCCCTATTCTGTCTGGCTCCGAGTATTCTGAGAACTTGTCGAAAAAGATACCCACAGGTTGATCTTTTACTGAGTAGTGGTGGAACAGAAACGCATGTTGAGGCTTTGCGAACGCATCAGATTGATATTGGGTTTGTCTATCTTCCGATTCGAGAGCCAACGCTTGTCGTCGAACCCTTGTATGAAGAAAGCTACATCGCTGCTCTGCCCGAATCGCATCCGCTGGCTAAAAAACAACCTATTTCAATTCACGATCTGGCCAATGAACCTCTCATTTTTTATCCGCGATCGCTTGCGCCAGTTCTCTATGCTAATTTCATCAAAAGTTGTGAGCAGGCTGGGTTTGTTCCCACCATCGTACAGGAAGCCGAACTTGCCCAAACTCGCCTGGGCTTAGCAGCAGCAGGGGTTGGCATCACATTTGTTTTGGCAGATGTGAAAACGTTAAGTGCAAAAGGTGTGGTTTACCAACCTTTTGCTGACAACTTTCTGACGTTAAAACTCGCTTTAGCATGGAGATGCACGGAATCGTCCTCGGTTGTGCATGAAATCATTAAAATGATCCAAACAACTGTACCGGAATTATCTGTGAAATAATAAAAGTAGGGTTACAGAATTCAACAATAATTTTTTACAAAAGAGTCATAATCATGCCTCCTTGTGGAAAATATCTCGGCAATTCAAACGATCTAAAACTTGCGACGCAGATCGATCTCGCTTCCTTCTTCGAAACATTGCTTAATTCTGAAAGTGTGTTACCAACTAAATTAGATGGTAGAGATTTCTAAATGGGATCATCAACTTAACGTTTGTGATGATCTTATCCTGAAAAGATTTTGTTTTTAATTCGCAATAGAATCTAGTGATGTATTTATGTTGAAAATTCTCCCCAAGGTTGCTTTAAAATTAATGTTTTAGCAGTGGTTTTGTATTTGATAGGTTTCCCTTTATCGCGAGCTTTGCAAGATTCTAATGTCGGTATAGTTCTTGTATATGTTGACTCTTTCATTATCATATATTCATCTATTTTGCTTCCTTTTGACTTGTCTCTTGAGGAGTTATTGAGAACATTTGGACGACTGATTTTTATCAAAAACTAATACTATCTATTACTGTTTTTGGCCTTGGCTTGATACTGATAAGCCCTCTCTCTCTTCTATTATTCATCTTTCTACAATCGGATACCGTTCTAATGATTGGAATCGGCATACTGGTGATCGTTGGATTTTCTCTTTTGATAGTCTTGCTTTTAGGTATGACTTATGTGCTCGTCAACGTATGGCAGGATCGACTTTGGTAATTTGCCTTTAAACTCTTGAAAAAATAATCAGCCTGTCGATTTGGTAGATCTTCATTCGACTAAGAGGTAGAACCAGGATGAAGACTCTATTCACTCTGGCGCTAATCAAAACAACCATTCAACAGGAGAATTAAAGATGAAAGTAATGGTTCTCGTCAAAGCGACTGCTGATTCTGAAGCCGGAGTTATGCCCACGGAAGAAATTCTGGCCGCCATGGGACAGTTCAATGAAGAACTGGTCAGAGCCGGTGTCATGCTGGCTGGCGAGGGGCTGCATCCCAGCTCTAAAGGGGCGAGGGTGCAGTTTTCAGGCAAAAATCGCACGGTTATTGATGGCCCATTTGCTGAAACCAAGGAGCTGGTGGCTGGGTTCTGGCTCTGGCAGGTAGAGTCGATGGCCAAGGCCACTGATTGGATCAAACGCAGTCCTTTTCAAGACGGCGAAGTCGAAATTCGTCCCGTCTTTGAAGTGGATGATTTTGGCGAAGCCTTTACCCCCGAACTACGGGAGCAAGAAGAACGCCTCCGCACCGAAATGGAGCAGCGCGAGGCTCAGACAAACAATCGTTGACGCGGTGAATGAGGGATTAGCGATCGCGATCGCCAAGCGTTTTGTATCACTTCTTTAAACCTAATTTTCTCAGCTTGCAGATAAGGTATATAGTACCTATGAACTAATTTAATTGCACGATGCTGTTTGCAAGTTAGGAGAAGATGGCTATGGCTGACAATGCCAAAGACGCGATCGCAACCATCATTCCCACATTGCGCTACAGGGATGCCGCTGCTGCTGTCGAGTGGCTTTGCCAAGCCTTTGGGTTTGAAAAGCATTTAGTTGTGCCCGATGAGGATGGGGCGATCGCCCATGCCGAACTGGTGTTTGGCAACGGGATGATCATGTTAGGAACTGCCCGTGAGGATGCATTTGATCGGCTTCAGCAACCTCCGAGCCAAGTGGGCGCGGTCGTTACGCAGAGTCCCTACATTCTGGTCAAGGATGTAGACGCGCATTACAAACAGGCGATCGCTGCTGGGGCACAAATTGTTATCGAAATCAAAGACGAAGACTACGGGGGCCGCGACTATTCCTGTCGAGATCCAGAAGGGCATTTGTGGAACTTTGGTACCTACGATCCGTGGAAAGCTGCATAGAGACAACTTGTTTATTTCGCCCAAACTATAGCGGTGTGCAACCGCATTAAGCACAGCAACGGTTGTGTGGGGCGCGCCGCGCCCCACACAACCGTACTTAACTAACGCGCATAGCGCTATAAATTGCCTAAGGAGGGCTTTATGAAACTAATTCCTTATCTCAATTTCGATGGTGATTGCGAAGCCGCATTTAAGTTTTACGAACAGGTTTTTGGCGGCAAGATTGGTGACAACATGATCTATGCGGGCTCTCCCATGGAAAAAGAGGTGCCCCCTGATTGGCACAACAAAATCATGCACATATCCCTGACCATCGGCGACCAAGAAATTATGGGATCTGACGCGCCGCCTAGTTACTTTAAAGAACCCCAAGGGACTGAGATATCCATCCAACTTGAAGACCCAGACAAAGCAGAACGAATCTTCAAGGCTCTAGCCGAAAACGGAACGGTCACAATGGAAATTCAAGAAACCTTTTGGGCCACTCGCTTTGGCATGGTGACCGACCAGTTTGGTACGCCTTGGATGATTAATTGCTTTGAGACGACTTGAGTCAACGCATTGTCAGGACTTACACAAAACTTGCGTAATCCTGAGTAAATTCGTTGATTTTGTGGCCGCGTCGCGGCCACAAAATCAACAAAATACGTAAGCCCTGATTGTTTAAGGCACTGAGTTTAGGCCACTGATCGAGGAATCGGATTTATTTTTCGGAGGATGCCAATGAGCATCGATGCTTGTCCCAGCAATTCGGTTCCGACTCACATTTACCCCTTAGGAGATGACGAGATGGAAACAACTATAACGCCTCAAGAAACCACGATGCCAGAACAACCACAGAAAGCGCATTACTGGCTCCAGAAACTGGTTGGTGAATGGACCTATGAATCGAAAGCAAAAATAGAGCCAGATCAACCGGAGGAAACGTTTTCGGGTACCGAGACGGTGCGATCGCTCGGTGGCCTCTGGATCATGGCCGAAAGCCAGGGAGAAATGTGCGGTGATGGCGGCGACATGACGGCCATCATGACCCTGGGCTACAACCTAACGACACAGCGATATATTGGTACCTGGGTAGGCTCAATGATGACCCACCTTTGGGTATACGATGGCGAACTGGATGCCGCCGAGCGGGTGCTAACCCTCAATGCCCAGGGGCCTGCGATGTCGGGTCACGGCATGGCTCCATACAAAGACGTGATCGAATTCAAGGACGACGATCATCGCGTGCTGACCGCCTATCTGTTGGGTAATGATGGGCAGTGGCAGCCGTTTATGACGACGCTCTATCAGCGTCAGTCCTAGCAGCAACCTATCAGAGTCCGCCAAATGATGGATCAAGAGCAGCCTTTTGACCTCAGCACCCGTTACGTTGTGATGGATGATGATGGTGCGGCTATTCCAGTGCCCGTGAGCAATACCTTCTTTGCTGATTTAGAGCGCCAGTTTGGCGACTTTGCGGGCAAGCGTTTAGTCGCACATTTCACCTTTGACCAAGATTGGGATAGCTGGGAAATGCACCCGGCTGGCGATGAGTTTGTTTGCTTGCTTTCCGGACAGGCCGAATTGGTTCTAGAGCAGAATGGGACAGAGGCTGTCATCCCTCTGAAGACGCCAGGAACCTATGTGCTGGTGCCGCGTGGAATCTGGCATACTGCCAGAGTTTTCAAGCCCAGTTCGATGTTGTTCATTACCCCTGGTGCGGGAACTCAGCACCGATCGCACTAATAAGTCGGTAGGTGCAATTAAACCTAAAATCCTAAAACCCTGCGCCGCCCGCGCAGCGGGCGGCGCAGGGTTTTAGGATTTGTTTTTTAACTATACCGAGGTACTTACATCTCCCTATGCAATACACCCCATCCACAGACACAATCGATCTTGATGCCTACTTCCAACGTATTGGGTATTCCGGAGTGCGGACAGCGACTTTACCAACTCTGGAAGCAATTCATTATGGCCATGCGCGGGCGATCGCCTTTGAAAACTTGACTCCCCTGCTCGGACAACCTGTCCTCCTGGATCTGGATGCTCTCCAACAGAAATTAGTGAATTCAGGACGGGGCGGGTACTGCTTTGAGCAAAATGGCTTGTTTTGTGAAGTACTCACCGCTTTGGGCTTTCAGGTGACTCGTTTGGCGGCGCGAGTTTTGTGGAGCATGCCGGAGGGCATCATCTGTCCTCGCATCCATATGGTGCTGTTGGTGTATGTTGACGATATCCCCTATATCGCTGACGTTGGTTTTGGCGGCTTGACGCTGACAACTCCCCTTCGACTGACGCCAGAAATCCAACAGCCCACTTCTCATGAGCCATTCCGCCTGTTAAAAGTAGATGATACTTACCTCCTGCAGGTTCATTTTGGGCAGGAGTGGCAATCTCTCTATCAGTTTGATTTGCAACCGCAACATCCACCCGACTACGAGGTCAGCAATTGGTATGTTGCGACGCATCCGAAGTCGCTATTTGTCAATTCATTGATAGCTGCTAGACCGGATACAGACTGTCGTTATGCGTTGCGCGATAACCGTTTTGCAATCCATCATCGCAATGGAAAAACAGAACAACATAGTTTGACAACGGTTACAGAATTGTGTGCTGTACTGGCCAATGAGTTTCGATTGACGTTGCCCGATCATCAAGATTTAGAAAACACCTTGCATCGATTGATCCAACCAGACGCTTCAGGCTATTAATCTATTAGTTAAGTCGCCTAAAAAGTTGCCACAAGGTTGCCGGTGAACGATACCATCCCCATACTTGATCATCGTCAGGCCAATCCGACGAAAGGGTTGCTGCCTCGGCCAGCAATCTTGTCTAGCTCTGGATGGGATGGCATTCACTTGGAGCTGTACCAACAACCTAAGTTTTCTATCGCAGAGCACCAACATCCCTTGCATGCGATCGCCCTTGGCATCCATACATCCGTGGGAGAGGCTGCGGGCTATCGTTGGTTAGACGGCAAGCGCCATCGGGAAACGCGGCCTGTAGGTGGCATCGCCATCATTCCCGATGGAATGGCTCATCGCTGTAGCTGGGACAGCGAGGCGCAGTTCATGGTGCTGGCGCTGGAGCCAGATTTGCTCAAACAGATGGGGCAGGATTGGGTGAATCCCGATCGCCTCCATCTGCTGCCACGCTTCATGGATACGGGGGACGACTTCCTTTACCGCCTTTTCTTCGCGCTGAAGGGGGAAGTGGATTCGAACGGCCTGGGTAGCCCATTGATGGTAGATAGCCTGAAAACAGCCCTAGCCGTCCATCTGCTGCGTCATTACTGTGCCACTCAGCCTCGGCTATCCAGCATTTCTGGTGGACTCTCGGTCGCCAATTGGAATCAAGTTAAAGCCTATATCGACGCCCATTTGCATCAGAACTTAAAGCTGGTGGAACTGGCAGCGATCGCCCAAATCAGCCCGACGTACTTTGCCCGCCTATTCAAACAGAGCGAAGGTATTACGCCCCATCAATACATTTTGAAACAGCGGATCGATCGCGCACGGTCTTTGCTGCGCCACAGCGAATTGAGTTTGGCTGACATTGCCGTTAGGGTTGGCTTTTGCGATCAGAGCCATCTGACGCGATACTTCAAACGATTGGTTGGCGTCACCCCGACCCAGTTTCGTCAATCCTGATGGCAAAACTATCCAGATAGCAAGAATATCCCAACAGTGTGTGGTTTTGTTCTAGAACCCGGCCTAGCCTCATTCCTACGCTGGTGACAGGTTCGACTGGAGATATAACCATGCCTGTTACTCATACTGACGTGATCATTCCTACCCTAGAGGGAGAGATGCCTGCCTTTTTCTGCAGGCCCACGGAGGGCGATCGCTTGCCTGCTGTTTTGCTGCTTATGGAGGCGTTTGGCCTCACCCCTCACATTCGTGATGTGGCCGTTCGCATCGCTCAAGAAGGATACGCGGTGTTAGTCCCCAATCTTTACTATCGCGAGGGAGGCGTCACCTTTGGTTATGACGAGGTGGAGCAAGGCATGGCGACAATGTGGCGACTCGACTTTGGGCAACCGATGGAACAGGATCTCAAAGCGGCGATCGCCCATCTCAAATCCCAACCGGAAATCAACCCAGATCGGATTGGTGTTACAGGGTTTTGCCTGGGGGGCGGGCTCACGTTTCTCGCCGCCTGTCGGTTTTCGTCCGACCTCGCTGCGGCTGCCCCTTTTTATGGTGTGGTGTTCGATGAGTGGATCGAGGCGGTACAGGATATTACCGTGCCGATCATGCTATTTTTTGGCGGCCAAGATCCCTTCATTAACCGCGATCGCATCCAGCAAATTGAGGCGCGCTTTCAAGAACTCGACAAAGCCTACGATCTCAAGCTTTACCCCGACGCCAATCACGGATTCTTCTGCCACGAGCGAGAATCCTATCACCCCGATGCGGCTGCCGATGCCTGGGAGGAATTGACACAATTCTTTCGTCACCATTTACGAGGAAAACCCTTGGTATCACAGCGCTCCGCGCTTGAGTAAAACCCAACTATTCTTTGCCTCCCGTATTGCTACCTATTAAGTACACAGCTCTGGACTTTCTCGTAAACCCCCGAGCGATCCCCCTAAATCCCCCTTAACAAGGGGGACTTTGGTTTCTGGCTCCGCTTTTAATACTCACAAGCAACCCATTTTCCCCCTTGTTTAAGGGGGTAGGGGGGATCAAACCCCAAATTCAGCTTCTGTAGGGGATTGTGTGTACTTAGTAGCCGTATTGCTACGGGGGGTTCAAAGGATTATCGATCCTTAAATTCGTAGGACTATAATCCTTAAATCTCTTGAGATGCCCTCATACTGAGACCGAGCATCGATTCATATGACAACGCCATTGCAGCCATGAATACACTCCAAACGATTGCAGAATGGCTGGCCGGGGAATTTGATAATCAAGAACAGGCGATCGCCGACCCCGTCTGGTTTGTGCATCTGCGCCTCTGGCATCGTCCGCTGCCTTTTCGGGTGGAATGCAATCCGGCATTTCTGGCAGAACAAGCGAATATGCTGGATCCCGAAAACCCCTACCGTCAGAGGGTGCTGATCCTACAACCGCCTTCTGTAACTAACGGCAGTGATATTGGGCAAGTGGAATATCGCGCCTTTCGCCAACCTCAGCAAGTGAAGGGTGCAGGCGCGCATCCCGAACGCTTGCAAACGCTACGCCTAGAGGACTTGCTACCGCTGCCTGGATGCATCCTACACCTCAGCGCGGCTGGGCAAGGCTTCAAGGCCGAACCGCCCCCCGAAGCAAAATGCTTCTTTCAGTACGAAGGCAAAACCCGTCAGGTTGTGTTGGGCTTTGAGGTAGAAGCGCAACGGTTCCGTAGCTTCGACCGGGGTGTCGATCCGGAAACTGGCAAAGGACTGTGGGGTGCGCTGATGGGGCCATACCAGTTCACCAAACGCCAAAGCTTTTAACCTGGAAGATTGATTTTGAGGCGGTCAAGAGCTGCTTGATAAAGAGCCTCTCAACCGATGACCTGCCCTAGGGTAACGGTGGGAGATTTGCGATCGCCAAAGCTGGATTTAGAATATCGAACCCACGGTCTATTTCACCCAATTCCATGAAGGCCATAGCAAGTCTTGACCAATCTTCTGCTTGTCGGCGCTCTGATGAATACATTCCAATAATCTCTAAGGCACGATCATATTGCCCGTCTAAGATGAGTTGACGGGTAATAGCCTGTAGAGATTGGCTTCGGCTAATATCATCAGAAATCTCTCGAATAAATTGGAGAGCTTGCTCATAGTTTCCTATTTCAACCGAGGCAAAGACAAATCCTTCAAAGGCTCGCGATCGAGCTAACGAACCTTGAATGGTTTCAACCAATGATAAAGCTTGTTCTTCTTCACCTTTCTGAAATAGATCGGTCGCAATTCGTAATAGTGCCTCTTCTCGCTGAGATCGCAGTGTAATAGTGCTAGCAACCTGTAAAGCTTGTTCAGTTTGATTAGCATTGACCAAGTTCACAGATGCTAGAAATAGTATGCTCTGGCAAAAATATTCTCGCTGTCTAGAGTTAGAAATCAATTCAACAACTTGAGCAGCATGTTCATATTCTCCGACTCGCGATAGATGTATCATTAAAAACCCCAACCCGTCAGCATTCAATTGTGCCGAACTCATGTGCTGAGCGATCGTGACAACGCGCTCATAGGCCCCTAAATCAATCAAGTGGTGTGCCATCCATTGAAGACTGATGGCTCTAGTCCTTTCATCTTGAATAGTGAGAGCAAGCTCATATGCTCGGTTTGGATTCTGTTGATAACTATTTTCAACAAGTAAACCAAGCAGATCATCCCTTTCAGGCTCGCTTTCAATGAATTCCAGCGCTAGATCAATCTGATCATTCTGAGCTAGCAGAGGGACAATTGTACGTCCTAATTGCACACGATTTTCATTGGCAACACGGTTCCATTCAAAAAGGCGATCAAATTGTTGGTATATTATAAGCTGAGTCGCAATTTCATCAGGTAGTGATCCAGCGCTCCAATGATTAAGCTCAAATAAGTTATCAATTGCTATCTGACTAATTTGGTTCGCCCGTTCAATATTTCCAATTTCAAATAAGTGGTTTGAAATTGCAATAAGTATCTCAACTTTCGAACGTTCATATCGTCTGCCAAGCTCATATCGATTGTTAGGCTCAGACGCTATTGCTAAAGCGGACATTTGTGAAAGCGTTTCCAACGCTTCATCAACCCACCCAAGGGTCGCCAGTGTCTCGGCTATGTAGGCTAATACACTCAGGTATTCCCTAGTATCATCTATGGATGCAGCCTGCTGTCGTGCTGATTCAAAAGCAACTTGAGCCTCTTCTCTAAGTCCTGCATTAGCCAAAGCTTTTGCACTATTCATGAGAGCAGTGGCTTGGAAAGCGCTCGAATCAATGGTCTGTATTACGTCTTGTGCTCGTTCAAATTCTCCTGCTTCAGTCAGACCAGATACGATCTGCTGTCTCACCTGGTTTTGTAGTGCTGGATCATCGATGGTTTGAACAAGTTCCATCGTCAGATCATACTTCCTAGCCGAAATAAGGGTTGAAATCAGCCTATGAAGCTGTTGAGGGTAAAGGTTTATATGTTGCGTATCGATTTGAGTCATCACCTCCCATAATTGCTCATAGGCTTCCACATCAATCAGAGTGATTAGAACTGCAAAATACTCTTCGATATCCGTAATACTGCTCGCCAATTGCAAGGCAGCATCAAGCTGATTCGCCTCAACAAGCCCCCTAATGACAGAGGGTAAAAAATTAAGCGATCGCCATTCGTCTTCATCTAGATCTTCCACAGTTGGCTCAGACTCAGGAGGTGGTTCTGTGTCTTCAGATGTGGATGCGATTTGAGACGAAGGGGGACAAGAAATGATTGGGAATGACTCCTCTGTAGAGGAGATCGAACTCGACAAGGCTGAATTTGTAATGAAAAATGGAGCGGAAAAAATTGCTGCCGCAAAGAACAGCTTAAACTTGATGCCTAACTGGAGATACATACGCAGTGCAAAAATAGACAGAATAGAGCTTATGAATTTACGCAATTAATCGGATTAGAGCACCTCAAATGGCTATCCCCTAACCATTGGAGCCAATATTCAGAAGGCTTTCGTCAGTCTGGAGCAATCGAGGTGTACAACGGATCTATTCTTGGATGCATCCGTTTTATACCTCACAGTCTAGCCCGATAGTTGGGGATGTGAGGATTAGAAAGGATGAAGTCTCAGCTTGTTTTGGACTGCAATTTGGACATGTTCTCCTAGCCGCGATTTGAGCCGCTAGAGTTTTATTGCAAACGCACTTTAATCCAGATTTCGCCCCGTGAGTTCCACAAAAATGTCCTCCAGATTGGAGGGGCGCACCATCATTCCAGCTTTGTTGGGTTGTTTCTCGAAGAAGGCATCGGCTTCGTCCATGGTGGGGAAGAAGTGGTAGTCCCAGCGATCGCCCATTTGCTTCATCAGCAAGCCCTTACCATGCTTCTCGCGCATGGCTTCTAGGGTTCCTAGCTCAATCAGCTTGCCGCTATCCATAATGCCGATGCGGTTGGTGACACCATTGTTCGAGAAGGAGGAGCCACAGAGGTATTCCACCTCTTCCATATAGTGAGTTGTCAGCAGCATAGTCATGCCCTGCTGATTCAGCCCTTTGATGATTTCCCATAGGCGGCGGCGGGTTTGCGGATCCAGCCCGACCGTCGGTTCATCTAGGAACAGAATGCGGGGTTCGTGGAGCAAGGCTCGGGCAATCTGTAAGCGTCGCTTCATCCCGCCCGAAAGGGTTTTGACCAGGTCGTCTCGGCGATCGCCCAGCTCCACATACTCCAGCCAGCGCTCGATATCCTTCTTCCGCTGCGGGTTGGGAATATGGTGCATCCGGCCATGGAATTCCATGTTTTCCCATACCGTTAGATCGATATCCACGCTCATTTGTTGCAGCACGACGCCAATTTGCCGCTTGACCAGAAACGGTTGCCGTACCACGTCATACCCAGAGACTCGAATGCTGCCCTGACTGGGTTTTGTCAGGGTCGTGATCATGCGGATAGTGGTAGACTTCCCAGCCCCATTGGGGCCAAGCAGCCCGAAGATTTCTCCTGGCTGAATCTCTAGGGACAACTCATCGACAACCGCAGCGTCGCCGTAGAGCTTAGAGACATTTTGCAAAATGACGGCAGCATCAGACATAGGTGAATTGGGCGATCGCGCCCGGTTAAATTAATTCTTCTTTACCTAAGTTAACACTGCTAGCTACCCGATTGAAGCGAAGGGTGTTATAGTTCGTGTGTACTACTGGGGACAAAACGCCCCGGTTGGCTCCCGAGGAAAACCTATGACTACTGGTACCAAAACGCGACGTTCCCGTAAAGGGCAGACGGCGACTTCGGCATCGGGCGATCGCATTCTTGCTCTCGACGCGGGCAACTACGACCTAAAATTTTTCGATGGTATTGGGCATCCCAAAGCCATTCGCTCCGTTCGCTTTCAGCTCCCCCAAGGGCGGGACGCGGTCAGCTATTCCGAGGCATCGCCGCTGATTGAATTACCCGATGGCACCCGTTACCACTTTGGTGCCCAGGCATACAAATACCGTCGCCAGCAACAAACCGTTGTTGAAAACAAGGTAGAGCTGGCACGGCTGCATCTCTATGCTTGCCTGGAATCGTGGAATGACTCGACCGAGTTTTCGGTGCAGGTTTACGCCTCCACCCCCGACCCCGCGCGCAATGCCGAACCCATGCGCGAGCAACTGACGGGACTGCATGAATTTCGGCGCAATGGTTTGGACTATCGCGTCCAGGTTACCCATGTGGAAGTGGAGCGGGAAGGCATGGGCGCGTACCGCTATGCCAAGCAACTAGGACTGGTTCCCAGTAGTGGCTACACCATTGTTGTTGATATTGGTGGCGGCACCTGGCTGACGCGCCTAGTGGATGCCGAAGGCGAGGTGATTGATGAGAACGTGATGGATCGGGGCGGGGCTTATGAACTGGCCGTTTCCATTAGCTTCGACAAGCGCCTCACTAGCATCCTGGGCACTAGCGCTGACCCCAGCATCATCATGGATGGCTTCCGCAACGAGCATACCTATGCCGATACGGAGCTGTCCTGGGAAGAGTGGCTGGATGAGCATCTGGATTCCTGGTTCAAGGGCATCTTCCAGACCGTGCGAGCCCAATACACTCCCTATCTGCCCCGTGTGACGCGCTTTCTGGTAACCGGCGGCAGCACCCACCTGATTTCCGATCGCCTTGCGGGACGCAAGCTCTTTACCGTGATGGGGGATCCGCAGTTTGCTAATGTTCGGGGTTTACATTCGATGTCGAGTGATACACAACTATGCATGACCGCCAACTAACCCCTTTCACACAACCGAAAGGGACAAACGCAACAAAAAAGAAAGACAACAAAGTTCGCCTCAGCCACGATGTACTGGACAAGGCGCAGATGATTGCCTCGGAGTGGGGTTTGAAGAATGCTCGGGCGGCCATCGAAGCGGTGTTTCGCTGCTATGCCGATGAATATTTGGGGAAGATGCCCGGTGGAAATCGGGCGATCGCCTTCCAACCCACCTGGTCACCTCCCAAGCCCCAGCCTAAAGGCGCTGCCGCCGCCAATTGTGAAGCGCTGGATGTGCTGGATGAATTGCTGGGAGCTTGAGGGTGCGGGGTGAGGCTTATGCGAAGGCTCCAAATCACCTTGAGATTCATGTGTGGTGGGTATGCCCACCCTCCATCTTCCACATGTGCTTTCCATACGAGCTACATCGCTCTAGTCCCTCCCATCCGAAAACAGCGGATGTGGGGGGACTTTTTCTCAACATTTCAAACCAGCTCTAGCCCCAGAGGGATAGATCAAGCGCCATGTCGAGAGATGGCGCGGCAGTGATGATGTCATATTCCGCCATGCGATTAGCAGCGAGCATCCAGCGATCGCTGTCGATCGCGCCCAACTGCTCCGGTGCGATGCCCCGCAATACATAGTCAGCGCAGAGTTCGAGCGATCGCGTTTGGTAGTCCACATCGGTGTACTTACTGCCCGGCTCCGCATAGTTTTCCGCCACAATGCTGGCAGTACCTGGAATGTCAGCGAGTGCCGCTTGCCAGCCCTCAAAGCTGGCCTCCAGGAAGGCTTTGACCATCTCGCTATGCTCTGCCAGCAGGGCATCGGTGGTGAAGAAAGTTTGGGCGTAGGCTTCATAGCCATAGGCATCCATTGGCATCAGCAACGGCTCCTGCCCAACCTCGTTGGCGAAGGCGATGGGTTCATCGACGGCGTAGCATTGCAGCGCTGCCAGTTCGCCCCGCACCAGGCGACCGATTTTGTCCTCGTAGGGAATCTCCAGAACCTCGATCGCGCCGGGTTCAATTCCGTTCACCCCTTGCACCAGCTCCATCACCTTGAGCCCATCCACATGGACGCCGACCGTTTGGCCAATCAGGTCTTGCAGAGTCGTGAGACCACTGTCGGGCATAGTCATCAAGGCGTAGGGCGACGCTTGAAACATGGTGGCGAGTGCCTTCAAAGGTGCACCCTCGGCTTGGGCTTGCGAAATCAAGTTTTGCTCGGCACAGCCAATCATCATGGTGGTGTTTTGCACCGTTTCGGGAACAACCATCCCCGATTCCCAGGGCTGAATGGCAACATCTAAACCCTTGTCGCGGTAGAGCCCTAGATAATCGGCCATGAGCAAGCCTGCAAACTGAACGTTGAATTTCCAATCCAGTTGCATGGTGAGTTGACCCACCGCAGGCATAGCCACAGCGATGGGAGACTTGAGCCAGACGGCGCTCGCCGTGGAAACTCCAGTGGCTAGAGAATAGGTTAAAAACGATCGGCGTCGCATATCGGGATACCTCGTCCAAAAACAGAAATAATGATGGGAGCATTACAGTGCAAGTGTTGCGGCAACAGACAGTCGCTTTGGTAAAGCTGCCCCTCCGAGCAGCGATCGCCCAGGGATGATATACACTGCGCGTTAACTCAGTTGGAGCTGTCGTCGAATCAGGACTTGTAGAAGTAACCCTACCCAATGACCGGACTGTATACAGTACCTACTATTACAGAAGTGAACTTTTGTAACAGAGTCTTGAGAGGGCGGTCAGGCGATCGCTCGAATGGTCACGCTTTGCTGGCTGAGGAAACAAGGCTGATTGCCTTTGATGGCCTATGTTCTGAGATCAAGCGCAAGGATGAGTGTTGTATGCAAAAGCTCTTTGATTCGGGGATTGATTCAGGCCATCCGGATGGTTTAGGGAGAGAGTACGGGTGAGTGCAGAGTGAACTTTTGTGACGAATCCCTAGGGGTGGTAACCGAGGGGGCGATCGCTGAATGGTAAGCTAGCGAATGCATTTATAAATTCTTCGGTTTAGTAAACGCGGGAGTCGAGATGACAGAATCCACCCAGATTCCTTACTTGTTGAGAGCGGCCAGAGGCGAAAAGCTGGAGCGCCCTCCGGTATGGATGATGCGTCAGGCTGGACGCTACATGAAGGCTTATCGGGCTCTACGGGAGAAGTATCCGTCCTTCCGCGAGCGTTCGGAAACGGTCGACATCGCCGTAGAGATTTCGCTACAGCCCTGGCGTGCCTTTCGTCCTGATGGGGTGATTCTGTTTTCCGATATCCTGACGCCTCTAACGGGTTTAGGTATTCCCTTCGACATTGTGGAAAGCAAAGGCCCCATCATCGACCCGCCGATTCGGACTCAGGAGCAGGTCGACAAGCTGCACCCCCTCGACCCCGAAGAGAGTGTCCCGTTTGTAGGCGAGATTCTGCGGACTCTCAAGCGGGAAGTCGGTAACGAAGCGGCTTTGCTGGGCTTTGTCGGCGCACCCTGGACGCTGGCGGCCTACTCCATAGAAGGCAAAGGCTCGAAAGATTACAGCACGATCAAAAGCATGGCGTTTTCAGAGCCAGCCATGCTGCACCAATTCCTCAGTCTGGTCGCAGACTCAATTGCTACCTATGTGGGCTACCAGATCGAGAATGGGGCGCAGGTCGTGCAGATGTTTGACTCCTGGGCTGGACACCTCAGTCCGATGGACTATGATATTTTTGCGTTGCCTTACCAGCAACAGGTCGTGCGTCAGGTCAAGGCGAAGTATCCTGATGTGCCTCTCATCCTTTATATCAGCGGTAGTGCAGGCATCCTTGAGCGGATGGCTCAATCTGGCGTTGATATTGTGAGTGTGGATTGGACGGTTGATATGGCGGATGCACGGCGGCGACTTGGGCCTTCCGTTGGGGTGCAGGGGAACATTGACCCCGGTATCCTATTTGGCTCTAAGGCGCTGATTCGCGATCGCATTATCGACACCATCCGCAAAGCTGGAAATCAGGGGCATATCCTTAATCTGGGGCATGGCATTTTGCCCAAAACTCCAGAAGACAACGCAGCGTTTTTCTTTGAGACGGCAAAACAGGCGGATCAATTGCTAGCGGTTGCGTAAAGCATGAAGTAGCCCGCCTAAATGGCCGAGTTGGACAACTACACTGGGAAAAATCCGGCTCCTGCGAACAACATCCAGCACGTATAATACGAGTCCAGCTTAAGATTGTGTTCCAGGTTGCTTTCTCACTTGATTGGCGGTTGTGCTATAGCCCGAATTTGGGTTGTTGCTCCGTCTAAGTGGGAAGTGCTGTTGTGCCAATCTTTTGCCTTTCTCTATTTCAGTCAGTGGTCTGGTGTGTTCATGCTCAGATTTGGTTCTGAGTGCTCAGACCATTGATGAATATGGAGAGGCGTTTCCGCATCGCTGATTTGTCAGACTTTTCATCTGCCCATGACTGCTAAACGGATTTTCGTGACCGGCGCCAGCGGTTGCATCGGTCACTACATTACGGATGCGCTGATTCAGCAAACATCCCACGAATTGTTCTTGCTGGTGCGGAATCCAGACAAGCTGAAGATTGACCTGGAAGCGCGATCGGGTATCCATCTCCTGCAAGGAGACATGTACCAGATTGAACGCTTTAGCGACTTATTGAAGACGATGGATGCAGCGGTCCTGGCGGCAGCTGCCTGGGGTGGCGTTCAGGAAACCTACGATATTAATGTCACCAAAACCATCCGGTTAATGAATTTGCTCGATCCGGACGTATGCCAGCAGGTGATTTATTTCTCTACGGCGAGCATCCTCGATCGCCATAATCAGCCGCTATCAGAAGCAGGACAACTGGGCACGGACTACATTCGCTCTAAGTTCACCTGTCACCAGCGGCTCAAGAAACTGGCGATCGCTCCTCACGTTACTACGGTTTTTCCCACGCTGGTTTTCGGCGGTGATGTGGATAAGCCAGCCTCTCATCTCAACCAGGGCTTACCCGATGTGTTGCGCTGGATGGGATTGATCCGGTTTTTCAAGCTAGAGGGTAGCTTTCACTACATCCACAGTCGCGATATTGCCCAGGTGATGGTGCATTTGCTTGATCATCCCCCTGAAGAGGAAGCATCACGAGAACTGGTGCTGGGCAACCCGGCGATGACGGCTAATCAGGCGATCGAGGCAATGTGCAAGTATCTGAACAAGCCAATGTACCTGCGTATTCCCCTAACGCTGCCCCTCGCTAATTTCTTTATCCGCGTGTTTCGGATTCAGATGGCGGCGTGGGATCGGTTCTGCATGTCCTATCGCCATTTCACTCATCAGAATCCAGTGAATCCTGCAACCTATGGCGCGGTTCCCTATTGCTCTAGTCTCGGCGATGTGCTGAAGGTGAGTGGTGTCGCGCCCAAGAAATCTGAGGCGATCGCCCGCCCGGTTTCTCCCCGACAAACAATTCAACCTTCTAAAGCCGATCAACCAACGCTAAAGTAGTGGCGTTGCGGGTTGAGGGTATGAATTTTTCCGAGAAGGGCGTTCTTCCCCCTTTCTCGGAAAAATTCATACTTGGATCCTGCAACCCCAAAGTAATCGATCGGTCGGTTCAATCCTGCGAAAAATCGAGTCTTACCTGAGCGGTAGTGCCATAGCATTGACCGCTACTTTTCTGGGAAGGTTGTATACGGTGCAGCTATCTTCTCATCAAAGGCTCATGTTAATAACAATCCGTCTTAAGAACATTGAGCATTATTTCAAGGATTTATCACTGAAGAATAAACGGGTTACGCTAGTGCTAAAGCATCCTTAAAAGATAGCCTCTTTCTAACTGAAATTAGGCGATTGTTTGGTTATGAAAGCTATTTGGAAAAACACTAATTTTCTGGATGAAATTATTGATTTCTCAATGTTACTTCTGGTTTTGTTATGCATATTTACACTTTGGATCAGTGGCAGCATTCCCATGACTTTGCGATCGCGCAAACTCAAGCCGAAAAGCGCACAAAAATTGTGCTTCTGCTCACAGCCATAACAATGGTGGTCGAGATTGCAGCAGGAACGGTATTTGGCTCAATGGCTCTGCTGGCAGATGGTTGGCATATGGCAACCCATGTCGCAGCGTTTGCCATCACGGTGTTTGCCTATGCCTATGCTCGCCGTCATGCCCATGATCCCAAATACACCTTTGGGACAGGCAAAGTCAGCGTTCTGGGTGGCTTCACCAGTGCTGTTGCTCTGGGGGTGGTGGCCTTCATTATGGCGATGGAATCGATCGGTCGGTTCTTCGATCCCCATACGATTCGGTTTAATGAAGCCATCTATGTTGCAGTGATTGGATTAGCGGTCAATCTCATCAGTGCTTGGTTGTTGGGTGACCATCACGACCATGCCCATCATCACGGTTCTCATGGGCACGGGCATCACGATCATGCAGACCATAGCCACGGGCATCACGGCCATGACCATGCGCATCACGATCATGAATCCGATGAACATTCCGACCACGACGAGACGGATCATCGCGACCATAACCTTCAGGCGGCGTACATCCATGTGCTAGCCGATGCCCTAACGTCGGTGCTGGCGATCGTGGCACTGTTCTCTGGCAAATATCTGGGTTGGGTCTGGATGGATGCGGTGATGGGCTTGGTGGGGGCAGCGGTGATCAGCCGTTGGGCCTATGGTTTGGTACGCGATACAGGTGTGATTTTGCTAGATGGTGCGGCAGACAATAAGACCCGACGGGCGATCGCGAGTGCGATTGAATCAGATATGGACAATCGGGTGGCCGATCTCCATGTTTGGAATGTGAGTCCTTATCACCTTTCTGCGATGGTTGTGCTGGTGACGCACTTCCCACAACCACCAGACCACTACAAACATCTCCTGGAAGGGATTCCGGCTCTGTCTCATGTGGTGATTGAGGTCAACTCTTGCCATGGCGAGCCCTGCATTGAGGTACAGCCTCCCGCCCAAGATCAGGTTCCTGCTGCGTCTTTGTAAAAACGAACGCTATTCTTCGTCCTGGTTGAGGCGATCGAGTTCCGCCAGCAGCAACGCTTCTGCTTCTGCCTCGGAGAGATTGTCAACGCCAGGATCGGCAAGGGAAAAGGATGTGCTGTTGCCTGCAACAGTAGCTTCCTCTATCGCTGGTTCCTCCACTTCGGGGCAGAGGCGCTCGGTCAGATAATGGGTGAGGGCAGCAGGGGTTGGATAGTCGAACAGCAGAGTAATAGGAAGTGGTTGCCCGACATCGGTTTGCAGACGATTGCGCAGTTCGACAGCCGTGAGAGAATCTAAGCCCAGTTCGGTGAAGCCTTGCTCAAGATCGAGGGTGTCGCTAGCGGTGCCCAGTACTCTGGCGATCTGAGTTTTGACATAGTTAGCAAGGACTTGTGGTTGCTGCGCGGCAGGTGTTTGCTCCAGCGTTTGTACCAGGGAGCGGACAGTTGTTGCAGGTCTAGACATGTTAGGTTGCGCCTGTGCCAGCAGGTCTTGCACCAAAGACGATGAGCCTCCCGATCGCACCCATTTTTCCCAATCCATTGCCATGACACCGACTTGTGGTTTGGAACTAATGAGAAGGGTGTCGAGGAGATTTAGAGCAGCATCCGGTGGCAGGAAGGTGATGCCTTTTTCGACTAGGTTCTGGCGAACCGTGGGGTCGATCGCCATACCTGTCTCTTCCCAAGCTCCCCAGTTAATGCTGAGGGCAGGCAAACCAAGGCTGTGGCGATGATGGGCGATCGCATCCAGATAGGCATTCGCGGCGGCATAATTCACCTGGCCTGCGGAACCAAGCAGTGAAGCGGCAGATGAAAAGAGGACAAAGCAATCGAGGTCGATGGTGGTTTGTGGATTGTGGGTGAGCTGGTGCGGATTCCAGGCTCCCTGAACCTTTGGTGCAAGAACGCGATCGCATTGTTCAGGGGTTTGGTGGATGAGTGCGCCATCATCCAGAGTTCCAGCCGCATGGAAGATGCCGCGTAGGGGCGGATGCGGTGCCGCAGCATCGGTGTGGAGGTAGGGCGCAAGGACATTGGCGAGGGTAGGGCGATCGCTTACATCTGCCTTCAGGGTTTCGACGGTAACGCCTTTGTCTTTTAGTTTCTCCAGAGTCGATTGTGTGGCGTTGGAAGGGGAGGAGCGTCCCAACAAAAGCAAATGCTTGGCACCCCGTTGAGCCAGCCATTCTGCTAGTCGCAAGCCTAAGGATCCGAGTCCACCCGTAATCAGATACGTGCTGTCGGGTCGAGGCGAAAAGCTGGGGGTGATGACGAGCTTGCCGATATGCTTGGCTTGCTGCATCGTGCGGAACGCGGCGATCGCTCCATCCCTAACAAATACCTGATGCGGCAGGGGTTGCAGAGTCCCAGCCGCAAACTGAGGCATCAGTTCT
The DNA here is from genome assembly GCA_015207365.1 of Vacuolonema iberomarrocanum LEGE 07170. Classification (GTDB taxonomy): domain Bacteria; phylum Cyanobacteriota; class Cyanobacteriia; order Elainellales; family Elainellaceae; genus Vacuolonema; species Vacuolonema iberomarrocanum. The sequence continues at coordinate 135,322 of JADEXA010000010.1, forward strand.
TGCAGCATGGCCTGAATCAGATCGGGCTGGCGCTGGGTCAGCTCCATCAAGTCCACCACCGCATAGGTCGCATGGGGGCGCACCTCGGCGACCTGGCTGGAATGCCAGATGCCAGATTTGCCGATTTCCAAGAAACGGCCTTCGGGTTTGAGGACAGACAGGCTTTTGGCAATAACATCGCCGTTGAGGGAGTTGAGGATGAGATCGACCCCTTCGCCGTCGGTCGCAGCTAGGATTTCGTCGGCAAAGTCGAGGGTGCGAGAGTTGTGGATATGGGGAATTTGGCGGGATTTCAGTACATCCCATTTACCAGGAGAGGCCGTAGCAAAGATTTCGGCACCCGCCTGTTGTGCCAGTTGGATGGCGGCCAGCCCAACACCACCCGTTGCGGCGTGGATGAGGACACGTTCGCCCGCTTGCATTCCCCCAACTTTGCACAGCATGTAATACGCCGTCAGAAAAACCACGGGAATTGTTGCGGCGGCTGCAAAGCTCATTCCTTCGGGCTTTGGCGCAACTAGGCGAGCATCGGTGGTGACATAGTCCCCGAAGCTGCCAGCGGCAATGGCTACGACCGCATCCCCCGGCTGAAATGCGGAAACCCCTGACCCGACGCGCACGATTTCCCCAGCGCATTCCAGCCCCAAGGCTCCGGCCTCACCGGGATATAGCCCTAGCGCATTCAACACATCCCGGAAGTTCAAGCCCGTCGCTCGCACCCGGATTTCCACTTCTCCTGATTGCGGTGCTGTTCGGGCAAGGGATTCCCATGTCAGCGCTTCCAGGGTACCGCGTTGCTGAATCTGCAATTGCTGTCCAGTATCTGTGCTGGGCAGTTGGTGACGGATGGCGGAGCGCGCCAATCGGGCGACGTAGCGTTTCCCATCGCGATAGGCAATCTGGGTTTCGGTGGGTGAGGTGAAATCTTTCAGGAGCATCTCGGCAGGCGTATGTGAATCCCAGTCGATGTGGGTGCAATGAAGCTCGGGATGTTCCAGGGCGATCGCCCGCACCATCCCCACCAGTGGCGCTTGCTCTAACGCCACTTCCGTCAGTTCATTTTCTACAGATTGCACGTTCTGGGTGATAAGCCAAACGCGCGGTGGCTGTGTCTGTTTCACCAAACGTTGAACTCCACGCAGGAACCAATGACATTGCTCCGTTGCCGTGGCCTTTTCGTCGGTAACGAAAATGACGTTCTGCACCTCAGCGGGCAACACTTCGAGAGCCTCTGTTGTTTGGGTAACAGTATGTCCTTGGGATTGCAGAGCCTGGGGAAGTGGATGGGG
>JADEXA010000110.1 GCA_015207365.1 Vacuolonema iberomarrocanum LEGE 07170
GGGGGCGGGTGCTGGCTCAGGGGCAGGTGCTGGAGAATTACTAGGTGTAGCCTGATCGAGAGCAATGCGTGTGTCGCTACCGACAATCCCGTCAGGATTCAACCCGGCAGAGCGCTGAAAGGCCAGTATGGCTGATTCTGTCTGTTGCCCATAGACGCCATCTACGCCGCCATCGTAGTAGCCCAAATCAATGAGGCGACGCTGTAGAGCCGAAACCTCTGGCCCCACGTCGCCCACGATCAACAATCCATCATCTGCATTGGAACCACCACTACCTGCGCCATTGAGCACATTCCAGGTGCCTGCTCCCACAATGCCATCAGCGGCTAGTCCCTGGCTTTCCTGAAAGTCGAAAATTGCCGCTTCGGTTTGCTCACCAAAATACCCAGAAATCGGGCCATTGTAGAAGCCGAGGTCAGCGAGGCGGTTCTGAAGGTCGGCAACGCGATCGCCACTATCCCCAAACATCAATAGCTCTCCATCAGTCTGGGCTTGGCTCAAACGTAAAGGCTGAGAGTGCGACCAGCCAGATTGCCCAGGATTCCCTTCTATGACGCGGCTTGGAACGCGGGCAGACGCACCTGAGACCGTTGCAAGCGATGCAACAGCAATACATAGCCCTGCGAGAGTCGGTCGGAGGATAAGGGTAAACAAGCGGCAACGATTCATCATGCTCTTCCTAGCGCCTCTGTAACGACGGAATGGTGGATTTAGACTCTGAAAAACTATATGTTGAGTCTTCGTCCAATTTTTCGTGTCATTCTACGCTATTTTTCTGAAACCGAATCATCTTATTTGAGATTGATTTGTGAAAAAGGATGCGGAGGACTGGATGACAAGCTGGGTGGCGTGTTGAGATAGGGGCGATCGTTCTTTGGGAGCGCCTGCGCAGACAAGTTTTATTCCTCTCGTCGCGATTTCAACCGTTGTACGTTAAAGTTTTGTCTGTTAGTCAGGGTTCCACCCTAGGCAACCTTTAGCGTAGGCTGAAAAGAATCAACATTACTGTCTCGTTCCCCTGACTGCAGGGACATCCCACAAACGCTATGCAATACGGTCCCGGCATCGCTGCCACCTTTCTCTACTACTTCACCAGTACGGCTGTCATTTTTACCATCGTCACGGCTCAAACCGTCGGTGGTGGGCTGGATGGTTTTCCCAAGCAGATGGGACTACTCGGTGGCATTGTTGGCGGACTTGTTGGAACCTATTTCAACCGCACGAACAGTTTTTCGCTGTCCCAACTGGAGGGTAAAGTTACCCGCAAACAGCTCATCAAGATGCTCGAGAAGATGGGATATGAGCCAACGGAAGAAGATAAAGACGATCAAGTCGTCGTTTATGAACGTGTGGGTATGAGCCGTTTCCTATCGGGCAAGATCTTTGTACAAGGAGAGGGTAAAAATACATTTGTTGCTAGCCGTGCCATTCATCTCCGAGCGCTCAAACGCCTCCTCAAAGCCAAGACCTAAACGCTGGCAGTGCTGATTGAGAAGATGATCTTTTCTGCAACCCCTAAACTCCTACTGCGGCAAAGGATCGCAACGGATCTCAACAAGAAAACCGTCTGGATCGTAGAAATATATGCCACGTCCTGTCGGGCGACTAACTGGGCCATGATCAATCATCACAGCATGTTGCCGTAACACCTCAACCGCGAGATCGAATCCTTCCGGTGCAATATTAAATGCCAAATGATTGGCTCGGGTAAATTGCTGAGTGGGGTCAGGATGAGGCGGCGATAGGTCTGGCTCGTAAAATAAATCCAAAATTAGGCCATCGGGCAGCTCAAAGTTGGCGACTTTTCCATCCGTGACCAGTTGCTTCAAGGTTTCTGGAACGTCATCTCCTTGCAACTCCCGCAATCCCAAAATCTTTCCATAAAAATGTCGCGATGCCGACATATCCTTCACATTGAGCGCAATGTGGTGAACTCGCGTCAGGGTTCCGGCTGCTAATCCAGTCAATGGCTGAGAAGGAGAAATCGTCATCGACAAAGCCCTCAATGCAAGAAGATTGATTGCATTGTACCCAACCACAAGGGTTGCGCAAGTTTACAAATCCATACACCACAGGGGTTTCATCTGTTGGCAAACGCCCTGAAAATGGCCCTCCACTCCCCGCATCCAATGCTAAGATAAAATGCACTTCAATATATGCGATACTTTCGCGGGTATAGTTCAGTGGTAGAACGTCAGCTTCCCAAGCTGAATGTCGTGGGTTCGAGTCCCATTACCCGCTTCACAGCACCCATCTCCGGGTGAAAAAGCAAACATTATCCTAGAGAACCCAGATGAAGAGTGGGTTTGGGCGATCGCCAGTAGGTTGATCGAGAATTCAAAAATTCTTGCTAAGCACGTGAGCCTGGACGTGTGCTAGTGTGGCGCGATCGCACATTGCTGAAATAGTTCCGCCTTGAAGACCTACCATTCCTTCCCCTCTCGACCAAGATTAGTGCAGAGAGCACCAACCTCATCAGCCCAAGAAGTTGCAACAGACCCATAGGACTTAGGCATTTTGCTGATGTTGTGGCCGCGTCGCGGCCACAACATCAACGAATTCACTCAGAATGACGCAAGCTTTGCGTAAGTTCTGACCCATTAATCTCTAAAGCAAGATGGGACGTCTGGCTTATCTGTAAAGGTGGAGATATTAGGTTGTAAGGAAACGGTGCCGACATTTCGAGAGGTGATAGTATCCAAATCGCCAACTTCGAAGAGACCCGATTCGCCGGCGCTATTGTTATCAAGTCGGAAACCCGTTGCACTATTGTTGTTGTTGAGCACAACGCACACATCACTGGCACGACTAGTAGATACGACTTCGACCTCTGGAGCCCCACCAGTGACATTATCTGACACAGTGTTGTCTTGAATATCAGTAATCACCGTGGCTTCGTCGTTGATGGTTAAGGTGATGGCCTGATCACCATTATCTGTAATTTGATTGTTACTAATACCTGCCGAGTTGTTAGCAACGTCAGTTACGTATTCTTGGAAGCTTTCGTTGTTGGCAACACCTCGAATGCCCGCACCACCATTTCTACGAATTTGGTTGTTGTCGATAGCAAACTCTTGTGCGGCGACCTCGTTACTTACGATGGAAATGCCATCTCCGGCGTTATCTAGAATCTGATTTCCACGGATAAAGGTTTCTTGAGCTGCAGTCAAGAAACCATCAAAGGTACCAGACTGTAATTGGATTCCATCACTGCCACTATTGCTGATGGTGCTATTTTCCAAGGTTAGCTCTTGTGAACTAATGTTGGTAACACGAGCTAACACCCCTTCTGCACCGCTGTTGAGAATATCGCCTCTTCTAAAGAAGATTTGTTGATTGCCAGCGCTATCGGCAAGTCCCAAAAGACCTTGATCACGGCTGTTGAGGAGGTTGGTATCCGAAATATTAACAATTTGCTCCGGGTTAATGCCTTGGAGAACATTGCCTGTGACTGAAACTTCAATACCAACCCGGGTATCTTCGATTTGCTGACGACGAATCGTTGCTTCAATCTCGCCACTAATGTCATTTTGAATCAAAATTCCTTGCCCTGAGCCTGCTCCTCCACCTGTTCCAATGATCTGGTTGTCAAATAGGATGACGCTTCCAGTCACGTTGGTAAGGGAGATGCCACGCTCGCCAGCGTTGGTAATGGTATTGTCGCGAATTTCGACGTTTGCGACTGAGTCACCAGCAACGGCATTACCAGGGGCGTCGGTAATTCTAAAGCCTGAGAGAACGGTGCGATCGCCCATGGTCACCAGATCAGTCGCTCCAGCATCCTGAATCTGCGGGAAGTTCCCATCCCCAGAAAGGGGCAGCTCAACCAAAATCCCATCGAAGTAATTGATTTCAGGTGAAAAGGGGAGACGCGATGGGTCATCTGGGAAGCCAGGGAATGGTAAACCCGCAATGAGCTGGGTTGGCCCTTGAGATAAAACACGCACGCGCTCAGGAATAGTGAAGGCAGGGATATCAGGATTGCTACCTGCATCGACGTATACAATATCATTACCATCAGAAATTGTGTCGTCTAAGGCTTCTTGAATCGTTCCAAACGGATTTTCGAAGGTGCCATCCCCTTGAGCCTGACGCCCTAAGGTCACATGGACAAATCGGTAGGGCTGTTCTTCTTCAGGGTTCCTCAGCGGATCGATCACTTCATCCACAATGGTTTCTGATTCTCGCTGACTATCAATTGGGATAGTTGGGAGGCGGGCAATGGGTTCCCCAAGGCGAGCAGGTACTTCTTCAACCTCAGTGATGGGACCTCTAGGGCGTATCCGTGGCCATGTCAACCCGGCAGACAGAACCACATTGCTGCCAAAGATATCGTCTTCTTGCACGGCTACGCCCAACCGAAAGTTTTGGTTGAGGCGAGCTTCTAGGCGCAACCGCCAGCCGAGGGTGCCGTCTACCCCTGCACCATCATAAAAATATAATCCCCCAAAGCCACGGAGGTCGCCGTTGCCATCATCCCAGTCGGCCAACTCAACCCCAGCTTCGGCGTCGAGTCCAAACAAAGAAGCTTCGTAGAGGCGAGTAATGCGTTGCTCTCGGCGGCTTCCGAGCAGGAGTAAATTGCCTTCAAACCCAGTTGATAGATCAAAGCCACTATCAAAGCGTCGTTCATCCACCAATTGGTGGGTGTCTCCTAATGGAATGTAGGCATTGACGCGAAAATCCCAAGGATCTCCGAGACTCTCTAACCCTAACCCCAATTGATAGAAGGTGTTATTGCCGGTTTCTCGGCTATCAAACCCTACATACCCTCCTAAAATGCGATCGCGCGATGAAGAGTAACGACGATGGCCCAACAATAAGCTGCCGCCAAAATTACCATCATTGTCTAACAGAACCCGAGGTACCAGAAAAGTAATAGTCTCACCTGGATCTTGATCTAATGGAATAAACCCTTCGAGTTGAATGACTCCCTCATACTCAGCATCTGAGGTGGAATAATCAACCCCAATCCGAATTGGAATGGTTAAGTCGATAGCCGAGGCTTCAGTGGCAGCTTGTGCGGTTGTTTCTGGGGTAGCCTCTGAATCAACGGGAGTGATTTCTAACGGTTGGGCAATTGCGGGGGCTGAAACGGATACGAAGAGACCAGCTAGCAGCAAAGAATCCCTGAATTTCATGACAATGTATATAGGGTAAATGATTCAACAGATAGAAGGGCTGAGGAGACAGAGAAAATATATTTCTGGCAGCTTCTCAATTGGATTGGATGATGGACTCAAACCTGATTTGATCCGCGCCTTGGTATCACCTGAGATACTCATTTAGAAAATCTCAGGTGATATTCGAGATAGGATCGAAGCCTGCTTAACTGACAAAAGATCGAAACTGGCAGTTGAAACCACATCTATATTTATTTACAAAGTTCGCTTGCGTGAACTCCTGTTAACCCACTGTTGTGGGTCATGCTTGTGCAGCAGCAGTTTCAATCGTCGCAACTCAAAGTTTTGCCAGTCAACCAGGATCGAAGTTCAAATCTAAGTGTTCTCTTTTCTGAATAGAGTGTTCCCATCTTTGGCCATGATTCAACAACTAGAAATTTTTATTGCTTTACTCAATCATTAATTTATTTCGAAAATATAATATTGCTAAAATTATGGACTTGTCTTGCTATCTTTTGCCTGACTCGATTAGGTTTATTGACATTTCGAATTGGGCGATTGCTTAAAGAGTAATGCCCTTTCCCTAAAAAGAATGTAGGGAAAGGGCGATAGTCTCTGATGCTTGCACGCACGAGAAAATATTGCGAAAGATGAAGATCAGGAGAGATGTGGCAACAGTTTGAATGAATTCAAGTTTACTGACAACATCTCTCCTGCATAGGAAGGTGATCAGAAAATGAAGTGTCGTGGAGCCATTGTATTGGCATTGACATCTTCGAGCACGGCTACAACCCTAAAGGTGCCATTGAGATCAGCTCTGACGACGGTGTCAGTACCTCTTTGATTGAACCGGAGGTCGCCCATCGATTCAATCTGTCGGATTTGTTTGAAATTGATCCGATCTTTGACAATTTCAAAGTCAGTAATCACATCGCCAAAATCTCGAAAGGAGGTGTAGATGAACTGATCGCGGCCTTGCCCACCGGTGAGAATGTCTCGGTCAAAACCACCCACTAGCAGGTCATTACCACGGCCTCCTCGCAAGGTGTCGCGACCCGCACCGCCTTGGAGGCGATCGCGTCCACCGCCACCATTTAAGATGTCGCGCGCAGCATTCCCGTAGAGACGATCATTCCCCGTACCGCCACTGAGAACATCCCGTCCGTTACCACCAGTCATAAAATCGTTGCCGCTACCGCCATTGAGGATATCGTTGCCCGATCCTCCGCGCATATCATCGTTGCCGCTACCGCCATTGAGGACATCGTTGCCGCTGTCACCTCGCATGGTGTCTTCGCTGCTGCCGCCATTAATCAGGTCGTTGCCGCCAAGCCCACGCAAGATATCGACATCACTGAAACCATTGAGGATATCGTCACCGTTGGTTCCGACAACAATATCTCCACCGGAAGAGCCGAGCCCTGGGGTTGGTCCTGCGGGCGTAACGTTGATTACGATGGTGGCTGTTTCAGTGACACCGCCAGAGGTAATGGTGTAGGTAAAGCGATCAGTTCCTGAGAAACCGACGTTAGGGGTGTAGGCGACAGTGCCATCTCTGTTGATGACGACCGTACCGTTATTGCCCTGTGTAATGCCAGTGACAGTGGCATCATCATCTTCAAAGGTGTCGTTATTCAAAACCGCGATCGTGACAGGCGTCGGAACTCGGGGTGAGTTTTTAACCGTTGCGTTGTCATTGCTGACATCACCAACTGGAGTGACGACAATCCGGGCTGTTGCCGTTTTCATGTCCCCGTTGGCATCGGTGATTTTGTAAGTAAAACTTTCGGTGCCATTGAAGTCGGGGTTAGGGGTGTAAGTGAACGTGCCATCCGGGTTGAAGACAATCTTCCCGTTCTTAGGTCTTCCGACTAAGGCGTAGGTCGCGGGGCCATCGCCTTCATCGGTGTCGGTCACACTACCCCGCAGCGGCGCATCTTCCCTGATTCTGAAATTGTCGTCAATGGGATCGGGCACGGCATCCACTGTGACTTCGACGGTGGCCGTTTCGGTTACCCCACCGGACGTTACGGTGTAGGTAAAGGTATCGGTGCCACTGAAATCAGGGTTGGGTGTGTAAGTGACCGTACCATCGGGGTTGATGGTGACCGTACCGTTGGTGCCATTGGTGACCCCTGTGATTTCGGCATCGGTGCCTTCAAATTCGTCGTTGTCGAGCACCGAGATTTTGACAGGGGTATCTTCCTTGGTGCTGCTGCTGTCATCGACAATATCAATGTCAGGAGCGACCTCGACCTCGACGGTAATCGTTTCGGGAACGCCACCGGACGTTACGGTGTAGGTAAAAGTATCGGTGCCGTTGAAGTCCGGATTGGGGGTGTAGGTCACCGTACCATCGGGGTTGATGGTCACCGTCCCATTTTCACCATCGGTTGTTCCAGTAACCTCAGCATCGGGGTCTTCGAAGGAGTCGAGCACCGGAATGGTGACATCAGTATCTTCGTCAATGGCGACTTCGTTGTTGGTGATATCGTCATCAGGGGTGACCACCACGTCGACCGTCGCGGTTTCCTCTACCCCGCCAGAGGTCACGGTGTAGGTAAAGGTATCGGTACCGTTGAAGTCTGGGTTGGGGGTGTAAGTGACGGTGCCATCCGCGTTGATGGTGACGGTGCCATTCGCCCCATCAGTGACCTCTGTGATCTCGGCATCGGGGTCTTCAAAGTCGTCGTTGTCGAGCACCGGGATGTTAACGGGAACATCTTCATCGGTGGTGGCTTGGTCGTCGGCAATGTCGATGTCAGGGGTGACCTCGACTTCAACGGTAATCGTTTCGGGCACGCCACCCGAGGTCACGGTGTAGGTAAAGGTATCAGTGCCGTTGAAGTCGGGGTTGGGGGTGTAGGTCACCGTGCCATCCGGGTTGATGGTAACGGTGCCATTGGTCCCATCCGTTTTGCCAGTAACCTCGGCATCGGGGTCTTCGAAGGAGTCGAGCACCGGGATGGTGACATCAGTATCTTCGTCAGTGGTGACTTCGTTGTTGGTGATATCGTCATCAGGGTTGATAACGACTTCAACCGTGGCAGTTTCGGTCACGCCACCGGAGGTGACAGTGTATTCAAAGGTATCGGTGCCGTTGAAGTCATCGTTGGGGGTGTAGGTGACGGTGCCATCAGGGTTGATGCTGACGGTGCCATTGGTGCCATCAGTGACGCCTGTGATTTCGGCATCGGGGTCTTCAAAGTCATCGTTGTCGAGGACCAAGATTTTGACCGGGACGTCTTCATTGGTCGTGGCGTCATCGTCGTCGATATCGACCACCGGATTGACCACCACTTCGACGGTTGCGGTTTCCGTTACCCCACCGGAGGTGACAGTGTATTCAAAGGTATCGGTGCCGTTGAAGTCATCGTTGGGGGTGTAGGTGACGGTGCCATCAGGGTTGATGCTGACGGTGCCATTGGTGCCATCAGTGACGCCTGTGATTT
>JADEXA010000111.1 GCA_015207365.1 Vacuolonema iberomarrocanum LEGE 07170
CCTCTCTCTGGGATTTTAGGGATTGTATTTTCACGCAAGTCCCTAAGGACAGAAATGGTTGTGTGACGCGCGGCGCGCCCCACACAATCGGATTTGATATCAGTCTTCAGCTAACCACTGCACCAGGCATCATATTCTCGATCTTTGAACGCTTCGGGATATTCATCTTGAAAGATCTCGAAAGCAGTCTTCTCAAGGGACTCAGAGCGTTGATGGGCGAACTCTGCCTCTAGCGCATCCACCACTGACCACGCGTCGGCGCAAGCTTTTGAGCCCGGTCCATGTTCCTGGCAAATGTGGCGAGCTGTCTCCGACAGGTGTTGAATCTTTTCAGCTAGCTCTAGCTCTTGAGGTTTTTCGATAGCGCTGCTCCGTTCCAAAATATCGGTGATAGACAGAATCCCCAATAGCTCTGACTGAATTACGGGTGCACTGTGCAGGTGTTCCTGGGTCAGTAACCGAGCTGCATATTCAACCCCTAGATCATCGTCATCACCTCATATACCCGTACACGCTTAGGGTCACGGCCAAACGCAATGACCTTACCCACAATATCCCCAGCGGTGACAATGCCGTAGGCATCAAGCTCATGGCTTTGCTCCACAATCACCGCTTGCACCTCTCGCTGCTGCATCAGTTTGGCTGCCTCTGCAACCGTCGCTGAGTTGCGAATGGTGACCACTTCCCTCGTCATAATGTCGGCAACTCTCATCATCACAAACCTCTCCATCAGTTAATGGCCAATCGCACAGCTGGGTCGGTGGCTTCATGCGGGGTTCGGGATAGCGATATAGCCCCTGCATGTTCAATCTTGCCTGTCGAAAGATAATCCAACGAATCTGCTCTTCGCCCATGCCTTCGCGACGGATCACATCTCCCTGGCTCAGAGACAAGCGACCTTCCAAATCCCAGGTGAACTCCACTTGGGGGATGTCCGCCCAGGGATGCCCTACCCATGCAATGACCAACCCCTCACCTTGTAGCCAATTCTCAGAAACTTCCCCCCGCAAGCAGACAAAGCCATCACTGTGGGGATAGCCATAGTAACCATCGACGGTTGTACCTTGTTTCACAACGTTGAGGCATACCCCCGCGCCATCGCGCCAATCCTCGGGGGGCGGTTCAGTGCAAAACTGATAAGCGCCATCAGCAAGATCGGCTAGCAACCTCTCTGCTGTTGGCCCAATGTCATCGGTTTCTCTGCTTTTTGCTAGGAGTACAGGAACGGTTGCTGTGCTAGCCAATAACAGCCAGCCAGTGAAACCCATCAACACAATCAACCGATCCCAGCCAGACATCGTAAGTTCTCCGGCTGTCCTCTACCCTTATCCTATTGGAATAGTTTGATGAACTTGTGAAGGCACGTCACTACCTGTCGGGCATCGCTGATTGAGAGGGTGATGTTTTCAGAGACGTTGCGCGGTACGCAACGTCTCTGAAAACATCATTCTTGGATTCTGCAACCCCACCCGTCAATAGATGAGGCTGAGCGGGAGCAAACGGACTGGACTTACGTATTTTGTTGATGTTGTGGCCGCGACGCGGCCACAACATCAACGAATTTACTCAGGATTACGCAAGTTTTGCGTAAGTCCTGATGGATAAGGTTAGTGCCCTGTAGCAATAGCTTGGATTTTCTCCTGATAGAGGCGATCGCAAATCATGGCCCAAACGATACCCACCATACCAATCAATGACCCACTGACCAAAATCTTGAGTGCCCAACCGGGGGGGCCGAGCCAGTCCGTCAGCTCGCAAAGGATAGCCAAACTTCCCTTACTGATGAGATAGGTCGTTCCTGCAGAGGTTGCCGCAACGACGCCAACTTCAACCAAAATTTCTAGCAGGTCTTTTTGAGCCAGCTCTTCCTCAAAGTAAATTTTCCAAATCGTGGCATATAACAGCGTATCTGACGCCGTGAGTACAATCTGCTTCGGTAGCTCTAGCCCAGGTGTTGGGGCCGTGACAACGGTACTGCTACTGGCGGCGTAGTTAGCAATCGCGAGAGTTGTATCCAGGCGCTTTTTCTCTAATTGATTCATAGTGTTTTTAACAGCAATCAATGGAATTGAGGCGTATTCCTCAAGCTGGGAAGTTCTCTTTGAGATAGATGGCGGAAACTGACTGAGGCAAGGCAAAATAGAGGCGCAAAATGTTTACAGCTCTCAGTGCTTTTCAATCTGTATCATCTTCCTAGCAAGTTTTCCTACAGCTAAGTTAGAACCTGACAATATCGACTCCTTCTTTAAAGAGTCTAGCTTATAAGCACCTGAGACCATTTCAACAAATCTGCTTTTTTCAATAGAGTTGCTTCTCTTATAGTGGTGCTCTGTCCCTTACTAAGCTTTAGTACCCTGTCTCTTGTAAAACAAGCTAAGTCAACGCAATCAACTACACTCGTTCTACACTCGATAGCAAGCTGACTCCAATCCAAAGGCTCCGGAAGTCTGGTCACTGTAGCAGCGATTTCACCATACCTGAGCATTCCATGCACTCCTATCTAACAACATCACATGGATAATCCGAGCCAGAATGTTACAGCATCAGACTGGAATGATACCTAAAACACCCAGTACCGCGACGATAAATCCGACCACGCCGAGTAAACCAAGATACTTTAGCTCTTCTTTCAAATAGCGAAAAGCACTAAAAAAAGAAAAGAACGAGAAATAAAAGAGAAATGCAGGAACATCCTGAATGAAGCCTAGAAATCCTAGACATCCTAGGAAGCCTAAAAAGCCAAGCCAGAACCTCTTTCGATGTGAATGATTCATAGTATTAAGGGTGCGTGTTAATAAACTATTGGGGTATAGGTATGGCCTTACTAAACCCTTACAAGAATGGGTTGGGCTTAAACTGTAAAGTCCTAAACTCAAGTGAGCAGATCAGTCGCCGTAGCAAGACTTATCCAAATTGTGTCCCCCTACTGGTTAGCCAACCGTTGCATAATATCCACCATGTCACGGCCAGACTGGCTATCCACAACTGCAGTGGGTTAATCGGCCAAAACAATTTTGGGGATTGCTGACTGAGGCGCGGGCGATCGCAACCAGAATCCTACTACTGTGCTTTAAGCTGTACTCTATACCCCCAATTAAGCAGAAACAGACTGCCGATCAGCAAGAGGGGGGCAGAAATAACCCAACTTCCACCACCGGTAGAGGCCAAATAGAATAACGCCAAAGCAATAAATAGTATCGAGCCAACCCATTCCCACCGCCAGGCGATGGCGAGTGAAATGACGACCAGATACGTCGGAATCAGATGAATCAGCAGAGCTAGAAACGCTTCTCCGATGCTATAACCTTCGTTAAAGACATCTAAAGCAAACAGGCTCAGAAAAATTGCGAAAAGAATACCCAGAATCCTCGGGCTCCAGAAAAGCATTCGCTTGGTCATTGTATTCATAGGTTGCTCCTCCGTCTCTAACTTAACTTTGGGATACGAAAGTAAAGATTGCGTGAGGAGGTCAAAGATTCTATCAGAACATTGGAATGCGATCGCATCCTTTGCTCAGCATGATTGCTGGATACAAGGCTCAATATCGCAGTTGTGTCCGACAACAACCTACCGATTCAAGATTCGTGAGAAGATGAAGCGCATTCATGCACTCCAACGGGTCGTTAACTTGCATGGGAATTCTTGCTCTATCTCCATAGCTTATGAGCATAGATTGAGGAAAATATGCAGGATTGAATCGCGTTATGGCAAAGGCTTCCACCGACATTATCATCATTGGCGCGGGCATCGCCGGATTAGCAGCGGGTTGCTACGCCCAGATGAATGGGTATCGGACAGAAATCTTTGAATTACATCATCAGCCCGGTGGCCTTTGTACCGCTTGGGAACGAAAGGGGTATAGGTTTGATGGATGCCTTCAGTACTTATTTGGCTCAGGACCAGGGCAACCGTTTTACCAATTGTGGCAAGAACTGGGTGCGGTTCAGGGACGATCGTTTGTCCACCATGATGAACTGATGCGTTTGACGGATCCCGAAGGCAAAACGCTGATTGTGTATAGTGACCCCGATCGCCTAGAGGCCCATTTAATCGAACTATCACCGGGCGATCGCCGCCTCATTCGTTCCTTCTGTCAGGGTATCCGAGCGTTGGCGGGGTTTGATCTGTCACTGCTTCAGCGATCGCCAAAAGCCCTCATGGGACCGACAGACTGGTTCCATCTGGGAGTAAAAGCGCTTCCCTTTGCTGCTCCCATGGCCCGATGGGGCTGGCTGACAGCGCAGGATTTGGGGCAGCAATTTCGCGATCGATTTCTGCGTCGAGCCATTCCTCAGATGTTTGGTTGGCACAGCATCCCTGTCATTGTTGGCATGTCCTTATTAGCTTCTATGCATAGCAAAAATGCTGGGTTCCCAGTTGGCGGCTCATTAGCATTTGCCCGTGCCATTGAGCAGCGGTATCAGTCTCTTGGCGGGACGATTCACTACAATGCCCAGGTGGAACGGATCTTGGTAGAGGGCGATGATCACGTTGTAAACCGCTTGCCCAACCGCCGCAGACATCGCGCCATTGGTGTGCGGCTCTATACCAATGAAGAGTACTTCGCTCATCGTGTGGTTTCCGCGTGCGATGGGCGCAGCACAATCTTTGATTTGCTGGGCGGTCGATATACAAGCCCCTGCATCCAACATCAATATGGGCATCAATATGGGGGGCACTTGCCTGTTCATTCTCAGTTGCAGGTGTCATTGGGGGTCAACCGTGATTTGTCTGACCAACCCCACTGGGTCACATATTTGTTGGATCAACCCGTGGCGATCGCCGGAGAGCAACGTCACGAGCTCAGCGTCAAGCATTACGGCTTCGACCCTACCCTGGCACCAGAAAAGAAATCCGTTGTCACTGTGACGATGACCACACCGTACCAATATTGGCAACGCATCTATGGGCGATCGGCTTACCATAGTGAGGAAATCCAAGAGTCTGGCATTCTGATTGATCAATTGGAGCAGATCTATCCTGGCATCAAAGCGGACATCGAGACGGTAGATGTGGCGACCCCTCTTAGCTATGAACGCTATACCGGGAATTGGCAAGGATCAAGCTGTGGCTGGCTGTTGACCCGACGAACGATGCCATTAATGATCAGTGGTCTCCGGAAGACATTGCCAGGACTCCAACGCTTTTACCGGATTGGTCAATGGGTAGAACCGGGGGGGAGTGTGCCTGTGGTGGCAATGTCCGGTCGCAATATCATTCAGCAGATTTGTCATGAGGATCGAAAAGCGTTCAAAGCCACGGTGCCTGCGTAAAGGTGCTATAGCCTTACCCATAGGACTTATATCAAATCCGGTTGCAGCGGGCACAAACGATAGTTGGGTTCTGCAACCGGATTTGATATTACGCGTAGCGCCAGACACTACTCACGCCAATACTCAGGCCGATCTAACACATCAGCACAAACCACCTTTCCAGAAACCGTCCCGATCACATTTGGACGCAGTGCTTGAACCATCCAAGCATCTGCATCCTTATCCGGAATCGGGTAAGGAGCCTCAAACCCGAGCGGACTGGCTGGTTGGAACCCGTAGCGTGGATAATAGCCTGGATGTCCCAGGACAAACACTAGGTCAGTCCCGGACGCCGATAACCACTGTAATCCACGTTTAATCAGTTGCCCCCCAATGCCTTGCCCCTGAAAATCCGGTACCACTGCCAGCGGTGCTAAAAGGGATATCGCTACGGTGTGCTAGGTTTCCGCGAGAGACGCGTTGGTAAACAAAACATGTCCCACCGCTCGACCCTCCTCAACAGCTAACAGAGACAAGAGCGGTTTTGCACTCGGGTCAACCAACAGATTCCTCACGAGTTCCGGTTCTTCCTCGCTGCCAAACGCTGCACGTTCCACTCGCAGCACATCGTCCAAATCTGACTCTGTCGCTTCCCGTATAGTCATCATATTGATGTGCTCACTTCCAGTTTATGTGCTCACTTCCAGGGACGTACAACCGCCGCGCCATCGAATCACCGATGATTCCGACATTCCTTAACACCGACAATCTGATCTCCAGCAATTAACAGCAGGCTGGGGCGCTTGAGTTATCCGTCAACACATTCACGTTGCATCAGGTCACTGAGGTTTGCCGCTCGACTCACCATTCGAACCTCATGCTATGCGCCCAAACGTCCTTTGGTCATCGTCAGCAACCCAACGACCGATAGGATGAGGACGACGGTCATTAAAATCAGAATCGACTGGTATGAGCTACCGCGTAAGGCTTCGTCAGGAACCAGTAGCAGCAGACTATTGGCTGCATTGTAACTGGCGTGAAGGATGATGCATAAAAGTACGCTGCCTGTTCTGTTGATGAGCCAGGTATACCAAAAAGCGTGGGTCGCAATGCTGACCAGGGTTACTCCGGTAACGAGAAGGGTTTGTTGCAGGCCGATCGCGCCACTAGCCACGTCCGGATGAGTGGCCAATAAGGGTAGATGCCAGAAGGCCCAGACCACGCCCAACACGAAAGTGGCGATCACAGGGCTGTAGTATTGCTGCAATGTCGGTAGTCCAAACCCGCGCCAGCCAGGCTCCTCGTTTCCACCCCCGACCAGGGCGAGGAATATAAGCGTTGGTAGATATGCCGTGAGCCGACCAGCCAGAATTGTCAGGTCGAGCGAGTGGCCCAATAACAAATACAGTAACGACACAAGGGTAATGAGCAGAATCGGAAAGCCAAATACAAATAGGTACCACCCAGGATGCAATCGCCACTTGAAAAGGCCGATGATCCAACCTTTAAGCGATCGCCCCTGCGCGTTCAAGACGATCATTGCTGCAACTAGGGGACCGAATCCACCCAAAGAGTAGAAGACTGTGGCGACGGCTCCAC
Organism: Vacuolonema iberomarrocanum LEGE 07170; assembly: GCA_015207365.1. Lineage (GTDB taxonomy): Bacteria > Cyanobacteriota > Cyanobacteriia > Elainellales > Elainellaceae > Vacuolonema > Vacuolonema iberomarrocanum. Next base: position 6,852 of record JADEXA010000111.1, read on the forward strand.
CAGATAACCAGAGAGCAAGGATCCAGAATGTCCATGAAAATAAATAACTGACTATCGCAAAGGATAAGAATGGCTTACGGCCTACAAAATGCTTCATCACGACAGTCCCTAACGTCACCCATCGCTTATCACCATAAACCGGGTATCAGTCGGTAACGTACTTTTCTCGTATACGTGTCGTATCCCGAAAGCTCTTGTTGCAGAGTTCGATCTTCCAACGCAGTGCGAACGATTAAGCATAGCGTTGCAAGCATGGCTGGGATGAATGCCCACCAGGAACCCAAAAGCAAGGGCATCGCCAATATTAGTCCAAATAGTGTGGCGGTATACCCAGGATGGCGGACGATACCATAGGGACCAGACTCAATGACTTGATGGTTGCGATCGCGTTGTATTCTGACCGTTTTCTCAAAAAAGGGATTGACCGCCATTGACCATGTGATCATTCCCACAAAGCCAGCATACAAGACCGCGCCAACCGGCCATAGCCAGAGCGACATCGCTGACCAGCCATACCGGATATCCAGAGCAGCCACAATCGGAATAGCAAGGAACGTGGGCCCAAAGGGCACCAGTACGACAATATCCCAGGGTTTCGTTCCTTCACCAAACTGCCCCCGTCGCTTCATTAGCTCAGGGTTTTTGCGCCACAAGTAGGGCACACTGATGATTCGGCTCGTGATCAAAAGTCCAATCAAAGCCCATCCTCTTCCCCAGTCCCATCGTCCAACCAACCCAAAGACGCCGATGACGACCAGTACAGTCACGCCCCCCGCCAAAACCTTTATTATCTTCATATATCCTCCAATAGCCGCTACTCACGTATTGGGCAATAGGCCAGAGAACTCTCTCCTCCAGTCGAAAGGAATGATTAGTCACAGCAAAATAGCGATGGACAGAGTACCTCTTTCAACATGGAGTTTGGATGATAGAGTCATGCGATAGGGGAGGTACGATCGCAACAACGTAATTAATTCTCGTCTGTTTCTGTCAGAAGAAGAGGGGGTGCCGTATCAGGAAGGCTGACATAAATCGTCTCTAGATTCATTACCCGTTCCTCCAACGTCTTCACCGTCTGAGCTAAATCAGCCTCTTCTTGTTGGCGTTTATCGGGTGCAAGCCATACGGCGGCTGTTCCACCCCCTGCGCTCAGCGACACCAGAAGGGGCAACATCACTCCGCTTTCGGTAATGGCAACTAATGGAATACATATAGCAAACATGCCAACGGCTAGACTCCAAATCGTCTCCGTTGCTCGAACTTTTGGATTCTTTTCATTAGATTTGTGACCCATGCTGTTTTCTCCATAGTTATGTTCGACATGTTGATCTCAATGCTCTTTCAAATCGGTGTTTACTAATAAATTTTGCTACTTCTTTTCTTTCACCGTCAACAAGATCGAGCACTCAAACGGCAATATTCTTTTGCTCCTTTAGGTAGCTAAAATATATGTCTAGGCCATGTCCATGCATACCAAACAATCAGTGAAAGAAACACAATTTCTACAACACTATAAAATACATATAGCAATCCGTTTTGATTTTTGAAGGGAGTAAGGGAAAATACAGAGGTCGAGTCGTATCCAGGTTACTTCGGTGGTCAATACCTCTTCCCAAACTGCAGTAGAAGAATTACAAGGATTCATTGC
>JADEXA010000112.1 GCA_015207365.1 Vacuolonema iberomarrocanum LEGE 07170
CTAAAGCGCGCACTCAAGACGCACTCGATCAAGCCTTAACCCGGATTATCAATGAGTGCATTTCTGAGGATGATGTTCTCGGCTGGTTCGCTCATTGTGGTTTATTCATTTGATAACCGCTGTAAGTACGGTTGTGTGGGGCGCGGCGCGCCCCACACAACCGTTGCTGTGCTTAATGCGGTTGCACACCGCTATAAATGCGTAATACCCAAATATCGTTTGTGCCCGCTGCAAAGCAGCGAGCACAAACGATATGATTTGATATGAGGCCGTATTACGTGTCTTATTTCCATAACATATTTTGCAAAGGGAGATGTCGAACACCCCAGACCGGGAACGCTGAGACAGCGCACAACCCGTCTAGGATGTTCGGCATATGATCTCTCCAACAAGCGATTCTTCCTGTTCTTGGCCACAAATTGCGGGCTATGCCATCAGCGAGCAGATATATCTGGGTTCGCGCACATCTGTGTATCGAGGGGTTCACACTGACGAGCAACGCTCCGTCATCATCAAGATGTTGCGGCGAGACTATCCGAGCTTTGGTGAACTGCTACAGTTTCGTAATCAATATACGATCGCCCGCAATCTTCCCATTCCTGGCATCATTCACCCCCTCAGCTTAGCGTCCATTAGCAATGGCTATGCGCTAGTCATGGAAGATTGGGGCGGCATCGCTTTGGATAAATACATACGGCAGCAGCCATTAGCATTGACAGAAATTTTGACGATCGCCCTACAAATTGTCGATGTTTTACATGATCTGCACCAGCATCAGGTGGTGCATAAGGATATCAAACCTGCCAACATTCTGATCCATCCTGAAACGCATCAGATCAAACTCATTGACTTCAGCATCGCGTCTCTTTTGCCCAAAGAAATGCAAGTGGCTCAGAGTCCAAATATTTTGGAAGGCACGCTGGCCTATCTAGCCCCCGAACAAACCGGGCGAATGAATCGTGGCGTTGATTATCGAGCGGATTTCTATTCGCTGGGCGTGACGCTATATCAGCTACTGACGGGGAAATTGCCGTTTGTGTCAGATGATCCCTTGGAGTTGATGCATTGCCATATTGCGCAGCTACCTGCATCGGTGAATCAGGTCAATGCGGACGTTCCCCCAGGGGTGGCGGCGATTGTGGCAAAGCTCATGGCCAAAAATGCCGAGGATCGCTATCAAAGCGCTCTAGGACTCAAACAAGATCTGCAAACCTGTCTAACAGAGTGGCAAGCAACGGGTAACGTTGCAGACTTTAAGCTGGGACAGCGTGATTTGAGCGATCGCTTCCTTATTCCCGAAAAGCTCTATGGCCGTGAGGCTGAGGTGTCATCTCTACTCAAAGCCTTTGAACAGGTAGCAGACGGAGCCTGTGAGCTGATGCTCGTGGCTGGCTTTTCAGGCATTGGCAAAACCGCCGTTGTCAATGAAATCCATAAACCTATCGTGCGGCAACGGGGCTATTTCATTAAAGGAAAGTTTGATCAGTTCAATCGCAATGTCCCGTTATCGGCCTTTGTGCAAGCACTACGGAACTTCATGGGACAGCTGCTCTCAGAAACGGATGCACAGTTGGCCCAATGGCGCACCCAGATTCTGTCTGTCGTTGGAGACAATGGGCAGGTTTTGATTGATGTGATTCCAGAATTAGAGCAGATTATTGGTCAACAGCCGCCAGCACCCGAGCTTTCAGGCAGTGCGGCGCAGAACCGATTTAATCGGCTATTCCAAACCTTTATTGGCATCTTTACGACAGCAGAACACCCCTTGGTGCTCTTTTTAGACGACCTCCAGTGGGCAGACTTAGCCTCACTGCAATTGATTAAACTGCTGATGGCAGACAGTCGTTATTTGCTAATGGTGGGAGCCTATCGCGACAATGAAGTATCGCCCGCTCATCCGTTCATCATGGCGGTTAACGACCTCAAAGACTTGGGGGCAACTGTCAATACCATTGCTGACATTGGCAGATATCAATCCCCTGGTGGCAGATACGCTGCACTGTTCGACAGAGCGCGTGTTTCCCCTCAGCGAATTGATCAACCAAAAGACGCAAGGCAATCCTTTCTTCATTACCCAGTTCCTCACGGCTCTGCATCATGACGGGTACGTCACCTTCGATTGCGATCGCGGCTATTGGACCTGCGATCTGGCCCAAGTAAAAATGCTGGCGCTCACGGATGATGTTGTGGCGTTCATGGCAATACAGCTACAGAAACTGCCGTATGAAACCCAGCAGCTTTTGGCATTGGCCGCTTGTGTTGGCAACCAGTTCGATTTGGAAACCCTTGCGATCATCTCCGAGCAAGCCGCTACCGAGGCTGCCAATGCTCTGTGGAAGGCGCTCCAAACAGGGCTCATCTTGCCCACAAATCAGGTTTACAAGTTCTTTCAAGCCACTGAGCTACTGAACCCAGACGAGGCGGTGAATCCTACCTATCGATTTCTGCATGATCGGGTTCAACAAGCTGCGTATTCTCTGATTCCAGACAGTCAGAAACAAGCCACCCACTTCAAAATTGGTCAACGTCTTCAGCAAAATCTGTCGCCTCAAGAGTCCAGCAACAGGCTTTTCGACATTGTCAATCAGCTTAATTTTGGCGTTGGGCTGCTCGACAATCGGGCAGAGCAACAGCAACTGGCCCAGTTGAATTTATTGGCGGGCCAGAGGGCGAAAGCGGCCACCGCCTATGCCACAGCGGTCAAGTATCTTTCGACTGGCCGAGAATTATTGGGTTCCGATGGTTGGCAGGATGCCTATGCCCTGACCTTGGCTGTTTGCGAAGTGGCGGCAGAGGCTGCCTATTTAGCGACGGACTTTGAGCAAGCCGAGCAGTTTGCAGAGGTCGTCATTCAACAGGCCAAAACGCTGCAAGATCAGATCAATATCTACGTCACTCAAATTCATAGCAATATCGCTCAAGTCAAACTGCTTGAGGCCATCCAGATTGCCACGGTTAAGCTAGCGCTGATTGACCCCAGCTTACATCTACCGGAGAACCCAACGCCCTCAGACTTTGAGCAATTGCTGGCCAAGACGCAAGCAAACTTGGCCAATCGACCCATTTTAGACTTGTTGCACCTGCCTGAGATGGAAGACTCGAACTCCCTTGCGGCGATGCGGATCTTGGCCAGTGTGGCTCCCTCCGCGTATTTCGCGTTTCCCCAGCTGTTGCCTTTAATCGCCATGACCATGGTGAATTTATCGATTAAGTATGGCAACACCTCGTCCTCGGCCTTTGGCTATGCTATGTACGGCTTTATCCTCTGTGGTGTCGTGGATGATATCGAGTCTGGATATCAGTTTGGTCAACTGGCTATAGGTTTAGTGGATAAATTTGATGCTAGAGATGTCAAAGCTAAGGCATTACTGATCACTGGCTATTTCATTAAACATTGGAAAGACTCACTGATCGACAGCTTGACATGGCTACCCCGCGCCTATCAAGTGGGCTTAGAGTCGGGTGACTTAGGGTTTGCCGGATATTCTGCTGCGTTCTACTGCTACAGTTCCATTTTCTCAGATAAAGAACTGGAGCCACTTGAGCGAGAAGTCGCGGCCTATGATGAGGCGATCGCCTAGATCAAGCAGGATCATGTTCTGCATCAGGTGCAGCTTTCTCGACAGCTCATCCTCAATTTATTGGCGCGGGCAGAGCACCCGTGTCAGCTGGTGGGCGAAGCCTATGACGAAACAGAGATGGCCCCTCTTCATCAAGCCGCAAACAACCGTACCACGCTAGCCTTTTTGTACGTTGGCAAGCTCAGCCTGTCTTACCTGTTCCAAAACATTGACTCAGCGTTAGCTAGCGCCGCGCAAGCTGAAGAATATCTGGATGGGGCCGTGGCGATGCCCTGTGTCGTTTTGTTCCACTTTTATGCGGCGCTTGCCAAGCTGGCCCAGTATCCCCATGTGAATGCCAATGCACAACATGAAATTTTAGAACAGGTCGTTCATCATCAGAGCAGGCTGCGGCATTGGGCCGACCATGCGCCGATGAACTATCAGCACAAGTTCTATCTGGTGGAAGCGGAACGAAGTCGCGTTCTCGATCAAAAAGCAGATGCGATCGCTTATTACGATCTAGCCATTGCTGGTGCTAAGGCCCATCGATTCATTGCAGAAGAAGCCTTAGCCAACGAACGGGCGGCGAGATTTTACTCTGACTGGGGCAAAGTAAAAATAGCTCAAGATTATCTGTCCCATGCCTACTACGGCTATGCGCATTGGGGAGCGATCGCCAAGGTTCAAGATCTGGAGCATAGCCATCTCGACCTCCTGACGCCAATTTTGCAACCGCAGTCCCTCTCCTTATCGACGACCGAGACGGTATTTCCCGCCGCCGCCCTCGCTACCCATCAGACATCTGGGCATCCGTCACACGACTCGACGAGTAGCAGCATTTCGACCGCTATCGACTTAGAAACCGTGTTGAAAGCATCTCAAACGCTTTCCAGCAAAATCCAGCTTGACACGCTTTTAGCGACATTGCTGCAAACAGTGCTCGAAAATGCTGGAGCAGATAAAGGCGTATTGCTGATGCCGCATCAAAACGACTGGTATGTAGAAGCGGTAGCAGCCGTTGCTCAGCCCGCACGGGTCGAGTCCATCCTGTTGGCAGATAGCGCAGATGTGCCCCAGAGCTTGATTAATACCGTCAAACGCAGTTTAGAACCGGTCCTGATTGCAAACATTGCCGCCCATGTGACCTTAGCGACGGATACTTACATCATGCAGCAGCAGCCTAAGAGTCTGCTATGCACGCCCATTCTGCAACGGGGCAGGTTAGTCGCCATTTTGTATCTGGAAAATCGAGTGGCGATCGAGGCCTTTACGCCTGATCGCGTTGAACTGCTGAATGCTCTCTGTGCTCAGGCGGCGATCTCTCTGGAAAACGCTAGGCTCTACTCTCAAAGCCAAGAGCATCAGCGGTGGTTGACAACGCTCTTAAGTAACCTACCGGGAATGGTTTACTCCAGCACGAATGATCAAACCCGGACGCTGCAATTTGTCAGCGAGGGCGGCGTTCGGCTGACGGGCTATCAGCCAGACGAGCTAACGGGTCAACATGCGACGTCCTATACGGCCTTGATCCACGCCGACGATAGAGAGATGGTTGATGCAACTGTGCAGACGGCACTACAGACCCACCAACCCTTTCAAATGACCTATCGCATTCGGACGAAACAAGGCCAGGAAAAGTGGGTATGGGAGCAGGGGCAGGGCCTTTATGATCAGGCCGGAACTTTCTTGAGTCTGGAAGGATTCGTGACAGATATTAGTGAGCGCAAAGTGGCAGAGGCCGCCGTAATACAAAAATCTCAAGAGCTTGAGCAGGCACTTGCCCAGTTACAGAACACTCAACTGCAAATGGTGCAAAATGAGAAGATGGCGTCGTTAGGTAATTTAGTCGCCGGAGTCGCTCACGAAATTAACAACCCTATTGGGTTTCTCAACGGTAGCATCAAGAACGCTCAAGATTATGCGCAAGACCTATTTGCACACCTCGCGGTTTATCAACAGCACCAAGCACCAATTAAGGCAGTTCAAGAGCATGCCGAAGATATTGACCTAGACTTCCTTTTAGAAGATCTGCCTAAGCTGTTTGAATCGATGCAGGGAGCGATTGGTCGGATCAGAGGGATTAGCACGAGTCTACGAACCTTCTCACGCGCGGATACCAAGCACAAGGTCAGTGCGAACTTGAATGAAGGTTTAGAGAGCACCCTGCTAATTTTGAAATATCGACTTAAAGCAAATGAACAGCGCCCCGCCATTCAAGTCATTAAAGACTATGGCAACCTGCCAGAAATTGATTGCTTTCCAGGGCAGCTCAACCAAGTGTTTATGAATATTCTGGCAAATGCGATCGATGTTTTTGATGAAGCGACTCAGGACGCGACCTTTGAAGACTTAAAAGCCAATCCTCAAGTGATTACAATCCAAACAGAGGTGGTCAAAGACGCCATTGAAATTCGTATTCGGGACAATGGTAAAGGCATGTCTGAGGCCGTCAGAGCCAAAATCTTTGATCATTTGTTCACAACTAAAGCTGTGGGCAAGGGAACCGGGTTAGGCATGGCGATCGCTCGTCAAGTGGTGATGGAAAAGCATGGAGGTAGCCTCGATGTCCAGTCTGAACTGGGGCAAGGTACCGAGTTTTACATTCGCTTACCGCTAGCCGCTGCGGATGAAACCGATTCGAGTCCAGGACAAAACCCAGAAAACCCTTGATTTTGTATAGCGCGGCTGGTGCCCACGCTATACAAAATCAAGGGTTTTAGCCGAGGTTCGATATTTTGTCCTGGACTTAAGAAAACGATGGCATTGCTCAAGTGTAGGGATTTTACTGGCCGTAACGCCCTCACCTGCGTAGGCCATCATTGCTGTTGAGCCATGCCAGGAATACCCGGTTTAATTTCTGTGCCTTTTGCCAGGGAAGTTTTGCGATTCATAGGAATGATATGCCCCGCTAGGCGAGCGGCTCCAACCTGCATAATCACTTCACTCACAGTTTTTGAATGCGATCTTGTCGTGAGGGTATCGAACCACTGCTTAGTCTTAGGATACTTCTGCCAGTCTGCGTCAACTAAGATAGCTCCAGCAACATGAGAGACCAGCTCGTGATAGCCCAGCAAATCCGGGAAACTAATCTCATCCCCGCAGAGATAATGACTTTTAGTCAGCCATAGCTCCAGAAGCTCCATCGACTCGTCGAGCGTGTGTTTCCCTTTTGCAATTTCCTTAGAATAGTCGCGCTTGCCCCAAATACATTCTGCAAAGTGTGTATAAAAGAAAGCTCCAGCTCCACGGCGAAGGTAGGTGGAATGCCAATGTAAATACTGCTGAATGGTAGCTCTTTGCTGCATATTTCCCCCAAACCAGTTGCTGGGGACAGCATATTTTTCATTGAGGTAAGACGCTATAGCAGCACTCTCCCACACGATAAAATCGCCATCACGAAGGATGGGCACTTGCCCTGTTGGGTTGTAGGCATCCTTAAAACTCTGCTGCTCGTTTTCCCCATTGATCAGGTCAACAACTTCCTCTTCAAAAGGAATTTCAACCTCCAGCATAAATTGATGAACAGCACGGCACGGTTGAGAAGTGGGGTGATGAAGGAAACGCACCATTGAGTTCATAAAGGTAGACTCCATTTTAGTTTTATTAGCATTTTACGGGTGCGCACCGTTAACTTAAGCGTTTTGGTGAGTTCGAGTCGACTTGGGTGCCCAACAAGGAAGCCGTCCAAGGTCAAACCTGCAAGTAATATCGAATCCGGCTAAATAGCCGCAAAACCCAACTATTGTTTGTGCCCGTTGCTTTGCAGCGGGCACAAACAATAGTTGGGCTCTTCAACCGAATTTGATATAAGTACTGGAGGCTCTTATGCCTACTTAATCAATCCTAACGACTTTATTCTCTCAGCGTAACGTCCCAGATCCTTTAGAGGGAACTGCTTTAGCAATGGATAGGGTAGTCCCTCGGCAACTTAACCTCGGCTATTTCCTTGTGAGAATTGCTTTAGCTACGGCTTCATCCGTAATCAGCCCACTGATCAGTTTGCCAGTAAGGGTAGCTAAAATCGCCTCGGTTTTATGTACGCCACCAGCCACGCCAATCGTCAGACGCGTGACCGGCTGCTCCAGGGGAAACTCTGCTAATCGCTGATTGGTACCCGCCTTCAGCAGCACGCCCTGATGGAACTCGGTGCCATCGGCGAGATTGTCGGATGGCACCGAGTTCCATCAGTTCGGTAATTTCCTGATCGTTGATGAACCCGCACTCGTGCAGAGGGCCTTTCCAAGTGATTTCGCCAATACCAACGAAGATGACCCTGGCCTGCCGAGCTAAAGACTGAACCTCAATAAAAGAACGCTGCGTTTGCAGGAGCTTTCGCTCCTCAATGCTGTTAGCGACCACGGGGGTCGGAACCGGATAGGCGGCTGCACCGATGCGATCGCACAAGTGAATTACAACCTCGTGACCACCCGCTTGACCATATAGCTCTCCCAGGGTTATGACACGCTTGTAGGGGAACGGGGGCAAAAGCTCTCGGGAGGACAGCGGTAGCGGTTGGCGATCGCCCGTGCCATTCTCAAAGACCCACCGATTCTCGTCCTGGATGAAGCCACCTCAGCGGTAGATAACGAAACCGAAGCCGCCATTCAGAAATCGCTGGCGAAGATTACCCAGAATCGCACAACGATTGTCATCGCCCATCGCCTCTCTACCATTCGCCGTGCCGATTGCATCGGGAGCATGTCACCTTTGCACCCCGATTAATTCATTGAGATAAGCACACCGATGCGCCAGCACTTGAGGCAGGTTCTCCTCCTTCCACTGAGCGCCTGAAATCTTCACTCTACGACTAATTTG
>JADEXA010000113.1 GCA_015207365.1 Vacuolonema iberomarrocanum LEGE 07170
GGGCGTGGGCGTGGGTGTAATGGTTGGTGCCGGGGTTGGTGTCGGCGTGGCAGTTGGGGATACGGTCGGGGAAACCGTTGGCGTGGGCGTTGGAGAAACGGTCGGTGATGGATCAGGATCAGGAATAGTCGACTGCGGTTCACAGTTGGCATACACCCAGACATCATTCGTTTCGACAAACCCCTCACCATCTTGCTCGTAGAAGGTGTACTGCCCATCGCTGAAACGGGTCACCTCGGATGATTCTGAAACCTGGTTCAGCTCAAAGGTTTGCCCCGAAGGGAGGGTCAGGCTTACCCCTTCCACTAGGTATTGTGGCGGAAACTCTACAGTGAAGGTGTCATTGTTTAGGCAAAGAAAGTCGACCCTTTGTGGTGTCGTGGGGGATTGGTTGAAAAGTTGCGTACCGGGGATGTTGCCCCGCAATCCGGGGGAAACACGACGGATAATATCAACGGTTAAGAATGCCAGAATAGGCAAGATGATCAACCAAATCAGCAATCCTCTACGCGGCATGGTGGTGTTCTCCCAGGTTGCCCCCTACTCCGATCCAGACTCGTTGCTACCTGCGGTAAGACGTTCCATTGGACGATAGAATGACCTGCAAGGAGTGGGCGATCGCCGGGTGGGTCTAGACGATTGGGATATGCGGTGAGTGCATACAGGCGTATCCCCCGAGTCTGATACAAGCGTACATCGGGCGATCGCCAATTTGCCAAAAACCTTTTTGTCGAAACCGTTTCTCCGATCCCTTCCCCATCTGCTAAACCATGCCCAACCCGTTTCTCGCCCTCGACTATGAGCCCGCCTTCGAGTCCCTGGGCAGCGAATACTACGACCTTGTGGATGCAGCTGACTTTCCCCAACACCTCCTCCGGTTTCGTAATGACGCTTTGCTGTCAAAGCTGGGATTGGATCCTGATACGGTTGCCGATGCCGATTTTATTGAAGCTTTTGGCAAATTTGAAGGGCGCACCCCGCTCCTGGCAATGCGCTATCACGGCTATCAGTTTGGTGTATACAATCCGGCGCTGGGAGATGGACGTGGCTTCCTGTATGGACAGGTACAGGGTACCGATGGCGAACTCTATGACTTTGGCACCAAGGGATCGGGGACAACGCCCTACTCTCGTAATGGGGATGGTCGCCTCACGCTCAAGGGCGGTGTGCGTGAGGTGCTGGCAGCAGAGATGCTGCATCGGTTGGGCGTTCGCACCTCCCGTTGTCTGAGTTTGGTGGAAACGGGGGAACGGCTCTGGCGGGGGGATGAGCCGTCGCCGACGCGATCGTCTGTCATGGTGCGCTTCAGCCGTTCTCACATTCGCTTCGGCACGTTTGAGCGGTTGCATCGCCTCGATCGCCCAGATCTCGTTCGCACCTTACTCGACCATGTCATCGCGACCTATTACCCCCACTTACAAGGGCAACCCGATGCCGATGCCCGCTTCTATGCCGAGTTGGTGCAGCGGATGGCCGAACTAGCGGCTCAGTGGATGTCGGTGGGCTTCTGCCATGCGGTACTCAACACCGACAATATGTCCATCACTGGGGAAAGCTTTGACTACGGGCCCTATGCCTTCATCCAAACCTTTGACCCCCGGTTTACCGCCGCCTATTTTGACTACTCGGGGCTTTATTCCTACGGCAACCAACCCATCATCTGCCGCAAGAATCTCGAAATGTTGCAGGTTCCCCTGTCACTGGTGATGAGTTTGGCCGACATGGAGGCAGGGCTGGTGCAATTTGAAGAGCACTATTTCAGCGCCTACCGTCGGCGGATGTTGAACAAACTGGGATTGCCTCAGTTGCCCGATGACCAAGCCGATAACCTGATTGGGCTGACGCAGCAGTTTCTGCAGGCAACGCAAATTGGCTACCACGACTTTTTCCTGACCCTGCGACAGCAATTTGAGCCTGGCTGGTATGAGGGGGCGTCACGCATTTTGGAGAATGTGATGGCAGAGAATGCGGAAGCGTTGGTGAGCAGCTTTAAGCAGTGGCGACAAGCCTATCACGGGGCGCTCCAGCAGGTGCCTGAAACGGAGATGGCCGCCGTGCAGCGTTGTCTGGATGCGCACAATCCCGATCTGGTGATTGTGCGGCCTGAGATTGAGGCGATTTGGGAGCCCATTACAGAAAACGACAACTGGCAACCGTTTTACGATCTCCTCCAACGCATCGAAAAATCTGTGACATAGCCTTGCGCATTGAGATTAGAACCAATCATTTTTTGAAAGCCCCGCGCTGCGGAGCCTTCAAAAAAATATTCTTAGATCCTGTAACCCTGCTGCTATGAGTGAAACGGAACGGAAAGCAGCGGCAGTAGCACCCAGAGCCATTTCAGCCATTGCAGCTTTGGTGAAGTGGGGGCGATCGCCTGGGGCTCGGCCAACAGCGCATCAATGCGTTGTTCTAAGCGAATTGGCGCTGCATCATGGAGGGCAACGCAGTTAGCTACCGCCATGTGGAGCGGCGATTGCGCCACTTGCAACAGGGCTTCTGCCAGCACCAGCGGATCCGCCGATTGCACAGCATAGCGATCGGCTCGCATTTCTCGCAACAACAGCAACTCCTGCCACAGAAGCGGCGTGTTTGGCAACCAGGCGGTCAAATCACGAATCCAGCCTAGCCAGAAAAACCAGAAGGTGTCGTGGTAATGCAGGTGCGCCTGTTCGTGGGTGAGAACGGCCTCCAATTGCTCGGGTGAGAGAGTGGTCAGCAAGCCGTCGCTCAGTACCAGACGGGGATGCCAGAAGCCGATCTGTGCAGCGAAGAGAGCAGGGGTTTGCAGCAAGTAGCCTTGGCAGTTCGGACGATTGAGCGGTGGGAAGGACTGGATCTGGTGAAGCGATCGCCATCCTTGCCAACCGCGATACGCCAGCATCCCCAGGGCTATAGCGAGGCAACCGCTACCCAGCAGATAGCCGACGATGCCGACAGGAATTGAGAACATGTTGCCCTGAGCCCCCATCGCCAGTACCGCGACCGCCGTTGTCAATAACACCAGCGGCGGCACCAGGAAGGCACTGAGGGCCATACCCCAGGCTAGCGGAGTTTTTTCCAGAGCCGGTCGCCATATCAATCGGAGGGCGATCGCAATTCCCAAAGCGGCCAAGAGCAGACTAATATGCATGGCTAGTTCCCCTCCTGTCGTTGTTGGCGGGCATGGCGAATACGTTCAGCGATCGCCTCAAACTGTTCGGCACTGGCGCGATCGAGGCTATCGGCAAAAGCGGCAACCACATCCGGATTGCCCACGGCCAGAAAGCGCTGCAACCGATCGTGAGCTTGCACAATCTGTGCTTCTTCGCGAGAGATTCGGGGGTGCCACAGAAAGGCGCGATCGCGCTTGTCGCAGGTCACCCAACCCTTCTTCTGGAGGCGACGCAGCACCGTTGTCACAGAAGCATAGGCCAGTTCGCGATCGGGGTCTGTCAAAATCTGATCGTGAATGTCTTTTACGGTTGCAGCACCCGCCTGCCAGAGAAGATCCAAAATCTCTTTCTCCAAGGGGCCAAGGGAAATTTGATAGGGCTTTGAGTCAGGGAGTGGAGCCATCAGAATTAGACGTTGCGTGGTTAAGAGCGTGCCAGATAGTTTGTTGCCAACTGTTTGTTGCCAACTATAGCGTTTTGCTGGACGATGTGCAGCCATCGTATCGGCAAAATGCCCCGAGGCCGCTCTAACCTAAAATATTTTCAATGTTTGACAAGCTGTCTTTTGACAGGGGCAACAGGGTCGCACACACTGGGCGTGGATTGTTTAAAGCTCATCTTTTCGTGTTGTCGGTTTTGTCTCTGATTCTCAAGCGGATGCGTCTTTTGATGCATGGGGAACCCTTGATCATCAGCACATTCGACATCTGCCAGATGAACCCACGGGCAGATATAAGGAAATGATGGAAATACTCAAACGGGGTGTGAGCAGCACCCCGTTTTTTTTGTGATCGAAATAGAGCGACGCCCCATTGCAGCACCCTAGACAAAGTTCGATGCCGTCAGTGTATTGGCAGCAATACCTTCGATCAGAGCAATGCGATTGTTATCCAGGAAAACAACGGTGTTTGCGCCTTGCTGAGACAACGTAACATCGCCAAAGGAAAGACGGCCAATCAGCACGAGCTTGTCGTTTTGCTCTGCATTGAAGTCTTTGACGCGGTTGAAGCTGCTCGGTTGCCCCAAGATAAAGCGATCGCTCCCCGCATTGCCAATCAGAATATTGCGTCCGGCATTCCCCACCAAGCGGTCATTGCCGCCGCCACCCAGGAGGCGATCGTTGCCCGCACCGCCCAGCAAGCGGTCGTTCCCGGCATTCCCCACTAAGCGGTCACTGCCGCCAATGCCCTTGATCAAATCATTACCGCCGCCGCCAAGGAGGCGATCGTTGCCCGCACCCCCGATCAGGCGATCGTCGCCACCAACGCCTTTGAGCAAGTCATCATCCCCACCTCCAAGAAGGCGATCGTTGCCCGCACCCCCGACTAAGCGATCGTTACCGCCAAGGCTAATCAGCACGTCGTTGCCGCCAGAGCCAAACAAACGATTATTGCTGCTATTGCCCCGGATACGATTTCGGCTAGCATTGCCGACACCCTGGGATGCATTGTCCTGTAGGAGAAGGTTCTCGACATTTTCGGGAAGTGTGAAGCCAATGGATGCCTGCACCTGGTCAATGCCCTCGCCAGCATCTTCTGAAATCACGCCATTGGTTGTTGAAACAACGTAGCTATCGTTGCCTGTACCACCCCGCAGCAGGTCAGTCCCTTCACCGCCAGTCAAGAGATCGTTACCCGCATCACCATTGAGAGTGTCATCACCTTTTCCACCATCAAGGATATCGTTGCCAAGACCACCGGACAGGAAGTCTCCCTGATCCAGGCCGAACAGCGTATCGCTGCCATTGCCGCCAATGAATCGGTCGACCTGGGCATCACCCCCGGTCATCTGTACCGTGCCCTGGAAACCAGTAAAGTTGAATTCTTCAAAATTGGAAATGATGGTCGTGGGCGAAATACCACTCACCTGATTGCCCCCCGTGACATCTACAAACAAGCTGCCACTGCCGTTGGTGAGGCGGAAGCGGTCGAACCCGTCGCCTGCATCAATTTCGTCTTGCTGTAGCAGGTTTTCGTAGACCGACGTAACAGTGTCATTTCCTCCATTGGCATTGATGATGTCGGTGCGGGGCGTGGTTTCTAGGGATGGATCATCTTGATTGGTGCCGGAGACACTGTTGTCGATAATGGGAGTCAGCTCTGTGCTAGCAACCTCGTTGGTATTTACCCCATCGTCCAGCACAAACACGAGCGATCGCGGCTCATCCGTTTCAAAGGGTGCCAGATTGAGGTAGGTTACCGTCTTCAATACCTGTAGATAGTCGGCTAGAGGAGCATTTCCTATCAGATTGAGAACTCCAGTGGTGTTGTATTCTGCCCGAATATTTGTGCCACTTGTATCCACCTCTAAAATTTCACTAGGGGTGTCTAGAGGATTGGAAATGACCACGGCTGCCGAAACCAGATTGGTACTATCTGGATCGGTGAGGGTAGCGTTGGGCGACATCAACGTCGTCGGTTCGTCGGTTACAAAAGACTTCGCGAAGTTGACGCCGGGCTCATTGCCATTCAGGTCGAGGATCGGAGAATTTGTACCGGGTTGGGATTCGGGCTGGTCGAGTACAGAGATGGTGAACGCTTCTTCGATGGTGTTGCCCTGGCGATCGCGCCCTTGAACTCGGATGGTGTAAAGCTCCTGCTGCTCGAAGTCAGGGCTCTCCAAAATCCGCAATTGGTTGCCCTGAATCTGGAACAGGTCATTGTCTGCATCCCCTGTTCCTGCAACGAAGGTGTAGGTGAGGTTGTCCCCTGGGTCGGGATCGACGCCAATAAAGGAGCCAATCACCGTGCCCTCCGAAGAATTCTCCGCCACACTCGCGCCAGTTAGGCTAAGGCTGGTTGGGGGATTATTCTCCTGGGTGTTGAGTACCAGGATGTCGAAGAATTCTTCACGGAATAGGCCGCCTGCGTCCGTCGAGCGGATTTTGATCCGATAGGAGGACTGGGTCTCAAAGTCGGGACTGTCGTTGATAGTGAGCTGGTTGTTGGTAATCGTGAAGCTAGCCGTATCCAGACCGGGTTCATCCACCAAGGTATAGGTGAAGGTATCGCCCAGGTCAGGGTCTGTTGTGATCAGAGAACCAACCGTTGATCCTGCGGGAGATTCTTCGATGATCGCTGTCGATGTCAAAACAATGTCGGTCGGCTCGCGATTCTCCGGCAAATCATTCACCGTAATCAGAAAATCTTTTTGGAAGTCATTGCCCGTTGCGTCTGCTACCTGCAGCCGCACTCGATATAGGGTTTTGCCCTCAAAGTCTGGGCTGATGGCTATCTTTAGCTCATTCCCATCAACCGTGAAGGCATCGTTGTCGAATCCAGGGGTATCAATCTTGCTGAAGGTAAACCCAGTTGTGTCATCCGGGTCAACTGCCGTTAGGGTGCCAATGGTGGTGCCTGGAGCAACATTCTCGTCAACCCGATTTGCACTGAGCAGGATATCGGTTGGAGGCAAAATCGACTCTGGATCAATGTCATCAATGTTGATAGTGAAGGTTTGGGGCGCGGATGCGTTGCCCGCTGCATCGGTAGCAACGACTTGAACGGTGTAGTTATTCTGCATTTCAAAATCGGGGACAAAGTTCAGTTGCAGTTCATCGCCATTAGCCCCACCAATCTGGAACAGGTCGTTGTCATCCACCCCAGCCGGCAGGCTGAAGGTGAGACTATCGCCCTGTGGGATCTCTGGATCCGTCGCTGAGAGATTCCCCACAACCGTGCCGACAGGTTGGTTCTCATCCACGGTGCTGTTGTCGAGGACCAGAGCAGAAGGGGGGATGTCAAACTCATTGGTGACCGTGATGGTGAAGGTTTCCTGGAAGGTATTGCCACCTTCATCTTCCACCTGGATTTGGAGGGTGTAGCTGGCTTGGGTTTCGAAGTCAGGGCTGGCATTGATGCTGAGCACATCGCCCGCGATGGTAAACAGGTCATTATCGTTGACCCCCGCAGGCAAGCTGAAGGTGAAGGTGTCATCCCCCTCAGCAAACTCAGGATCCGTTGCCGTGAGGGTACCAATCGTCAAATCAGTGCTGTTCTCAGCAATGGTGTCGTTGCTCAGTGTGATGTCATCCGGGGCGACCTCGAACAGGTTGTTCACCGTGATGGTGAAGTCTTCGGAATAGGTGTTGCCCCCCAAATCGGTGGCCAGAATCTGGACAGAGTAGCTGTTCTGCGTCTCGAAGTCAGGGGTGCCGACAAAACGGAGTTCAGTGCCAACGATGGTGAAGTCGTCGTTGTCGCCAAACCCATTGGGCAAGCTGAAGGTGATGGTGTCGCCCGGTTCCGGGTCATCCGCACTGAGGGTGCCGACCACGGGGTTGGTCGCATTCTCATCAATCGCCGTATTGTCCAACGTAATGTCAGTCGGCGGGAGGAACGACTCGGGATCCACATCACCAATCGTGATAGTGAAGCTTTGTGCAATCTCATTGCCCCCAGCATCGGTAACCGCAACCTCAACGGTGTAGCTGTTCTGAGTTTCAAAATCGGGGACAAAGTTTAGTTGCAGTTCATCCCCATCGACCCCACCAATCTGGAACAGGTCGTTGTCATCCACCCCAGCAGGCAGGCTGAAGGTGAGACTATCGCCCTGTGGAACTTCTGGATCTGTCGCTGAGAGATTCCCTACAACCGTGCCGACAGGTTGGTTCTCATCCACGGTGCTGTTGTCGAGGGCCAGAGCAG
>JADEXA010000114.1 GCA_015207365.1 Vacuolonema iberomarrocanum LEGE 07170
GCGACAGGTGGGAGAGTGGGGGAGTGGGAGCGTTCACGGGTATGGATGACGCCGTTTGGCTCTGGTTGATTTTGAGCTAGGGCAGCTTCTGCGACAGTAATTTGTACGCTGGCTAGGGCTAAGACCCAGAGGTAATGCCAATTCTGTAACGATTTCCCCATCATGTTCCTCACACGGCTATCTCTGCTCAATGAAAACTTCGGCAAGCGACGTTAGCCGCTGTTACCGCTATGGCTTCATTGAGCTTGGAGCAAATAGTTCTCAATTAGATTAGGGGAGAGAGCGATCGCTTTCTAGAGATTTCGGGCTCCAAACGCAATTCTTTCGCCGAGATTGTGCGGATCCCTCTGCAAATCAGGCAGGGACTAACTGGCCTGTTGCCAAACCTGCATCTGAAACGCTTTAGGATTGAGCCCAGTTCTTTGCCGAAAAGCTGTGGCAAAGCGATTACGGCTGGCATAACCGACAGCCGCTGCAATCTCTGTGACCGATAGATCTGAGGTCATTAACAGTCGCCGGGCTTGCTCCAGACGATAGTTGCGCAAGTAACCAAAGGGTGTCGTTCCATATAGCTTGTGGAAGCCCTGGGTCAGCGTGAGCCGATTGGTGCCGACCTGTCGGGCTAGCGCTGCAATCGTCGGAGGATTCGTGATCTGGTTTCTTAAAATAGTGCTCGCCTGGTAAATATAGTTGAGGTCAGCTTCATGCCTACGACGGTGCACTATCGCCTCTAGATAAAGCTCCACAAGGGATAGAGCTTGGCATTCCAAGTAGGTGCGGCGGGTTGCGCCTTGGTACGGACAACTGAGAATCTGCCCAATCACCTGCTGCATTGCTGGCGTTATCGGGCTGCGGGCTATGTCATTGACGGCAATGGCCTCGGCATAGAGCGTATCGGTCAAAATTTGCTCAAGGGTGGGTTGAGACCCAGGTGCCTTTGCCCGCCCAGAAATCTGGTTGAGCATTCCCATCAGAGTCGAGCTTGAGCTCCCACCCTGGCATCGAGCTATCCATTGCATGATCCGCTCGGCGGTGCCTCGGGTTTGAGGCGATAGACGCTCCATCAAGGCTTGAAAATAAGTGATGAGGGCCGGTTGCTTAAACCAAATTTCAACGTTGAAATACTGTTTCCGGGCGGGTTTAATGCCAAAATTTTTTAAGCCAAAATAGGGAATAAAAGAGCTATATCCAGCATCACGTCCGGCTAATCGAAATTCAAATTCGAGACAATTGCTTTCACCGGGGCTGTCAACAACCCGATACTGATTGAGCGTGTAGTCGTGAATGAGGATGGCTAAATCATCTTGTAGCGGAATAGCTTGACAATAGCCTTGCCCAAGTTGGGACGGACAGACCTCAATCTGATCAGCGTCGTCGGCATGAAACAGCCGTGAATCGCTTGGACTTCCGGGTACAAACCAATCATCGGAATACTGCAATACCAATGGCGTTTTCATAGGGGCACTTGAGTCAGAAGCGGGTCGTTAGTGAGAATAGATTGCATTATACGCCACTATTTGTGAGGTTCAATTGACCCAACGGTAAGCGTAACCTCTACAAGTGGCGATTAATACCCCATGCATCTTCAGCGAATTCATGGCTGAAGAAAGACCTGCTACTTTGTCCTGTAATCTGAAATACCGCGTCATCAATTTTGACAACCCCTTCAGTAATGTTTCTCACAGGACTTACGCATTTCGTTGATGTTGTGGCCGCGACGCGGCCACAACATCAACGAATTTACTCAGGATTACACAAGTTTTGCGTAAGTCCAGTCTAAGTAGTTCGGCATGATTGGATTTGGTGTTATCTACTCGATTCTGACGCGTCTGCCAGCGTTGACTCGACGTTTCGTAGTGGAGGATAGAGGTATCCACCAAGCCCTACAAGGATCATGGCGATCGCCGCAAATCCACACAGTACGGCCATGCCTGCACCGCGTCCGGTGCCAAAGAGGGGGCCAAATAGCGGCACCAGCCAGCCACCCGGCATCATGGCGGGCTCGAATACGCGATCAGCTAAGGGGCCAGCTACTAAGCGCCCGATGGGAGCCATCAACCCTTTGATGAGGATACTGATCGAGAACACCCGTCCCTGTAGGTTGGGCGGCACTTTGCTCAGCCAAATGGCATTGCCAGAGCTGCCCATTAGCGGAAAATTGAAGGCTAAACAAAACTGCATGGGCATCCACAGGACAAGACTACGGCCTAAACTGAAGCCCACCCGACTCAACCCCGCCCCGATCATGCCTAACAACACGCCGTGAATGCGCGATCGCGGCCCTCCCCACGTCGTGATCAGGAGGGCTCCCATCACACCGCCCACACCCGATGTGGCATAGACCGTTGCCAGGATCTGAGAAGAGCCACCGCTGCGAGCCAAAATCATCGGTGCATGCAGAGCCGCTGTCATTTGAAACGCCAATTGAAACAGGGCGGCGGTCACCAAAATTCCCATCAGGCCAGGGCGCTCGCATAGGTAGCGAAAGCCAACGCCCAAGTCTTGGCAAAACGCGAACGGTGCTGCTGAGATTTGGGGTTGGGGGATGGTGGCTAGGAGGATAGTGAGTGTGGCGATCGCAAATGTTACCAAATCCACCAGTAAGATGCCTGTCAAGCCGACCACAGGATAGATGGCTCCGGCGATCGCAGGCCCCAAAATACCTGACCCGTACCCCGACAGAAAATTGAGGCTCAACGCACGGCTGTAGTGGCGCTGGGGCACCATCAGTGTCATCGAAGCGGTGTAGGAAAGCTGTTGGAGCTGGCCAAACATGCCGTTGATGGCTCCAGCCCCGTACAGGTGCCAGATTTGCAAGTGGTTGCTGATATGTAGCCATAGGATTACAACAGTCGATAGCGCCGCGACCGCATCCCCAACCATCATTAGTTGCTTGCGGCTGTAGCGGTCTACGATGACGCCAGCGAAGGGGGTGGCCAGCATCTGCGGGAGCTGCGTGAAAAAGCCCACCAAGGCTAATGCCGTTGCCTGCTGCGTCAAGTCCCAGACCCAGAGCGTCATAGCGAAACTGGTCATACGGCTACCGACGCTCGAACCCAACTGCCCCAGCCAAATAGTGAGGAAGGTGCGCATGGAGGCAGGTGTTGCGCTCACGGCAGTCGAAGCTCGCCCACCTGGTCAATCACATACGGCTCCCCATCGGGAACCAGCGTGCGGAACAGGTCATTTAGCATCATGTTGGCGCTGACAATGCCCGCATTGAGAAACCAAACCTCCAACGACACTTCATGCACCTGATCCTGCTGCACAACGTCGAGCTGGGACCACAGCGGATGATCCTGCACCCTAGATAGCATTGAATTCCCTGGGTTGTCCTGCATGAAAAATAGAACATCGCCGTCCAGACTGGAAAGGCTTTCTATGCTGATGGTTTCGTAGGTGTTGTCTCGCTGCTGCATCTTGGGTCGGGGTAAGCCAATCTCTTCTAGCACCGCCCCCAAGAAGCTGCCTTGCTGATAAATGCGTACTTGGTCTGGGCGAAACCGTGCGACCGAGACGACCGTTGTATCGAGGCGATCGCCCATCAAGTCCTGAAACTGAGCGACGCGTTGCTCATACTGCTGAATCAGCGCCTGGGCGGTGTCTAGTTTCCCCAAGGCCGTGGCTGCTTCCAACACATAGTCTTTCCAGGCGTCGGCTCCCCGTGAGATATCGACAACAACGGTCGGTGCAATTTGCGCTAGGCGCGGGTAGAGAGTGCCTAGCCCCTTCGCACCCAGGATCAAATCCGGTTCAAGCGCAACGATGCGCTCTAATCGGGGGCGTCGGGCATGGCCCAGGACGGGGATATTGGCTGTGCGATCGCCCAGCATGGGAGACAGCGATTCTCCATCTGCCCGTTGTGGCAACCCTGTGAACGCAGCACCGATGGGCTCGACACCCAGCGCCAGTGCATCCACAATCGACCCCAGCAACACGACCCGTTGCGGGTTTTGGGGAACAACGGTTTCCCCTCTGGCATGTTGGATGACCCGCCCCTGCGATGGGGGAATCGGCTCATAGTTCGGCTGGATGGAACCACTGCATGAGGTCATAGTGGCCACAGCGGCGATCGTTGCTAGAAAAAGCGCAATCAGGTTGGCGCTGACGCGAACACGCATCCATCTACTCCCTAAAAGGTTATTGAAATACTGCCAACCACGGTGAAAGGTTCACCCGGATTGGCTCCACGGCGCAGGAATCCGCCATTCTCGAAGTAGTCGATGTCGAAGATGTTGCGGAAGTTGAGTCCCAAACGGACATTGTCTTGGCGGTAGTAAATAGCGGCATCGGTACGCAGATAGTCGTTCAGGGTAAAGGTGTTGGAATCATCGCCTTGCCGTTCTCCAACGTAAAATAGCCCGATGCCAAAGCCCAGGCCAGCGAAGCCACCCGACTGAATTTCGTAAGTCGTCCACAAACTGGCGGCGGTATCGGGGGTGTTGGCCGGAGTCGCGCCATCTGGGAAATCGGGACTTTCCTCAATCTCCGCATCCAACAAGCTCAAGCCTGCCACGATATTCCAACCCGGCAAGAGTTCTCCCGTGACGTTGAATTCAATACCTCGACTCGTTTGCTCGCCAATGGGAACGACAAAGGTTGGGTTGTCTGGGTCGTCTGCCGCTACGTTGGACAGGCTGATGTCGAAGAACGCCAGCGTAGCGACGAGTCGTCCGTCAAATAACTCCGTCTTGACGCCGATCTCAAATTGCTCGGCTTCCTCTGGATCCAAGAAATCACCATCGATGGTGGTTGACGCCAGCGTATTGGGCTCAAACGAACGACTGTAGCTGGCGTACAACGCGAGTTCGTCAATCGGCTGATAAACAATGCCGACTCGGGGTGAAAAGGCCGTTTGGGATTGGTCGCTCTCTCGTCCGGGTGTGGAAGGAAAGCCGGGAATGGTAACGGGTTCTGCTTCACTGCTTTGGCTAAAGAAATCGAGCCGACCTCCCAGAAGTAGATTAACCTCTGGTAATAGTTCAATTTGGTCTTGCAGGAACAGACCAACGCGGTTCAAGTCTGAACGTGAATCACCCGTGGTAAAGGCTAGAGGGACATCGGGTTCGGGGACGCGACCAATCTCTGGATCAAACAAATTGACCGGGACGGTGGGTTCACTGGAGGTAAACGCTTCAGACTCGGCAAAAAACAGATCGATACCCGCGAGTAAGGTGTGGTTGATCGAGCCAGTCGAAAATTCCCCCACCACATCGGTTTGGACTTCATAACTTTCTAAGGAATTTTCATTGAAAACAAAGGCGCGATTGATGATGCCTGTCTCTGGATTGAGCCCGCCCAATGGCTCGCTCAGCTCAGCCCGGAGACTGGACGAGTCGATGTTGGCATAACGGAAGCGGTTGCGTAGTCGCCAGTTGTCGCTAAAGCGATGCTCCAGGCGATAGCCAACGGTTATATTCTCAACGCTAATAAAGTCGTTCGGTTCTCTAAGGACGGTATCGAGCGGAACATCGGGTATTTCATCGCCCAATGGAGGAATGCCACGATCAAACGGACGCTCATCGTCGAAGTATTGTAGCTCTAGGGTCAAATCGGTGCGATCGCCCAAATCGAAGGCCAGCACTGGCGAAACGAACACCCGCTCGACATCCGTCTCAAAGTCGCGAAACCCCTCAGCACTTTCGTAAACCGCATTGAGGCGATAACGAATGCTACCCGAAGCATTGATGGGACCGGTGAGATCCAGAGTAGGACGGATCAGGCCATAGCTTCCTAGCTGGAACGCGGTTTCAATCGCAGGGTTTGCCAATGGCTGCTCCGTAATGAGGTTGATGACACCCCCCGGCTCCAAATTGCCATAGAGGATGGAAGCGGGACCTCGCAGCACCTCAACCTGTTGCAGAATCGCCGTTTCCTGAAAGCCAACAGATGCAGTGTCTTCAGCCCGGAAGCCATCTTGCAAAATGGCCGCTCCTTCGAACCCACGAATCACAAAGTTTTCTCGTGCCCCACCAAAGGTATTGCCCTGTGTGACGCCAGGGGCATTTCGCAAGGCATCGTTCAGCCGGATGACTTGCTGGTCTTCCAACACCGCTTCGGGAATCACCTGAATGGCTTGGGGCACTTCGATCTGAGGAATGTCGGTTCGCGTCCCAGTTACGGCATTGGGTTCCGCGTAGCGACGCCCATCCTCGCCCTCAACCAAAATCCTGATCGCATCATCCTCTTCCCCTGCTTGCGCGACCCCTGGCGCGACACTCAAGGTCAGCCCCGTCGCTGTAGTATCAACGGTTGCTTTTGGGGGCGCATCGGTGCCTGTAATCACGAGCTGCACGCGATCGCCA
Organism: Vacuolonema iberomarrocanum LEGE 07170; assembly: GCA_015207365.1. Classification (GTDB taxonomy): domain Bacteria; phylum Cyanobacteriota; class Cyanobacteriia; order Elainellales; family Elainellaceae; genus Vacuolonema; species Vacuolonema iberomarrocanum. Next base: position 6,306 of record JADEXA010000114.1, read on the forward strand.
GGTAGTGCTGTCACCTGTACCAGCGCAATGCCCTCGGCTGGGGTGAATTCCAAAAACTCATCATCGGGTAGCGCGAGTACCGCATGCGAGATTTCGGCTGTTAGCGCATCTCCCGATACCGTTGTTGTCGGTACAGCCAATTCACCGCCAGCCGTTTCGATGACAACTTGCAAGCCCATCTCAGTTTCCTCTAGTTGGATGGCAGTGATTTCGGTGGGGGAGGGTGCGGATTGGGCGATCGGTTGATGCGCGGCGATCGTGGTGCGTCCTTCAATCACTGCTTTTCCCGGTAAGTCCTTGGCGAGTGCGGTTTCTGCGATCGCAAGCTGACCACCCACTAGGATTGATAGAGCTAGTAAATTCAAACGTCGTGATCGATTTTCCATCGGTTCTCTCACACCTCATATCAAGGCTTCAGCTCCCTTGGATGCCGAGCTAACGAAGCATGGCTAAGCGAAGGCAGTGAGCTTGAAGCAAATAATTCTCAACTAGATTAGGAGAGGTGGCGATCGCTTTCTAGAGATTTCGCGCCCCAAATGCATTTTTTTACCAGGTCATGACCAAGATCCGTAGGGTGGGAATTGCCCCCATTGGCTCACTGTCTGCGCTGTACTGGGGTCTCTGATTCAAACAACAATGACTTTAGTCATATGCCAAATCGCTAAAACAACATAGCCACTTAGCACATGACAGAACGTTGACCTCTTCTTTAAGCTGAATTATCGACTTTACCGTCAGAAATAACGTAAATGACAGGTTTTTACACAAATAACAACTTCAGGACTTACACATTGTGTTGATTTTGTGGCCGCGTCGCGGCCACAAAATCAACACAATGACTCAGGAGTATGCGAGTTCTGCATAAGCTCTGATAGAGAAGGCGGCGGGGTCAGGATGTTGAAGTCTCCAGCTCCCCCGATTGCACCCGCCAGAGCTTGGCGTAGGCTCCTGATTCTGCCAACAACTGCTCATGGGTGCCTGCTTCAATCAGCCGTCCTTGAGCCATGACATAGATGCAATCGGGAGCATGTCAGGTTTGCAAGGTGAGCTAAAACAGGCCAGGATCAAGGTGTTCAGTGAGGAACCTGAGTAATGACCCCTGAAAAAGCCGCCCGACTCAAAACCCATCTCGATGCGATTGCTCAAT
>JADEXA010000115.1 GCA_015207365.1 Vacuolonema iberomarrocanum LEGE 07170
AAACCAACTATGGTTTGCGCCCGCTGCCTTGCAGCGGGCGCAAACGATAGTTGGGGTTTCGGCTGGATTTGATATCAGCCTTACTGTGCACATCTAATTCAGGGGCAAATCCACGTTTCAAACAACCTTTTAGAATGAACCTTGGCCGTTGCGTTTTGGAAGAGTGGACTGTGACAGATAAGCGAAGGCAGAAGCAGAACAAAGCTGAGCGGGTGGTGTGGCGCGAGTTTGGAAACGGTGGGGCAATGGAACGGGGGACACCGGATCTGCCGCCCAACCAACAATCGCTCCGGGTACAACCTACGCGCAAGGGGAAAGGAGGCAAGACAGTGACCGTCATCAGCGGCTTCCAGTCGCGACCCGAAACACTGAAAGCATTGCTCAAGCAGCTCAAAAACCAGTGTGGTACCGGAGGCGCGTTAAAGGATGACACGCTGGAAATTCAGGGTGACCATGCGGAAAAATTGGTGGCGCTGCTGAAACAAATGGGCTATCAGGCGAAGAAGAGTGGAGGCTAGCGGGGGATTTGTTGGGGGGCGGCGAGCCGTGCCTGGAAGCCGAGTTTGCGGTTGATCCCATCCAACCCGTCCTGGACCCGCTGACGCATCAGTTCTGTCAGTTGGGTCGTCGTGCGATCGCGCTCCTCCCGATACGCTTCCATCCAATCCTGCACATTCAGCGGATCCCCGATCTGGAGCCACACCAGGCGATCGCCCTTGGGTAAAGGCTGGTCTACTCCAAATAGTGCCCGCTCCAGGCGAGTCAGGGTATCCAAAAAACGCTCTGGGGTGGGGTCAGAGGCAACGTAACCATGGTGAATCGCATCGAAGTTTAAGAGTCGTGCTGTAGCCGTTTGGATCATGTCATTGGTCCAGCTATCGGTGAGGCTAGAGACAGTCGCGTTGGTGGCTAGCTTTTGCTGAATGCGGTAGACCCGCTCCCGTAGGGGTTCTGTGGGTGAGGCCGAAATAGCCAGAGCTTGCTCACAACTATGCAGCACATTGTCTTTGATTTGTTGGATCCGGTCATTCCAGGGGAGAAAAGAGGTCTTATCTAGTAGCCCATAATCTTTTTCGAAGCTGAGCATCGCCCGATCGGCAACCTGGATCAGTCGACCATAGAAGTCGTCGGTACGACGCGGTAGGTTCAAGACCCGCTCCAGACGGCGCAGGGTCTGGTCGATCACCGGAGTCATGTTGCCCAGGTAGGAATATTTCAGGCTGATAGGAACAGCATAGAGGGGTGGGGCGATCGCCTCCTCTCGAATTTGTTTGGACACAACCCGCAGCGCCAGTTGCATGGCCCCTGGCCGAAACGGCATTACCGTATCATTCTGGAATGAATAACCCCCTTCAGGGAAAATGACCAGGCGTCCCTTGTTCTGGCTAAGGAGTGCCAGAGTTTGGGCCAGGCTAGCGCGATCGCCCATCCCTCGCCGCACAGAATAGGCTCCGACGCGTTGGAGCCACCAGCCATCGTGCCCCTGAAATCGCTCCAATGCTGCCAGATAGTGAAATAGCTCCCGAATCTGCCCAGAGAGGAGAAATAGTGCTAGCCAATCCACGTTGGTCGGGTGGTTCGGTAAAAGCAGAATGCGGTGGGGCGCGATCGCCTGAAACCGTTCGAGAGAACCCGGTGTTAGTTGCAACCGCAACCGATAGCGCCAGCGTCCTACAAGCGGAGCGATGGTCTGGAGCGATCGCACCATCAGCGGATTTTGTCGAGGCGGATAGAAATCAGGCATGGAGATGCAATGGCAAAGCGTATTTCGGTGAGACACAGGAAATGTCTACAATTCTGGATGCTGGATTCCTGACTGGCAAGGGGATACTCCCATTGTCTTGTCAGCAATCCAAACAATCATCTCGGGAGTCTGCAAAAAAAAGCGCCCCAGTTGGGACGCTTGAGAATCACATAGAAGACGTGGAGGCTCTTAGAAGAAATCCTAAATCCTAGTCAACGAGATGCGCTTGCGCTTCGGTGCCGAGGACAGTGGGAGCCATGAACGGCAATTCGATGTCGAGCATAGGCTGACGCGCGATTGTAGATAGCCCATCCCGCGCTTGGGTCGTCAAGGCAACCGTCGTTGCATCGTAGGTCTGAGTGGCTAGCTTAGGATACAACCCAATCCCGATGATAGGAATCAGCAAGCAGAGCGCGATGAACGCCTCACGAGGCTTTGCATCGGTCAAGCCAGGAATCGCAACGGCTTCAGACGCATCGCCATAGAAGACCTGGCGCAGCATTGAGAGCAAGTAGATGGGAGAGAGGATAACCCCAGCCGCGGCAAGAACCACAACCACCGCTTTGAACGTAGTGCTGTAAGCATCGCTGCTGGTGAAGCCCAGGAAGATCGATAGCTCACCCACAAAGCCACTCATACCAGGCAGTGCCAGAGAGGCCATCGAACCTGCAGTGAACAGAGCAAAGACCGTCGGCATTTGCTTAGCCATGCCACCCAACTTCTTCATCGAGAGGGTGTGAGTTCGCTCATAGGTCACACCAGAGAGGAAGAAGAGAGCCGCTGCAATTAACCCGTGGGAAATCATTTGGAGCAACGCGCCACTCACTCCGAGAGTGGTAAAGGAGGCAATCCCAATCAAGACAAAGCCCATGTGAGCGATGGAAGAGTAAGCCATACGACGCTTCAAGTTGTCTTGGGCGAAGGCCGTCAGGGATGCGTAAACAATGTTGACCACACCCAGAATTGCCAATACCGGAGCAAAGTAGGGATGAGCATCGGACAACATCTCCATGTTCATCCGGAGCAAGCCATACCCTGCCATTTTCAGCAGAACGCCAGCCAAAATCATCGACACAGGAGCAGGCGCTTCACTGTGAGCGTCGGGCAACCAAGTGTGCAGAGGGAAAATGGGAAGCTTGACACCAAATGCCAGCAGAAATGCGCCGTACATCACCAATTCGAAGGCAACCGAGTAGGATTTGTCGCCCAGCGCTTGCATGTCGAAGGTGAAGTCGCCGCCATAGAAGGCCATCGCGAATGCAGCAACGAGGATGAAGATGGATCCTGCGGCTGTATAAAGGATGAACTTCGTCGCGGCATAGAGGCGATTTTGTCCGCCCCAGTTGGCAATAAGTAGATAAACCGGTACCAGTTCCAATTCCCACATCAAGAAGAAGAGGAGCATATCCTGGGCGGCAAACACGCCAATCTGGGCGCTATACATGACCAGCATCAGGCAGTAGAAAAGGCGAGGCTTGTCTTTAATCTGCCAGGATGCCAGCAGTGCCAGGGTCGTTACAAGACCGGAGAGGATAACGAGCGGCATCGACAATCCATCAACCGCTAGCGACCAGTTCAAGCCAATTTGGGGAATCCAGGGATAGCTCTCAACCATCTGGAAGCCCGGCGTGTTGAGGTCGTAGTTCTGCCAAAAGGCATATAGCATGAGCGAGAACTCAATCAGCCCTGCACTCAAGGTGTACCACCGAACCGTACGGCCATATTTATTCGGCAAGAGAGGAATCGGGAGAGCTGCCACCAGGGGCAGCAGGATCAAAACAGTTAACCAAGGAAATTGTGTACTCATCATGGGAGCCTATCCAGAGACTTTATGTGTTGAAGGGACAGCGGATTTATCAACCAGAGGCTTTGGTGAAAATCCAACTCAGTCTGTGAAGAGGCGCACCGAAAACAAAGAGGAGAGGCTCAGAAATGCTAGGAAGCTAATGATTACGTAGCACGCAGAGAATGTGAACCACTCAGGTATCTTGGCAACGGCGATGCAGAAGTAATTGCATCAACGGTCTCTTGTCAGACCAAGTAAAAAGTTAATCCATGAGAATTTCTACCTACTCAATACTACCCCGAATTATTAAGTTAGATGAACACATATTTCGCGATTTGGCCGAATTCTTCATCGGTATTTTTCCGGGTCTTCCATTTAGTCATTGCTATACACCTGGGCTTTTCGAGAAAAAGATAGATTTTAATCTATGCATTATTTTCGGGGAAAACACTTGTAGGGCTTTTTCTGAGAGAGTTACAGCGATCGCCCTCTGAAATCGGTCTTCCCAATTTCTCTAGAGTGATCTCTTCACCCTCGTATTAATACTTCCACATCCTAGCTTTACATTCCGAAATAATCATACATATTAATATTAGTCATTGGTTCTATTTATGTTTAGCTCCGTTAAGGGTTAGACCGCTTTGTTCGGCATCCGTTTCTGAAGAGAGTGGGCGATCGCTCATCATGTCGTCATACTGGTGGAGACGATTCAATCCCGTTTCACCATGAACCATGCTTTATCCACGGCAGCGGCGATCGCTGTCTCTGGCGCTGGACTGGCGCTCTTCTCTCCTGCTCCAGTATTTGCTCAAGAGACTGCTGTTCCTGAAGGGTTTCAGTTGGTTGAGGGCGATCTCTGGTCCTATGCAATTCCACAAGATTGGCAAGAAACTCAATATCCCCAGCCGGATCTAGGCAACGTCACCCTGGTGTCGCAGCATGAATCTCCCGATGGAGAAGTATTCATCAATATGGTCACGGAGCCCTATCCGGGAGATATGCCGACCTACCTTGAACTCAATCTCGATAACATGCAGAGTTTTGGTTTTGTGATTCACAACCAAACAGAGGCGATGGTGGGCTCTTTGGTCGGCGCGGAAGTCGAATCAAGCGTTCCGATTGAACCTGCGACTAGAGTTTTACAGCGCTTTACCCTGACAAACGGTACGGGCTATGTGCTGACATGCCGCACTCTAGAATCGACCTTCAGTAGCTACCGCGATCGCTGTAGCCAAATTCTCGAAACCTTCCGCGTTAGCGGCTAGCCGACGCCGATAGAAGAATTGACATCCATAAAGAAATGATCCCCGAGCCTCTGGTATCGGGGATTATTTGTGGAAATCTAAGCCAAAAACCTATCGTGCCATTTGTTTGAAGTCATACAGATTTTTCGCACGCTGGCCACCGTAGGGGTTTCAGAAAGTTCATCGGACTCAAAATCCCAAAGTGCTTGTGGGGGAACCCGCTCTCAGTCACACTATGAAGGAGGTTGTCTGCAATCGGCAGACGGAGTAATAGAGGGTAGGGGGAAGCTATGCGCATTCTGATGATGGGAGGAACCCGGTTTATTGGGGTGTATTTGACGAAGCGCCTGGTCGAGCAGGGGCATGAGGTGGTGCTGTTCAACCGAGGTAACCATCCGACTCCTGTGGAAGGAGTGAGCCAGATCGCGGGCGATCGCAAGGATAACGAAGGGCTGAAGGCAGCCCTGGCCGACGAATCCTTTGATGCCATTTTCGATAACAACGGGCGAGAGCTGAGTGATACCCAGCCGTTGGTTGAACTATTTAATGGCAAGGTGCAACACTTCATTTACGTCAGTTCTGCCGGCGTTTATCTGAAGTCTGATGAGATGCCCCATGTGGAGGGCGATCCGGTGGATCCTAAGAGTCGGCACCGGGGCAAGTTTGAGACAGAAAGCTATTTGGCCGAACAGGGCGTACCCTTCACCTCCGTCCGTCCCGTCTATATATATGGCCCACAAAACTACAACGATTTGGAAGCGTGGTTTTTCGATCGCATTGTGCGCGATCGCCCCATTCCCATCCCTGGCAACGGCATGGCGATGACCCAACTGGGACACTGCGCCGATCTAGCGAACGCGATGGCTGCGGTATTGGGCAACGAGAAGGCCATTGGGCAGGTCTACAATGTGGCGGGCGATCGCTATGTCACGTTCACTGGACTCGCCCGTGCCTGTGCCGTTGCCGTGGGCAAAGATCCGAAGACGCTGGATTTGGTCTACTACGATCCTAAAGCCTTTGATTTTGGTAAGCGCAAAGCCTTCCCCATGCGGGTGCAGCACTTTTTTGCAGATATTCACAAGGCGAAGACAGAGCTAAATTGGTCGCCCAAGTTTGATCTTGTTTCTGGGCTCAAGGATTCGTTCCAGAATGATTATCTGGCGAGTGGGCGCGATCGCCAGGATGTTGATTTCTCCTTGGATGACAAAATCCTCTCTGCCTGATGCAGGCTCTCGTCCTGTCAATGATCAGGACTGTAATTCAAACTCCAAACCCTAACCTTCCCCATGTCTGCGGTTCCCCTTCCCTCAAGTTCGCTGAAAGAGCGCATCATTGTGCCACTGGATGTGCCAACGGTGGAGGAAGCGATTGTTCTGCTCGATCGCCTGCCAGATGTGACATTTTGGAAAGTGGGGTTGGAGCTGTTTGTCAGCACAGGTGCAGGGATTTTGACCCTGCTCAAACAGCAGGACAAGCGCATTTTTTTGGATTTGAAGTTTCACGATATTCCCAACACGATGGCGGGAGCCTGTCGGGCGGCGGGACGCTATGGGGTTGATTTGGTGACGCTGCATGCCACAGCGGGAAGGGATGCGCTCATGGCGTCGGTGGAAGCAGCGCACCAGGGTGCAGCGGTAGCGGGGTGCCATGCACCACACCTGATTGCCGTGACGCTGCTGACCAGCATTGATGCGCGCACCCTAGCGTTTGACCTGAAAGTGCCCCTGGAGTTACCCGACTACGCGCTTCAAATGGCATTGCTCGCAAAAGAGAGCGGTTTGAGTGGGGTGGTTTGCTCGCCCAAAGAAGCACAGGAGATTCGAGATACCTGTGGTGCAGACTTCCTACGAGTCTGTCCGGGGGTGCGTCCGGCCTGGACACAAGCAGGCGATCAGCGGCGATCGCTGACCCCAGCCGCCGCCTTCCAGGCAGGAGCCAGCTTTCTTGTCATCGGTCGCCCCATTACGGCCCAGCCCGATCCCGCTGCTGCATTCGCTAGAATTTGTGACGAACTGGATGTGGGGTCGTGATGAAACGAGGATTGACTTGGGGACTGATGGCCACACTATTGCTGAACCCCGGAGCTGCATGGGCACAACCAGCTAGCGAACCAACACCTACAGCGGAGTCAGGGGATGGGTTGCGCCATACTGGACAGTGCCCCGCCGACCTAGAAGCGTTGATGCCGCTGTTATTGCGGGATTTACCCAGCTATGCAAACCGGGTGATCCAGCGGGCACGGGTGCGCGATCGCTCCGCCGATATCTCCGGCTATATCTTGCTCAGCAGCCCACCAGACATCGACGTCCCCCCCTTCGACC
>JADEXA010000116.1 GCA_015207365.1 Vacuolonema iberomarrocanum LEGE 07170
CTTTAACGTAGATATCGATAATCTTTTTACGGAAGTCAAGCGAATAGGGTTGCACCTCAAGTCGTCCCCTAGGAAATAAACATTCTATTCTAAGTGTACCTCACTAGAATAGGAAACGCTATATATAGCCACTACTTGTTATGAATATGCCAATTTATGGAATAGAGATGGATCACTTTTCCAAAGGCTAGTTGGGCATCAAGATCTTATCTTTCAGATTACCTTTAGCCCAGATGGTCAATATATAGCTACTGCTTCCAACGACCAAACTGTCATCTTATGGAATAGTGACGGCACATTATTTCAGAGATTTCTCGGTCATGATGGAGCCATTCTTGGGATTAGCTTTAATCTAGATGGGAGTCAAATGGCTGCAGCATCTATTGATGGCACTACACAGTTATGGAAAGTTAGCTATGAATCTTTATACAAACTAGTTGACCCACAAAAGCAAATTTTGAGGTGCTGTTTCAGTCCAGATGGGAAGACGATTGCCACTACATCTTCATCTTTTAATGACAGTACTATAAAAATTTGGGAGGTTGACGGATCTCTATTACAAGAGTACGAGGAGCAGCAAGATCTTGCTTTTAGTTTAACTTTTAGCCCTGATGGACAGAAAATTGCCACTGGTTATGATAATGGAACTATTCTATTGTGGAGCATTGATGGCAATCTCTTACAGGAATTTACTGGCCCTAAATGCACTACCTTGAGCCTAGACTTTAGTCCGGATGGGCTCCAACTTGTATCTGCTTTTGCCGATTCTACTGTTCGTTTGTGGATGACCGACGGCTCTCTTTCGAGAGAGCTTCCTAATAATAAGAAAAGAACCTATGGTGTTTGTTTTAGTCCCGATGGACAGACAATTGCTATTGCTGCTGATGATACTGTTTGTTTATGGAGTTTAGAGGACGAGCTTTTACAAGAATTTGTTACGCTTGGCAGCAGAATATATGATGTATCATTTAGCCCCAATGGGCAGCAAATTGTTACTGCCGAAGAGAATGGTAATGCATGCCTATGGAGTTTAGATGGTGCTTTACTACAAACATTTTCTAACCATAAAGGAGCTGCATATAGCGTAAGCTTCAACCCAAATGGGCAAATTATTGCTACTGTAGATTACGACTCAGTACAATTATGGGGAACAAATGGAATCTTATTACAAAAATTTTTTCCAGGTGGAACCTCAGTAAAGTTTAGTCCAGATTGGAAGCACTTTGTATGTGCGTCAAGTGATGGTGCAATAAACCTGCAAAGTATTTATGAATTGGAAGAATTAGTAGAACTAGGTTGTAATTGGCTACGCGATTATTTAACTTATAATCCGGACGTAAGCGATGTTGATCGTGCGGTTTGCGGCATTCCATTCAGAGATGAGTGAGGAAATTTTGGATTGGGGTATGGATTCAGATCTTCGACTTCTGTGAGAGGTTGATGGCTCTGGCGTTAGCGGCTGCTAGAAGTCGAAGATCTTTGTTTCAGCGGATCTTTGTCCGTCGCTTGGCTTGCGTCATACTGAGGCTATAGCTGAGCTGCAACGGTCAGCGACATCCCAATTCCACAAATCGAAACTTCAGATGCGATCGCCAGAATGCCCGTTGCACCTATGCCAGTCCATCCAAAATCTAAAATCCAAAATGGGTATCTCCCATGACGACCACCACCCAAAAAATCACCTTTGCCGAGTACCTGACCTACGATGATGGAACCGACACCCGCTACGAACTCGTGGAAGGGGAGCTTGTTCCCATGAGTTTGGGCACAGGGCGACATGGAGCTATCATTCGCTTCTTAGTGCAGCAGTTTGAAGCCGCGCTGCCGGAATTGGGACAAGATTGGGTGGCGTTGCCTGCGCTAGTGGGAGTGCGTTCTCCCCGTGGTGGCCGTTGGGATACCTCTCGCATTCCTGATGTCACCGTGATGGCGCGGGCGCAATGGGAAGACATGGCCGATCGCCCAGCGGTAATTGATTTCAACGAGCCTCCGCCTGTGCTGATTGCCGAGGTGGTCAGTCCATCCACCAAAACCGAAGACTACCGCACCAAGCGCTCGGAATATGCAACGCTAGACATCCCTGAATACTGGATTATTGACCCAATCGCTCAAACCCTGACCCTTTGCGTTCTCGACCACGGATTCTATGACGCCATCGAGTTGCAGGGTGAGGATGTTGTGCGATCGCCCCTCTTCCCCAATCTTTCCCTTACCGCCGCTCAAATCCTCACTGGGCGATGATTAAGAGTGATTTCTTTGCAACGAACTTCGCTTCACTTATCAGAATCAAGACAATGCTTCCCAATCTGTGCGTGAAATTCCGCCCTGACGTAAAATCTTCGCCAGAAGTGCGCGGCTAATATCGCCTTGATGCGGATTGGGAATCGTCAATCGCAAGGTTTCTTTCACCATGTATTGGTGTTTCCCTCCCGCATAGGGTCCCTCGAACCCCAGCATTTTCAGATAGTGAATCAGATCTCGCCGCTTAATAGGACCAAAGGGTGGCATCAGGCGACCTCAGTTCGAACATTCAGGTCAACGCCGTCCAGAATGGGGAGGACATGGCCTAGCCGTAGACCTAAAACAATCCAACCTTCTAGAGCATCCTGCAACTGCTCTCGACAGTGTTCGAGCGTTTCGGCATTACTCCATACCCCAGGGCAGTTGGAAATCTCTCCGTAAAATGTGCCGTCTTCCAGCAGTTCATAGGATGCCTGGTGCATAGCAACCTGGATGTATTGTGTCAGCATAAGATTTCACTGAAAGGCTACATTGCCTATCACCAGCATACGTTCAACTTCAATCCTATCGCCGTTGCGGACTAGGAGCATTCAGGCAAGCCAGGCACCCGGTCCCTATCAAAATGACTGCAACAGCGAGAACTAGGGCAAAGGGACCGGGTGCCTCAACTCCTAGCGATGAGCGATCGCCCACTCCCCTCAATAGGTTGCAGACTTGCGGTGCTGCACGGCGGTCACGCCTGTGGGTTCAAGGACTTTGCCATTGTCGATGGTGGCGTAGAGCAGCCAGTGGTCGTGGCACTTCATCCGGTTTTGCACTTTGCATTCCATGTAGGCGAGAGCATCATCCAGGACGGGGCAACCGTTAGTGGCCGGGTGGGTGGCGAGGTTGACGAAGCGGTTTTCACCAGGGGCGATCGCCTTTTGGAAGTTGCGGCGCACATTGCGGCCTTCCTTGAGGACATTGAGGACAAAGGGCGCGCCGTTTTGGGGCAGCAGTTCCTCAGCTTGGTCGAAGGGGATGGCGATCGTCAGGCCGGGAGGGGAGAAAGTGGCCTGGGAGACCCAGGAGGTGAGCAGCCCGACGGGGGTATTGTCCTGGTTCAGGGTGAGGACGCAGAGAGAGCCGACGATGCGCCCGACCGCTTGTTCGGTGCGATCGCCCTGCACATTCAATCCGGGTTGGACGGAGGTGCGGGTTTTGCGGGTCTTGCGCAGGGTCTGGGCAAAAGTTTCCCCAGCGGTTTCGCACTCGTTCAGCACCTCATCTGTGGGCTTGAACTTGACCCGCAGAGTATCGAAGCCTAGGGTAAAGCCTGCATCCTGCAAGCGGCTTTCCAGCATATCCACCGCTTCTCCGCTCCAGCCATAGGAGCCGAAAACGCCCGCCAGCTTGTTCTTCGCCGCAGTAGATAGCACCAGCCCCAGCGCTGTTTGGATTTGGGTCGGCGCATGACCTGCCAGGGTGGGAGAGCCGAAGATAAAGCCGTCGCTTTTCTCCACCGCGCTGGTGATGTCCTTGGGGTCAGCAAATTCGCAGTTGATAGACTCGACCGCGACCCCCGCTTCGGTGAGGCCATGGGCGATCGCCCCCGCCATCGCCGCCGTATTGCCATAGGCCGACGCATAGAGCATCGTCACCAGGGTTTCCTGGTTTTTCTGCGCCTCGCACCAGTCGCGATAATCCAGCCCCAAGCGGCTAAAGCTGAACCGCACCACGGGGCCATGCCCCGGCGCATAGATCCGAGCATTGAAGGGCGAGATCCGGTCTAGTGCCGTTTCCACCTGCTTGGCTTGGCTGGCATGGAGGCAGTCGAAGTAGTAGCGACGATCGTCTCCCAGGTCTTTCCAATTCTCGTCAAACACCGGGTCATCGCAGAGATGCACACCGAACAGTTTGTCGGTGTAGAGGATGCGGGTAGCCGAGTCGAAGGTGCAGAGGGCACCGGGGTGGCGCGGCGTGGGCACAAAGGCAAACTGCAGCTCATGGCCCTGTCCCAAATCCAGCACCTCATCACCGCGCACGACGTTGATATTCAACTCGCGATCGGGAAACGCCGCTTTGAGGGCGATCGCCCCTGGCTTCGAGCAGACAAAGGTAATTTGCGGCGCACGCTCCAGTAAGGCCGTCAGAGTGGCCGCCCGATTGAGATTGACGTGGCTCAAAATCACATAGTCAATCTTTTGCAGATAAACCTGAAGACTCAGCTCTTTGAGGAAAATTTCGGTAAAGGATTCGCCAGGTGGATCAAGCACGGCAATGCGATCGGCTTGAATCAGGTAGGTGTTGGCGGTGGTGCCCTTCTGGCGGGCATATTCCACCTCAAACTTGAGCCGATCCCAGGTGCGCGATCGCAGCACCATCGTGTTTTCCCCTACCTCTGCGACCTGCACATCCCGTGGTCTTGTGGCTGTCATCGAACCCTCCTAATTTAGGTTTAGGGTGCGTTAGCGAATGCGTAACGCACCATTCTTAGGGATCTGATGCGTTACGCATTCGCTAACGCACCCTACGGATTACTGCGTCATTTAATAGTGGTTGCCAACTTTGCGGTGGTGAACAGCGGTCAGGGAGTCGGGCTTGGAAACACGACCTGCATCGACGACGCTGTAGACAATCCAGTGGTCGGTGCATTCCATCCGGCTGACAACTTCGCACTCCAGATAAGCCAGCGCATCGCCCAGGATGGGAGAGCCATTGCTGGCGGGGTAGGTTTTCACATCGGCGAAACGGTCGGCACCGGGGGCAAAGCGCTTCAGGAAGTGCTTCATCAGGTTTTGGTAGTTGCCTTCTTCTAGTACGTTGAGGACGAAGCGATCGCCCACATGCATAAAGGACTCGATCGCCCGGTCTTTTGCCACCGCGATCGTGATACCCAGGGGCTTGATGCTGGCTTGCGACACCCAAGATGCCAGCATCGCGCTGGAGGTTTCGCCCTTGCTTGCCGTGATGATGTAAAGGCCACCGCTGAGTCGTCCCAGAGCCTTGTCCAGGTCGTTATCCAGCGCCTTCATTTGCTTGACGGCGCGATCGCGCGTTAGCCATTGTCCCAAGTCCGTACCCGCCTCATCGCAGAGTTGGAGCATGGAGGCATCCAGTGCCTGCTTCACCAAAATGGGTGGAAACGCTTCCACAGCGCCCAATTCCTGTAACTGGTTTCGCAGGGGATAGACCGATTCATCATCGCCACCGCCGCTTTCAAACAAGCCGACGGACTGCTTCGGGCGAACCGCTGCCAGAATCGTACTGAGCACCGCCTGGATTTCGGTGGCGCGCGCTCCAGACTGGGGCGGCATCCCAACCACCACACCGGCAGCCATATCCACTGCTTCCCGGGCTTCTTGAAGATCTGTGGAGCACAGGTCAAGCACATCGACCTGCACATCGGTCTTGCGAATCCCGTGGGCGATCGCCTCCGCCAGCTCATGGCTCACGCCATAGCCATCGGCATAGAACAGCGCCACCGTCTTCTCCGTTTTGACCCGCGCTTGGCTCCAGGTGCGGTATTGTTCCACCAGCTCCGGCAAGTGCAGCTTAAGTAGTGGGCCATGCCCCGTGGCGATCGTCGTCGGTGGGGCAGGCAGCTTCTCCATCCGCTTCAGTGCCGACAGCACCGAGCGAGCATTTGGCCCCATTAGGCAATCGTAGTAAAGCTTGTAGTCGGGCTGAATCAGCTCTAGGTCTTCGTCGTAAACGAAGTCGTCGCAATAGTGCATTCCAAAGGCATCGCAAGTGAAAAGAGTTTGCGTGCCGTGGTCGTAGGTGAAGATCGTGTCGGGCCAGTGCAGATTGGGCGCAGAGAGAAACTCCAGCAAGTGGCCATTCCCCAAATCCAACTGTTCGCCTTGCTTCACGATCTGTTGGTTAAAGGGTTGGTGCACCAGGTCTTGCAAGAATTGCAGCGCCACCTTTGCGCCCACCACGGTGATGTTGGGGTTGAGCGCCAAAACATCTCCAATCAAACCACTGTGATCTGGCTCGGTGTGGCTGACGATGAGATAGTCAATCTCCTGGGGATCAATCAGCTCCTGTAGTTGCGGGAGGAAGCTCTCGCGAAATTTCTCGTGGGAGGTATCGACCAACGCCACCTTCTCGCCCCGAATGAGAAACGCATTGTAGGTTGTACCGTTTTGCAACTCGAACTCGATATCGAAGCGATCGCGATCCCAATCTTGGGATCGAATGGTGGTGGTATCTTGCGCAATATCGGCACATTGCAGAGTCAGCCGCTTCCTTGTCCGCTCAGCTGTTGCTACCATCGCCATACCTCCTACAGAATTTATCTGACATGTTCCTATTATCCCCTTACAAGCCCCTATTTTGTAAAGTTTCAATAAGCAAAGTTACTTATTAGTCAAGTTTATCATTTGAGTTTTAAGTGCTAAGCAAAAATAATCACATCGGCCTTCAGTATGCCTTGATACAGCTCTGAGACAGACCTTCGTCATTGCTGCAGTCTTTGCCGCTAGCCGGTACCCACATGCGCAAAGCAGTCGCCCCAATCCCTGCCTCTGCCCATCTACCCACCCGCAAAGCAGTTGCCCCAGTCTTTGCCTCTGGCCATCTACCCACCCGCAAATAAAATTGCGGGCTAACCTGGAAAGTCCCCTGAAGGGACTAATATCAAATCCGGTTGAAAAACCCAAATAT
>JADEXA010000117.1 GCA_015207365.1 Vacuolonema iberomarrocanum LEGE 07170
TTCCAGCGCCCCACCCCCTCTCCCTGGTGGTTTAAGTCAGTAATCGTTAACTCCAGCAAAGAGCCCTGTCGCCAGTCCGTTGCATCTTGCTGAGATTCCGTTTGCGTTTCATTTTGTTGCATAGAGCGCCTTAGAGCATCGACAAAACTTTCCTTTGATGCCGTTCGATCGTTAAAATACTAACGATATTCAACTGCCATTCTCAGAATCGTTCTTTTAATTATGAGTGTAGTCAGCCAGGTTATTCTCAACGCCGACGACGAGCTTCGCTATCCCAGCAGCGGTGAACTGCAAAGCATGTCGGATTTCTTCAAAACCGGTGAACAACGGGTTCGCATTGCCTCCGTGCTCACTGAAAACGAGAAAAAGATTGTGCAAGAATCCAGCAAGCAGCTTTGGCAAAAGCGCCCTGATTTCATTGCACCCGGTGGCAATGCCTTTGGTAACAAGGAGCGGAACCAGTGCCTCCGTGATTTCGGTTGGTATCTGCGGCTCGTTACCTACGGGGTTTTGGCAGGCAGCAAAGAACCCATCGAAACCATCGGCCTGGTCGGGGCACGAGAAATGTACAACTCCCTGGGCGTTCCCATGCCGGGCATGGCAGAAGCCATGCGCGCTCTCAAGAAAGCGTCGCTTTCCTTGCTGAGCGATGACGATGCCCAAGCCGCTGCCCCCTACTTCGACTTCATCATCCAGTACATGTCCTAGAAGCGGCTTGAAGCAGATTTGGAAGGACTAGCTTTTCGTGCAGTCGCGCACGAAAGTTTGACGTCTCAAACAAACGCTCACGACATAGCCAGAAAGTACGCAAAACTTGCGTCATCTTAGAAATTCGTTAATGGTGTGACCGCGATGCGGCCACACCATTAAGATGCGTACGTCCTGGCTACATACGATTTTTTCAGAAAAACAAGAACGTTTGATCTTTTAATCCTTGCAACGCTAGAATCTCGGGCAGTACGGTTGTCTGCTTCGCAGAGTTGCAAGGATTTTTCGTGGATATAGTTTTCGTGGATATGGATAGTCTTGCTCTCTAGCCAACTCACTTCAAGGCTGAATACGATGCAACTAGGAAAAGTCGTCAAATCCAATTCCCACTGTGACTATGTCGTGCAGGTGGATGATCCGCTAGATCGGCAGGATGCGCCCCAGCCCGACGATTATGGGTTTGGCTCCTTCGTGAAGCTTGTGGATCCGGGCGATCGCCTGTGGGCGGTTGGCTTGATTTATAATTCGCAACTGATGAACCCAACCTTTCTCAGCAACGGGCCTCGGTTATCGAGCGAACCCGATCCCATCTTCACCCCAGATTTGATCAACGAAAAACGGACGCTGTTGGGCGTGGTGCTCGTGGGATGCATGAACACCCAATCCAACAAAACCTGGGGCACGCAGGGCATTCCCAGGGTGGTCGTTCCCATCGACACCACCGTCTGTAAAATGGATGCCACCGAAGTTCATCAGTTTCATCGCGATAGGGAAGGTCGCCCACAATTCACTTATTTCAGCCACTTGCTTCACTGTGGCGGGCAGTTTTCCAATTCGCTGATCCAACAAGTTCTTAAAGAATTAATCGACAGTGAGCTTTTTTCCGGGTCAGACCGACGAGCCCTCGAAATCCTACATAGAGAGATGTCCTGGAAAAGCACAATGGGGGCAATGCGCTAAGTTGCTAGCCGAACCGTCTCCCGAAACCATCACCTAATGTTGTGCCTTTTACCCCTCTCCTCTCTCCCTGTTGTTTGGCTGAGATCAAATAACCACAGTGGTTCTGTAGTTTGATGCGTTAGCCATTTGCTAACGCCTTTTCTAGCAGAGCTAAATGTGTCAGTTAAGTGTGCCAGTTAAGGATGAGGCCATCGCACTATTTACAAATCTCTCTGAACGTAAATAATGTGGAAGAGAGCAAAAAAAACCGACAGACGCCTCGAAAGACACTGCCGGAGAGTTGTGTGTTCCCTGTTGATGACTCGGCTAGAGTTGAGTCTTTTCAAGTATGGCCGTGCATGGGGTAAGGCATTGCGATCTCGATCATGTATACAGGTGATCCTGATCACAAGACAATTTTCTGATCCTTACAATAAGCTTAAAAAATTGGAATACCCCTCGGGGGTATTCCGTCGTAAACCCTTTGAGTCCTGATCCCCAAACGCATGGGTTAGGATTCTTGCGAACGTTCACACATCTGAAGTCGCTCCAAAAAAAGTTTGCCACCGCGCGAACTTCCTCGATACAAGCGGGCGAAATAGGGCAGAAATCCTTTCGGTACGCTGGTTTTAAGATCAGCAATGGAGCAATCATGTACTTGCCCCCAGGCAGCGGGCTGCGAAATCCAGGTGGGCTCGTGAGAGCCGCCGATGATGCGATGTCCGACGCGATGCGCTCGTTGTTGAAGCCAGCCGACTTGTTCGCTAAAGGCTTGCCAGCGATCGCGTTCCGATTGACTAGGGCACTCAACCTCCGTCCATGCCTGCAGCTGCGGACCAAACCCTAGGTGCCCATCACTGTATTTCATCCACAGGCGATTAATGGTATGCAGATCCAGGCAGGGAAACTCGGTCAGCTGGTCGAAGCGTAAGAAGCTCGTATCGTCACATTGAAATGCCTGGAGCATAACCCGACGGGTTTCATTATCCGCTTCGCTCCAGTTCGCGATCGCCAATAAATCTCGCAATGGCGCATAATCCACCCCCACCGTTGAGATCAAGTCATCAATTGGCTCTTCTTTCGCAGCTTGAGGAACAGCAGGAGGGGGAATTTGGAGCGCAGGGCGATCGGGCAGCGGAACAACGGGGCAAGTGGCCAGAGCGGCTAGGGCTTCGGCGGCGGTTCGATAACGTGCTTTCAACGGGCGGGCAATGAGGCGATCGAGCACTTGTCCCAAGGGTGGACTGACCGGCGTGGTCAGATACTCTCGCCAGACCCAACCATCCTCTGCAAAGGAATATAGGGTGAACGGATCCACACCCGTCAGCAAATAAATACAGGTAACCCCCAGGCTGTAGAGGTCGCTGGCAAACGCCGCTTTGCCGCCCAGTTGCTCGGGGGAAACAAATCCCGCACTGCCAATCACGGTTCCTGTACGGGCAAGTGCCGTTGCTGTCGCAATCTTCGCGGCGCCAAAATCCACCAGCACCAGCGGCGGCGGGGGTGCATCTGCCGTAGCCGATTTGCGCCGAATGATGTTGGCCGGCTTGATATCCCGATGAATCACCTGATGCTGATGAATGAAGTCGAGAACGGGTAGAAGCTCTTGTAATAACGCTAGAATTTTCGCGTCGTCAAACCGCCCCGCCTCCGCCAGTTCCCTTTCCAAATCCACGCCATCCACAAATTCCTGCACCAGAAATTGCTGATGCCCCTGCTCAAAATACGCCCACAACTCAGGAATTTGGGGATGGCGTCCGAGGTCATTCAGCCGCAACGCTTCACGCAGGAAGAGGTGGGAAGCTTTTTCGTAGGTTGCCGCATCCTGGGCAGCGGGAAGGAATTGCTTGACTACACAAGATGCGTGCGATCGCGCCCCATCAGCAGCCAAAAACGTGCGGCCAAACCCCCCTTGCCCAATCAAGCGATGAATCACATACCGCTCGCGCAAGCGCAAGCCTGTCCCACACTGTTGACAAAACCGTCCGCCTCCCGGCTGAGCAGGATTGGGGCAGGCAGGGTTAAGGCAATAGGGCATAGCGTTTGCAAAGCATAGATCAGCAACGTATTTTCAGTAAGGGTAGATTAGTGATAGCGTACCCATGCTTTTGGGGATCATAGCCAAGCAGGATGGGTTCGGGTTTTTGCTAAGGTTCGCAGGTCTGGGGAAACTCCCCATGCAACCGTAGAGTTATAACATCTCGCCATTTCAGCAATTCAAACCGAGGATGATCGCCCGTCTTGGTTCCAAAAGAATGAAGGCTTCAGCTTTATTCCCCGTGGTTGAAGTCAGCTTATTCTATGGCGCTACGCACTTGGGTAAAACTCGATCATTTTTTGAAAGCCAAGCGCTGTAGAGCTTTCAAAAAATCTGTCCTAATCTCAATGCATAATTTCGATTCATGGAAATAGCCCTTAGTCCAAAGATGATACTTCAGGCGTGACCTCCAAGGTGTAGTCTTCCTGAGCGATGGTCAGAATAAGCTGGGTTTCATCAGGGCTCCAGCGCACCGCTTCTATCTGCATTTCGTCTAAAGTACATAAGACATCCCCCTGGAGCGCAGTGTTTTCCTCCCGGTAAATATGCTGCTCGGTTATGCCGCGAACAATGTAAGGGTTAGCAGAACAACCGCCCAGCCAGCCGTTATCTTGCTTTAGCGTAATCCGGGTACCGCTGGGGGTCTCAAACGTGCCAACGATTGGGGTGGGATTGAGAATAAACCCAAGCACCATAATGATTGTGGTTAAGCAGAGAGGAAGTAGACCAATACAGTTGGCGATGTATAGACCTTTGCGCCACCAGGGCGATCGCTCGAACGAGACCTTAAACACCGATTGCACGCTAAAGATAATCGTGGCCACCAGCAGCAAGATTTCTAACCCGTCGCCCCGCAGGGAAATTCCATAGCGGATCCCCAAACCAAGATGTGTAAACAGGAGAATCTGGAGCGCGATCGCAAGGGGTAACATTGTTTAATCCCTGTCGAGTAATCGTGTTCTGGCCCTAAGCCTGATGCAGGACAAGAACAGATACCCCACAACAGCGACTCAATCCGCAGCGAAATCCAACAAATTAACTCGCGTAGGCAAGTGTAGTTTCAGATGACTCCTGATGATAGGGGCATCAAACCTCACAAAATTTCAGGGATTCTACGGAGTCCCTTTGTAGTGATTTTCAAAGCCGTGAGTTTGCATTGTTCTCGGTAGGTTTACATTCAGCCAACAGAATTCCAGCATGCAGAAGGAGAATGAGTGATGAGGAGCGCCAAGCAAGCAATTCTTCTGGGGAAACGCTGGGCGATCGCCCTTGGCTTTACCCTTGTCCTGGCCAGCTGCAACAATCAGCCTGCAGCAGAAACCTCCACAGAACCCACCACAGGAGAGTCTGAAGCAGCAGAAACTGTTGTCCCAGAAGCCGCCACCGACTCCACGGCACCTGTTGCTCCAGCGACGACCCAACAACCTGTCCAGCAACCTGCCGCCCAACCAACCACAGAAGAAAACGCAATTGCCCAAACCACTGCGTAGCCAGAACGGGGTCGCCTTACCCAATTGCAGGATGGTGATTTGCTCTGCTATGCCACTGTCGTCGATCCCCAGGGGCAAGAGCATACCGTTGGCGCAGCTTTCGATATTTGTAACCGCGAAGCCGAGCTGTTAGACCAAAACGTTGTGTTTAGCTACAGCGTCGAAAACGTGGCCGACTGCCAAAGTGCTGAGCCCTGCGGACGCACGCGGCAGGAGCGCATCATTACCAATGCGATCGATTTGGGTGAATCCTGGCAGGTTTTGAGCAATGGCACCTGGACCGTGACCGTCGGACGCCTCGAAAGTTGGGATGGCGTCAACAACACAGGCGCTCTGACCTATTACGGCTGTGACGACCAGGGCAACTGCCTCACTCTCAATAACGGCTCTAGCGCTTGCCGTCGCGGGGTTTGCATCATGTCCTGGCAAAACGGCGACTACACCTACACGCTGGAATCTGAAATCACGGAAGCTGGTGATGGCGACACCACCCTGAAGGTTTATCAGAATGGCAATGAAATTCTCACAGCAGAGAATATGCAAGTTGTCGAAGCCAGCGACAGCTAAGGAAAATCTCGCAGCACCTGATGAGCTTTCTAACGTGAATTCGGGATAAGAAAATCTGGCGGTTGAAACCACGACTAGTGGAACGAAACCCGCCTTCGCGGGTTCTCAAATCACGAATTTCCATAGTCTGCAACGGCGGACTTCGTTCTGATAGCCGCGACTTCAGTCGCCAGGGCGTTATCCCGAACTCATGGTTTTTAAGGAAGCCAAGACCTATAAAAAACCTTCAGGCTCCCCCGCATCCCATCAAGAGGGCACCTCAGCAAGCTCAGATCCAACTGAACCGATGTCAGGCTTAGACTTGCTATATTCAAAGACAATATGGCTCTATTGGGGATTTGGCATCTCCTATTGTGGACTTGACGAATATGAGTGAAAGACCTGAAGAAACTAATCCTGAATCCAACGACTCTACACCCCCTAAGTTGGCAGGTGCAATTAAACCTAAAACCCTAAAAACCTGTGCCGCCTGCGCTGCGGGCGGCACAGGTTTTTAGAGTCTGGTTTTTCATCGTGCCGAGCTACTTAACACAGCGCGGACTCAGATGGATGCAATAGAAATCAAACCTGGGCAACAGTTTGTTGGGCCCGATGGCTCGACAATGTTCGGTGACGGAACCATCGTGCATCCGAACGGAGTGAAGATTGTTTTCAATGAACAGGGAGGAGGACAAGTCGTTTTGCCTGACGGAAGAAAACTAGCGCCAGGAGAGAGCGTAACAATGCCAGATGGAACACATGCGAAGCAATGTGAATAGATGCAAAAGCTGTTTCGGGGGTAGTTAGTGGTGCAGAAAACCTTCCCAGAACAACCAGCACTTTGCTGCAGCGATCGCCCTTACTAACGGCTCCTCTACATCACCCTTGATAAGTCGATAGGTGCAATTAAACCTAAAATCCTAAAACCCTGCGCGGGCGGCGCAGGGTTTTAGGATTTTGTTTTTAACTATACCGAGGTACTTATAGCGGTGTGCAACCGCGTCAAGCACAGAAATGGATGTGTGTGGGCGCGTTGCGCCCCACACAACCGTACTTAACTAACGCCTGGACTTTGGACAAACCGGGTGAAAGAAGAGCAGGAAAGTGGTAGAGGATCTAAAACTCTACGCTCTACCACTCATGTCAGATCATCTTGAAACGC
>JADEXA010000118.1 GCA_015207365.1 Vacuolonema iberomarrocanum LEGE 07170
TGTCAAAGATCAGATAAAATGTCACGGCGCGATCATTTATCTTGTCATTATTCCTCGCCCACGAAATACGCTATTCTTTGCTGCGTAGGGCTTAGCGCCATTCTCAATAAGAAATTCAGTTTGATCCTCGGATCAAACTGACGGCTGAAAGCATTGAAAACTCGTTAGCAAGGATCAAACTGAGGATCAAACTGACGGCTGAAAGCATTGAAAACTCGTTCTATACGGATCAAACTGAACGCTGAAAGCATTGAAAATCGGACATTTCTTGTTTTTGGCTCAGGATCAAGGTGTATAAAAAGTGTAGTGTGACAGTTGCCTGCTGTTTACAGTTTTTTACACGGTTACTTCGGCCCAGTTCAGCCCATTGTCAACGGAACGATACCCGTGGTCGCCATTGTCATAGGCAAGGATTTCCGTGCCTCCGGCGACAATGCCAACAGAAACAAGCCAATTGCTGGATGGTAAGGCGATCGCTGACCATGTCCCCCCGGCCAGTCGATAAATGTTGTCGCCGCCAAGAACAAACAAATCTTGCCCGCTCCAAGTGGCGTCGACCATAAAGTCAAACCCGAGGGGCGGTGGATTGCTGGCCCAAGTTAGCCCGTTATCGCTAGAAATATATACCGCTTGAAAATCGTCTAATAGTGCCCAGTTATATTGAAAACCGGGAATCATTGCGGTTGGCCGAACGTCTCCGTCGCCATCAGGCAGGCTGATTATTGACTCTTGCCAAGTCGCGCCGCGATCAGTTGAGTAGCTGATTACGGCGTCTTCCTGGAAGGTGGTCTGGTTTTGAGTTGTGGCAGTAGCCATCAGTACGCTGTCAGTACCCGCGATGACAGTATCACCATTAACAGTGGAGGGTTGGCTTGGGGTGTTTTGCCAAGTTGAGCCACCATCATTAGAGCGCCGGATGGTATTCCCATCTGTGGTGTAGAGATACTCGGTATCCTCAACGAAAAAGTAGATGAAGCTCTGGCCTTGCTGTGACGAGAAGGACGAAAAGTCTCCGTCGTTATTGAGTGCATACAAGTTGATCAGGTTTTGACCGGGATGTCCAACCCCAAAGTCAGCCCGATCGCGTTGATAGCGCGTATTGGGACTGAAGAAGAGCTGTGACCGGATGCGCCCACCTCCTGGAACTGCCGTTTCACCTGTGATCAGTAGGTTCCCGTCCGCACCATCAGCGTTTGTCCCGTCATAGGGATTATCGGGTGGCTCGGTTGGTGTTGAACCGTCACTAGGAAATTCATCCTCATTCAGATAGCCGGGGGCACTCCCGCCAAAACCACCCCCAGGGGCGGCGGGCCATTCTCCCCTACGAAACGCACTGCCGCCTGTTGGTGGAACTGGAGCATTTGGGTCTCCAACAGGAAGCTCATCGATGATAATCGCACCCCTCAGAAATTCACCGCGACCACGACGCTCTTCTGTAGTAAGGAGATGGTCGCGCCCGACTACG
This sequence comes from Vacuolonema iberomarrocanum LEGE 07170, assembly GCA_015207365.1. GTDB lineage: Bacteria > Cyanobacteriota > Cyanobacteriia > Elainellales > Elainellaceae > Vacuolonema > Vacuolonema iberomarrocanum. Next base: position 1,466 of record JADEXA010000118.1, read on the forward strand.
ATCGGTCCACCAATGCCAACAAAAAGTCCAACAGGCTCACCTCCTTGCGGGGTCCCATTGGAAGCATAGTGCCCGTATTCTTGCAGCAAGCCATTATTTACTGAGACCTCAGGGTTCCCGTTGCTGCTGAACCCGCCCCAAGTGTAGATGGGGAGACGTTGACTCTGAGCCGCTCGGCGCGTGAGGGCTGCCTGACGGTTTTCTTCGAGGCGATCGTCTAGACGGCTCATAGAGCTAACCTCCGACCACCAATCGGGAGTGCGGGAATAGGCGTACCAACTCGCGGAGGGAAAAATCGATAGAGCTCCACCTCAACGGTGTTCCCTGCCCCATCTTTAGCCGTATAAGCCGAACCATTGAATCCCTGGAAGAACAAAACCTCATTTACTTCAGTGGAGTTTGGCCTCCGCTGAAGGCTTTGAATGCGGTTCTCTTCAAGGCGATCGTCTAGTCGGCTCAACTCTCGATTCCTCTCATTTCCAATTACATCTCTGCTTCCAAATCCACAGAAGTATGGCATTCACTAAGAAAGTGGTACCCAGGCATCAGACAGCCTCGAACGCCGCAATTGAGGACTAATCCTTCTTCGCCCTCATCCTCATCGACAAAATAGTTAGCATCTTCGTAATTTGCTTGCTCTGCATATTCTTCGGTTAGGAGGCAAGTCGGGCGAAGATGTTCGGTGAAAACGTTCTCCTCTGTACTCACGTCAAAACCTCCAAAGCTGGGGTAAGAATGCCATTTTCGACTGTTCCCAGAAACAGCCCTGCCATCGCGACCACACTGCTCGTTTTGCTGTGCAAGAACACATGACTATGGGATAAGTACCGATATACTACTCCATTGTCTATCCAATCGAACATAAGGAATGGGTGATAGTTCTGGATCAATGAGTCGGAGAGCGGTAACTCCCACTTTGCAGGCAGAGCATTGCCCCATTCGATGCGGTGCTGTAACGTTGCGATCGCCTTGGCTTGGCCAGGCCCAAACACTGGTGAAGTACGTCGAAGAGTGAGAACCGTTTTAGGAGGGCTGGTATTGGCTTCACTGTTGTCAGTATCGGGTTGCTCAACAGCCTCGGATGCTTGGGGCTTCACTTGGATTTGTGGCGGGGGATAGTTGCCGATGCGGCTGGGCGAGGTGATACGGCGTTCGCGCAAATCCCAAGTAACGGTTTGCTCTCGCCACTGAACGCCATCGCCATGTTCCCGCCAGATTTTGGTTACTTGTCTCGTTTTAATAAGGGCAAGCTTATTGCTAACAGATGGATCAACCAACCCAGCGGGCTCACGCTGGGTTTTGACTATTTTATAAACACGCTTACCATCGCCTGTCAGAACTTGTTGTTCTTTCAGCTCGCGAGCATCGGTGAGCGTCGTATCTTCCGGGAAGTCTTCGGGGAAAAGCAATCCTTTGCAGGCTCGGGAGGTTTCGAGGCTGTAGTTAAAAAGGTCGTTTGTATAGTTGGTCTCCTTCGATGTCGTCCCTGTTGTGATGGTTGCTGTAGAGCTAGATGTGGGGAAAACTTCATTCTCAGGTTGGGTCGTCGAACTGGTTTGAACAGGGGTTCCGTAGGGGTCTGTAATCGCTTCCGTTGTGGTCATGCCCTCGTCAGTTTCGGATCCCGACTGATCCGCCTGGTCGCGATCGAGTTTGATAAGTCGGGTTGTGGCCACCACTACTTGATCGATTTCTGGGAAGTCACCTTCAGTGCAATCCCAGTTGTAGTCCTCGGTTGAAAGTGTGAAGTCTGGGGCACGGTCTACGTTGCACAGCGCAGCACGGAGCTGACGGCTGCCGTTAATCCAGAGTAGATGCAGATAGGCCGACGAAATTGCGCCGCACTGTTTCACCCGAGTCCCCGACTGTCGGGCAGGGATTCCGTGCATAACCGGAGTGAGGGCTATTTCATCGACCAGCGTAGGTAGAGCTGTACGGGGCTGAAGCAGGTTGATGGCTTCAGTGGGCTTAATGCCACTTAGCACTTGAGATGCAGTCAGCAATCCGCTAGAGGACTCAGGAGCAGGGTTTTGGTCGAGATGGGCGAGGTCATCCCCAATGCTGAGAACAAAATCTTGCCCGCGTGGGGGCTTGGGGCGTTTGAGTAAGCGCAGCGCTCCTAGAGGATGCGGAACCCATGTATCGTTTGAAAGCTGACACTGCACTCGAAGCTGGTTGCCCATTTGCCAACGTGTGCGATTGCTTCGAGGGTCGAGGTTCTCTGTCCAGCCGAGCGTAATGCCACCGGCCAGAGTGAGCTGCCCGGTGGCCGGATGGAGACCACTATCAAGATCGATGCGCGGGTTGGCAATTTCCAGCTCTTGCAGCTTGGCTGTGAGTTCCAACTCATTGGCTCCGGCTCTGTCGCCGATCCAAATGCGCGTGTTCTTGGCAAGACGATATTCCGGCATTACTCGCTTACCTCCGTCACCACGAGAGCGAAAATCCACCAAATACTGCCGTCGTTCCCTCGGCCACCTGGAAGGCCATGGCCCTGACCCTTAGCAACAAAACAGCGGTGGATTGAGTAACCCGTTTCGTAACCCGGTCGCGTTTCTACCTGCGAGCCGGGGACCAATGTGAAGGGGTGAGGGATGGGGCGTGGCGTCGGATAACTGATTTCATCTGTGATTTGCAGCCGCCCATCGCGCTCGGCGGCGATCTCGGTATTTTGCCAGCGAATCAGCTCATTCAGCCGCACAAAGTCAAGGAAGGGTAGCCTACCGCCGAGAGCCCAAGTGCGGATCTCCGGGCGTCCTGTCCCCTCGAAAATTCCTCGCCAGCTCTGAGTAAACCCGGCTAGCTCTGTTCCAGAAACTTCCCCTGGCTGATAACCAGAGTCACCAAAGTACTGCAGAACAACGGCAGGAATCGCTGGGGTTGCTCCGAGAACTTGTGCGATGGTTACATCACCTACTGCCATCTCACCACCCCCTTATTTGTCGAGCGAGCATGTCCCCCTGTAGTCTTACCGCGTCTTTCATCGGGTCGTTCGTGTTTAGGTGGAAGTTGTTTTGCTGTTGGGGGCGACCCAGCTTGTCGAGCTTGCCCTCTAGTTGCCGAACAGCCTTGAGCAGTTGGGTGGTGTCAGTAGCCGTGACGGTCATCGAGGGTAGAGAAAAGCTGTTAAAGGATTTCGTTAAAAGCTGGGCCGTCTCTGGAGCGGTGAGGACATAACCACTACGCCGAGGCATGATCAGCTCTGGTCCTTCCTCCCCAACCAGATAAGGCTGGCCACCGGCGACTGGACCACCCCGTCGGCGAGCTTGGGGTAGATTGCCAGGGCGAATGCGTTCAGATGCCGCAGCAGCGCGTTCCATCTCAGCCGCGAACTGGCGAGCTTGTTCGGCAGCGTTGGCTGTGACACGTTCGGCTTCCTGCTGGGCTTCGAGCGCATCGCGAGCGTTTTCGCCGATCTCGGCCTGGGCGGCGGCGGCTTCTTGAGCGGCGGTGGTTGCTTCTGCCGATAGTTCTGCTTCTTGGCGGGCGAGATTAAGGTCTGTCTGGGCAGTCTGAACCTGAGTAGCATCTCCCGAAAGCTCGGCTTCCCGTAAAGCCGCTTCGGCATCCAATACATTTTGGCGGGCGCGGGTTTCTGCGATTTCAGCTTCAATGACAGCTCGCCGCGCTGCAAGCTCATTGCGACGAAGCTCCAAATCGAGCGCTGTGCGGGCGGCGGTCTGTTGTGCCTCTAGAGCTGCCTGTTGCTGTTGAGCCAGGCGTTCTTCCTCGGCTTGTCGAGCTTCGAGAATTTCTAGTTCGCTGCTTCCCCGTTGAAATCCAATCCGTTGCAATTCTTCTTCTAGAACCCGCCGTTCACGGGCGGAGAGTTCTTCGTTGCTGGCTAGCTGTTGTTGAATTTGGAGGGCGCGGTCGTAGCCGTCGATCGCTGCCTGTGACCGTGCCTGGTCAAGATTGTTGAGCGCGGTGGTTAGCGCAGTTTGACTGTCTATAAGCTCATTTTGTCGCTGTAGTGCCCGTTCTTGCGCTTGGATCTGTGCTGTCTTCCGTTGTTGGAGAGCAATTTGTTGTTCTAGGGCATCGGTTGCGACGGCCAGCTCATCTTGAATCGCTTGAATCGCTGCTTGCCGGGCGGCTTCCTGGGCTGCAATCTGTTGCTCCAATCCTTGCAAGGTGAGCTGACGGATCTCTGCCTGCAGAGCGCGTTCTCGCTCCGCTGCGGTTTCAGCATCAATTGTCCCCGCTTCCCGGAGTTGGCGGATCTCCGCAAGTTCCTCCTCTTTGAGGGCAACGGTCTGTGTTGTCGATTCAGACTGAATCTGCTGAATGCGTTGCTCTGCTTCTTCGGCAGTGATGGCGCGGTCAAGTTGGGCTTGTCGGAGAGCAGCGATCTGCTCATTTTGCGACTGAAGGATGAGAGCATTCGCTCGTTCAATCTCTTCCTCGACTCCGGCAATGGCTTCTTCCTCAATCCGTCGCCGCTCCTCTGCTGCATTTTGGGCAATTTGAGTTCGTGTATCCAAGATCTCGCTCTCTGCCTGCAAGATCTCTTGTTGAATCCCAGCGGCTTCCTCTGGGTCGGTTGTTTCAGCGGCGAGGGCGCGAAGTTGGGGCAACTTCTCACGCAGCAAGGCAATTCTCTGATTGAGATAATCTTGCTCGGCTTGCAGATTTTGCTGACGTGCTTGTTCTTCGGAGAGGTTACCCTCTGCCAAAGCTTCAGCGGTAACGGCCTGGGACTCTCGGCGGAAATTCTCCTGCGCTTGCAGTTGCTCGTCAAAGGTATCAGTAAGCCGATCGATCGCCGATCGTTTATCCTCCACTGCCTGGGAGGTCGCCTCACCTTCCTCTATGCCTAACCCAATAGATTCGCGAAGAGCATCGTTCTGCCCTTCAAGCGCACGGATCGACGCCTCAGTTTGAGCAATCAGATTCTCTTTTGCCGCTTCTTGCTCAGGCAACTCAGCCGTAGCTTGTTGTGCGAGTTCAAGGTCTTCTTGCAACTGCTGAAGCCGGAGATCGTTTGCCTCAAGGAGTCGCTGGGCCTGCTCAATTTCTTGCTCTGTGAGTTCCCGTCCCGCTTCGCGAGCAGCATTCAGATCTTCTGTCGTTGACCGAGTGCGGACAGCCGCTTGGATGGCGGCTTCCCCAGACGCCGTGATTTGCTGATTGAGTTGGTCAAGGCTCTGATTAGCTTCACGCACATCGGCGACATATTGCTGCCATCTGATCGCGGCAACTCCG
>JADEXA010000119.1 GCA_015207365.1 Vacuolonema iberomarrocanum LEGE 07170
ATAGTTGGGTTCTTCAACCGGATTTGATATAACTTGCGAAATCGAGTGTGAAAGGGGGGTGTACTCAGCATGCCCCCCTTTCACACTCGATTTCGCAAGTTATATGAACGGAAATGTCAGACACTAATACGGTGAAAGGTGGCTCAATTTTTCTTCTTTGATGACTATCCTTTTTTGCTATTCCGAAAAAGGACAGCAATGCATGTCTGGAATGAACTGTATTTTAGTCAGGTTCTCGTTTGGAAAAGTCAAGAGGATAGCTAACTATTCTGGTAGCTCTGGAGTAGGAGGCTCTGGTGTGTCTAACAAAGCCTTTTTGGATTTCTTTAAGTTTTTCCACAAATCTTTGATCTGATCGTAAGCATCTTCTGAAGAGATCTTTCCTCCTGTTTCCAGGTTGCAAATGTAACCGATTTTTTGAGCAAACTCTTGAAGGTTAGCATTGAAGGCAACATTGCCAACCTTGAATTTGCCTCGATACCGCCCAATAGGGTAGAGCAATCTGTCTTTGCCTGGATCAACTTCTTTGTGCGTGTTGTCGCTCATATTTCCCTCGTATGCAAGCTTGCAATAATAGTTCCTTGTCGTTCTAAACAGGTGATCTGGACATCTCGTAGAGCGGGTAGCGATAGCATAGCGTATCAATAATCTGGAAAATGAACGCTAGGGCTGCAACTCACAGCTCTGCTAAGCATGACCTGCTTATGACGACTTACTGACCGTCAGCCATCAAGGTGATCAACCTTACTGAAAAGAGCTTTTGGCTTTGCCCCTACCCATTGCTGGATCGCCCACTTCCTTTTGTAAAGGCTTGGTAAGATCAATTTGGAAACGAGATATTTATCGTTTCATTTCACTAGTGTTCTCAAAATGGCTGGAGGCTAGCTGCCAGGATCGATCTTGCCCCCCATCAACAAAGTACTCCCTTTCAGCCCCTATCCGAAAACACGTTAGAGGGTTTGGCTTTCAAAGCCTGTCACAGGATTTGCGGGTAGCCCCTCAACGGTGGGGAGAATCGACACATATCGAACATCGGCACTGTATGAGTGTGCCCAAGAGTTGACCTCAATAACCAGACTATGACATTAACCTCATCTAAGTACGCTACGAAAAAGTCATACAGAGGGAGAGAGGTCGTTTCTTGCAGCATTCATGGTTTGTTGAGCCATAGCCTCTAGGGGTTGGCCAGCTGCCTCAATAACCCTGCCAGACGTTGCTTACAGTCGAAGCAGTGGATGTTGCTAGATATCAAAAGGCGTGTCGTTTGCCTGGAAAATAACCTCGTCAATGCCATAGACGGGCTGGGTTAGCAGCGTCTCACGAATTGCCTCAAAGAGGCTGTATTGGTTCGCGCTACTTAAGCTCTGGAATACATTTCCGCCGCGAGGATGGTTGACCTCAAAGTTGATAGCAGCTTCCCGTGCTTGAGCGTCTACGTTTACCTCATAACTTGTAATACCGACATCTTGCCCTTCGTATTGGTCGACGATTTGGTTAACTGCCATGGTTACAGGGGCATCGGTGGCGACCAGTACCGATTGGGGAACCAATTCCTGGCTACTGTTGTCCGGCAGGTAAATCGTGACGGGCTCGTATTCGCGGGTAATAGAGGTATCGATCTCCGCAGGCGCTGGTGAGGTCGGTTCTGCTGCCTGAGCAACCTGAGTATTGGCCTCAACCTCGTTGACCTCTGTGTCCAACAGAGCATGGGCGTTGAGGGCGATGACCTTAGACATTGTTGGACTGGCGATCGCCGTGGAGACACTCACAAGCCCCACGCCTACCGAAACGAGAAGCGTAAGAACAGCTGAGGTCAACCCGTTGGCAGTGAGCCAAGACTGATAACGCTCAGAAGTAAGAGCGATCGCCTGCTCTGGATGAGCGGGCAATGCAAATTGAGAGTGCTTCAGATATGTCATGGTCATAATCTAACCTCTACGGACTCCACGCTCAAATAAAGACTTCAGTGCCACTTCGGCCAATTCCTAAGAAGTGCAGCTAAAAATCCAGCGCTATGGATAAGGGCTTGCTCAAGTATTTGAACGGCCTCCGTAAGGAGATATCTCGAAGCATTGTTCAAGAGCAATGCCCAAATTCAGATTCGAAGAACCTATTGCTGAGAGGAACACAAGAAGAAAGCCAGTCTGCCCCGCGGCAATTTTGACTGGATTTGTTTCGAGAATGCCTGCTCAGAATAGGATTCATGGGACACATTTACATTATGGCATAGCATCTCGATCGCCTGAATTACAGGCTTCTCAAAATCAGAGATTTCTTAATAAAGGCATAATCTTTAGATAGATTAGGCATAAAAGTATTTAGAACGTTTGTAATCGCTTTGAGCTTAGGGGATGCTAAACGATGAAAATTTGATTCTTTGGACTGATGCAAACAAGAAATAACAGAGATAGGAAATCTTTTTCATCATTTCAATTGAATGTTCTTATCAAAAAAATGTTATGAGATTTTGACTTGAAGATTTTATGACTATAGCGGTGTGCAACCGCATTAAGCACAGCAACGGTTGTGTGGGGCGCGCCGCGCCCCACACAACCGTACTTAACTAACGCGCATAGCGCTATATTTTTAGCTGCGAGAGTTGAGCGTAACAGACTGGGAAGCAGGGAGAGGATTGCGAAAAAATATTGGCAGGCAGATATATGAAGCATCATCAGCTTCCTCTTGTGCATGAGGTGGCTCGTTATCCCGAAAGGCGTTCGATGTAGGTTTGCTCGAACGGAAGAAGTCTATATAACTGGACGGGAAGTGCAAAGATGGGCATCTTTTGCCGCTAACCTTTCACGTCTTATACGCGGGTCCCTACGTCTAGGCCGAAAAATTAAAACCTTGCGAGAACCCCTGATTTTGGGTTTTTGTCCTGGACTTAGACGCGGGCTTGCTGTGAGCAGTCGGGATAACGAAGAAAGGGTGAGTGCGATCGCACTCACCCTTAATTGCTGCCAGGAGAAACTTTGATTGAGGAGAACAGTTAGCCCACCTGTGGCATCACTCTATTGATTTGAGATGAGCAGGTTGTCCATAAATTAGCAACCCCAACTCAAATCTTAAGCGGGCAGATGATCTTAGAACTGTAAACCTACACCAGCCTGAATCGCCGCTGCCGTATCACCCGACTCCTCATAGGCATCGAAGGCAATAATGGCGTTGCCGAAGATGACCAGATCGCTATCGGGCAGAGCGTAATCTACCCCTGGTTGCAGAACAAAGCTCGTCTCGTTCCCAATGGGAGAGGTATCGGTGTCTCCGGCATCGAGTGGGAATGCGACTCCGGCACCTAGATAGCCATCCAAGTCCCAGGTGATGGGAAAGTCATAGGAAACCGTTGGTACGATCGCCGTTTGCTCGCTGATCAAAACCTGTGTCCGCAGGGAGACGGGTATTTCCAAGAGCCGATAGCGCACCGAGATCACCCCTCCAGCACTGCTCCCTTCATTTTCTGAGCCTTCAGTCAAACCGACGGATGCGCCAATCCCGATGTAGCTGCCATAAGCTGCTTGGGCTTGGGCGGCAGGAGCAAGCGCCCCCCAACCTAGCAGGATGCCTGCTACTCCGAGGGCGATTGCTCCCATATTGATGGGCTGATTCTGATTTTTTTTGCGGATGCGTTTCATCGTTCTGTTCACTCCCGTTGTTTTGACTCCTCAAATTGCAGATTCATACCTTTGCCCCCGTAGCAACCATGCCCTTGATCCGAACCGTGCCTTGGGAAGAGGGGGTCGGAATGGTCTCCAAATTGCGACAGGATGGACGCTGCACTGGCATATCGGAGAGTTGAAGAGGGGGTGTATGCGGATGCGATCGCGAAAGTCTCACTCGAATCAAACGGTTAGGCTTAACAGTGATACGACCTCGACCAGCGGCAAATGCTCGAATACTCCTCTGTTTAAACAACCTGGGAAAAGCTCAGGAAATCATAGCAAAGATTCCCGATTCCGGTGCCTAAATTCTAGTGCGATGTTTTTCATATGAATCACTTAATTTCTCAAGACCCTGGTGGAATTGAGGTTGAATGAAGCGCGCGCGGGGCTGAAAGAAGCGGAGTATTTCAGCTCGGCTGACTGTGCTGATAAGCTCCAAAAGCTTTTTCTACCAACGGTTCTGGAACCTATATTGCTAGCAATGAGGACAGGCTAGAGAGGGGATAATTGAGGAGGGCGATCGCTTTCAGCAATATTTAGGCCATTCTGTTTCCGGTGAGCTTTCACCAGCTGTTTCCTCAATTCATCGCCTCAAAAGCTCTTTGGAATAATCTGAAAAATGCTGGATTTTCCCAACATGCTCTCTTTATCTAAACGATTCAGAGTTGTGAATCCAGATTTGTGAAGTGACTATGCACTATTGGACGGTAGGGATGATTGCATCTCAAATTTAAGTTGCGTCCTCCGCTCCTCCTTCTAAAAACGATGAAGCCGATCTCCAAAAAATCGCTAAAATCTCTCTATCAGATTATTTTGGGTTGCTCCTCGACTAAATTCCTGGGTCAAGAACCCTCGCTCCTCATGTAAAGGCTGGATGAAAACTGAAATTTCATTAAACAACGATGAAAAACTAGGGAACCTTGCATCTTATAGGTAAACTTTTGGGCACTCTAAGCTCGGCCTTCTGAAAGGGATGAAGACATACCCATTAGGGTGAGCTTCGCTCTTGTCAAAAGGTTCCCAAGCTACATGCTTAACTTTCTTGGTAAGAGGACATCGTCAGTCTCTTCCCCATTCAATCACCTGCTTGCTCGTAGAGGTTGGACACTCATGTCAAAACTCACTCGTTTCTTGTTGGCGACTGCCGCCGTTTTGCTGCCTATTACCCTCGATAGCCTTTCTCCTGCCACTGCCCAAGAGCGTCAAGGTTGCTACATGATTACCGAGTTTGGGCAACTGGTCGAACTAGATGAACTGTGTCCAACGGCTGTCACCTTTGATGTTCCTGCCACGCCTGCTGTCGAAACATCCACGGGGCAAGCTTTGGGAACGGGAGATATTCAGGTAACGCTGCGCTGGACATCGGTGGATGACCTGGATCTCGCCGTGACCGACCCGTCCGGTGAAGTGGTTGCCTACTTCAACCCGAGCGTTCCGTCTGGCGGACAGTTGGATGTAGATGCGAATGCCGGATGTGGTGGCACTACGGTCAGCCCAATTGAAAATATCTTTTGGCCGACAGGAGCTGCCCCTACGGGAAACTACAACCTTGCTGTCAACTTGTTTACCCGGTGTGAGCAAAGCAATACTCCCATCTCCTTCTCTGTGCGGCTTCTAGTTCGAGGAGAAACTCGCACCTTTGAGGGCACTGTGAGTGATGGAGAACCAACGATCACCTTTCCTTTTTCCTTGTAGTAATTAGCTTTCAAAAGAAAATTAGGGTTGGGAATCGACCTCTCAGACAGATTTCAGGGGAAGACATCGGTTCTAGATGTCTTCCCCTCATGCTTTGGATCGATGGATCTATCCGAGCCCTCTAAGTACCTCGGTATAGTTAAAAACCAAACCCTAAAACCCTGCGCCGCCCGCTCAGCGGGCGGCGCAGGGTTTTAGGGTTCTAGGTTTAATTACACCTACCGACTTAGAAGGTTTTTGGGGATATTCAAAAAACAAACGACGTTTGGGTGGACACTGAGTAGAATGAGAAGCAAGACAAAGGATCATCGGTATTTCATCCTTAAAGTTGTAACGGGTATCTGTTAAGTCTTGCCTGAAACCTACGAGTTAGAGGGACTGACTGCACAGAAGAGTTTGAGAGACCTGTCGCGGCATTGTGGATTTTCGGGTCTTGTTTAGACCCAGACTTAAATGATGTCCAATAGATATAGCGTTTCCTATTCTAGTGAGGTACACTTAGAATAGAATGTTTATTTCCTAGGGGACGACTTGAGGTGCAACCCTATTCGCTTGACTTCCGTAAAAAGATTATCGATATCTACGTTAAAGAA
>JADEXA010000011.1 GCA_015207365.1 Vacuolonema iberomarrocanum LEGE 07170
CGCCCACCCTCACCCCAGAACTCTTGCTCCATGTCGATCAGCTCGTTCTACAGCGGATGGGCAGTTGTCTGGAACTTGAAGAGGTTCCTCCCGATTGTCTGCGGGTCAAGTTTACGCTGCCTCTAGCGACAGTGAGTTGAGTGAACCACAAAGACAGTGAACCACAAAGACACAAAGGAACAAAGAAGAAAGTCAGATCAGAAATGGGTTGGTTGATTGATGGATCAAAGATAATCTAAGGCGATGAAATGATTCGTGATCCATTCCCCATCCGCGTTTATCTGCATTCATCCGCGTTCCATTTCCTCTCCTCTCATGTTCCCCTTTGTGTCTTCGTGCCTTTGTGGTTCTATTTAACAAAACGCTATGACCGATCGCATTCTCCATCTCGGTGACGCTATCAACACCGACGACATCATTCCCGCCAAGCGCGGCACCAACCCCGACCCCGATTACCTCAAGCGCTATGCCCTGGAGCATGTGATTGGCGAAGGCAAGCTGCTGGAATACGACGTCATCGAAGCAGGCCACAACTTTGGTTGTGGCTCCAGTCGGGAGTTTGCCCCGATCGCCATCAAAGCGGCAGGCATTCGCGTCGTTCGTGCTAAGTCCTTCGCCGAAATTTTCTATCGCAACAGCATCAACATTGGCTTGCCCCTAGAGATTCTGGGAGACGCGCAACAAAATCCCGTAGTGGAGGCGATCGCCCAAGCGGGTGGTCTCTTTCCCTTCAACCAACAGCGGCGACGAGGCGAAATCACCGTTCCTCCCAGCACTACCCCATCGCGCCCGATGACGATCGCCGAAAAGCTGCTAGCGCGAGCATCGGGCAATGCCTATGTGCGCCCCGGCGAGGTGGTGTTTGCCCAAGTGGATCTGGCGATGTCCCACGATGCGATCGCTGGTCCCGTGGGACAGTTGTTCTATCAGCATTTTGGGCAAGAGGCGAAGGTGTGGGCGGGCGATCGCATCGTCCTAGTCGCCGACCACTTTATCCAGATCAACGACATCCGCACCGACCCCAAAGCGCCCGTCATGCATCAGCAAATGGTGCAGTTCGCCAAAGAACAAGACTGCCACCTGCTGGATGTCGTGTCGCCCGGTGAAGCGGCGGGCATTTGCCATGTGCTGCTGCCTGAGCAGGGCTTCATCCGACCGGGCATGGTGATTGCGGGAACCGACTCCCACAGTTGCACCTACGGAGCCTTTGGTTGCTTCTCCACAGGCGTCGGCACGACGGATATGGCGAATATCTTTGCCACCGGGGATATGTGGCTGCGCGTCCCCGCGACCCTGCGCTTCGACCTAGAGGGCACCCTGCCGCCCCACCTCAGCGCCAAGGACATCATGCTGTTCATCCTGGGACAGATTGGCGGCGATGGGGCGATCGGTAACGTGATGGAATTTCGCGGCAGCTTGATCGAGCAACTCCCCATCGACGAGCGCATGACCCTGGCCAATATGGCGGTGGAATGTGGTGCGATGTGCGGCATCATGGCTCCCGATGCCACTACCCGCGCTTATGTGCAGGCACGCACCCAGACGCCTTTCGAGGAAATCTTGGGTGACCCCGATGCTGAGTATGCCCACCACTACCACTTCGACTTGAGCCGCCTGGAACCCCAGATTGCCCGCCCGCCCAAACCCGACAATGTGGTAGGAATCAGTGAACTGGATGATATTCCCATCACCCGCGCTTTCATCGGCTCCTGCACAGGCGGCAAACTCCACGATCTCGCTGCGGCTGCCGCAGTCCTCAAAGGCAACAGTGTTGCCCCCAGCGTTAGCCTGTTCGTTGTCCCCGCCTCTCAGGAAGTGCGCCAGCAGGCCGAAGCCCTTGGTTACCTCGCCATTCTGGAGCAAGCGGGAGCGACCCTGCTCAAATCTGGCTGCGGAGCCTGCATCAACGCAGGCATGGGCACCCTCGGCTCCGAGGAAGTCGGCATCTACGCTACCAACCGCAACTTCAAAGGCCGCAGCGGCGATCCGACGGCTCAAAACTATCTGGCGTCTCCAAGAACGGTGGCTTTGTCGGCGATCGCCGGAAAAATTACCGCCAACCCGTAACTAAACGCTTCTAGCAACCAAAAAACGTCAATTCACAACAACGTCAATTCACAACATAGTCCTGCTGTCGGTTTGAGTCGGAAGATTTGACCGGAGCAGCATTGGGGCGATCGCTCACCTCCTCGTCCACAAAGGAGTTTTGGGATACTCGCCCCGTTGTAACTCTTGCTCGATGGCGTTCCGAAACAATTTGCTCTGGATTAATCCGGTCGAAGGTGGGAGGGAGCCATACGCGAATCACCAACAATGCGCCCAGCACCAGGAGGAAAACGCAGGCGACGATGACATGAATCCAGGGCGTTTCCAACACCCCCCGCACAATAATTTCTCGCAGCACAGAAACGATCGAAACTTCAACCGCAACCCCAATCGATACGCGATGTTCCTGCAAATAAATAATCAACAAACGAAAGAGTTCAACCAAGATCAGCAGAAACAAAATATCTGATGTAACGGGCTGAAAATCCAAGGGAGGCAGGAGTGATAAGGCCATCTCTCGCAGTTGCAAAATCATGAAACTGAACAGCCCAATGCACAAGCAAATAATGATGAAGTCCTGGACGGTTTCTAGCAGACGAATAACGCTATTGCTATTCAGCCAACGATACCAAGGAAGTGGAGGGGATTGATGGATGCCCATGGGAATAACCTGACCAATGAATTAGGTTGATAGCAAAGCGATCGCAATTTTAGCTACAGCAATAACGCGCAGCAAAAACAAACAAACAAACAAAAGACTGTTGAAGCCATAATCATAAAAATCAAACCCACAAACTTGAGTCATCTCTATGACTATGAAAGGCTATGGAATCCAGAGATTGCCTATCAAATATTGTGCTAACGTTCTCTGGATTCCCGCCTGCGCAGAAATGACAGCGGTGTCAATAAGTGCAATCTATGAATGGGTTCAATTTATGAGGCAATGACTCTATTCGATAGCGTAGCTATAAACCCGCCAAATTAAAATATCTCTAAAATATAAATTCTGTTTATATTTTATAATTTTTGCTTAACTCTCGCTGCTCCCTATCTACTTCCTGGTGAGCGGCTTGAATTACCTTTAGCGCAGACTAAGACACCGATGTACATTCTGTTAGGTGCTGGCGTCGTGCATTACCTATAACAAATCCAAGTTGGGGAGTAGAGTCTTCCTACAGGAAACTCCACTCTCCAACCTAGAGCGGTGTGCAACCGCATTAAGCACAGCAACGGTTGTGTGGGCGCGGCGCGCCCCACACAACCGTACTTAACTAACGCGCATAGCGCTATAGATAAGATTTAAAGGAATTCGATGAATTGAGCGATCGCTCTAAAATTCAATCACTACACGTCAAAATAAAACAGAAAGAAGTTATCTCGACCTTGTGGATCGCGTGTTCCTTGAGGAAAGAATGTTTGTCCTATAACCGGTTGGTAGGCCACATTGTATTGCTTCTGAATCCAGCCTGCCAGAGTTGATTGCATAGTTTGCGGGGTATGCATGAGAGAACCTGCATACTGAATATTGGCGACTTCTATCGGTGCATTGACGGCTAAAGCTCTTTCCATCATTGCCGTAAAGGTGGTGTTTTTATTCTGAAGCATTGTATCTGCCATTTGAACGACAGGCATGAGGGCTTCGGGTTCCAACTTTTCGGCTGTAATAGCGAGAATATATATCCCTTTGATCGTTAGATCTGAGGAGACTGAAGGATTAGTAACAGGCTTTTCTTGAAAATTATCAGACATGTGGCGTTTGTAGTTGTAAAGCTGAGCCAAGCGATAGCTAAGTACCTCGGTATAGTTAAAAACCAAACCCTAAAACCCTGCGCCGCCCGCGCAGCAGGCGGCGCAGGGTTTTAGGGTTCTAGGTTTAATTACACCTACCGACTTACGATTCATTGACAGCATCACCGTTTTGGGAAAGAGCTTGGCAGAATATATGGGCGCGAAGCATGCATAGACCATGCATAGACATTTATTAAAAAGCGGTTGGAGCGGTTATGGCAACGTCGGGTGCAACAAGTGCGGGACAATGGCAGTTTTGGATTGACCGGGGTGGCACGTTTACCGACATCGTGGCCCAGAGTCCGGCAGGGGAGCTGGCCGTCCATAAACTGCTGTCCGAGAACCCCGATCGCTATCCTGATGCGCCCTTGCAAGGAATTCGCGACATTCTGGGGCTAGCAAGCGATGCGCCCATTCCAGCGGAGCAGATTGCTTGCGTGAAGATGGGCACCACGGTAGCAACCAACGCGTTATTGGAACGTAAGGGCGATCGCACCCTGTTGCTCATTACCAAAGGCTTTAGGGATGCGTTGCGGATTGGCTACCAAAACCGCCCCGACATTTTTGCACGGCAGCTTGTCTTGCCCGAAATGTTGTACGAGCGGGTAGTGGAGGTGGATGAGCGCCTCTCGGCTCGGGGCGAAGTGCTGATTTCCGTGCGTCCCTTGGTGAGCGGGCTGCTGGAGGATTTGCAGGATGCTTATGAGGCGGGGATTCGTTCCTGTGCGATCGTGCTGATGCATGGCTATCGTTACCCGGCTCACGAAAAGCAAGTGGCCGACCTGGCGCGACAAGTCGGCTTCACCCAAGTATCCGTTTCTCACGAAGTTAGCCCACTGATGAAGCTGGTTAGTCGTGGCGATACCACTGTGGTGGATGCCTATCTTTCCCCTATCCTGCGGCGTTATGTCGATCGCATCGCCGCCGACATCCAAAGCAAGGATCAGGGCAAGCCAGAAAGCGCAGAGCTTGCAAGAGAAAACCCTTCACCCTCCACCCTCCACCCTTCATCCCCCCGCCTTATGTTCATGCAATCCAACGGAGGGCTGACGGATGCGCGGCTATTTCAGGGAAAAGACAGCATTTTGTCGGGGCCTGCTGGGGGTATTGTAGGTGCCGTGCAAACCAGTATGCGGGCAGGGTTTGACCAAATTATTGGCTTCGATATGGGTGGCACCTCCACTGATGTGTCACACTTCAACGGCGAATATGAGCGCACCTTCGAGACGGAAGTGGCGGGGGTGCGGTTGCGATCGCCCATGATGGCCATCCACACCGTTGCAGCGGGGGGTGGATCCATGCTGCAGTTCGATGGCTCTCGCTACCGGGTGGGGCCTGAATCGGCGGGGGCGTATCCAGGGCCAGCCTGCTACCGCAACGGAGGCCCCCTGGCTGTGACGGATTGCAACGTGATGCTGGGCAAAATTCAGCCGGAGTTTTTCCCCAAGGTCTTTGGGGCCAATGGAGACTTGCCATTGGATGGAGAAGCGGTACGACAACGGTTCACTGCACTGGCGGAAGAGATTCGACTGAAAACGGGAGGTGTGCGAACGCCCGAACAGGTGGCAGCGGGATTTTTGGCGATCGCCATCGAAAAAATGGCCAATGCCATCAAAAAAATCTCTATCCAACGGGGTTATGACGTCAGCGAATATACCCTCTGTTGCTTCGGTGGCGCGGGGGGGCAACATGCCTGCCAAATTGCCGATGCGCTGGGGATGACGCAGATTTTCCTGCATCCCTACGCTGGGGTATTGTCGGCCTATGGCATGGGACTGGCCGATGTGCGATCGCTTCATGAACGAGCGATCGAGGCCGAGTTAAGCGACGTGCTTTTGCCTGATCTTGAAATGGCTCTGGCTACCCTCGCCACAAGTGGACGCCAGGATCTGACTCAGCAGGGGATTGAATCGGTTCCCCTCCGTCCGTTGGATTCTGACGAACGAGTGCAGGTTGTGGCAAAAGTGCATCTGCGCTACGCGGGCACTGATTCTGCATTGGCCGTAGATTGGGGCGATGTTACATTCCTGCGCGACCAATTCGAGGAGCAGTATCAGCAGCGCTATGGCTTCACCATGCCTCACAAAGGGTTGGTCGTCGAAGCGGTTTCCGCTGAAGTCATTGGCCACATGCCTACTCCATCTGAACTCGCCCACCCCACTCCCCGCACTAAGCCCCTCCAGCCCGTGACCATGGTTCCCATGTACAGCGGCGATACCTGGCACAACACCCCGGTCTACTACCGCACCGACCTCCACCCCGGCGATCGCCTTTCCGGCCCCGCCCTGATCATCGAACCCACCAGCACCACCGTCGTGGAACTCGGTTGGTATGCCACCCTCACTCCTCCCGCCACCCTCCTTCTCACCAAATCCCAAACCTCTACCCACCCCACTCACGCATCCACCCATCCACCCACCCAAACTACCCCCGACCCGGTGATGCTGGAGATTTTCAACAACCTGTTTCGGGCGATCGCCGAAGAAATGGGGGTCACGCTACAAAACACCAGCTCCTCCGTCAACATTAAAGAACGACTCGACTTTTCCTGCGCTCTATTCGACAGCCAGGGACAACTGGTGGCCAACGCTCCCCACATCCCCGTCCACCTTGGCTCCATGAGCGAAAGCGTCCGCAGTCTCATCGACTCTGGCAATCTCCTCACCCCCGGCAGCGTTTACGTTTCCAACAATCCCTACAACGGCGGCACCCACCTCCCCGATATCACTGTCATCACTCCCGTTTTTGTAGAGCACGCAACCCACCCCCTCTTCTACGTTGCCTCTCGCGGACACCATGCCGACATTGGCGGCATCACCCCCGGCTCTATGCCACCCGGTAGCCAAAGCATTTTGGAAGAAGGGATTTTGCTGGACAATGTGCCCCTGGTGCAAAACGGGCAGTTTTGTGAGGCCGAAATTCGAGAACTCCTCACCCGCAACGAATATCCTGCCCGGAACCCAGCGCAGAACCTAGCCGACCTCCAGGCACAGGTCGCCGCCAACGAGCGGGGAGCACAGGAGTTGCAAAAAATGGTGCGCCACTATGGGCTAGCGCAGGTGCAAGCCTACATGCAGCATGTGCAGGACAATGCCGAGGAATCGGTGCGGCGGGTGATTACAGTGCTATCCGATGGGCAGTTCACCTACCCGATGGATGATGGTACCGAGATTCGGGTGGCGATCGCCATCGATCGCCCCAACCGCTCTGCCACCCTGGATTTCACCGGAACTTCACCTCAGCAGCCCACCAACGCTAACGCCCCCCTTGCTATCTGTAAAGCCGTAGTACTCTACGTCTTCCGTAGCTTGGTGGATGACGACATCCCCCTCAACGCCGGATGCCTGAAACCGCTGAATCTCATCGTGCCAGCGGGCTGCTTGCTCAACCCCCGCTATCCGGCAGCGGTGGTGGCCGGGAATGTGGAGACCTCGCAGGCGATCGCCAACACCCTCTACGGCGCACTGGGCGTCCTCGCTGCCAGCCAGGGCACTATGAATAACCTCACCTTCGGCAATGCCCAGCACCAATATTATGAAACCATTTGCGGAGGCTCCGGCGCAGGCCCCACCTTTGATGGCACCGATGCCGTGCAAACCCACATGACCAACTCCCGCCTCACCGACCCCGAAGTGCTGGAATGGCGCTACCCCGTTCTCCTCGATCGCTTCGAAATCCGCCCCAACAGCGGCGGCCACGGCCAACACCGAGGCGGTCACGGCGTCATCCGTCGCATCGAATTCCGCCAACCTATGACCGCTGCCATCCTCTCTAGCCACCGCAAAGTCGCTCCCTTCGGCCTAAACGGTGGAGAGTCGGGGGCGATCGGCCAAAACCGCCTAGAACGGGAAGATGGCCAAGTCGAAATCCTCAAAGGCCGCGCCCAGGTCTCTGTTAACCCCGGTGACCACCTCATCATCGAAACCCCTGGCGGCGGCGGCTATGGCACAGTGGAGTAAAGCTCATTTTGGATTTTGGAATGGTCACAGCAAAAGACAATTCCCCTCAATTAACACCTGAAGAGTACTTTGCTTGGGAAGAAAAGCAACTTGAAAAGCATGAGTACATAGATGGTCAAGTCTATGCAATGGGCGGCGGCAGCAAAAACCACAGCCTAATTGCCGTCAGATTCATCGCTATGTTCTCCAACCATTTGGAAGGAAGTGGTTGTGAAACAGGCAACTCTGATCTTAGGGTTAACATCGCTGAAACTGATGACTACACCTATCCTGATGTCAGCGTAACCTGCGATGAACGGGATAAAGCAACAACGCAATACATCACCTATCCCAGTCTTATCGTTGAAGTCCTATCGGATAGCACAGAAGCCTACGACCGAGGCGGAAAGTTCAGAATGTACCGCAATAATCTCGCTTTGAAGGATTACTTACTTGTTAGTTCTACCTGTATTGAAATGGATTTGTACCACAAAAACGACGCAGGCGAATGGATCATCATTAACTATCAAGAAGGTGACACCATTGAACTCAATAGCATTAATTTAAAGTTTGCGATCGAGCAAGTCTACCGCAACCTCATTCTCACCCCAGAAGCCTGATCAGCTCTAATTTAAGCTAAAGAACACCTGAAACAATTATGTTAAAACACTTTGGGCAACGGTTCGCCACGGCAAAATCGAACTTCTCGAAACCACCGATCTCCCAGAAGGCACCAAAGTCCTTGTTATACTCCTCCCCAATGACGAAGCTGACTTCTGGCAACAAGTCTCTCGACGCGGTCTGGGACAACACTGAGGACAATACAGCGTCTTTCTTAAGCACTGAGAAAACTTGAAATTCTTGCCTTGCTCATAGTAACTGCATCTATCAGCAACTATTTACTTGGGAAAATATTAACTTCTGCTCATCCTATGTATCTTTAGTGATCTACAGAGAAATTTTTAATGATCAATCATATCTACCTGGGACTTGAGGTTTAGACTGAAAGTCAAAAGGCTGAAAAGCTTACATCCAAAGCAAACAGTAGTGTAGCAAGAAGAATTAGAAAAGTTATCAACTTAAGACAGGTAACTTTGTGGAGACGTAACTCATCCAGATTTTCAAGAGTTCCATCGCGGCTTATAGCAATATATTCCATAGAATAATTCTGATTATGATGCTTTAGTTCATCCAATAATTCACCAGCAGTGTAGGCATCACCTGTTGACTTTGGGAATAGTCCAAACACAGATATTGCAATTGCTAATGCAAGACTAATGCTTATACTTACCTTGAATGCAGCTCCTGCGTCCCAGTCACAAATAAATACACTTTGAGGCAAATCAATAGTAAATCGAAGCAGAAGACCACTGAATCCAAATAAGGTTGTAATTCTTGTCTCAAGTCTTGCTATGCTGCTGCTTGTTGCTTGAAGTGAGTTTTCTATATACTGGTAAATGAGTTCAATGCTCTGTTGCTCATCTGAAATCATTAATTTAACTTTGTCTCCCATGACTGAACCGAAGAATAACTCTCATCAAGATTCTAAACAAGATACGGATAACTCAAGTTCCTCCAGTGCAACAAACTCGGACTCTAGTTCAACAAATTCTAAAGGTTCAGAACGTCCAAAGCCCAAGCCAGGAAGCAGAACTTATGACTTTGGTGCTTGTGATAAAAAATAGCGATATTGTTGAGTTTTAGATTCTCGAGCAATATACTGCGCAGCTCTTCTGTTCTATGGCTGATGTTATCTACTGTTGCAGTCTAGCAACATCTGACAATTAGCTGATTGTTTCTGTATTCAATCAGTAAAATCCTTGTTCTGGCTAACCTGCAGATGAAGTTTGTAAATGATGCATCCTGAATGACCTAGGCGATCTCCCAACCCCCTCAAAACCCAGATGCTCTCTTTTGTGGAGGAAGGGTTTGGGAGCGATCGCTCTTACCCATGCCGTAAAGGAATTCGAGAAATGACAAAGCTGCTAGAGCGCATCACGGTAAATCCTAAACAGTGTGGTGGCCGTCCTTGTATCCGTGGTATGCGAATTCGGGTCGTGGATGTCCTGGACTTATTAGCCGCAGGGTTGAGTGTAGAACAAATTCTGGAAGAGCTACCAGATTTGGAAATGGACGATATTAAAGCTGCATTAATGTATGCTTCCCGAAGATTGAATCATCCAGTTCTGGACGCATGAACCACTATGTTCTGATGAAATGATGGTGGAAAGCAGTGGGGATTAATAGTAGAGAGGCGATCGCCGTATACTCACAAAAGTCAAGTGCTAGACTCTGGGGAGAAGGATTTGGGAGCGTGTCCAATCTCTTCCTTCTTAAGGAATACGGACCAACACGGTGAGCTATGAGCACCCAAATTACTATTACATTGTCAGATGACGTTTATCAGCGTGTCGAGCGTTTTGCACGATTGGCGAATCGAGATATTGCCAGCGTTCTAGCGGATACGATTCAGCTCTTGATGCCATCGGGAGGTTCAGATGCTCTCGATATTGAACCGATCGCCACTCTGTCTGATGATCAAATTCTTGCCCTAACCAATCTCAAGATGGAACCTGACCAAGATACGCGGTTGAGTCAATTGCTCGATTGCCAACAGGCAGGTTTGCTTAGTGAAGATGAGCGATCAGAACTCCAAGCTCTCATGCAAATCTATCAGGAAGGACTTCTGCGAAAAGCTACTGCTCTCAGTGAAGCTGTCAAACGTGGATTGGTTGAACCTTTAAGCCAGTGAGTCCAATTTCTGAACAGATACGACTACGAGTGCGGGAAAAGGCAAAGAATCAATGTGGGTATTGCCGAAGCCTTCAAAAATACGTCTTGGGCATTTTAGAGATTGAGCATATCATTCCCAAAGCTGCAGGTGGGTCTGACAATGAAGAAAACTTGTGGTTGGCGTGTCGCCTCTGCAATTCTTACAAAGGAACGCAAACTAAGGCTAAAGATCCAGCAACAAACCAAGATGTTCAGCTTTTCAATCCTCGTCGACAGAAATGGACACAGCATTTTGTCTGGACAAATGATAGTACTCACATTGCAGGGCTAACAGCTTGCGGTCGTGCCACAGTCTTAGCCCTGCAACTGAATAATCCCTATGCTGTTGCCGTAAGACAAGCCTGGGTTTCTGCTGGATGGCATCCACCCACTGAAGATGTAGAAGATTCTTCCGCTTGAGGTGAAAGTTTCTGGAAGAGTAGTCCTAAAGAAGCGAATGCTATCCCCTGTAGAATCAGGGTTTGGGGGCGATCGCACGATTCGGAATGTTGAGTAGACCGTTGATGAGCTTGATATGGCAGACACGCAACTCAGCCCGACATTTTATTGGTCGAGATTAGAAGATCTCTCTGGACGCGAAGTTCACGAAATCATCAAAGCCCGTGAAGCTGTATTCATCGTTGAACAAAATTGCCCGTACCAAGAAGCTGATGATTATGATCTAAATGCTTGGCATTTGGTATGCCGTGTTGATGGAAATCTTGCTGCATATATTCGTGTCGTTGACCCAGGTTTGAAATATCCTGAGCCCTCTATTGGTAGAGTTATGACGGTCAAAGAATTTCGCGGAAAAAGACTGGGTGCTCTCCTAATGCAGGAGGCCATTCAATTTACAGAAAATAAATATCCATTACAAGGAATACAAATTGGTGCTCAAGCCTATTTGCGTGACTTTTACACCGCTCTCGGCTTCCATCAGGTCGGTGAAGACTATCTAGAAGACAACATCCCGCATATCAATATGGTTAAACCGGGTTGACACCCTTCAAGCTATCAAACTCCGGTGGTGTTGTGCCAAGGGTGCTGTATCAAACTCACAAAACATTTGTCGTTCTGCCTTCATCCATTTCATCGTTGACCTATGCATAGTGACGAATATTTTGACGAACGCGTCGCGTCAACATACGACGACGATATCGATTCCTCTAGCCCTGAAGCTATCGAACCTGTCGTCGATTTTCTGGCAGAACTCGCGGGAGGTGGGAGAGCGCTCGAATTTGGCATTGGAACAGGCCGCATTGCTCTGCCACTCGTGATGAAAGGCATCGAAGTGCATGGAATTGATCTTTCTAGCGCTATGCTTGCCAAGCTGGCTGAGAAGTCTGGTGGCGATCGCATTCCCGTGACTCACGGTGATTTCGCTACTACATCATGCGACGGATCCTTCTCGCTGGTTTACCTCATTTTCAACACGATTATGAACCTGACAACACAGGATGCACAAGTGAGATGCTTCCAAAACGCCGCCTCACACCTCGCGCCGGGTGGGAGTTTTGTCATTGAGGTTATGGTTCCTGCCCTACAGCGAGTACCCTACGGCGAAACCAAGCATGTATTTGAGCTGAGCGATGAGCATTGGGGAATCGATACCTATGACGTTGTCACGCAATCCCTCACGTCACATCATTTGAGAGTGCGTGGTCAAAAGGTGGAGCGTTCTTCCATCCCGTTTCGCTATGTTTGGCCGTCGGAACTTGATCTTATGGCAAGACTCGCAAATTTGCAGCTGAAAGCCAGATGGGGCGGTTGGAAGCAAGAGCCTTTTACAAACACCAGTCGCTATCACATATCCGTTTGGGAAAAGAGCCACTAGCAGAAGTAGCTTGATATTAAGAAAGTTGATTTTAAGAAACTCACTCAGTTTTTCGTTTATTGATAGGCCAACTCACTACGAGCCTCTTGACAGGCTGAAAACACCTCTATGCTTCATCAAGAGCTTTCTTATGGAAAGCGTTGTAAACATTCCATGGCAGCGATGTTCTCGCTCTGTTGCAGTGATGTAGCATGAAGCATGGCTACTTTGCACTTTACCGATGCCGAATGTAACGATCGCGGCTGGCTCTCAGATTGCAGCCGATGCTGGTGCCAAAATTGCTAATCAGGGTGGCAATGCCGTAGATGCAGCACTAGCCGCTGCTACGGTTTCCATGTGTACTGACCTGGGTGTGATGGCTCCAGGGGCTAGTGGCTTTGTTGCTATTTGGCCATCCACCCAATCACCTGTGGTAATTGATGCCTATGCGGATGTACCGGGTCGTGGTTTGCCATCGGCTCAGTTGGGTCAGGGCGCACAGGACGTTATCTTTGACTACGGCGGGCCTACGCGCAGTGTCATTGGCCATGGAGCTGTTGCTACCCCAGGCATCTTTGCGGGTTTGGGGATGGCCTCTCAGCACTATGGCGCACTGCCCTGGCGATCGCTGCTTGCCCCCGCGATTGAGTGGACGGAGCAAGGATTTCCGCTAACGGGCGGGGCGGCGGAGTATTTGCGTTACACCCACAAAGAGATTTTTAGCTGGCATCCTCAGAGCTATCGAACCTTGCACCACAGCGATGGGAGTCCTTTGCAAGCGGGTGAGATGGTGCAGATACCGGAGCTGGCGAACAGTCTCAGGCTGATTGCCGATCGGGGGTTTAGTGCTTTCTACACCGGTGAAATTGGGCAACGCATTGCTGCTGAAGTGCAGGCAAACAATGGTCTCCTCACAGCCGAAGACTTGGCGACCTATCGGGCGATCGCTCGATCGCCCCTCCGCCTTCAGTTTGGAGAATGGGACATTGCTACCAATCCGCCACCTGCGATCGGGGGCGCGTGTTTAGCTGCAATGTTGCTGCTGTTGGATCAGCGATCGCTTGACCCGTGGGATAGTGCCTCGGTTCAGCAACTCATTGAGATTCAACAGGCTGTGCTGGGTTACCGTAGTCATCACCTCAAGCGAACGTCAGATCTCTCACAAGCTGTAGCAGAGTTGTTGGGACTGGCACGATTGGATGAGTTGCACTCTTTGGTCAAATCTCCGTCTACTATTCATGTTTCAGCAGTGGATACTGATGGGTTAGCTTGTGCTGTTAGCGCATCGGCGGGTTATGGCTCAGGTGTGATGGTTGAAGGGACGGGACTATGGCTCAACAACTCATTGGGTGAAATCGAGCTGCATCCCCACGGGGTCGAGGACTTATCGCCGGGTACCCGCCTGTCTTCCAACATGGCTCCTACTCTGGCAAAGCGTGCGGATGGAGCTGTGCTAGCGATCGGCTCACCCGGAGCCTCTCGCATTACGACAGCGATTGTTCAAGTCTTACTGCATTTCATTCAACGCGGCCTACCCCTATCCGAAGCAATTACTTCGCCGCGCCTCCATGTGGAAGTAGGTGAGGAAACATCTCGGATTTCCTTTGAACCCGATTTGCCCATTTCGCCGCGATCGGGTTTTTCGCTGAAACCGTTTTCAGCACCGTCCATGTATTTTGGTGGGGTACAAGCGGCTCTATGGGAACCTAAAAGTGGCTTGAGTGCTGCCGCTGATCCGCGCCGAGCCGGAGCGGTTGCCGAAGGTGGCACGAGCGCAGATTCTTAAATTACGAAATTACGGATTTTCTTAGTCCGCGACGGCGGACTTTGTTCGGATAGCCGCGACTTGAGTCGCCAGGGCTGTTTGTCTTTGGATAAGCAATCTAACGACAAACGGAAGTGCCGAATTCGGTTTGCTGTCGTTGTAGTTGTCCCGTTTGAGCCGCGCTGATTAAAGCGGGTAGGGTAAAGACATAGTCGCGATCGCGCACCCCCGTATGACAACTAATGCAAGAACTTTGCCCGCTAGACACACGGGAACCTGTAGGGCTATACCAAGCCGATTGCCACTCTCCACTGTCGGGATGAACGCTCCAACCCGTGCGCTTTTCGCGGATAAACACATTGTTGAGTTGGCTGGGAACAAGCTGTCCTCCAGCGCCTTCCTGCGCCGAGTGCGTTTCCATGACGATCACAGTGCCACTCGGAACGGTTTGGCTGGTTGCGATGGTATCCAACGACGCTTGATTAACAAACATCTTTCGGACAATGCCACTGTTCGGACAATCGACCGTTGCGTACTGAAAGAACTGCTGATTGTAATCGGGTGGAAACTCTACGAAGGATGCAGTTGTGGAGGTCGAGTCCGTTGTTTGGTATCCCGTGCTGTAGTCGATGTTGGGGGATGAGGCGAGCAAGTTGGCTCCGGCGATCGCCACCCCAACCGCCACCAAAAATATCATCAGCAAACGAATCCATTGACGCTGCATAGAAACCTCTTTCAAGACTCTGAATCGCCTGATGCCGAACCAAATGACATCGGCACCAGGCTAGGGGTTAGGGAACTTCAGGCTCTCAATTGGCCATCAGGTCGCTCATCCGTGCTTCAGAGAGTTGTGGATCGAACGAAATGCTGGGATCGAGAGTGGCGATCGGAAAGCGCGGGGTCGTCGGACGACGAAAATCGATCGATTCTACGTAAGCAATCAAGTCAGGATTTTGGGTAGATGCCCCCTGTTCGTTGTATTGCTGGTAGTTGGGATAGTCGGGAGCCATCGAATCCCAATCAGCGTAAGCTGTGAGCCCAACATTAAGAGTTTCAGGTAGATCTGGCCGGATGAACTGATCGAGCATCTGCCATTCGTCTGATCCCTCCTCCTGAGACAACAGCGTAAACAGCTCGCCAGAGCGAGCAATCCGCAACCGCGTCCAACCCTCCTGGGCGTCAGAAATCTTCAGAGTTGAAAGGCTGTTGTAAGTCGACTTCATTTCAAACTGTGGACGACCAGCGGGGAAGGCAGTGCCAACACTGAAAAAGAGCCAGTTCTCATTCCCCGGCGTCCAGCTTTCTGCCACAATCGTTCGCGGTTCCCGAATGAACAACCCGGCCAATGAGAAAGAGCGCTGGGGTGTTGGCGTGCTGGTGCCTTCTACCTTGATCCGCGTGGTCACGATAAAATCTCCGGTTACCTCACGGTACAGGTGTCCGGCGGTGTTGTCTTCGAACCAACCAGAAGACCTGGGCTCTAGCACCAGTTGGCTGTTCTCGATTCTAGGTGGTTCCCACTTCGGCACCCATCCCGACACCTGAAATTCTTGCCACCCTTGGAGGGCATCTGGACGATCGAACCGAGTGGAAAGGGAAGACAAATCGTCGGTTGTGGTCGAGGCTTGCACCACTTCCGTCGCAATGGTTGGGTCGGGACGTGTGCTAACAATTCCTGCACTGATCAGTCCTGCCATCACGAGCCCTCCGAAGAACAAAGCCATGTAGCGTTTCATTGGATTTTCCTGCATCTTATGGTGAGTTGAGTCACTTACTATAGAAAGAGTGCAAGGTGAGTTCAAAGATTGTCAATGGTAAGTTGATTGGCTTACCTTATCTTGTCCATAGATAGGCTAAACAGATACACTGGTGGCATTGTTTGCGACCCGTAGGTTATCGATGCCGCTTGAGGACTACCGAAAAACTGTTGCTGAGCAAAAGCGTCAGGCCATTTTGGATGCTGCTGCAACGCACTTTTTGGCGATCGGCTATGAACGCACAACGCTGGAGATGGTGGCGAAAGAAGCGTCGGTTTCTACGGCGACGGTGTATAAGCATTTCTCCACCAAGCGCGACTTGTTTGGCGGCATTATGGAGCGGGTTTGGGAAACGAAAGTGAATGCGGCTGAGTTATCGACGGAAGATGCGGAGCCAGAAACAACCCTAATGGCGATCGGGCGGGAATATGCTCGCCTACTACGGGATCCTAAAATTGAAGCGTTGACCCGCGTGATTATCGCCGAAGCTCCTCGCTTTCCAGAATTGGGCGAAGAACTCTATCGCCGAGGCAAGGAACCCTATCTCACCCAGCTCCATGTCTATTTGCAGCGGGAAATTGAGCAGCATCGCTATCAGGTCCAAGACGTTCCACTGGCTGCACGGCAATTTCTGGGCATGATCAACGATGTCATTTTCTGGCCACGGTTTTTGGTGATGGGCTTGACGATCAGTGATGCAGAGGCGGAGCATGTGGTTGCCGAAGCTGTGAAGACGTTTCTTGGTCGCTACAAAGCGTGAGTCTCTGAGAGAAAGCTATCAATGGTTGAGACCCATCGCTCATTGGTTTTGATCGGTTTGGTAGTCAGCTTGTTCAACGACTTGCAGGAATTCTTGCAGTACGGGTGATGCCGACTGTCTTCGCCAAGCCACGGCTAGCTGGAGTTCTAAAAACTCGCCAGCGATCGCCCGATAAGCGACACCAGGAAAGCCAGCCTTTTGCAGACTTTCGGGAACCAATGTAATGCCTGTGCCTGCGGCGACTAAGCCTAGTCGGGTTTGATGCTTACCATCTTCATAAACAATGTTGGGTTCAAATCCGGCCTCTCTACAACGAGCCAAAAATTGGTCGTAGAGAATCGGCCCTTCGTAGCGAGGATGCACGATAAAGGGTTCAGCAGCGAGGGATTTTAGCGGTAGTTGGGTTTGTATGGCTAAGGCATGGGACTCGGGTAGGGCAATCAACAATCGCTCGCCCTGTAATGGATGCAGGCTCAGAAACGCGTCGTTGAGGGGTGGATGGAGAAAGCCAATGTCAATCGTTTCGTTACTCAGCCCCTTAACCTGATCCACCGTGCAAATTTCGCTCATCGTCAATTTGACGGCGGGGTGGCGATCGCGAAATTCCCTCAAAATTTCAGGTAAGAGAGTATGCATAGCTGAGGCGGTAAACCCAATCCGCAGGGTACCAACTTCCCCTCGGGCAACGCGCTGGGCAATCTGAATCGCCAAGTCTGTCTGCTGAAGCACCTTGCGAACTTCGACTAAAAATGCAGCTCCGGCCTCTGTTAGCTCGACAGTCCGTTTGGTTCGGTGCAACAGCTTTACGCCCATTTCCGCTTCTAATCGATGAATCTGTCGACTTAGAGCGGGTTGCGTGATGTGCAGTCGAGCCGCCGCTCGCCCAAAGTGAAGCTCTTCTGCAACAACCACGAAGTACTGAAACGCATGAAGCTTCATCGTAATAACCTTATGTTATTAATATTGCTCCAAAAAGCATTGGACATTATTATTCTCGTCCATCTACGCTGAGAAGCGTAAATTTGCTGCTACAAAATTCACCTGAAGCAGGCAGCGTTACCTGTGCATCACGCATCCATAATTCTCCCAAGCATCAACAAGGGCAGGACTTACGCAAAACTTGCGCCGTCCTGATTGAATTCGTTGATGGTGTGGCCGCGCCGTGGCCACACCATCAAAAACCACACCGTCAAAAAAATGCGTAAGTCCTAAAAGGAATCGATGGATCGCTAAATTCTGGATTTTGATTGTAGGTCTGATTTTTACAATGCTCTATTTGAAAAAGCTTGCTGCCGCGTTGGCAGGATTAATTGTCGTGTTGGTACTCGCTTGGGCTCAGCCGTCCCCGGCTCAACTTCCCCCGGACTTTCAGGGGCGATATATTGCGGCTATCTCAGATGCAGACATGCGCGCCTATGCGTATATCGACGGGCAACTGGGGGAGCCACGCGGGACGGATCAGCTCTCAATCGTTACCTTGCCACTGCCCGACAACCCCGCGCTAACCAGCTCGATCGAGGTTTCCAATTCAGTTATGAACCCTGTCTATAGCCTAGTGGCGTCCCAAGACGGTAACACTATCTTTGTGGCTGAGACAAAAGAACCACGCGAACCTGAGGATCAAGTCATTGGCGATCTCGATTTGGGAACGATTCTGCGCGCTGTCGATGTGTCGGATCCAGCCATGCCTAGGGTCATTGCAGAGGTAGAGGTTGGCATCGATCCGCAGGGGGTTTCCCTCGATGCGAGTGGGACGACGCTAGCACTAGCGACGAAAGAGCCAGATGCACCGCTGACGTTTGTCACGTTTACCGAAGGTCGCTTTGGGGAGCCGATTCAGTTACCGATGCGGGGCTTTTCGCCTATGGCAGAACTACCAGACGGCGGAATGCTGCCGCACCATGTCGAGTGGCATCCCACAGCCGATATTGTTGCCGTGAATGTAAATTTTCGAGGTCAGGTTCAGTTCTTTCGAGTGGTGCGTGATGCTGCAGGGAGTGTGAGCGATGTGGTGCCTTGGGGCAACCGAGTTATCACGTCCAAGTGGCCAATGTCGGGCAAGTTTTCCCGCGATGGTCGCTTTTATGTGACTAACGATCTGCAATGGGGAGTTGATGTCAGAGGGTTTTATGTGAACGCCCCACCATCGCAGTTGACGGTTATTGAGCTAGCGCCGCTGGATCAGGATGAAGCTCAGCACTTTGTTGTTGGGGGCGTTTCTCTGCCAAGACATGCGGAGAGCATTGCTTTCTCAAACGATGGCACCCTCATTGCTACCAGTAACATCGGCCAAACCTGGCTCTCGCCAGAGGAACCGGGATATAGCCAATCTTCACTTTCCCTGGTTCGGTTCGACCCGGCCTCAGGTCAACTAACCCATGCGGGCGACTGGACATTTGATGGCATTCTGCCGGAAGGAATTGCATTTGATGCGACGGATCAATATGTTGTCGCAGGTGTATTTGAGTATGAAACACCAGAACCTAGAAACGGAGCGTTAGAGTTTTGGCGAGTTGTCGAAAATGCGGATATGCCTAGCTTGGAGCGAACTGACTATGTTATTGAGACCGGACCCGGTGCCCACTCGCTCATTGTGGTTCAATAAGTGGTTCAGTGAGTGGCAGGCCATGGTTAGGACAGGATTGGCACTCGGCTAAAGGTGATGTGCAAAAGCAGGTTAGCGCCCCGTGGGAGCGCTAACCTTGTCTGATAGACAGTTTTTAGCCTTCAGCCTTCTAGCCTTCGGACATATTGGCTTCGACGACGTTTTCCGCAAAGCTCTGATAAGCTCCGCCAATTTGCGTTGCCATTGTGCCAGGGAAAACGTGGAAATCCCCTGCTTGGAGGGCTGCGATGATGCTGTCGGCGACTAAAGTAGGTGGTTCAGCGATCGCCGTTAACCCCGCTGCATCACCCATGTCTGTCGCAATGGGGCCAGGGTGAACACTCAGCACGACTGTGCCCTGCTCGCCCAGCGATTCGCGCAACCCCTGGGTAATGGAGTAGGATGCTGCCTTGGACGCCGAGTAGGTGGCAAAGTTCGCAAAGGTTTTCATCGAAACAACAGAGTTGAGTTGGATGAACGCACCGCCCCCATTGGCCTTGAGCACAGGAGCGAAGGCTTGTGCCATGTGTATTAAGCCATAGACATTGACGTTCATTTGGAATTCGAGCGAGGCGATCGCCCCTTCGTCCAAAGCTGCTGCTTGCTGAAAGGCTCCGCCGTTGTTGATCACCACCTCAGCATCCTTGGCAGCTTGAGCGGCAGCCGTGATGGATTGGGCATCAGCCAAATCGATTTGAAGCGGAACGACTTTGTCACCATATTTCTGAACCAGGGGTGCCGTACTTTCGAGCTTGCGGACGGCAGCATATACTTTGGCCGCGCCATGATCGATAAAAGATTCAACCAATACCTTGCCAATGCCACGATTAGCGCCAGTGACCAAGATAGTTTTGTTGCGAATGTCGTATGCCATGGGGAGATCCTCCTTTTGAATTGGATTAGAGTGAATTGAAGCGAAACAAAAACTTTGAACAATCGGTCTAATTTAAGCCAAAAAAATTTAGCTTTTTTCGAGAAGGGAAATGGCGGCTTCCACTGCACCTTCTAAGGTTGTGCCGCTATCCATCACACGACCCACTAATGCGAGGCCTTGGGTCGTGCAAACCAGCAGACGAGCTAGATTTCGTGGATTGGCCTCAGAACTGATTTCGCCTGCGGCCTGGGCACGGCTTAGCGTGGCTGCGAACGCATCTTCTACTTGTTGCAAGTAGGCGCGCATGATCTGGGCGATCGCCCCATCCTTGGTATTGAAGTCGGCGATATTTGTCCCCAGCATGCAGCCACGACTACCGGGTTGACTGTGCATCTCCTGCCAATCATGTAGCAGTTGCTTCAGATTGCCTAACGGAGAGCCATCGGCAGAAAGGCGATCGCGCATGTCTCGCAGGTTGGTCTGGGCATAGTGCTCTAACGCTTTGAGGAAAAGCGATTGCTTGTTGCCAAACGTGTCATACAAGCTTTTCTTGCCAATACCCATGTTTTTCAGCAATTCAGAGAGGCTAGTGGCTTCGTAGCCATGCTCCCAAAACACTTTCATAGCCTTGGACAAGGCGATTTGAACGTCGAATTGCTTTTCAGGGCCGCGAGTCATTTGCAACCTGCCTTGTGTTTGACCATGGTGTAACTCTACCATTACTTAAACCAATCGGTCAATGATTCCTTGAAGAATCTCTTGGCCTGCTCTCGGTTGATTAATATCAAATCCGGTTGAAGAGCCCAAATATTGTTTGCGCCCGCTGCAGGGCAGCGGGCGCAAACAATATTTGGGTTTTACAGCTGTTTAATCGGATTTGATATAAGACGATAAGTTTTGTGTAGTCGTGAGGCAGGTACCTCATTTGTGTGGAACGTTTGTTACTGTCTTGTGAGTGTATACAGTCGGCTGTGTAATTTTGATCAGGAGCAGGGTGCAGGTTACCGCTCACATTGGTGGCTAGACCGCATCACGGTTTGAGAAGTCTAGATTTAAAACCTCTATTCCACCCGGAGGCTGAATGTATGGATGAGTCAGATGTATCTGTGATTTGTCCAGATGAGACAAGGGCTCACTTGGAACAAGAATTGAGCCAGGCACATGCAGAGATAGAGCGCCTAAAGCAAGTTCAAACTCAGGAACGAACTCAGCGTGAGAAAGTTGAGTTTGATTTGAGAACATCTCGGCGGCTTCTGCAACTTGTGATGGATACGCTACCTGAGGCGATTTTCTGGAAAGATCGAAATTTAGTTTACCTGGGGTGTAACCAGAACTTTGCAGAAGATGCGGGTGTCGCTTCTCCCGATGACATTGTGGGCAAAACAGACTATGACCTGGCGTGGCAGCGACAAGAAGCTGACTTTTTCCGAGAATGCGATCGCCGCGTCATGATAGCGAACCGTGCAGAACTGGGAATTGTTGAAGCCCAACTGCAAGGGGATGGAAAGCAAGCCTGGTTAGAAACCAATAAAACTCCCTTGCATGATAGTGATGGACAAGTCATCGGCATGTTAGGCACCTATCAAGACATCACGGCGCGAAGACAGTCTGAAATTGCTCTAGAAGAATTGAATCAAAAACTAGAATTGCAAGCGATCGAGCTGACCTCGACCCTGGCGCAGTTGCAGCAATCGCAACTGCAGCTCATCCAACGAGAGAAAATGTCTGCTCTGGGGAACTTGGTTGCAGGGGTCGCCCATGAAATCAATAATCCGCTTGGGTTCTTGTCCGGTAACCTAAATCCTGCACAAGACTATGTAAAAGATTTGTTCGAGCTACTGGATCTCTGCTGCCAAGAAATCCCGCAGCCCACCCAAGCGATTCAAGAAAAGATTAGAGACATCGATTTAGAGTTCCTGAGAGCGGATTTACCACAGCTTCTGTCTTCTATGCGTGAGGCGATTAAACGCATTGCCAACATTAGTACGAGCCTCAGAACCTTCTCTCGATCAGACACCGATTATCAGATTCCCTTTCAACTTCATGAGGGGCTCGATAGTACACTTCTCCTGCTGAGGCACCGCTTGAAGGCAAATAAGCAGCGCCCAGACATTCAAGTTGTTCAGAATTACAGCGAAATGCCTTCTGTTCGGTGCTTCCCTGGGCAACTGAATCAGGTTTTCATGAATTTGCTGGCCAATGCGATTGATGCACTGAATGAGTCCAACCAAGGCAAGAGTTATGCGGAGATTCAGGCTCAGCCAAACTGTATCGTGATTTCAACCCAGTTATCGGCAGACCAGCAATGGGCAATCGTTAGGGTCAAAGATAATGGAATCGGTATGACAGAAGACGTGAAGCATAAGATGTTTGAAAACCTTTTTACGACGAAAGGTGTTGGTAAGGGAACGGGTTTAGGATTGGCGATCGCCCGCCAAATCATTGTGGAGAATCACGGTG
Organism: Vacuolonema iberomarrocanum LEGE 07170; assembly: GCA_015207365.1. Taxonomy (GTDB): domain Bacteria; phylum Cyanobacteriota; class Cyanobacteriia; order Elainellales; family Elainellaceae; genus Vacuolonema; species Vacuolonema iberomarrocanum. The sequence goes on from JADEXA010000011.1 coordinate 22,579, forward strand.
GCACGATAGAGGTCAATTCATCGTTGGGACAAGGCACAGAACTTATCTTCAAAATTCCTGTTGCAGGAATGGACTGACAATCATGTTGTTGGATACAATCTCAAATCCGATGCCGCATCAGCAACGTTTCAATCAGGCTCTTCGCTGTTTGCAATCGCTGGGGATCATCAGACTTCGCCACCCAAGAAGCAAGCTCATTTAAGGAACCATTCACCAAGTGAGCAAATCCCTCTGCATCGACAGTATCCAGTTCTCCTTCATCAGCGGCGAGCTGAATGGACTCGTAGAGCAACCCAAAGCCATACTGATCAATTTCAACTAAGTCATCGGCGGCTAACACCGCTGGAGCTTCGACAAACACCAACCGCCGGATCTCATCTTGCTGGGCGACTTCTAGAAATGCCTGACAGCCAGTGACCAACTGCTGCCAGTTGGTTTCTAGCGGCTCGACTTTGGACTGGATATACGCGGTTATCTCGTCATAGGCTTCAGTCACGACGGCTCTGAAGACCCCTAGCTTGTCTTTGAACTGGTGATACAAGGCTCCGCGCGTGATGCCGAGTTCGTGGATGATCTCCTCGGTGCCCGTAGCGGCATACCCTTTTGTTGAAAACAGATGACGCGCCCGGGCAAGAATGGCACGGCGGGTGCGTTGGGTTTGTTCAGCTTTGGTGAGCTTGGCAGTCATAGCAACAGGCTTGACTTTGGTATTCAGACAGTTTGGCATTCAGACAGTATGTATCTTGACAAGCGAAGGATTATCTCGTTAATTTGGATACATACAGATTGTATCTTTTCTTGGCTCGCCTTAAGGAGATTTTGATGCTAGCGACACGACGCACGCGTAAAGCAACTGAGGCAGATATTCCGTTTCTCGCCCGAATTGACTATGAAGCCTCCCTCCCGCCGCTCAATCATAGTTTTTGGGAAGATCTATTAGATGGCAGTGGGACTGGCTCGTTACGGTTTATCGAAGCAGAACTCCGGGTAAATGCTTCGAACTGGGGAGAAGTCGAAGATTTCATAATTTTGGAAGAAGATGGCAAGCCTGTTGCTGCTGCTGCAGGCTATGTACCCAATGAAGAAAATTACACGCCGTTGCGGCTCTCCCGTCTCGATGCGATCGCCCAGGAATTGAATTGGTCAAACGCTGTCACAAATAACTTTCGCGATCGCTATCTAGCGCTGTGGGGGGAGGATTTGCGACCGTTCATTTTGATGCCCCAAGCTACCTGGATCGTCGAAACTGTTGCCGTTATCCCAGAGGCGCGGGGGCGCGGTTTGGGGCAAGAGATTGTGAAAGCGGTTGTAGAGGAAGGGCGATCGCAAAATCACTCCCATGCCGGAATCATGGTCATCAACGGCAATGATGTGGCGCGCCGAACCTATGAATCTGTGGGATTTAAGCCCTATATCACCTTCTATGCAGATTTGTTTTCAGAACAGTTTGGCCTGGATTTTCCAGGCATTACCAAGTTTGGGCTTCGGTTAGATTCGGGTAAAAACGACTGAAAATGGACCAACTTCATCCAACATATGCTCCCTTCGCCTCTCGACGCGTCACAGTGCGAGGCGTTGACTATGCATTTACTGACACGGGAAATTCTGGTTTTCCGGTATTGTTGCTGCATGGCTGGCCCGACGACAGAAGCATCTGGCGACATCAGCTACCCTATCTGCAATCCCAGGGATTTCGAGTCATTTCGGTGGATTGGATCGGCCATGGCGAGAGCGCCATACCCACAGATACCAGACGATACCGCATTAGCGAACTGGGGGCTGACACCATCGCCTTGCTAGATACCCTCCAACTCGACCGCGTCCATCTCATCGCCCACGACTACGGTGCGACGGTTTCTTGGGAAACCGTTGCTAACCATCCAACGCGCTTTTCGAGCTACTGCGCCCTATCCGTAGGGCATACCGTTGAGATTTTGCAAGATATTGCCACAGGCCACCTCCTGCGTTACTTGTGGTTGATCTTGCATGGCATGGATCGAGCCAGTCGATATTGGTATCTGAGCAATGAAGCTCAGCGATTTCGGCACAAATTTGCTGCTCACCCAGATGCAGAGCGCATCCTCGAAAAGCTAACGCATGGTGGTGACACAACGTTCTGGACAATCTGGGAAAAGGCCAATCCCTCTTACGATGCCATTTATCGTCACTTTTTTACGGAACAACGACAGAAACGCATCACGGTACCCACTCTGGGGCTCTACAGTCGGGAGGATGAGTGGATGACCGAAGGACAGCTCGCCCGGAGCTACAAACATGTAGATGCTTCCTGGCGATATGAATCCATGCGGGGCGGTCATTGGGTTCAATTAGAGCGACCGGATGAGGTCAACGCTATTTTGGGTTCCTGGCTGGCTCAGGTCGAGCCATGCTGAGCCACAAAGCGCTATGCGCGTTAGTTAAGTACGGTTGTGTGGGGCGCGGCGCGCCCCACACAACCGTTGCTGTGCTTAATGCGGTTGCACACCGCTATATGACAACCCAGTATGAGAATAGATCGAGCTGAACATGACGTTTAAAACAATTGTTGTAGCGGGTGCAAGCCGTGGCATCGGCCTTACTGTTGCCGAACATTTTGTTTCTCAGTGCGATCGCCTACTCGCGGTATCGCGCACCGAAGCACCTGTTGGCGAGTGGATTCAAGCTGATCTGTCAGAGCTGTCGGGCGTCGAAACGGTGGCCAAGGCGGTTGGTAGTGATTCCTTGGATGCCTTGCTCTACATGGGCGGAACCTGGGAAACCCATGCGTTTACCCGCGAGTACAGCTTTGAAGCTTGCTCCGACGAAGATATTACCCGAGTCATTGCCGTCAATTTGGTCGCCCCGATTCTATTGGTGAAAGCGTTACTGCCTGCCCTGAGGCGATCGCACAATCCAAAAGTGATTTTGATGGGAGCGCTTTCAGGGCGAGATAATTTTCCTGGGCGGGAGGTGGCCAACAGTGCCTCCAAGTTTGGGCTGCGGGGCGTGGTGCATGCCTTACGAGAAGAGTTGCGATCGCAGCAAATTGGCGTAACCGTGATCAACCCAGGAAATGTGGGCACACCAGAAGTTCTGGCGGATCTGGCTGCCGAAAATCTCGATGGCGGCGCAGCCATTCCATTACCCGATCTTCTCAGCATCATTCACTGCATCCTGTCGTTATCACGGGCGACCTGCATTAAAGAGATTGACGTACCTGCCATGTTGGGCGAAGGGGCCTAAATCCTGCTGCTTTGGAGCAAATGGACTAGCTATTTGGATAGGAGATTCTGCCGTAGGATAGGTTAGCGTTAGCATAACCATCGAAATGCGAAGGGCAGTTGCCTCTGCTCAAATGAATTGTTCTACAAAGAGAAAGGCAATGTTAACGGCAGCCGATGTTAGAGCACTTCCAACGCCAACCGATGCCCAATGGCTAGCGTTTGAGAACCATTTGGTCACGGTTCATAGCTGGTATAAGCATCTACCGCTGCTGCAAGGGGGCGAGTTTGTTGTGTTTCTAGCTCCGGATGCTGGCAAAAACTATCCGATGCAACATCCGAAACTGCCGACTGAAAATACAGTTGAAGGGTATCGCTGTGCCTTTGGTCATCTCGACTATCTATGGCGCATTTCATCGGATGACCCATTTGATCGAGACGGAGGAACGGCTCCATTCCTTGATGCTGAACTGATAGCGATTGGTCGTTTTACGCTCTATCCTTATATTTCAGAAGAATTTTATTGGAGTGTCCATGAGGATGACGTCGTTCGCATTGAGCAAGGACAGTTGCATCCACATGCTGCCGAAATTCTGAACGCGTTTTATGCAGAGGGGCAGCTAGAGGATGCCTGGGACGAGCTGTCTGATGCAGACAAAGCCCTCATTGATCCTATGGATGATGAAGATGAGAACGTTGCTATCCAGGAAGGGTTGCTGCCTACGCCAGTGTTGGAATATCTGGAGCTTCGTACCTGCTACGGTAAGCTTCACGAACGCGCATTGAAGCAACTGAAGGTTGCCCTGAGTCGTTTCAAGCATTGGCTGGAATCAGGCGATCGGCGGGGGCGATCGCCATAAGAGAACCCCGGCATCTGATGGATGCCGGGGTTCTACATGAGCTAATGGGCACCCGAGGATGCTGTGATTACTGCTTGAAAGAAGCCAACCATTCGCGGATTTGTTCGGCGGCAACGTCCCGTCCACCTAAGCCAAAGGCAAGGGCAATGGCGACGGCGATCGCGCCAAATAGCAAACCAAAGGCGAGGTTCACAATGCTGGTCGCAACGCCCATTTGCTGGAGTGCCATAGCACCCACAAGGGCAATGATGGCAATCCGTGCAGCTTGGGCCAGGATATTGGCCTGACGGCTACCCGACGAATGGATCAGGCTGAAGGCCAGATTGGCCAGGTACAGTCCGATGCCGAAGACGACAACACCACTCAAGACACGGGCAGAGACGCGGAGAATGGCCTGTACAATGACCGTCAATTGGTCAAAGGCCAGAATTTCCGTGGCTGCAACGGCACCAAAGAGAACAATGGCGACCCAGGCAGCGGCTCCCACAATCTCAGACGGGGTGCGCTTACGCGGGGGTGTTGGTGGCGTTGTAACGGTTCCAGCTGCGGCAGATGGCGGGGGTGGGGGTGGCTGACCGATGGGGGATGCGCTTGGAGTGGCATCAGCGTCTCCGGTGGCTGTGACGTTATACATCTCAGGCACACCGATCCAGTTGAACACATTGTTGAACCCAATGCTGGTGAGCACACTGATCACCAACTCCGACACAAACCGCCCGATGTAGTAGAACACGCCCAGAACGATGATGGCGGTGATGATCTGGGGGATTTTCTCTAGCACGATCTCCAGCATGGCGATCGCTGGGTCAGAAATCGCATCGATTTCCAGCGCATTCAGGGCGGCGATCGCGGTTGGGATCAGTACCAGCACATAGACGACCGTCCCCACAATGCCAGATAGGGACATCGACCCTGTCTCGCGCTGCAACCCCATCCGAGCGCCCAACTGGTCGGCTCCCGTTGCGGCTAACAGGTTCGTGACAATGCCCCGGACGACCCGTGCGATCAACCAACCCGCAACGCCGATGACGATGGCTGTGAGGATGCGGGGTAAAGCATTCAGGATGTCATCCAGCAAATTCTGCACCGGCCCCAGAGGCCCTGTTAGCTCCAGGGCATCCAGAATGAAGGGCAGGAAGAACAGGAAGACAAACCAGTACACGGCGTTTGCCAGTGTTTCATTCAGCAGAACTGGTGTGCCTTCACCATCGGTTGTTCCCAATTGCTCGTTCAGGCGTTCATCCAAGCGAAACCGTTGCAAACCACGGGTGAGCAACAATTTGCTGATTGTTGCAATCAGCCAGGCGAGTGCCAGTAACAGTAAGGCTCCACCCAGCTTGGGTAAATAGGCAAATACCTCTTCCAAAAAGCCATTGAGCGGGTCTGACACGGTGCCCAGTTGGAGGGCATTGAAAAATGCCACCAATACGAACAATAGAGTAATCCAATAGACCGCTGTGGCGATCCATTGTTCAATTGGCACCGTTGGCTCATCTGCCTGCCTGCCGGTAACCATGCTGGCCAAGCGATTATCGATGTCCGTTTTCTTGAGAAGACCCCGGGTAATCGATGCCAAGATGGTCGCGAATATCCATCCCAAAATCAGAATGGCGATCGCGCCTACCAGGCGGGGGAGAAATCCTCCCACCTCACTTGTAATACTCGTTAAAAAATCAGCCATTGATGATTTTCCTTCCGAAGTTGGATTGTAAAAGACCCTTTTGACTGCAAAGCTCTAAGGCCATCAACCGCAGATCCAATCAAGGGAAATGCCCACAACGTGACTGCATCCTCAGGCGTTAACCATACTTGGTTAGCCCCTGAGGCGTTGCTTTCTAAAGCGTTCAAGATCAGCCATGGCTAAGCCAGGCGATTGACTGACGAGGGACAAAAGTGCTCAAGAAGGGATAACAACATGCACGGCGATGAGCTCAGCGATCGCAGTCAACTGATTTACGGGTCTAAACGGGTATGCCAAGAGGAATGAGGAGTTGCGCTCGTTGTGAGCCGCGATCGCTTCAAGCTTAGGGGATTTACTAATTGACTTTAGTCAATTTACCGTGTAAGCCATTTTTTATCCAGTGATTCCGAAAACATTGCGGTAACTCTCGGAAATCTAAGGACAAGACAAAAAATTGAAGCTTTCCTAAGATCCTTGATTTTTGGTGGTGCAGGCATCGCCCGCATCACCAAAAATCAAGGATTCTCTGGTTTTTGCTCTGGACTCAGCCCAGAAATATAGATCAGGACTTGCGCAAAACTTGCCTCATCCCAAGGGAGTTTGTTGATTTTGTGGCCGCGGCCACAAAATCAACAAAATGCGTCAGCCCTAAAGATGTTAGCCACCGTGAACCCAGACGCGTACCGTACTGTCGGAGCTACCACTCACCATTGTTTTGCCATCAGCGCTCATGGCGATCGCATTAACGCTCTCCGCATGGCCGATTAGCGTATCAATCAACTCGCCCGTTTCTACGTTCCAGAGCTTAATCGTGGTATCGCTGCTGCCGCTAATTACCGTTTTGCCATCGGGCGAAAAAACGACCGTGGTTACATCACGGGTATGATCCGCAAGGTTGTGCACTAGGCTACCCGTGCTCAAGTTCCATAATTTGACAGTTTTGTCGCGGCTCCCGCTAGCTAGGAAGGTGCTGTCGGGGCTATAGGCCAGGGCATTGACGGCGGTCACATGACCGGCCAATAGTGACCGTTGATCCATCGTTTGCAGATCCCAAAGCCGTACTTTGTTATCTAGCCCCCCACTCGCAAAGGTATTGCCATTTGGGCTCACGGCGATCGCCTTGATCATGCTCAGCACACCGGGCAAAACCCGCAGGGGCGCTCCATTAGAGAGTTGCCAGAAGCGAATTGTGCGATCTTCTCCGCCACTAATTAAAACGCGCCCATCCGGGCTAATGGCTAGAGCATTGACATCGCGGGAATGGCCTTTACAGTTCCGTTGCAACGCCCCGGTGGGTAAGTACCAGACTTTGATCATGCTGTCATCGCCGCCGCTTACCAGGGTTTTGCCATCGGGGCTGATAACAACGGCATTAACATCGCGGGTATGGCCGGTGAGGTTGTAGATTAACGCTCCGCGCTGGGGGTTCCAGACCTTCACGGTGTCATCCAAACTGCCGCTGGCAATAAGGTTTCCGGCGGCATTCAAGGCCACGCTCGTTACCCAAGATGAATGATCGGTTAGGGTATGCAGGCAGCGCCATCCCGAAACCTGAATGATCGTGGGACGGGCAGGAGGGCGGGATGTGGAATGGGACGTCGTCGGTGGAGCCGATGTTGGTGGGCGCGAGGTGCGCGTTGCGGTGGGTGCCGCAGAGGGCGATCGCTGGGTAGAGGAGGAGGTACGGTTTGAGCGCGATCGCGAGGAGCGCGACAAATTGGGTGGACGAAACTTGGGCAATGTCGACTTAGGCTCTCCCTGGGATGCAGGGATAAAATAATCTGCATTGAGATCCCGCATGACTTCATCGGCAGACTGATACCGATCGTTGACCAGATCTTTGAGTAGCATGTCCATGATTTCAGCGAACTGATCGCTGACCACGGTTCCCCGCTCCATCAAGTGTTGTCGCCAAATCCATTGACCTTCCAGCGGATCATAGAGGTTATCGGGACGTGTTTCAGTCATCAGGTGCAGACAGGTGGCACCCAAACTGTAGAGATCGCTCGCTGGATACGCGCGCCCACCCCGAAACTGCTCAATGGGGGCGTATCCTTCTGTGCCAATGCGAGTCCCGGTTTCGCCTGCTACGGCTTCCCCAACTTGCTTGGCCACCCCAAAATCAATGAGCACCAAGCGATTACCTTGGGCGCGGCGGAGAATGTTGGCGGGCGTAATGTCACGGTGAATGACTTGATGGCTATGGATAAACCGCAATACGGGCAGGAGATCGGCTAATAAGTCTCGAATTTGACGCTCGTTGAACGCGCCATTCTGACGCATCTCTTGTAGTAAACTTTGGCCTTCAATGAATTGCTGCACCAGGTAAAGGTAGCTATCTTGCTCAAAGTAGGCCAACAGCCGAGGTATTTGTGGGTGTTCCCCCAGCTCATCCAGCCGAACGGCCTCCTGGTTGAACAGCCGAACCGCCTTTTCTAAAGACTTTGTGCCATGCACCTGAGGCGAAAACTGCTTCAAGACGCAGTGGGTGCCGAGGCGATCTTCATCGAGCGCCAGATAGGTTCTGCCAAACCCGCCCTGACCAATGACCTTAACTGGGCGATAGCGCCCACGCAACATTGCTGTCAAAGATGCGCCACAGTTCTGACAAACCGATGCGTCATCGGGATTCAGAGGCTTCTGACACTTTGGGTTAAGACAGCAAATCATAGGGGTAGCGCACTCAGGCTATCTGTATTTCGTACGTTCTTTCGCAAATTATTGCGTTCATTGGGCGATCGCAAAGCGATTTCTCAGACCATCGCTCTTACCCAACTCATCTTCTCATCTCTCCTCGTCCAGTGTTGGAAAAACGAAAACGTAAACGGGAAATAGGCCAGCAAAGAGTCGGCTCTAGGTTAAAAGATAAGCTGACGTTTTGTCAGTTTGCACTCATCACAAATAAAATGGTGTGCTGTGAGAGCGCGAGCCAGAATCGACCTACCCGCACGGCAAGGATTAGAGTCTTCATATTATCCTTGATCCTGCCGCAATGCCATAGTCTACGGAGGAAGCTAGTGGTAGTGTTTGGTACAGCGATCGTTGGTTTGTAAAGAAATAACTGCAATAGCGCGACCTATCTGATGAGTAAAGCATTAAGGTTGTAGAAAAACTGCCAGAAAAGTGACTATTCCCATAAGCAAATCGTTTCAGCTTTCTACCAAATGACACCATTTTGTGCAAGCCAAGCCGTACCATAAGCGGCTTCCGTTTGAGGAGAACGGCAGACAGGTACCTGCAGGCAACGCGATCGCATCACCATCCATGGCTCATTTTGGGCACCGCCCCCTGCTGTGTAGACTTGCCGAAGTGGTGTTGCGCCGAGTTCCTGTAGCCGTTGATAGCCCAGGGACTCAATCCGGGCGATCGCTTCTAAGATGCCATGCAAAAATTCCGCCGGATCCTCGGGACGGGGCTCCAGTTGCGGCTCCAGATGGGGATCGTTGATCGGAAACCGTTCTCCAGGCCGTGTCAGGGGATAGTAGGTGAATGGGGAGATCTTCTGAGGATCGATACGCTGGCTCAAATGCTCTAGCTCCGCTGCATCAAAAAACTGACGCAGGACGGCTCCGCCCGTATTCGATGCTCCCCCGACCAGCCACAGCTTTCCTAGACGATGGCTATATAACCCATAGCGAGCCTCATCTACCCGAACGTTGCTCAGGAGCTTCAAGGCTAGAGTCGAACCCAGGGAGGTGACGGCATCGCCGGGCGATCGCGCGCCGCTGGCTAAAAACGCGGCGATGCTATCCGTCGTTCCGGCACAGATCTTACAGGTCTCCGCTATCCCAAACCGCTGAGCTAGCGCTGGGCGCAGGGGGGCGATCGCCTCTCCAGGGACGCGTACCTGGGGCAATACAACCTTTGAGGCGCGGACACACCGTTTCGTTAGAGCTGTTGCCGGATTGGACGGGCGGGCGGGCGAATCAACCAGCCAATCGGGATAGCGCAAGGTTCCCACGTCATACCCCAGCTTCAGCGCATTATGATAATCCGAAATTCCGATCGCTCCATGGAGCAAGAAGCTTAGCCAATCGGCTTGGTGCATTAGATAAATGGGCGCATCGCTTGGCTGTGCAACTTTAGGGCGTATCGTTTGTTCCCACCACAACAGTTTGGCGAAGCTGGAGGTGGCACTGCCCACCACAGGCTGACTGGGGGCGATCGCCCGCACCTCCTCCAGCACCTCCTTCCCCCGATCGTCGTTATAGAGCAGGGGATCGGACAGGGGCACCCCCCGCTCGTCGCAAAACAGCAGCGTGGAAGAGGTGCCATTGATGGCGATCGCCACCAAATTGGCAGTGATAGTGGGGGGCAAGGCGTCCAGCAAAGTCCACAGTGCGGTCTGCCATAAGGTAGGCTGTTGTGTGTCTAGCGAGCACTGGGTTTGGGCAACGATAGCGGCCTCGGGGTTGATGGCGATCGCCCGCGCTCCAGAGGTGCCAAAATCAACCCCCAACCAGTAGTGCATCTGCATCGCCCCCTTTTTTCTCAACTGTTTCCAATGTTGCTGATATTCTGTCTAGGGCTCATCCAATCAGAGGAATTCGTCACTTCGCTATCTTTATCACTTCCGTTTCTGCGCTAACGCGATTAATATGCGAGATGATTCGGCAAATCCCGAGAAGGCTTGTTCGGTAACGGTGGGTTGTTCTTTGGATAAACCGAGATCCTTATACGGCTTTCTTACTGGCGTTCACTAATTTTTATATACCCAGACCTTATCCAGGAAAGACAATTTGCAGCGCGGCTCAACCCCTTGCCCCAAGGTTTCGCTCAGTGGTTGACCCAGTAATCTGGAAAACCTATGCCCACCCACTGCAAACTCAGTTGCTTCCTGGTACAGACCTTCGCTATTACCCAACGATCGAGGAGCTATGAAATCTGATAAGACTGCCAACTGGATTCCTGTCGCCATCTCTGGAACCTTGATTTTAGGATCGATTGCCTTTTTGATCCTATGGGCCCTGCAATCTGCCTATAATTTCGCCCAATAACCCTCAGCCTGTCGGTTCAACTCGGCTGTATTTCCAGGGTGAGATGTCTGAAGTGAGGGTGCAATTCATTGAGCCGATGGCTGTCAATCAGTCGTGGTATAACACTGCACGCTGAGGTAAGAGCCAACCACATATTTGCAAGTCCCGCAGCGCGGGGCTTGCAAATATGTGATCTATCCTAATTTCAAGGCGTAAGGCTATATTGGGCTTCGGATGACGCATATAAACCAACAAGCGGCTCCCTAACCATAGGAAGAAGCCGCTTGCGCTGCGTTATTCAGCTTTGTGAGTACGCCCTGCGTCGTTACTCCGGAAACATTCTGGCACCGTCGTGGATGTTTTTTTCAAAGGTGCGTTTTTCCATCTTGTGTTTGACACAGCGGATCCCAAACTGGAGCGGGCGAGCCATTTTTTGGATGGCTGATTGGGCGAGCCATTTTTCGTAGCCCTCGGTAATCGGCCCAGCTAGGAGATTGCGCCACCGTTCGGCGATGCGATCAGCTGTGAAGTCTTGGGCGCGGCGTAAGCCATTCTCGACCATCGCTTGATACAGTCCTGGCTCTTCTTTCAGCCGTTTGAGGGCGGCGATCGCCTCGTCAGCGCTGCGCACCTCAAAGTAGTCCAACTCAGATTCACGCAAATTTTGGTAAGCGGGCTCAGGGCCTAGAATAGCAGGTACCCCGGCCATCCAGGAGTTGACGAGTTTGCTTGGAGGTTTGATGGAAAGGTCGTAATCGGTGCAATTCCGAACCGCAATGACTACATCCGCGTCGCTATAGTCCGTCCAAAACTTGTAGGCTTCAACGGGGTCGTCCGGGCTCACCTTTAGCTGGATGCCGAGATCCTGCAAAGCATCGAGGAACGAAGGGGTACGAAATGGCTTAGCCAAGTAAATGGTACGACCCTTGAAGACCAGATTTTCGACCCTTGCTTGACGGGAAGCATCCCGTGGCTGCAAGCAGGGCTGCGGCCAAAGCGGCATCAAATGGTCGGTTTCGTCGATCAAGTTCAAGTGATTTTGGACAACCCGCTGCTCACAAATTTCGGGTCGTCCCCGGTCATGCCGACAACAAGCGACATAGCTGGAATAGGGGCGTGATTTGATCGTCAGTTGCTCGTAGGTTGTTACACAAAGCGCACCCGGAACAAAATCGGGAACCAGATGAACACCCAAACCTCGCCGCTTTAGTTGAATGTAGGTCTGTGGTCCCCAAGCATCGGATGCGCCCTTAAAGCGGTCATAAACCGCTTCAATCGGAGGTGGCATCTCCTGTTTCATCACATCATCCCATGTCTTTTCTTTCCGGAATACGAAGTAAACGGGATAGAGGAGAGCTGGCAAGGGAGACAGCGGAGGGGAAGTGCTGGAAACAGATGCAAGGTTAGGATCCATGGACAAATTGATGGAGTGACGGCACAAAATATAAAACGCAAAATTTAGCTGTCAGAAGCTAACCTGGGTATTGCTAATGAAAGTAAGGGTGACGAAAGTATGCCCACCCATGTAGCAACATCTATACAGATGTAGGGCAACAAAACACGAAATCTTCACTTAGAAGAAGTCTTTACTTAGAATTAGAAGAAATTTTTACTTAGAATTAGTTTCTTCCCAAAGTTTTTGTCACAAGAAGTGATGAGTTAGCCGTTGAACAAATGTTGGACAAATACTGTTGGGGCTATGGATGCAAGCATTGGACACCTATGGGGCTAAATCTTCTCAAATGCTGCTTCTAGCCGCAAGTATTACATCGATCGCCTGAGAATGTCTACTATAGTGGGCTGGCTGTTGTGTCAAGATTTTTACCTCAATTCGCCAGGACAGTTTTGTGTAAAGCAGCAGCCCAATGAGCCTGCGACAAGATAACCCAGGGCTGAAGAGTCCAGAATTATTCAGCCCTGGCCTCTGCTATCCAATGGCTTGAAGCGGGAATAGTTTGCATGAGGAACTTTCACAATGATTGATGCAAAGTTCATACAAAGTCGCGCATAACCCACTGCTAGTCGTTTTTTGAAGGTTACGCAGGTGGGGTCTTCAAAAAATGATCGAGTTTTGGCTTTCGTCAATATTGATATTCGTCAATATGGATATTAGAGATCCTGGAGGGAAAGGCACATGGGGCGAGTGGATGCGATCGTCATCGGGAGTGGCATCGGTGGTTTAGTGGCGGGATCCCTGCTGGCGCGCTACGGCTGGCGGGTGGTGGTGTGCGAGAGCCATGCCAAGCCAGGGGGTGCTGCCCATGGGTTTGAGCATGCAGGGTTTCGATTTGATACGGGGCCATCCTTTTTCTGTGGGTTGGGCGATCCTGCCTCTATTAATCCTCTGCGGCAGGTGCTAACGGTATTGGGGGAAGAGCTGGAAACGATCGCCTATGATCCCCTGGGAATCTATCACTTACCAGAGGGCGATCTACCGATTTTCTGCAAGCTGGATCGCTACCGTGAGGCGATCGCCCACTTTACGCCCCAGGGAGCCCAAGAATTTGCCGCGTTTGAACAGCGGATGTTGGTGTTGTACGAGGGTCTGCGCCAAATTCCGACCCTCAGCTTACGTCCCGATTGGCGCGGCTTGGGCGAGGTCTTGTGGCGCTACCCCGGAGCGCTGCTCCGCTTACTGCCGCAATTGCCTACCATTCAGGGTTCTGCTGGTGATGTGTTGGATGCGACGGTGCGCGATCCCTGGGTGCGGCGACTGGTGGATCTGGAATGCTTCTTACTTTCAGGGCTGAAGGCAGCGGAAACCGTTGCGCCGGAAGTAAGCTTCATGTTGGGAGAGCGATCGCGCTCAGTGGTGGATTATCCCTTAGGGGGTGGAGAGGCCATTATTCAGGCGCTGGTACGCGGATTGGAAGCGTGGGGCGGGGAGCTGCGGCTGAACGCTCATGTCGATAAGGTTTGGGTGGAAGACGGGCAGGTTCGGGGCGTTAAGTTACGCCGAGGGGAGGTCATTGAGGCCCCTGTGGTGATTTCCAACGCTACTCTGTGGGATACGGTGACGCATCTACTGAAACCAGAGGTAGTGCCAGCGTCTCTGCATCAATTGGCCAACCAGACGGCGGCCATCGACAGCTTTATGCACCTGCATCTGGGCATTCGTGCTGAGGGATTGGACAATCTTTGCGGACATCATGTGGTGCTGCATGATGGCGAAACGGATCTGACCACACCGGGGAATACCTGCATGATTTCGATGCCATCGGTTTGGGATGCGTCCTTGGCTCCGCCCGGACACCATGTGCTGCATGCCTATACGCTGGAGCCGTTCGAGGGGTGGCAGCGGGATCACACCTACAAGGACAAGAAGCAGGCAAGAGCCGCAACACTCTACCGGGCGGTGGAACGGGTGATTCCCGATGTGCGCGATCGCATGGTTGTTGAACGGATTGGGACGCCCCTGACCCATGCTCGCTATCTCCGCCGTCATCGAGGCACCTATGGCCCGGCGATCGCTGCTCACCAAGGGCAATTTCCCCCGCCGCAGACGCCCATTCCAGGACTCTATCGGGTTGGAGATAGCACCCTTCCGGGCATTGGAGTACCTGCTGTTGCCGCTTCTGGGATCCTCTGCGCCAATGCCCTGGTATCTCCCGCCCAAACGGCTGAGCTGTTGCCACTCATCGGCAAGAGACCTTAAGCATGCTGTTGATTTTGATGCCGCTGATTTTGAGGCTACGACGCGGCTTCAAAATCAATAAATTTGCTCAGGATCACACTAGTTTTGTGTGCGTCCTGAGCAAGGAGTGGAAAGGAGTGAAAGCTCGATACCACGGGAAGGAGGTATCGAACTGACGCGAGTGGACGATCGCAGTTGGGCGACCGTGGTTGGGTGAGTATGACGAAAAGCGACTAGATTTGGCGCGTCTCGGCAGACAGCTCCTGCAAGAGGCTGGGAGAGAAATCGCCCACAATGGCGTACAAGAACTCACCCTGCTGCCAAATAACGGCGCTTTCGCCGCCCGGACGGGTGACATAGAGGGGAGCGTTTCCAGCGATTTCCAATCCCATGGTGTTGGCATTGGTGATCTGGTAGAAACTTGCCATGGTGTCACCCATTTGGTAGACAAACCGTGCTCCTTCCGCTTCGCCAAAGAAGCAAGCATTTCCCCCCATCAACTCGACCTGCTCGCTGGCGACTTCCAGGATTTCGGTCGGCATCGCCACCTCGTCTCGTAATCCCTGGACGATTTCGGCAGGCTGAGACGTGGGCACCATGATTTTGTGATTTTCCATTTGCATAGAAATGGTGTGATCACTAAAAATATGCTCGACGCTATGCCAGTTGGCCTCCATTAAATCTGAAGATGACGCCATCACCAAAGGAGATTCAAACCCCGTTGGCTGCTCAGCTTTCAGGGTTGTAATCATTGCTTCCTGTTCCTGGAGCTGAGCTGTGGCAACTTGCAACTGCCCAGACAACTGGAAGCTATTAAAGAGTGAGATGATCGCTACGGCCACAGCGACCCCAGCGATCCATTCTTTCCGTCCAAACCGGAGCGATCGCCGCCGCCGATACCTCGATAACGATGCAACCGGGGTGGTCATTTCCACCACGGATGGATCGATCCCATCCTGATTTTCGATGCTCTGAATTTGCTGAAAAAGCCTGCCCTTCAGGTGCGAAGGGGGCGATTGGGAGGGCGGTTCGATGGCAGATGATTGTTCGGCCAAATGGCCGATCATCCGTTGCAGCTCTTCTACGTCATCCTCAATGTCTGGATGGTCTTGCCGTAGCCGTTGAAATGCTGCCATTTCATCCACATCCAGATTTCTGAGCGCGTAACCTGCTGCCAACTCCTGAACCTCTCCCGAGTACCAAACTCGCGTCATATCGTTCACCTCAACCTTGTTTCCGTGCAATATCTCAATCCGTCCATGCCATTAGCCAACCCGTCGAACCCGATCATTTAACCCATCCAAGCCAGAGGACTGATCCCAGCTATCTGACTTGTCCAAATGCTTTGCTATCGTTTGTTTATCAAACAATCCAAGCGGCCTTTTCAGGTGAACAGTGGCTTTGGACGGGAACCCCTTCCCCTGAGCCAAAGCCAGTTTGAACGCTAAAGGTTCTACCGTTGGTGAATCTGGCTGCCCATCTCCCAATCGCTTTTTCCACAAGGTGTTTAAGAAAGCCAATGGCGAAGCCACCTGCCCCATGGGAAAGGAATTGAGGATGAGGATAAAACCTACGGTTCTCAACATGAATTGGGTTGAAGCCTCCTGCTGTGCTTGTAAGGTATGGTGCTCTGAGCAACGGATCGCCAGATACTTCGGTGCTGTATTTTGATCTTGAATTGCGTTGAATTGGGCGGCGCTGGGCTATCCAGTCGGTCGCTGGGCTATCCAGTCGATAGCTGGGCTATTCAGCGGGTAGTGCGATCGCCCATCCCTAGCTCTCTTGAAACGATTTCAAATTCTGGTTTAGCTGCAATAACCCTTTGCGTGCCCAGGTTTTGACCGTACCCAGGGGTGTTTCCAGGCGTTGGGAAATTTGCGACTGACTCAGCCCTTCGAAATACATCAGTTCCAGAACCTGGCGATGCTTTTCGGGTAGCTCTGCCAATCCTTTGCGGACATACTCTTTCCGCTCTTCGATGGAGGCTTGCTCGAAGGGGGTAACCGTGGTGTTGCGAGGGCCGACATCGTCAGACCACTGATTCAGAATCCGTTGGCGGTTGCTACCCACTCGTAAGCGATCGAGTGCCCGCGATCGCGTGAGTGTTGAAAGGTAGCTCCCCATTGAGCCGCGCGACGCCTGGTAGGTATCGCGCTGCCACAAAATAAGGAAAATCTCTTGGGTAAGATCCTCGGCTTCGGCAGCGTTCGTCAGCATCTTTAAGGCAATCCCGTATACCAATCCAGCATAGCGGTCATAAAGTTTGCCCAAGGCTGCTGTCTGACCGTTCCGGAGCAGTTGGACGAGATCCGCATCGGTTTCAGCCATCGAGTTTTCCAACGTATCAGTACCAGAGAATTGTATCTTGCAGTTATTCCGCGAAACAGCCCAAGGCTGCTTTTCAAGATCTATAGGGCAATCCAGCATGTGACATTGAGCAGTAGGTGCTTGGGTTTCTTACACTCAATACGACTGGATCACCTCGACGGATGTACGAGGTCTAGAAAAGGTACAGGGTGGCCATGTATTTGATCCGAAAGGGGGCGTCGAGATATTTCTCATCCTTCCGATCGACGCAATTCAGGACGTCGTGCGATCCCACTCATTCATGCGGATGCTAGGAGTGCAGCCCATAGCATCCGCATGAGTGAAATGAATACCCTACTTGTCCCGTTCTGTCATCTGAAGCTCATTATCGACAAGCTCTAGCCTCAGCTTAATCGGGGGTTCACTCTGGCTGAATGCCAGCAAACTTTGGACAAGCTGGTTCCTTTCTGCCTCGGAAACCCCAAAGTCCTCCAGGTAATACAGGTATCCCTCAAGATCATCAAGAGACAGTGGTTTGCCGCCAATCAATTGAACGTCATCCTCATTCAGCAGTGAATCCAAAGCAATAGGGGCATGGCCAAGCCAGGGAGCTAGGGAGACGAGGTCATCCAGGGCTGGCATCGTGGTAAATGTTTCTCCGTAGAGGGCAGCGTGGTAAGCATCCCGCGTAAAGTCCAGAAGTCGAAAAACGGAAATGCCACTTCCATCCTTTGGAATGGAGGCATAGTAGCCACCCCACAGCACATCAAGATCGAGAGGGTTACTCATAGTTGCTTCAGCGCATTGTCATAATGGCGAGGTCTTCAGTCCGTTAGTTTGGTCGAATTCTCTACCAAGCTACAGCGATCCACTTTAGCCCGAGTTCTCACGCATTGCTGATTGAGGGGATGATTTTTTCTGAGGAGGGGCGCGGTGCGCCCCTCCTCAGAAAAAATCATCCTTGGATTCTGCAAACCCAGTTCTCAAGATTTCTAGCGCGTAGCAAAATTTGTAATGCAGGTACGATCGCTTGTTGCAGGGACTCGAAAGACGATCGTCCTCCACTGCTATGCCTGATTATGGGTAGCTGACCATCATCTCGATTAAGCCATTCACCATGCGATCGCGCTCTAGGGGCAAAATGTCGTCACCATGCAAGATGTGCTGCATGATCAGGTAATGGGCGATCGCGCCACTGAAAATGCGTGCAGCGACCATCGGGTCGGAGTGACCAAAGCAGGCGTGCGTCGCGAGAAAGGCCGAGAAGCGTTCCACCATTGGTTTGATAATTTCCCTGACAAAGGTTCGAGATAGGTCGGGAAAGCGCTCTGACTCCCCGATCACCAATCGCATCAAGGTGAGCAGTGAGGCATTGCGCGAAAATTCGTTGAGGGTCGATGTCGCCATTTGCCGCAAGATCTGTTCCGGGGGCTCTTGCGGATCCAGATCCAACGGCAGATGGAGAATGGTATAGCGGAGGTTGTGGGTGAGTTGTTGGATCAACGCCACAAACAAGCCTTCCTTGTCCTGGAAATAACTATAGAGCGTTGGCTTGGAAACCCCTGCTGCCGCTGCAATACGCCCCATGCTAGCCGCCGCATAGCCATCCGCTGTAAATACCTGCAATGCCCCGTCCAAAATAACTTTCGCCTTATCAGCCTTGTCTCCACTGAGGTGCTGGAGCGGGGCTGAATTCATTGAACTGTTCACACACATTCGTTCCTTCGAGGGCAATAGACCAACAAACCAGGTTCCGGTCTATTTGTGCGTTCCCATTGTACTGGGAAAAAATAACGAACGAATTTATTGACTTTACTAAACCGTTTAGTAAAATAAAGAAGAACAGACTCAGGCAAGACTTGCGTAATCCTGAGTAAATTCGTTGATTTGTGGCCGCGTCGCGGCCACAAATCAACAAAATGCGTAAGTTCAGTCAGATAGATATCCATCTACCGAGACTACGGAGAGATCAGTTGTGTTGAGTTATCAAGCTTTATCAGAAAAATTTCCCCGTCGATGGCTACTGGCAGGGGGAGTGATTCTTGCAGGAGCGCTTGGGGTCACAATTTGGGGTGGATGGCAATGGCGA
This sequence comes from Vacuolonema iberomarrocanum LEGE 07170, assembly GCA_015207365.1. GTDB lineage: Bacteria > Cyanobacteriota > Cyanobacteriia > Elainellales > Elainellaceae > Vacuolonema > Vacuolonema iberomarrocanum. Next base: position 41,326 of record JADEXA010000011.1, read on the forward strand.
GCGGCTCAGATACAAGATGCTGAAACTCAGCTCGTACAGGAGCCGCAAATCCTTACGGTGACCGCTTTAGGACGGTTGGAGCCGAGCAGTGATCTGATCGACCTCACGGCTCCAACGTCGTCTCAGGAAAATCGCATTGAAAGCTTGCTGGTGGAAGAAGGAGATGTCGTTGAATCGGGTGAAATCATTGCGATTTTGGATAGCCGCGATCGCCTCCAAGCCGCCTTGCAACAGGCGGAAGAGCAGGTGCGAGTTGCCGAAGCGGGCTTGAATCAGATACGAGCCGGAGCCCAATCTGGCGAATTACAGGCTCAGCAAGCAGAAATTGCGCGGTTGCAAGCCGAACAGGCCGGAAGTGTGGCGGCGCAACGGGCGGCGGTGGCACGTTTGGAAGCCGAGGTGCAAAATGCCCGCATAGAGTACGAGCGGTATGAGTCGCTGTATCAGGAAGGAGCCGTTTCGACCTCTGAACGGGATTCGAGGCAGTTGACCTATGACACCGCCGAGCGTCAGTTGCAGCAAGCTCAGGCTGACCTGACCCGCATCCAAACCACTAACCAGCAGCAAATCCAGCAGGCCGAAGCCACCTTCGATCAGTTGGCTGAGGTGCGTCCCGTGGATGTGGCGGCGGCGGAAGCAGAGGTGGCGGCGGCGATCGCCCAGGTGGAAGAAGCCAAAGCCACCCTGGAGCAAGCCTATGTGCGATCGCCCCGCGCCGGTCAAATCATTGAAATTCACACGCAACCCGGCGAAGTGATTGACAGCGAAGGCGTCGCGACCCTGGGGCAAACCCAGCAAATGATGGCGATCGCGGAGGTGTATCAGACGGATATCGCCACGGTTGCTGTTGATCAGTCGGCGACCGTCACCTCGCCCGCTATCCCCAACGAGTTGCAAGGCACCGTCGAGCGCATTGGGTTGCGAGTGGGGCAGCAAGAGGTGGTGGACGATGACCCCGCTGCCAACCTGGATGCCAGGGTGGTTGAGGTTCACGTTCGCCTGGATCCGGCCTCCAGTCGGCAAGTCGAAGGACTGACAAACCTCCAGGTCACCGTCCAAATTCAAACCGAATAATTCCTGCTTCCGTTTGTGCCCTGCTTTTTCAGACGTCTTTTGAAGGAACTCTCATGCTTGGCTTCATTCAAACCTTGAAGCAGCGAACCCCGTTGGGCTTGTTGCAACTCAAACATGACCGTATGCGCTTGTTGACAGCGATCGCAGGCATCACGTTTGCGGATGTGCTGATCTTCATGCAACTGGGATTTTCCGATGCTCTTCTTCGCACCAACACCCAGTATCCTCGCAACCTACAAGCGGATTTGGTGATCATCAGCACCCAGGCCAAAAACTTTGGGCAACTGCGCACCTTCACCCGTCGCCGCTTGTATCAGGCGCAAGATGTGCCGGGCGTAGCCGATGCCGATGCCCTCTACATTGGCTCTGCCGACTGGCGCAACCCACAAACCCGCGAAGAAACCTCCATGCTCATCCTGGGGCAAAACCCCGAGCGCCCTGCCCTCAACCTGCCCGAAGTAAACCAGCAACTAGAGGCCATTCGCCAACCCGACACCGTGGTGTTTGACCAGGCATCGCGGGGCGACTACAGCACCATGATTGAGCAGGTGAATCAGGGAGAATTCGTAACGACTGAAATTGGCCTACGCACGGTTACCGTTGCTGGACTGTTTACGGTAGGGGCTTCCTTTGCCGATGATGGCGCCCTTATCACCAGCGACCAGAACTTTCTCCGGCTTTTCCCTAGGCGCGATGCTGGCACGGTGAGTTTGGGGCTGATTCACTTGGAGCCGGGATACGACCCAGAGCAAGTACAGGCGGATCTGGCCGAACGACTCCCCGACGATGTGTTGGTTCTCACCCATGAAGGCTACATCGATTTTGAACTGGCAGAGATTCAATCCAATTCTCCCGTTGGATTTGTCTTTAGCCTGGGAACAGCGATGGGGTTTATTGTTGGCACCGTCATCGTCTATCAGGTGCTTTCGACAGATGTGAATAGTCACCTGGCCGAGTACGCCACATTCAAGGCGATGGGCTACCGCAACAGCTATTTGCTGGGGATCATTTTCGAAGAAGCCTTGATCTTGACCCTGTTTGGATTCATGCCTGGTATGGCTATTTCCATCGTGGCTTACCAGCTTACTGAAGCGGCCACTGCCCTACCGATGCTCATGCCTTTCAGTCGCACGGTCATTGTTTTCTTGTTGACCCTAGTGATGTGTACCTTCTCGGGGGCGATCGCTACCCGTCGGCTACAAGCGGCTGATCCGGCTGACATTTTCTAGCCTCAATCTTCTTTCAAAATCAGTCCCCAAACCTTTTAGGACTTACGCATTCTGTTGAATTTGTGGCCGCGTCGCGACCACAAATTCAACGAATTCCCTCAGGATGCCACAAGTTTTACGTAAGTCCTGTCTTTCTTAAATCAGTCCATTGTGGATGGAAAGCAATGACTCAAAATCCTGCGATTATTGTTCAGCAAGTTGATCATTATTTCGGTTCTGGACAACTGCAAAAGCAAGTTCTGTTCGACATCAATTTGCAAATTGAATCGGGGGAAATCGTCATTATGACGGGACCTTCGGGTTCGGGTAAAACGACCTTGCTGACGCTAATTGGTAGTTTGCGATCGGCGCAGTCGGGTAGCTTGAAGATTCTTGGGCAGGAGCTATGTCAAGCTAGTCGCGATACTTTAACCCAGGCGCGGCGCAACAATGGCTATATTTTCCAAGCCCACAACCTGCACGGCAGCTTAACCGCTCTTGAGAATGTGCAAATGGGCCTGGAGGTTCACGGCTCAATGCTCAAGGCCGAACGCCATGAACGAGCAGCAGAAATGTTGAAGAAGGTGGGGCTAGAGGATCGATTGCACTACCTCCCAAGTGGGTTGTCGGGAGGCCAGAAACAGCGGGTGGCGATCGCCCGTGCCCTCGTAAGTCATCCTAAAATTGTGCTAGCTGACGAACCCACCGCTGCCCTCGATAAGAAGTCGGGAAGAGATGTTGTCGATATCATGCATGACCTGGCAAAACAGCAGGGCTGCACCATCCTGCTCGTTACCCACGACAACCGCATTCTGGATATTGCCGATCGCATCATCTACATGGAAGACGGTCGCCTTTCAAAGCAACCCGAAGCCGTTTCCTAAAATCGAACAGAATCACGATGCAACAACATGTGTTTGAGCTTGTGATTGGGATTTGGGTTTCACGACAATTTCTACATCCTGACCCAATGCATTGAGGAAGCGAAATAGCCGTGCAGTTGAAAATCCTGACAACTTTCCGTTGATCAATGTAGATACCTTAGGCTGGTCAATACCTAAAATTTCTGCGGCTTCAACCTGGGTCATTTTTTGAGTCGCAATAAGGCTACTAATTTTACGAGCAAGTTCCGCTTTAACGAGCAGCTCCTCGGCATTATCTAAGGCTAAATCTGCGAAAACATTGCCACTACTGGCTTGAACGTTTGTCTCTTGAGCCATTCCCATTTCTCCCTACGACTTCCTGTATGTCGCTGAATAGTGCTCTTGGGCACGTTTGAGTCTTGCTTCGATTCGTTCGATATCTTGTTTGGGGGTGGCAATCCCCTTTTTTGACTTCTTCTGAAAAGCATGTAAGACATAAACCACGCCAGCCAGCTTCAGGGTGTAAACCGCTCGGTAGGTGTCTTCATCAAAGTCCTCTACGATTTCAAGCACTCCAGCCCCCTTGAAACTTTTGAGTGGTTTAGCAGACGGATGCTTTTCCCCACATTGAGCCAGGTACAATGCGTATCCAATGCCTTGTCGAACCTCTTCTGGAAACGTTTTCAGATCGTCAATCGAACTGCCAACCCATTCAATTGGCTTCAGTTGTGGGTTCATAGTCTGAGTATGCTAACTCTGGCATGTTACGTCAATTTGCTTGAGGGGAAGGCGATCGCTTCCGACCAACACCCATCAAAGGTTGGACGATTTAGAGTAGAACAAAAATTCTAGAAATTGCAGTTGTAAGGGTACAACAGAACCATAGAATTGTTACAATCTGTTGCTAGACCCCCTTGCCCCGAGAGAGCTATGACCCAGCCTGCAAAGTCGGCGAAGCGTAAGACCAGCGCGCGTAAAGCGTCGAAGTCCCGCAATGGGCAGGTGACGCCCGCAGTGGATGGGGCGTTGTCAGAGACGGGGAAATTGGAGGCGATCGCCGACAACACGATTCGCATTCGTGGAGCACGGCAGCATAACCTCAAAGACATTAGCTTGGAGTTGCCGCGCGATCGCCTGATTGTGTTCACGGGCGTTTCGGGATCGGGGAAGTCGTCGTTGGCCTTTGACACCATCTTTGCAGAAGGGCAGCGGCGGTATGTGGAGTCCCTCAGTGCCTATGCACGGCAGTTTTTGGGGCAAGTAGATAAGCCCGATGTGGATGCGATCGAAGGGCTGAGTCCGGCTATTTCCATTGACCAGAAATCCACGTCCCACAACCCGCGTTCGACTGTGGGGACGGTAACGGAGATTTACGACTACCTGCGGCTGTTGTTTGGGCGGGCAGGTGAACCCCACTGTCCCATTTGCGATCGCTCCATTGCGCCTCAGGCGATCGATGAGATGGTCGACAAGATCATGACCCTGCCTGACCGCACCAAGTTTCAGATCCTGGCTCCCGTGGTGCGGGGCAAAAAGGGGACTCACAAAAAGCTGCTGTCAGGACTAGCGGCAGAAGGCTTTGTGCGGGTGCGAGTGAATGGCGAAGTCCGCGATCTGAATGACAACATCGAGCTACAGAAAAACCATGCTCATAATATTGAGATCGTCATTGATCGCCTGGTCAAAAAAGACAGTATTCAGGAACGGCTGGTAGACTCCCTTTCCACCTGTCTGAAGCGCTCGGAAGGGATCGCGCTGATCCATGCAGAGCTTCCGGAAGTAGACAATGTGGTGGCGTTTCCCAAAAATCCCGACTTGCAACTAGCGATGTTGCCGGGGGTGGCGGCGGAACCTGCGGGACGCTATGGAAAATCTGAGGACGACGAGCAAAAGCGCACACTGGAATTGCTATTCTCCGAGAACTTCGCCTGTCCAGAGCATGGCGGTGTGATGGAGGAATTGTCGCCCCGATTATTCTCTTTCAACTCTCCCTACGGTGCATGCCCCCACTGCCATGGGCTGGGAAGTCTCCGCACCTTTACGCCGGAGTTGGTTGTCCCGGATGCCAGCCTTCCTGTGTATGCGGCGATCGCCCCCTGGAGCGAAAAGGACAACACCTACTACTTCTCCCTGCTCTACAGCGTGGGGCAAGCCTTTGGCTTCGAAATCCAGACTCCGTGGGAGAATCTAACCCCGGACCAACAACAAGTATTGCTGCACGGCTCCGAAGAAAAGATTTACATCGAAACAGATTCTCGCTATCGCGCGACTAAAGGCTACAACCGCCGCTACGAAGGGGTGTTGCCAATGCTGGAGCGGCAATATCGAGAGTCCAGCTCCGACACGTACAAGCAAAAGCTAGAGCAATATCTGATTGATCAGCCCTGTGACGAATGTGGGGGCGATCGCCTCAAGCCCGAAGCTTTGGCTGTGCGCCTGGGACAATTTCGCATCACCGACCTGACGGGCGTGTCCATCCGCGAGAGTCTGGATCGGGTGAATGACATGAGCCTCACGTCCCGCCAGGCGCAGATTGGTGACCTGGCGCTGAAGGAAGTACGTGCTCGCCTGCGCTTCTTACTGGATGTGGGGCTGGATTACCTGACCCTCGATCGCACCGCCATGACCCTCTCCGGTGGGGAAGCCCAGCGGATCCGACTAGCCACCCAAATTGGTGCCGGACTCACCGGCGTTCTCTACGTGCTGGATGAACCCAGCATTGGCCTGCACCAGCGGGATAACGATCGCCTCTTGGCGACCCTGACTCGCCTGCGCGACTTGGGCAACACCCTGATCGTCGTTGAGCATGATGAAGACACGATCCGTGCGGCTGATTTTCTGGTGGATATTGGTCCTGGTGCTGGGGTGCATGGGGGTGAAATTGTCTCGGCAGGGAATCTGGATGATTTGCTTGAGAACGAGCGATCCCTGACTGGATCCTATCTATCCGGACGGCAGACCATTCACACACCGGGCGATCGCCGCCCCGGCAATGGCAGTAGTCTGAAAATCCGCAATGCCCACCGCAATAATCTCAAGTATCTTGATGTCGATATTCCCCTCGGGTGCTTTGTTTGCATTACAGGGGTCTCGGGTTCCGGCAAATCGACCCTGATCAACGAACTGCTGTATCCCGCTCTGCAACATCACTTTGGCCGCAAGATTCCCTTACCCAAGGAGATGAAGGAACTCAAAGGGTTGGGAGCATTGGATAAGGCGATCGTCATTGATCAATCCCCCATCGGACGCACCCCGCGCTCGAATCCCGCCACCTACACTGGCGTCTTTGATGTCATCCGCGACTTGTTTTCTGAAACCATTGAAGCCAAAGCGCGGGGTTACAAACCCGGTCAGTTTTCGTTCAATGTCAAAGGCGGACGCTGTGAAGCCTGCGGCGGACAAGGCGTAAATGTGATTGAAATGAACTTCCTCCCGGATGTCTATGTTCAGTGCGAGGTGTGCAAAGGGGCACGCTACAACCGTGAAACGCTGCAAGTGAAGTACAAAGGCAAGTCCATTTCCGATGTGCTGAACATGACCGCTGAGGAAGCGCTGGAGTTCTTCACCAACATCCCCAAGGCGGCGGCTAAGTTGCAGACGATGGTGGATGTGGGGCTGGGTTATATCCGCTTGGGACAAACAGCGCCCACCCTCTCTGGTGGTGAAGCCCAACGGCTAAAGCTGGCAACCGAACTCTCCCGCCGCGCCACCGGGAAAACCCTTTACCTGATCGACGAACCCACCACCGGACTTTCCTTCTACGATGTCCACAAACTGCTGGATGTCCTGCAACGCCTCACAGACATGGGCAACACTGTTCTGGTGATTGAGCATAACCTAGATGTCATCCGCTGTTCAGACTGGATTATCGACCTGGGACCCGAGGGGGGCGATCGCGGCGGTGAAATCATTGCTCAGGGCACACCAGAAAAAGTCGCGAAAGTTGCCAAATCCTATACGGGGCAGTACTTAAAGCGGGTACTGAAGCAGCATCCCCCACAACCCATCCCAGCAGAGTAATGCCTAGATTCACCCGCTCAGCCTATCGGTAAGATAGAAGCAAAAAGCAGCGATTCCGGCAATTTTTAGGAGATTAATAGGAGCTTAGGGTCATGGCGATCGCCACAGACATCAGGTCGCTCAGCATACAAGACTATCACCGCATGGTGGAAGTAGGGATCTTGGCAGCGGATGAGCGAGTTGAGCTGATTGAAGGGCAGCTTTACACCACAGCAGCAAAGGGAACAGCACACAGTGCGGCCGTGACGCGGATTGATCGGGTCTTGTCGCAGCGATTGGTCGGTCAAGTGCTGCTACGGTTTCAAGACCCCGTGCGGTTGAGCGATTTTTCAGAGCCAGAACCCGATGTGGCAATTGTCCGGATTGACCCGTTGGACTACGAGGATCATCACCCAACACCAGCAGAGATCTTTTGGTTAATCGAGGTGGCGGATAGTACTCTGCGGCGAGACCGTGACCTAAAGGTTCCGGTATATGGGCGTTCTGGGATCCAAGAATACTGGATACTGGATGTGCAGGAACGACGCCTGTATGTTTTTCGAGAAGCGGAACCAGAGGGCTATGGGACGGAGCAGAGCCTATCGGAACAAGATGCGATCGCCCCGCTTGCCTTTCCAGATTGCAGGATTCAAGTGGCAGAGTTTTTGCGATCGCCCCTGGGCTCAAATGCAACAGCCCCCTAATAGCAAGAGGATTCAAGATACTGCTTGGGATAGACAACCCTTAGATCTGCGACTTCTTGTATGCAAAACAAAAGGGATAATCTCGATGAAGAAGAAGTCGCAGATCTAGTCTCCGCTATTCTCAGGGAGATCCAACCCCAATATCCGTCGCTGTTCTGGCGAAAGCGCCTGGAGTCTTGCTAGCAATTCCTCCCGTTGCTGTCGCTCCTGCTCCACTTGCTGTTCCGCCTGCTCTGCCCGGAGGCGTTCCTGCTCCGCTCGGCGGCGCTCTTGCTCGGCGCGTTGTTCGGCTTGCTCGGCTCGCTGCTCCGCCGCTTCTTCGGGGAGGGGCAGCAGTTTCCCGCTGCTATCGAAAAGCCGCAGCACCTCGTTGTGAATGCCCAGATAACAGCCTAGTTCATGGCTCCAGAGCCAACCTTGAGGGTGGGTTTGGATGGGTTGATAGTCTCCCTGCACCAAACAGAAGCCTTGAAACTCTAGTGACATGGGGTCAAACCAGAAGTATTCGGGAACCCGCCAGAGGGATTGATAGATTTCTTTTTTTTCTCCCCGATCGGTTTCGGCTGTTGAATCGGATAGCAATTCCACAATGACATTGGGATATTTTCCGCCTTCATGCCACACCGTCCAACTCCGGCGAGGATAGTTCTCAGTTCCCAAAACGACAAATACATCGGGGCCTCGAAAAAATTCCGACTTCTTCTGGTTGGGGCTGTAGTAAACCGTTAGGTTGCCAGCAACATAGGCATCTGTTCGTCCGGCTGCTCCCCCGTCTCGAAATAGGGAACGGATCAAGCGAATTAGCAGATCAATTTGCTCACGGTGGAGATCACTTTCCAACGGCGGCTCATCGCTCCATAAATCGTCAGGCGGCAGGGGCAGCGATTTATCCGGCAGCAGAATAGGGGTCGGCTTAGAGGTGGGATTTGTTACCATCATCCGGTTCCCGATACCAGTGTGACTACAAGTTTAGCGAGAAACACAGGGGAAAGCAGCATTGGACAATGCCTGTACCATCCTCTATGAAGAAACGTAAGCGCGTGTTGGCTATTAATCGTGATACTGTGCAAGGTGATTGTCGGTTCTAGCGGGGAACAGCCGCTAGAGGAAACGGGGAAAGTGCAGTGCAAATCTGCCGCTGTCCCGCAGCTGTGAATCAATTTTTGATTTGCGATTTTTGATTTGCGATTGTGAGTACATCAAGTCTAAAATTCAAAATCTAAAATCTAAAATTGTGTAAGTCAGAATGCCCGCCGATGAGTCATTCATGTTCTGCAACATCTGCGAGGTACGGATGATGATATTTTTCGGAATTCAGCCATTAGTTCTGTGGGTTTACTTGGACTGTCATTGGACCACCGCTTCGGTTCTGCATTGACAGGAAGCCAGGGCTTTGCGATCGCCCATTCGCACCCTAAAAAATCACTTTCTGCTATCAAGATTTCTGCTATCAAGCATTGAACGCGATCGCCCCTTATCCAAGGGGTTTGCGTTGTTCTTCTCAATTCTCAAAACTCACTTAAGTAATGCAAATAATCAGCGCAAATAAATAATTAAGGAGCGCATTATGCATCAACGGTTTCGTTGGTTCAGTCTGGTTGCGATGGCCGGATTGAGCCTCTATCTCGTTATTGGCACAGCTCAACCGGCCCAAGCCATGCATATCATGGAAGGCTTTTTGCCGATGGGTTGGGCGATATTCTGGTGGGTCGTGGCGTTGCCCTTTTTTATTGTGGGCGTGCGATCGCTCACCCGCATTACCCGCGAAAAGCCTGAGCTAAAGCTGTTGTTGGCTCTGGCTGGAGCCTTCAGCTTTGTCCTCTCTGCCCTGAAGATTCCCTCGGTGACGGGCAGCTCATCCCACCCCACCGGAACGGGATTGGGAACGGTGCTATTCGGCCCATCGGTGATGACAGTTCTGGGCAGTCTGGTGTTGGTTTTCCAGGCGGTGCTGTTGGCTCATGGCGGCTTGACGACCTTGGGAGCCAATGTGTTCTCGATGGCGATCGTGGGACCTTGGGTAGCCTTTGGCGTTTATCGTCTTTTTGCTAGTGGCGGCAAGCAAAAATTCGGTATTTTCCTTGCGGCGGCTCTGGGCAATCTGATGACGTATATCGTTACATCCATTCAACTCGCTTTGGCGTTTCCCTCGGCCAGTGGTGGGTTTATGGCAGCGTTCGCCAAATTCGCTGGAATCTTTGCGCTGACCCAAATTCCCCTGGCGATTAGCGAAGGGTTACTGACTTTGTTGGTGTGGAATTGGCTCCAGTCCTACGCTACTGATGAATTGCAGATCCTCAAGTCGTTGCGACCTGAAGCTTAGGATCTTGAATTAAATTAAATCCAACACCTATTTTTGAAAGCGCGGCTAAGCCGCGCTTTCAAAAATAAATTCCTGGTTTTGATTTATTCGCGATCCTTAGCGTTTGACTATTATTCACTACTCATCCATTCCTAAGTTTTTGTCATGAATCAACCATCAGAAAATACCTCATCCAAATCTTCACAACCAGCTAATCAAGGCAATTGGTTGATTGTGCTAGGTGTCGTTGCGCTGGCGGCGTTGCCCTTGGTTTTTGTGCAGGGGGAATATGGTGGAGCGGATGGCGAAGCCGAAGAGGCCATCACGGAAATTCAACCCGATTATGAACCTTGGTTTGGTGCCGTTTTTGAGCCCCACAGTGGTGAAGTTGAGAGTCTTCTTTTCGTTTCACAGGCAGCAATTGGGGCGGGTGTCATTGGCTATGTTGTGGGGTTATACAGAGGACGCCGTGAACGGTTGCCGTCTTCGTAATCCTCCAATTCCGAGCAAGAAAGTCATTAATCGACTGATATCAAGGCAACTCCAATATCCCTGCTATCGCATTTGAATGCACCACCAAATTGACTCGCTGGCTTACACCAATCAGTTGCGATCGCTCCCTCCAGAACACAAGCTAGGGTTTGCGATCGCTCTTTTTCTACTAGGCTATTTAGCGCCTATCCATGTGCAATTGTTAATGGTGCTATGGCTATTTGTTTGGGTGATAAAATATGCTCAAATTCCAGCCAGCATTTACCTTAGATTGTTGCTGCTTCCTGTGAGTTTTCTGATCTTAAGTTTGCCCGCCTTACTCATCGGTATTGGCACAGTCGCTAGCTTAGAAAGTCTTGAAACGGATGTGATCTGGGGAATTGCCATCGAGCCGATCTATCTCTATTTGAGTCAGCAAGGATTAGAGCAAGCCAGGATTGTCTTTGCTCGGGCGATCGCCCTTACTTCTTGTCTTTACTTCATCCTGCTTACGGTTCCCTTGTTTGAACTCCTTCGCATCCTAAAGCAGTTGGGATGTCCTCCACTGGTTACCGAATTGATGGGCTTGATGTATCGGTTTATCTCCCTGCTGACAGCTACGGCGAGTGAATTGCTCACGGCACAGCAAGCCCGCATGGGTTATGGCACCTGGCACATGGGAATGCGGAGCTTCAGCTTATTGGTAGGGCAACTGTTGCAGCGCACTCTGGAGAACTATCGGCAACTGTCCCTCGGATTGGCCTCGCGCGGTTACACGGGAGAACTGCGCGTTTGGCATCGTCGGCGCTACAAATTTAGTCGTCGGTATGCAGCGGAGGCGATCGCAGGCTATCTGTTCCTGCTCTCCCTCACCGGATGGCACCACTGGAGGGCGCTATGTTGATGACCTTTGAGCAAGTGTCCTACACCTATCCCTGCAACCCCAAACCAACGCTTCGGGGACTGTCCCTGGAAATCGTGGCAGGGCGACGCTGTGCGGTGATTGGGCAGAATGGTTGCGGCAAGACGACTTTGTTTCGCCTTGCCAATGGACTGTATCGCCCTACGGCAGGACGAGTGTGCTGGGAGAATGCACCCCTCCGCTACGATCGCCCTTCCCTCTATCAGTTGCGCCAACAGGTTGGACTGGTTTTCCAAAATCCTGAAGAACAGCTCGTCGCCGCCACGGTGGAAGAAGATTTGTCCTACGGCCTGTGCAATTTGGGATTGCCCGATGCAGACATTGCGCAGCGAGTGCAGCAAGCTCTTGAAGATTTCGAGCTAACGGATCTAGCTGATTTTCCAGTGAATTACCTTAGTTTGGGGCAAAAAAAGCGCTTGGCGATCGCCGACATCATGATCCTGCGTCCCCGGTTGCTTCTGCTGGATGAACCTACGGCTTTCCTTGATCCCGGTCAGATTCGTAATCTACGCCAACTGCTCACGGCGATCGCCACGACTGGAACGACCCTCGTCATTGCTACCCATGACCTCAACTTTGTCTGCGATTGGGCGGACTGGGTTGTCGTAATGCATCAGGGGCAAGTTGCAATGGAGGGCACTCCAAATCAGGTTTTCCGTCATCAACAAACCCTGGAACGGTTGGGCTTGGGGGTTCCTAGTTTGTTTCAGCCCAACCAGCAAATGGGCTAGAACAGGGCGTCGATTGTTTAACCAAATTCGACAAAAACCAAAACCCGATCAGTTTCTAATCTTCTGCATTGCGAGGGGGGCAAAAACTGAATTTACAGATAAACGTCATTAACCACTGAACAGTGTTATGACTAGGGGGAATCCAGGATTTTGGAGATGCTGCTTATGACGACCACGCTGCCTACTCAAGTACCTGCCCTGGATGTGGAGCGATCGCATCTACCCAACATTTGTGGCTGGGAAGCTGAGTTGCGCTCCGTCACGCAGCACAATGACCCGGTATTTTTGCCCCTGACCAATCATCGGTTGGAGGATATTTCATCGGGGTTTGCCTGTGCGCTGCATATGCACCAGCCGACGGTGCCAGCAGGGGTAAACGGAGCGTTGATTAGTCATCTTCAGTACATGTTCGAGCACTCCGATGAGGGAGACAACCACAATGCTGGAGCCTTTGCCTGGTGCTATGGGCGCATGGGTGAGTTCATCCCGCAGTTGGTTCACGAAGGCTGCAACCCACGCATTATGCTCGACTACTCCGGCAACCTGCTCTGGGGTTTGGTGCAGATGAACCGAGAGGACATCCTCGGCAATCTGCGGCGCATTACCTGCGACCCGCAGTATGCCCCCCATGTGGAATGGCTGGGTAGCATGTGGAGTCATGCGGTTGTGCCCTCGACGCCGATTCCTGACCTGAAGCTACATATCCAGGCGTGGCAGCATTACTTTGCAGCCGTTTTTGGCTACGATGCCCTGCGGCGAGTGCGGGGCTTCTCTCCGCCAGAAATGCACCTGCCCAACCATCCCGACACGCTGTTTGAGTACATCAAGGCGTTGAAGGACTGCGGCTACAAATGGCTCCTGGTGCAGGAGCATTCGGTGGAAACGTTGGAGGGACAGGGGCTTCCTCAAGATCAGAAGTATATGCCCAACCGCCTGGTTGCCCGTAACTCCCACGGCGAAACCATCAGCATCACAGCGCTGATCAAAACCCAGGGTTCGGACACCAAGCTGGTCGCGCAGATGCAGCCCTACTTTGAGGCTAAGGGACGAGGACGGCAGCAGCTGGGCGATATGTCCGTGCCGTCGCTGGTGAGCCAGATTGCCGATGGCGAAAACGGCGGCGTCATGATGAACGAGTACCCCCGCGACCTCGTTCGGGTCTATCACGAGATCCGGGAGCAGGGCGGCGGACGTCAGGGCACAGTGCCCATGAACGGCACCGAATATCTAGAGCTGATTGAGGCGAACGGGGCGGATCCAGCGATGTATCCTCCCTGTCAGGCGGTGCAACAGCACAAGTTGTGGCAGCGGGTTGATTCGGCCACTGTTTCGCCCGAGGCGATCGCCCAGACCATTGAAGCTCTGAAGCAAGAGGACGGCTCATTCCACATGGATGGGGCGTCCTGGACCAATGACCTCAGCTGGGTCAGTGGCTATGAGAATGTGCTGGAGCCGATGAACCAGCTCAGTGCGGCCTTTCACAAAAAGTACGATGTGGTTCTGCAACGGGACTCGGCCACGACCCGCCAACCCGACTACCTCGAATCGCTGCTCTATGTTTTGCTCTTGGAAACCAGTTGCTTCCGCTACTGGGGTCAGGGCGCATGGACAGACTATGCCCAAGCACTTTATCAGCGTGGCTTAGCAGCGATTGGAGAGAGCTAGAAGCTTGGAGCCAGTCAGGGGAAATGGGACGCTATCTACGAGTCTTGCTGCAATTTTGGGAAACGGCGATCGCCGCTGAGTTGGAGTATCGCATCAACTTCGTCATCGCCACGTTCAGTAGCCTGGGAAGCCTTGCGGGCAGCTTGTTTGGACTGTTTCTGTTCTACCGAGCCGATTACACCTTCCAGGGCTGGAGTTGGGCAGAGGCGTTGATTGTGCTGGGCGTGTTCACCATTCTGCAAGGGTTTGCTGGAACCCTCCTCAGCCCCAATCTCAACAAGATCGTGCAGCAGGTGCAGGATGGCACGCTGGACTTTGTGCTACTCAAGCCGATTGATTCTCAATACTGGCTGTCGCTGCGGACGGTTTCCCCCTGGGGCATCCCCGACCTGGTGTTTGGGCTAATTATCTTGACCTATGCCGGGAGCGAACTGGGGATTCCGCTGTGGCGCTTTGCGATCGCCTGCATTCCTCTGGGTTTTGGGCTATTCAGCCTCTATAGCTTATGGTTCATGCTGGGGGCAACGAGTATCTGGTTCGTCAAAATCTACAACGTGACGGAAGTGCTACGGGGATTGCTAGAAGCAGGGCGCTATCCAATGGTCGCCTATCCGGTTGCCTACCGCTTTTTCTTCACGTTCATCATTCCGGTTGCCTTCCTCACAACGATTCCAGCGGAGGCCGTATTGGGACGCACGAACTGGGTATGGATTGTCGCATCCGGCGGATTAGCGATCGCCCTGTTCTTCTGTTCCCGATTATTCTGGCGTTTTGCACTCCGGTTCTATACCAGTGCATCGAGTTAGCAAGAAGTTCATTAAGGTTGATGATAAATGTAGTTGTTTCGTGTTGATTCCAATTTGGTTGCTTGTAAGTTCAGGCCGTTGGTTAGAGGCCGTTAAGTGACTTAATTTCTTATAAACAATCAGCATAAGAAGACGAACTTTGCAAAGTGACCACAACCTAAATACAATGTGGTTACCAACGTATGGTGGAGATTATCTTTGAATGGGATGATGACAAAGCTCAGCAGAATGAACTGAAGCATGGCGTATCTTTTGAAGAGGCGCAGTCTGCTTTTTATGATGAAAGAGCACGACTAATCTACGATCCAGACCCCTCTCAAGATGAAGAGCGCTATATTCTGTTAGGTATGAGCACTACCTTTCGTCTACTAATTATCTGTCATGTTTATCGACAGAGTAACGAAATTATTCGTATTATCTCTGCTCGGCAAGCCACGAAGCGTGAAAAGCAACAATACCAATCCTTTTGATATGAGAGAAGAATACGACTTTGGAACCTCAGTCCAAAATCCCTACATCAAAAAGCTCAAAACACAGATAACAATTCAACTTGAGGAAGAAACAGTCGACTATTTCAAAAAAATGTCGGAAGAGACAAAAATTCCATATCCCACATTGATTAATCTTTATCTGCAAGATTGTGTGCGATCTCAGCGTAGGCTTTCTATGGAATGGAACATTCCTAAGTCCTGACCATAGCGCTGCGTGATAGCTTGTCTCTATTCTGTTGATGTTTTTAGTTTTAATGTGCTTCACAATAGGCAAAGCTTGAAATTATTAGATTTCTTTCTTATTGATCAACAAGTAATTCTTTACTTCTTACTGCATATTTGCTGTTCCATATTTGGTGATAAGAAACCATACGCAACAAAATGACTCTAACCTGTGCATCTTTGATTGAAAAGTATACGGACATTTGGCGGGATGCGACGGTGCATCCTTTCTTGCAGCAATGTCAGGCCGGAACAATTCAGCTATCGCAATTCAATACCTGGCTGGTGCAGGATTATCTGTTTGCGGTGGAATGTGCTCGTATGCTGGCTCGCTTAGTGGGTGTTGCGCCATCCGACCATCTCGACATTCTGCTGAGTGGGTTGGTTTCGATCAAAGATGAACTGCAGTGGTTTCAGCGCAATGCGGCTACCCGCAATCTGGATCTAAACACGCAACCTCAACCGACCTGTCGAGAATACTGCCATTTGATGGCTAGCGCTGGGCAGCAGCCCTATGCTGTGCAGGCGGTGGCGATTTGGGCGATCGAAGCGGCCTATAACCAGGCATGGCGAAAGCACAGTCCAATGCCAGAGCCCTATACCGAATTTGGCGATCGCTGGGGCAACTCCAACTTCTCGGCCTATGTGGATGAGCTGGCGCGGCAGGCGGATGCAGCGATCGCCGTTGCCGACAAGACTCAACATCAAGCCGCAGAAGCCTTTTTCCTTGACATTGCCCGCTTAGAACGCGATTTCTGGCAGATGGCCTACCAGGGTTAATCAGGCTATCGTTTCAGGAGCGGTCTTAAAGAACCGTGAAGTCTCGTTCCGCGGGGCTCAAAACACCTTATTGTGTTTTTTAAGATACAAAATGCAATATGACGGAGACGGGATGCTCGGCACTGTGCAGCAGCATCCTTTCCCTTGGCACTTCCCAGCGTCCGCTCCCAGCGTCCGCCTACGGCGTCCGCATCCTAGACATTTAGATTTAGACATTAGGCAACGGTTATGTCGCAGCCCACAATCGAATCGATTCTGCAAGAAAATCGCTCTTTTGCCCCTCCTGCTGCCTTCGCACAAGAGGCTCGAATCAAAAGTCTGGAAGACTACGAGCAGCTGTATGAGCGGGCGAAAGCCAATCCACAAAAGTTTTGGGAAGAATTGGCCCAGCGAGAACTGTACTGGTTTGAGAAATGGCACACGGCCATGGATTGGCAACCGCCGTTTGTGAAGTGGTTTGATGGCGGCAAAATCAACATTTCTTACAACTGCCTCGATCGTCATCTCACCACCTGGCGACGGAACAAGGCGGCGCTGATTTGGGAAGGGGAGCCAGGCGATTCCTGCACCCTCACCTACGCCCAACTGCACCGGGAAGTTTGTCAGTTTGCCAATGTGCTCAAGCAACTGGGTGTGAAAAAGGGTGATGTGGTCGGCATCTACATGCCGATGATTCCCGAAGCGGCGATCGCCATGTTGGCCTGCGCCCGGATTGGGGCGGTGCATACCGTTGTGTTTGGGGGCTTCAGTGCCGAAGCATTGCGCGATCGCCTGATTGATGGCAAAGCGAAGCTCGTCATCACCGCTGATGGAGGCTGGCGCAAGGACAAGATTGTGCCCTTGAAAGAGCAGGTCGACAAGGCGCTCGAAGAAGGGGTTGAAACCGTTGAGAATGTGTTGGTGGTCGAGCGCACCAAGCAGCAGATTCATATGGAACCGGGGCGGGATCACTGGTGGCATGACCTGCGCCAGGGTGTGTCGGCTGACTGCCCTGCTGAACCGATGGATAGCGAAGACATGCTATTCATCCTCTATACCTCCGGTAGTACCGGAAAGCCGAAGGGGGTGGTGCACACGACCGCGGGCTACAACCTCTACACCCACATGACCACCCAGTGGATCTTTGACCTGCAAGATACCGATGTTTACTGGTGTACGGCGGATGTGGGCTGGATTACGGGGCATAGCTACATCGTCTATGGGCCGCTGTCCAATGGCGCAACGACGCTGATGTACGAAGGGGCACCCCGCCCTTCCAATCCGGGTTGCTTCTGGGATGTAGTGGAAAAATATGGGGTTACCATCTTCTACACCGCACCGACAGCGATTCGCGCCTTTATCAAAATGGGCGAACATGAACCAAAATCCCGGAATTTGTCCTCCCTACGGTTGTTGGGTACAGTCGGCGAACCGATTAATCCCGAAGCTTGGATGTGGTACTACCGCGTCATCGGTGGCGAGCGTTGCCCCATTGTCGATACCTGGTGGCAAACGGAAACCGGCGGCGTCATGATTACGCCGCTACCAGGGGCGATTCCGACCAAGCCGGGTTCGGCCACTCGTCCATTCCCCGGCATCCTCGCCGATGTGGTTGACCTGGATGGCAACCCCGTCCCCGACAATTCCGGAGGCTATCTGGTGGTGAAGCATCCCTGGCCTGGGATGATGCGGACGGTGTACGGCGATCCCGATCGCTTCCGGCGCACCTACTGGGAACATATTGCGCCTAAAGATGGGCAATACCTCTACTTTGCTGGGGATGGTGCACGCCGTGACGAAGATGGTTACTTCTGGGTGATGGGTCGCGTCGATGATGTGATCAGCGTATCGGGTCACCGCCTGGGCACGATGGAAATTGAGTCGGCATTGGTATCGCACCCAGCCGTGGCAGAAGCAGCGGTGGTCGGTCGCCCCGACGACCTCAAGGGCGAAGAAATCGTGGCCTTCATCATGCTGGAAGGGGCCTATGAACCGGGCGATGAACTGGAAAAAGACCTGAAACAGCATGTTGTTCAGGAAATCGGTGCGCTGGCTCGTCCAGGAAATATTCGCTTTAGCGATGCGCTACCTAAGACGCGATCGGGCAAGATTATGCGTCGGCTACTACGGAACCTGGCGGCGGGACAGGAGGTCACAGGTGACACTTCCACCCTGGAAGACCGCTCGGTACTCGACAAGCTCCGTGAGGGAAGCTGATACGGTCGGTCTGTGACTAGCTTTTGGGTTTGATTTGATTCAGGGCGATCCGCTGATGGGATTGCCCTGAATTTTTAGCGATCGCGAGCCTTCCTACAGAGCCGCGTAGCCAAAGGTCACGTTGAACTCAGCACACCAGATGGCGACAGAGTTGAACACGCTGAGATCCATATCGGCGGGAATGACATACCGCTGCGCCCCATCAAAGCTCTGAAGCGGAGCTAGCGTTACATAATCCGCTTCATCCAGGTTGACTGGAACCACGCTGTCTCGGTGGAAAACCACTTCTACATCAGGGCCATTGGCTGTTGTAAAGGCGGCATCAAATTCCAAATAACGCTGTCCATTTTCCTCAACGATGCGCGCAGTTCCTGCTGTTGGCTTTTCCTGCTCAACGGTGGTGAATTGTCCCGATGCGAGTACCGAAACACTGCTCTGTGCTACTTCGATGCTCTCTCCAGTGCTCATCGCCTGCGCAGAGGCGGGATTGGAAATAAAAGCCGAAGCCGTGGCAAACAGAATAGGCGAGCTTAGAAGAATAACTTTGATGATGTTGCGTTTCATGGGTGTGAGTCTCTGTCATGTGAGGAGTCATCTAATCTACGAACCAGAGAAGGCAGTGGATGCTAGCAATAGAATTTTTGCTATGTTCTTTGCTCAGTTGTTCGAACCCAAGAAATGCCAAGAAGGACTCAGAAATCTATGCTTAAAGTCGTTTGAAAACGAGCGTGAAAATCTAGGGGCGATCGCCTCCCTATCTAACCGAGCTTGCGATCACAACAAGCGATCGGATTCAAGAACCTGTAGGCAGCAACGCTTTGCAATGGAACAATGGATCGAAAGTACATAGCTGCCTTCATTCGCCCATGCATCGACTGACCGTTTTTGATACTGAATTACTACTTTTGCCCAGCCACGCCATCTATGTGAGCAGCCTGGACATTTTGCTGGTTTCTGATATTCATCTGGGTAAATCGGAGACGTTTCAGCGAGCAGGTATTCCTATTCCCAGCCAGGTGAACCAGTCGAACCTCGATCGCTTGACCAGCCTCTGCCATCAGTTTCAGCCCAAGCAGTTGTGGGTGCTGGGGGATCTGTTCCATGCCCGCACCGGGATGGGAGATGAGTTGGTGCAGGTGTGGCAACCGTTTGTCGAAAATTTAGGCGCAACCGTGCATTTGGTTCTGGGCAACCACGATCGCCCGCTTATTCCACACCTTGCCCCTTTTGGATTGGAGTGCCATACAGGGGCGATCGCCCTCGGCAATCTCATCCTCAGCCATGAACCCAGTCCTACCCCGTCCCGGCTCAACCTATGCGGGCATATTCATCCCTGCCTGCGGCTGCGGAGTCGCCTGGATGACCTGCGTCTTCCTTGCTTTTTCTTCGATCGCGCTCAGAACCTGCTGGTGCTGCCATCCTTCGGCGAATTTACCGGAGGCTATGAGATGACGCCTACCCAGGACACGGTGATATATGCGATCGCCGACGAATCCATCGTGCCCTTTGCAGGGATCCCGATGGGGCTGTGAAGCAGGATTCGTCAAGCATTAGGCGTTCTAGACAGGCGTTCTAGACATTGATCAGCGTTTGCGCAACGGATCGAATTTCCTGGCTAAAGGGATGCTCGGGATAGCGCATGGAAAAGAGATCGCGGCTGGCCATCAGCATCACTTCGTCGGCATTGGGCAATAGGCCAAGGATTGGTAACTGATAGGTTTTGGTCACCAGATTGCGGAGTTGGTCGTCGTCGATCGCCGCGAGGACTCGATTAAGCAGTACCAGAATTTTGGGCACCCCAAGCTTCCGCGAAACCTCCGCTGTCACGGCTGTGCCCTGGAAGTCTTGACTATCGGGGCGCAGTACCAACACCAAGCGATCGACGAGAGCCATAGCCATCAGCGTTTCCTGATTGAGCCCAGGATGGGTGTCGATGAGTAAGAAATCGAGATCTAGCAGTTCGGCCATTTCATTGATGCCCCCACTGAGGCGCTCGATCTCATACCCGTCCTGCACAATTCGATTGATGTCATCCAGGTTGAAGCTAGCTGGTGCGAGGAAAATCGTACCTTTATCAGACCCTTGAAGCGCTTCGGGGGTAATGTCATAGCTGACGCTGCCGATATCGCACTCACCCCAAAGGTAATCATTCAGCGTATGTGCAATCTGCGACTGATCCATTCCAAACAATATATGGATCCCTGGCGATGGGAGGTCCAAATCAATCACTCCAACCCGCTTTCCCCTATCAGCAAGAGCGGCTGCCAGATTAGACACGATGTTTGACTTACCCGTGCCACCCCGAAAAGAATTGAACGCGATAATTTTAAGCATATTGGTTTCGTTGCTTGGGACGAGTGTAGTTGGGCAGCATGTGGCTGGAAACCTC
The DNA here is from genome assembly GCA_015207365.1 of Vacuolonema iberomarrocanum LEGE 07170. Classification (GTDB taxonomy): domain Bacteria; phylum Cyanobacteriota; class Cyanobacteriia; order Elainellales; family Elainellaceae; genus Vacuolonema; species Vacuolonema iberomarrocanum. Next base: position 62,149 of record JADEXA010000011.1, read on the forward strand.
AGTGACCATAGCGATCGCCTTCCCCGCTATCTGCTGCATTCCTGCAACAGCGAGATGTGGTTCGATAGGGTCACTGACAGTTACTCTTAGTCGTTTTAGCTCAGATACTGCTGTCAAAAGTCATAACTTTTCAAATGTAAATAAAACTTGATAACACGGTTGGGGTGGGGATGTTGCGAACGCAGCTTGCAATATTCCAATGAATAATGGGCCCTATGAATGATTGATATTAGGATGACTGGGGCGATCGCCTTGAGCTTTTGGAGGTTGGGCGATCGCTCCATTGCTGCTTCATCCGCTCGATCCGTTCCATCAATGTTTCGTTGGACATGCGCGAGTTCAGCCGTTCCACTAGCAGTGGAAAGGCGAGGGGCGATGGGCGACGCATCGTTTGCCAAATCAGGGGAAGGGACTGCATGCGCTCTAGAGTTTTGGCGAGTCGGTGGGCTTCCAACTGCTCATCCAACACTTCTCGCTCCGCCTGTTTGAGCAACAAGTTTTCGGGTTCATATTTGGAGAACACATCATAGATCAGTGACGAACTAATTTGCAGTTGGCTCGATGTTTTCTTCGCGGAAGGATAGCCCTTGAACACTAGCCCCGCGACCTGGGATATGCCTCGAAATTTGCGTCCTGTTAGCTCAGAAATATTGAGGCTTGACTTCAAGTCGGCTTCCAGATTTTCCAGGCTCAGGAAGTCTTCGGAAAACAACTCCTGGAACGGGTAATCTTTGGGCGCAAGGATTTCGAAGCCATAGTCGTTGACCGAGATAGTAAAGGTGGCTCGTTTCTTGTTCGCAAAGCGGTAGCCCCACAGGAACCCCAGCCCCTCATGCACAAACCGACCTTCAAAGGGAAACACATAAAGGTGCTGCCCTTCTCGCGTTTTGCACGTTTCGATCAGCAGCTCATCCATGGCGGGAATATGCGAAATCTGTTCTTGGACGGCGAGAATGGGGGCAATGCAGGTCAGTTCCTGGTTTTGATGGGTGTGGTTTGAGACACCATCTAGCTCCTGCCGAATGCGGGTGCTGAGAGTATCGGAAATGGCTAGATTCCCTCCGTACCAACTGGGGGTAACGGTTGATTTTTTAGTGGTTTTGCGAACATACACCACCATGTCTTTGATCATCGAAAACTCAAGCTGTCGTCCCGCATAAAAGAAGACATCCCCCTTTTTGAGTCGTGCCACAAAGTTCTCTTCAATCGTGCCCAGATTTTTGCCCTTTAGGAAGGAGATGCGGAGGGTGGAATTGGAGGAAATCGTGCCAATGCCCATCCGATGCATCCGCAGAATTTGGGCGTCTGTTACCTTAAATCGGCTGTCTTCGTAGATGACTTTGCGGTAACGGGGATAGGCGCTGAGACACTTTCCTCCCGTTGTGATGAATTCTAGAATCCAGAAAAACTCTTCGTCGGTGAGGTCTTGATAGGCCACAGTTTGGCGCAGGTGGGCGAAGGTTGACTCAGCCTCAAAACCATCGCCGCAAGCTAGGGTAACGAGGTGTTGGGTCAGCACATCGTAGGGTTTATGCAGGGGCGATCGCGCTTCCAACTCCCCGGCTTCTAGCCCTCGCCGAAAGGCCGAAATTTCCAGCAACTCCAGCGCATTGGTGGGCAGAAAGAAGACCTCGGATGTTCCCTGCGGAACATGAGCCGACCGCCCCGCTCGCTGCAACAACCGCGCCAGCTTTTTAGCGCTACCGATTTGCACCACCCGTTCCACAGGCTGGAAGTCTACCCCCAAATCGAGGGATGAGGTGCAGACAACCCACTTAATATCTCCAGTCTTGACTCCCGCTTCGATCGCTTCTCGCTCTTTGACATCAATGGAGCCATGGTGCAGGGCAATGCGATCGCCATCCTCGGGCATCGCAAACTGAAGCGCCTGAAACCAACGTTCGGATTGCGATCGTGTGTTGGTGAAAATCAGCGTTGATTTCTCAATATCTAGTGCATCGACCAGCTCCTGAAACATGCGCAGCCCCAGATGTCCAGCCCAGGGAAAGGAATCCACAGATTCCGGCAAGATGCTGCGAATCACCGTTTTTCGTTTGAGATTGGCGGAAATAATCACTGGGTCGGCACCCAATCCTACGGCTGTTTGTGCGGCTTCCTGCACATTGCCCAAGGTGGCGGATACAGCCCAGGTTTGGAGCGTCGGTTGCAATCCCCGCAAATGGCTGAGGCACAGTTCTGTCTGTGTGCCCCGCTTGGAGCTGAGCAGTTCATGCCACTCATCTAGCACCACGGCTCGCAGGGCTTGAAAACGCTCTGCTGCGCCGGGGTAAGACAGCATTACCGACAACGATTCCGGCGTTGTGATCAGGATGCTGGGCATTTTCTTCAGTTGGCGGCTCTTGCGCGAGCTACTCGTGTCTCCCGTGCGCGACTCCACGGTCAAATCCCAGCCACAGTCTTCGATGGGACGGCGAATGGCTTGTTCGATATCACGGGACAGGGCGCGGAGAGGCGTGAGGTAGAGCAACTGCAAGCCTTTGCGGGGTTCGTTGAGCATAGCGGCGATCGCCCCCATGACTGCCGCGTAGGTCTTCCCCGACCCCGTCGGCACCTGAATTAACCCATCCTTTCCCGCTAGCACCGCTTGCCAAGTCTCCCACTGGAACGGCAAAGGTTTCCAGCCTTGCTGCGCAAACCAGTCCACAATTGGCTGCAAACGGGGATCAGAAAAATCAGCCACAGGCACTCTCAACAACGCCACGGCGAGTGACGAAACCTCGCTTCACTCACTTAATGTTAATGAATGTAACACCAGCCGTCCTAGAGCTGTTAGCTGGCGATCGTTGACAGCTCTCGTTTTAGTAATCACTATGTAATTACTATCAAGCTTTTCTATTTCGCATCGTTTACATGAATAACGCAATACGCAGTCACATTGTAAAAATTGGCAATTCTCAAGGAATACGAATTCCCAAACCACTATTAGAGCAAAGTGGGATCAAAGGAGAAGTTGAGATTGAATTGCAGGATGGTGGCTTAATGGTTCGCCCAGTGCAACATCCACGCCAGGGGTGGGAAGAGGCGTTTTCAGCCATGTCTGCTAGCGGCGATGATCGTTTGCTGGATGCTGAGACGACGACAGCTTGGGATGAGGTCGAGTGGGAGTGGTCGTGAAGCGATTTGATGTGTATTTGGTAAACCTCGATCCGACCGTTGGGCGAGAAATTCAAAAGACACGGCCATGCCTCATCATTTCGCCAAATGAGATGAATCTGTTCATTAGCACGGTTATCGTGGCTCCAATGACAACGGCCAGCCAGCCATATCCGACCCGCGTTGCTTGCAATTTTCAAGGGAAACAGGGACAAATCGTGCTGGATCAAATTCGCACAGTCGACAAATCTCGCCTGATCAAACGCTTGGGAAAACTTGATAAAGCTGAACGCAAGCTTGTGCTGTCAGTGTTAAGCAAAATGTTTGCCGAATGATCAGTTTGCTTAATAAACAGCTTGTCGAATCAACACCCCTTTGCGTTGAAGGTGTTTACCCATCGACTTCCATCTGCATCTATCTGCGTTCAATTCTCGTGCAACCCATTTGCTGGTTAACTCAATTGGGCTTGCTCCACCGTTTCCATTAGGTTCCACCAGCGCTTGAGGGGATAGTAAATGACAGGTGCCCACAGGCTGCTGAGGATGGCGGAGCAGAGGGCGATTTGTTGATGGAATAACCAGATCTCGCCCAGCGTTGGGTAGGTTCCCGTGGGATTGCTCAGGCTCCCCAGGGTGAATTGCAGCGCTACGACGGTTTCGGCGATGACGGCCATCCCAAAGACAATCAGTGCAACCGAGATGAAATCTTCTTGGATATACCGTTGTTTGTGGAGCCGTGCCGTCAAGATCCCCACGATCGCCAGACTAAACGCATGGGTGGGATCCGGCGCGGTCATGGCGTCTTGAATGAGACCGAGAGTCAGTCCGGCGATCGCCCCTTCCCAGGCTGTGCGATTCACACTCCAGACAACGACCCAAATCAGCATCCAGTTGGGGCCAACCCCCAGCAACTCCATTCCCGGAATCCGGGTGGGCATAACCAGCAAACAAACCAGCACTGAAAATGCAGTGATGCCCCAGTTGAGCGATCGCCGCAGGGAAGGAGACCAGAAAAATGGATCAAAAAGCCTCGTCATGTTTGCGCTATTCCGCCATCTCGGATTCGATGGATTCGCTTTGCGGTGTGGTGTTTTCTGAAACGATGACCCATTCTAAATAGCCAATGGGCGAACTGAGTTCGATCACCGCCTCCGGAGCCGGGCTTTTACGGAGATCGACCGACTCGACCTGCCCGATGGGGATACCAGCGGGGAAAAGCTGGCTAATGGAAGAGGTAGCGATCGTATCTCCCGCTTGGACATTGGGCTCTTTTTCAAAAAACTGCATGACGGCCCGGTTGCCTGCTTGGCCGCGGAGAACACCCATCACGCGGGTACGACTAATGGTGACACCCACTTGGCTGGTGGGATCAGTAATCAGCAAAACGCGGCTGGTGTTTGGGGTGACATGGGTTACCCGTCCGACCAAGCCTCCAGTACCCGAGACGATATCGCCCACCTCGACCCCATTGCTTCGACCCCGCCCCAGGATGATTTGCTGCCACCAATGGTCGGCACTACGCCCAATCACAGGCGCAACAATGCCATCGGTATGTTCCGAGCTGTAGTCCAGTAACTGCCGCAGTTGCTGGTTCTGGCTTTCCAGCTCCAACAGGCGTCCCTGCATCTCCCGCAGCGTCGCATTTTCTAGGGCGGCGGAACGTGTATCTTGCTCACTTTGAAATGGCAATGACAACCAGCGGTAGAGTTCATAAATGACTCCCCCCTGATTTTGTCGTAAGCCCCAGGCGATCAATAGAACCAGGGCAATTAGCCCGACCTGAAGACCTCGACGCCCCCACCAGCGGCGTACCGTTAACATCCTGCCTCTTCGTTTCTACCTATGCGTTAGCTATCCGGTTCAGATCCCTATCCCTAGACTTGAAAAATGTTTGGGCGATCGCCCTACACGGTTCGAGAATGACCACTGAATACCCGTTCCAACTGCTTGAAGTTTTCGAGCACCCGCCCAGTTCCTAATACCACACAGCTCAATGGATCGGCTGCAACATGTGTCACAATCCCCGTCTCATGGCTGATCAGTGTATCCAGTCCGGTGAGCAATGCCCCACCCCCTGCCAGCATAATACCGCGATCAATAATATCTGCTGCAAGTTCTGGAGGAGTGCGCTCCAGCGTGCGCTTCACCGCCTCGACAATCACCGCTAGTGGTTCTGCCATGGCCTCACGGATTTCGGTACTCTTGACGCTGACCGTACGGGGTAGCCCGGACAACAAGTGCAAGCCCCGCACTTCCAAGGTCACGCTGTCGTCATCGGACGGATAGGCAGAGCCAATGCCAATCTTGATTTCTTCCGCTGTTCGTTCCCCAATCACCAGGTTATGCACCTTTTTCATGTATTGAGAAATGGCATCGCTGAGTTCATCGCCGGCAACCCGCACCGACTCGCTTAGCACAGTGCCCTGCAAACTGAGGACGGCCACTTCCGTCGTCCCGCCACCGATATCAATAATCATGTTGCCCGTCGGCTCGGCGACGGGCAAACCCGCTCCGATCGCTGCGGCCACGGGCTCATCGATCAGGTATACATCCCGTGCGCCCGCTTGGGATGCCGCCTCCATCACCGCCCGACGCTCTACGCCTGTCACCCCGCTAGGAATGCCGATGACGATGCGCGGAGACACCAGCGTCCGGCCCTCATGGACACGCCGGATGAAATGCTTGAGCATGAGTTCGGCGGTATCGAAGTCGGCAATGACCCCATCCCGCAGAGGACGTAAAGCGGCGACATCGCCCGGTGTTCGTCCTAGCATTTTCTTTGCATCTTCACCAACCGCCAGTGGAACCTTCTGGTTCTGATCCATTGCCACGACGGAGGGTTCTTGCAACACAATTCCCCGCCCGGATACATAAACAAGCGTGTTAGCAGTACCTAAGTCGATACCCATATCACGCGACAACGAGAAGCGATTGAACAGTCCCACGAGGCTTTGACTCCTAGTAAAAATGTGGCTCTCCCAGTGTTCGCTAATCCTACGTTCGGCTGGGCTGAACTCATCAACCTAAGCAGACTATCAAAACAAGCTCGATGTTGAAGCAACTAGTTTTCCTTTACGAGCACCGTCTCACCTATTCCGAACACTTTTGGAGTCGAGGTGGATTTTATTACGTTTCTTGTCAAGAGTCTACTGTAATAGATTCCCCTTTCTTCAAGGAAAATTCTGTTTTTAGGACTTACGCATTTTGCTGATGTTGTGGTCGCGGCCACAACATCAACGAATTCACTTAGGATGATGCAAGTTTTGCGTAAGTCCTATCCATCAAGGATGTGAAAGATATAGTTGTCTTCGACCCACCCTCCTTTTGCTGAAACGTTATACTATTGAGCCAACGAAAATTTTTGGCAGTAAAACACCATGAGTTTGAACGTCGTAACGCTGGTTGGTCGAGCAGGGCGTGATCCAGAAGTGAAATATTTTGAGTCGGGCAATGTTGTGTGCAACCTGACGCTGGCCGTTAATCGGCGGACGCGCAACAGTGATGAGCCGGACTGGTTTAGCCTGGAAATTTGGGGAAAAACGGCTCAGATCGCCGCTGACTATGTTCGTAAGGGCAGCTTGATTGGGGTGTCGGGAGTACTAAAGTTTGACTACTGGCAGGATCGGGGTACGGGAGTCGATCGCTCCAAGCCCGTCATTCGGGTCGATCGGCTGGATCTGCTAGGGTCTCGCCGTGACCAGGAAGCCAATGCCTCTAGCTACGGCAGCGACGAGTTTTAGCCCATCACCCCACCGCCGAACGGGCAAGATACCAGTTGATCAGACCCAGCAGAAGTAGGTGACCGGGGTAGAACAGGTAGAACCAGCGAGCGCGATCGCCCTGCTTCCCATTCGCTAGATAGAAGATCAGCGGGGCTGGTAAGGCAAAGAGTTGGGTGACGCTCTGGCTGAGGGCAAAGTCGAACCCATGCAGCAGCACCCACCCAGCCCACCAGCTAACGGTTGGGCGAAAGTGGCGGATGAGGCCGATCATGGCAATCCCATAGGCGATGTAGTTGCTGTTTAAGAGTGTTGCTAGCAGTGCGCCGACTAACCAAATGGGCAGCTCAAAGGCTGGAAACTCTCGGCTTCCTCGCAAACACAGCAAGCCAATTGCCAGGGTAAACAGAATGTTCAAATCGGATCCATTCAGAGAATAGGTCCACTGGTAGAGCGGCTGGGATAGAAACGCTAGCAGCAGCAACCGACCGGCATAGCGCCACACATTGCGGGTATGGTCTTCTCCCTGTACCAGGAGCCAGCAAAAGAGTGGGAAGCTCAGTCGCCCAATGAGACGCCAAATCGGATCGTCTGGAAAGAAGATATGGCCGATATGGTCAATCATCATGGTCGATCCAGCGAGCAGCTTGATCCAGTAGTTGCTGAGAGCAAAGTACTGCGGGGCAGAGGGATGGGGGTTCGTTGGTAATTCAGTCATGGGTGCGATGCCAATCGGTGGCACGATCGCGCATCTCCTGCAATTCGTTATCTGCCATCTTATCCAGGTTCTTCAGGATGAAGCTCATGCGCCCCTGGGTGGCCAGTTTCTCTCGATGCCGATCCAGAAAATCCCAATAAAAGAAATTGAAGGGACAGGCGCGATCGCCCGTGCGTGCCTTTGGGTCATACTGGCAGCTTTTGCAGTAGTCGCTCATTTTATTGACGTAGTTGGCGGAGGAGGCATAGGGCTTGGACGCCAGCACCCCGCCATCGGCAAACAACCCCATACCAATCACGTTGGTTTGCATCACCCAGTCATAGGCATCGATAAACGCGGCATGGAACCAATCCTCCACCTCTTGGGGTGATAGTCCCGCAATGAGTGAAAAGTTGGCGAGAATCATTAGCCGTTGGATGTGGTGGGCATACCCTGTCCGTTCCACCTGATCCAAGACCTGATGCAGGCAGTTCATCTCAATCTTGCTAGAGTCCCAAAAAAACTTGGGCAAAGGCTGGTTGTGCTCGAAATAGTTGCGATTGGGGTAATCCTCATCCACATGGTGATACAACCCATGCATGAATTCGCGCCAGCCCAGAATTTGCCGAATAAACCCTTCTACCCCATTTAGCGGCAAATCCCGTTCCTGGCAGGCTTGCTCCGCTGCACGAATAATTTCCATGGGCTGCAACAACCCCAGGTTGAGGTAGGGGGAAAGCAAGGCATGCCACATCGTATCTTCCCCGGTCACCATGGCGTCCTGGTAAGGGCCAAAGGTCGGTAAGCGCTGTTCAAGGAAGGCTTTTAATACCTGCAATGCCTGCTCACGGGTCACACCCCAGCGGAAGGGTTCGAGGCTGCCGTAGCTGGAAACATCCTCTGTTCTAACGCGCTCCATTACCTCGCGGGTAATGGCATCCGGTTCAAACCAGAGCGCCTCCGGTGTATCTAACCCGCCTTTTTTGGGGGGCTTACGATTCTCTTTGTCAAAATTCCACTGGCCACCTACGGGATCTTTGCCCTCCATCAAGACAGAAAAGCGCTTTCGCCCTTCTCGATAGAAATACTCCATCAGTAAATTTTTTCGTCCCTTGGCCCATTGCTTGAACTCGCCATCCTGCCAAAGAAACTGGTTGTTGGGTATGAGGTTTATGTCGCAGGGCAGATCAAGGGATGCGATGAGTTGGCGGAAGGGGCGATCGCTCGGTTGCATTACCAGCAGCTCAGTTATCCCCTCTGCGGCAATCCATTTCTGGAGCGGTGTTTCAAAATTCTCGGCAATCTGATAGGTTACGGGCCAGCCCGCTTGCCGCAGCTCGTCGGCAAAGTGGCGCATCGCCGACCATACCAGCACCAGCTTCTGCCGATGATAAGGACGCTGCTTCACCCACTCCCGCGACTCAATCAGGATGACGGGCGTTTGGGACGGGCGATCGCTCAATTCCTGCAATGCTGTGTGCTGCAACGACAGCTGATCCCCTAACACCCAGATTCCCTGTTTCATAGCGTTCCTCGTTTGTCTCTGTTCAGTCTAAACAAGGAATAGAGGAACTTTGGTGATCCATAGATTTATAGCGGTGTGCAACCGCATTAAGCACAGCAACGGTTGTGTGGGGCGCGGCGCGCCCCACACAACCGTACTTAACTAACGCGCATAGCGCTATAAATCAATGGGAAAGCTGGTTTCACTAAGGATTCAGATCTGCGACTGCTGTCTCTGTAATCGCAGCTACTAGCTCCGGAAAAAGATAAGTCGCAGGTCTTTAACATTCCAACGACCCAACTCCTTCTCCATATCTTTGTGTCTTTGTGCCTTCGTGGTTTGCTACCAAAGCTACTCACTCAGACGGCTGGGAGTCTGACTTTGGGAACAAAAGTTGCAATCCCAATCCCGTCAACCCCAGGGTTGTAATCCCAAACGTGAATGCTCCCAAAGCTGCCATCCCAATCACCAGCGTTCGTACCAAGCTCGCAATCCGAATGGACATGGCGTTGCCCGACGGGATCGGAGTATCGGCTAGGGTTTGGTGAATCGAAATGGTGGCAAAATAGAGTGCTACCGCAAAGCCAGCAGAGATAGCGGCTCCCAAGAAACAGCGGATAGGCGTTGGTGAGTTGTTTTGGGCGAGGTCTGAATCAGACGGCGTAACGTCGAGATTTTCTGCCGATTTAGGATTCACCATAAAAATCACCGTAAATGCAAGCTCATGTGTCGGGCGTTTTTCGATCCTAGAGCATTTGTGGGATTTGTAGACAATGGAGCGATCGCCTCTTTTCCTAGACCATGCCTTCAGCGCTTGGTTGAACCGTTAATTTTTGTATGCGTAGCGCAAAAAATCAACAGGCATCAAGGTTTCTCAAACAGCGCTTCTCTCAAACAGCGTTTCAATGGGGGGCGAGGTGAATGCCGTGATGATAGAGCTGTGTCACCCATAGTTTCAGGTCAGAGTCGGGGATCACGCTACGCACCTCGGTGGCAATGCGATCGGCCTGTTCCTGGGTTTCTGCTAGAGCAAACACCGTTGGGCCTGAACCCGACATCAGGCAACCCAGGGGATCGCAGGCTGCCATGGCTGCTTTGAGAGCGGCAACTTGGGGGTGTTCTTCTAAAACTATCTTCTCAAAATCGTTGTAGAGCCGTTTTCCAATCTGGCCATGATCCGCTTGGTCGATCGCGCTGACCAGTGCGCCAGACTTCATGGCATTGCGCTTGTCAGAGAGGCGATCGCCCTCCCGAATGTAGGCTTCCTCAAACCGCTGTCGATAGGTTTTATAGGCCCATGCCGTGGAGACTGAGAGGCTTTGGTACTTTGCCAGGACCACATACAGTTGATCAACGGGTGGCAGGGGTGAGAGAACTTCGCCGCGTCCAGTGGCGATCGCCGTCCCGCCCGCAATGCAAAACGGCACATCAGACCCCAACTGCGCGCCTAGATCCTGTAGCTCTATCTGGGTTATTCCAATGCCCCACATTAGATCTAGCCCAACGAGCACGGCGGCGGCGTTGGTGGAACCACCCGCCAGCCCGGCCCCGACTGGAATCTGTTTGTCAATCCGAATATCGACGCCGCCAAACTGACGGTAGGCTTCGGCGTAGGTATTGGCCATCAGGTCTGCGGCTCTGTAGGCCAGGTTTGTCTGGTCTGCGGGCACATCAGGATGGTCACAAAAAACCTGGATACGAGCCGTCCCGTTGGCGCGCAGCGTAATCTGGTCGGCCAGGGCAACGCTCTGCATCACCATCGCCAGCTCGTGATACCCATCGGAGCGATCGCCCAAAATTTCCAGATAAAGATTAATCTTGGCGGGCGCAATCAATGAATAAGGACGCATGCCCCTCCTACCGCCTCAGCGTTCATCAACACAGCATTATCCATATAGCCCGTTTTAGAGCAGGTGGATTGGCTTTATCATCCCACTTCTGGAGGCATCTGCGCCGTTTTCCCCCGTGCCAGCAGGTCATTGCTGAGGGCAACCCAATCGCCAACCCCCAGCTCTTCTGCCCGTGCCTGGGGATTGAGCCCTAATCGCTGCAAAGTTTCGGGGATCGATTCCCCCTCTCCGCTATCTGCTTCTGCATTCAACAACCCTTTCAAGTTGTTGCGCAGCATCTTGCGCCGACTGGCAAATCCCAACCTGACCAGTTGATCCATATGGCGGGGTTGCTGGGCAGCGGGAAGGAATTTGCGAGGCTTCAGCCGCACCACAGCAGAATCTACCTTGGGGGGTGGCTGAAATGCTTTGGCCGGAACCAGCCCAATCCATTCACACTCGGCAAGATATTGAACGCGCACCGACAGCGCACCAAACGCCTTTCGCCCAGGTGCAGCGCAGAGGCGCTCAGCCACCTCTTTTTGCACCAAAAGTACCAGGCTGTCGAAGGGGGTTGGATTGGGCTGGGTAATGGTTCCCAGGAGCTTTTCTAGGATCGGTCCGGTGATGTTGTAGGGAATGTTGGCAACAACCTTATTGGGGGCTTGAAACGCCGGGAAGTCCGCTAGGGCTGCGGCCAAATCGAGGGATAGGAAGTCCGCTTCGATGAGCAAAAAATTCTCGACGTCACCCAATTCCTGGCGCAGGAGCTGAGTCAGATCCCGGTCGATTTCCACCGCGACGACGGTTTCGGCTAAGCGCAGTAGCCGCTGGGTGAGCAATCCGGTTCCAGGGCCAATTTCGAGGACGCGATCGCCCTTTCGTCCTACAGCAGATTCTGTTTCTGCCTCTGGACGAAGGAGCGCCTTGCCCCCCGACAACTCTGCCGCCAACACAATTTGCTGTAACGCCTTTTCGCTGCGCAGCCAGTGTTGGGCAAATCGCTTGCGAGGTCGGGGAGCCATGCCAAGTTGATCCTGTGTAACAAGCCTGCGTATAAAATTCTAAACCGCCAGGCTGTCTTGACTGAGCGGCACCATTTCTCCATTGGTTGTCCAACCCAACATCATAGAGTCCTGCGGCTGTATCGTCTTGCCTGTCAGCGCACAGGTTTCCTCGCGTTGGGCGACGGCTTCTACACTGGCACGAATCTGTTCCGGCGTCAGCCCCGGACGAAACTGCCCCGACTTCTGTTGCACATAGCTCCACAACACCTCCCGAATGAGCGCCTGATAGCCTTGGTTGCCGGACAACTTTTTCAAGTTTTCCTTCAGTTCTCGCTCCAAGCGAATGCTTGTCACCTCCATTTCGGTGGTGGGGGTTCGATGTTGTAGCGTGTACATACTTATGCTCCTTAACGACAATGATGGACTCTATCGCAATGATTGACTCTATCGTATTACAAGTGTAGTATTTCGACACGCAAATGGGGGAGTTTTGCTGGCGGCTGGGTGATTTTTCTACCTATCGACGAGAATTCTTCCCTACTATTCCCGTTCTGTTTTCTACCCTAGGACTTAACAAAATATAAAATCTCAAAAACCCCAGTGAGAGGATGGCCGCAGCTCACGCTCTCATTGGAGTTTTAGGAGTTTTATCGGTTTTATTTTTGGCGGATCCAGTAGGATCCAAGGACAAGAACAGGCGTTGATGCCTTATTCAACCGTTTCGACTCCATCACCATATTTATGGCAAAGGCTTTACCCAATCTAATTTCCAGTTCCCCCTGGTGGCAGTTTGTGACCTGGATTGCGGATCCATTGAAATTTCAAAGGGTTTACCGTCGAAAGTATGGGGATGTTTTCACCATGACTCTGGGTGGCTTTGGCCAGTACGTTGTGGTGGGCAATCCCCAGATGATTCAGGAGATTTTTAACCAAGATTCTCAGTTTGATGTTGGGCGCGGAAATTTCCTGGCCGAGCCTTTGATTGGGGAAAATTCGCTGATGTTGATGGATGGCGATCGCCACCGTCGTGAGCGCAAACTCCTCATGCCGCCCTTCCACGGCGAACGGCTGCAAACCTATGCCCACCAAATCTGCCAGGTTTCCAAAGCGGTCGCGGATAGCTGGACGGTGAATCAGCCTTTCGTTGCCCGCACTGCCATGCAAACCGTGAGTTTGGAGGTGATTCTACAGGTTGTGTTTGGGATCAGTGAGGGCGATCGCTATCAACAACTGAAACCCCTCTTGACGGAATGGTTGAATATGACCGATTCGCCATTGCGATCGAGCATCTTGTTCTTTCCGTTTCTGCAAAAGGACTGGGGAGACTGGTCGCCTTGGGGGCAAATGGAACGGCGCAAAAAGCAGGTGTATCAACTGCTCAAAGACGAAATCGACGAGCGCAGGAGTCAGGACAACAAGCCTGCTACCGATGTTTTGAGCTTGATGATGGCTGCCCGAGACGAAGCAGGACAGGCCATGGCCGATAAGGAATTGCAGGATGAATTGCTAACCATCCTATTTGCTGGGCATGAAACTACTGCTACTACCCTTGCCTGGGCGTTCTATCAAGTCCATCGGTGTCCGCAGGTGCGTGAAAAGCTGCTGCAAGAGCTAGATAGCCTTGGCGATGGCGCATCGCCTATGGAACTGGCCAAGCTGCCCTACTTGAATGCGGTTTGCCAGGAAACTCTGCGGATGTATCCGGTGCTGCCGATCATCTTCCCGCGCATTACCAAAGCCCCGATGCAAATTGCAGGTTACTCTTTAGAGCCGGACACCGTACTGATGCCCAGCATCTTCCTGGTGCATTATCGCGAAGAGTTGTATCCAGAGCCTGAGATGTTTCGACCCGAGCGATTCTTGGAGCGTCAGTTTTCGCCATCGGAGTACCTGCCCTTTGGTGGAGGCAGTCGCCGCTGCCTCGGCTATGCTCTGGCGCTGTTGGAAATGAAGCTGGTGCTAGCGACGGTGCTATCCCGCTGTGAACTGGCATTGGCGGAAGACAAACCTGTGAAAAGCCAGCGGCGTGGCTTTACCCTAGCCCCCGCCACAGGGGTTCGGATGCTGCTGACAGGTAGGCGTAACCCGGCCAAAATCAGCGTTACCGCCCAATAACTCATAGACCCGCCACCGATCGACCCCAACCCCACTTTGTGTCTTCGTGTCTTTGTGGTGAAATCCTAGGTCAGTGGCGATCGCCCCATTTCCCGATACGCCGCATACACACCTTGGACGTTGTACCAGTTGAGAAAAACCCGTGCCACTTCCAGTGCCAACTGTGGTTTGCCCTGGTTGATTAACCATTGCAGCAGCGGCGCGAGCGATCGCTCATTCAGCCGTCCGCCTAGTGAGAGTAAGCCCCACAGCACGCGATGCAGCCAGGTCATCTGAATCATCATCCGGACATCCCAAGTGGGGTGCTTCTGATAGAACAGCACGCCCATCCGTCCCCGTTGGATTTCTTTGTCGATCAGCGATGGAATCTGATCCAGGGCAAACGGAGGATGCCAGTGATAGCCAACGGCTTCGGGACACTTGACCAGCTTTAGCCCTAGTTGCTTGAGTCGCACCCCCAACTCCAGGTCTTCCCAACCATAGAGCTGAAAGCGGGTATCGAAAGCGCCAGCCTTTTCTAGCCAGTGGCGGGCGATCGCCACATTGCCCGTTGCAAAATAGGCGGCTGAAAAGTCGGTGACCTTAAATGGCTCAGCGGTGGGCTCCTCAAAGTTGCAGGTATTGATCACGCGGCCATAGGTAAAGAGGCGATCGCTCCCTAGATGCTTGGCTTCCTGTTGTAAGGTTTCGCTATGCGCTCGCAGAAAATCTGGTGTGACCACCAGATCGCTATCGATAAAGATAATGGTGTCGCCCTTAGCTGTCGCAATGCCTAGATTGCGAGCCGCAGCAGGGCCTTGGTGATCCTGTTCCACCAATCGCACATGGGGAAAGGCCTCCGTTTGCTGCAACCAAGCTACGGTTCCATCCGTTGAGCCATCATCGACCACTACCACCTCATAGCCATCGACAGCGGTATTTTCTGGAAGCGGCTGCTGCTCCAGAGCGGTCAAACATTTCTCCAAAATCGGACGACGATTGTATGTGGGAATAACAATGCTGAAAAACACGACAGCCCTACCCGCTAAAGGGAACCTCAAGCATCCTCAAGGATGCGAACGCCCACGACTGGTGCATTGAATCGAAACGTTTGCCCTTCCAGTTCGATCGGCGTGCCGACTTTGACTTTGCTCCCAGCGATTACGGGGCCATCATCCGTCACTTCGGCATCACCACCGAGGGTAATCAGCATGTCGATGGTGTAGTTTAGCTCGGGGCGGGGATCGTTCTCTGCAACCACGCTGCCATCTGGTTGTGGCACGGCTACGGTACGCGGCAACGATTGCACTTCCACTACATCCAATGACCCAGCCGGTTGGTTACGAATAATAACGTTGACGGTATCCGATGTGCTGATGCCTTCGAGGAGTGCCTGCGGCTCGCGCACGGTCAGTCCCCGCACCATGCAATCGACTTCTACGGTGCTGAAGGTTGCCCCTACCTGTGCGATTGAGGAACCAGAGGAACCGGGGAATAAAAAGATGCCGGCGGCGACCATCAGCATGATGAGTACTGCGCCCAGATCCAGGATATTGAGTTTGCCGAACAGCCGACCTTTGGAGTCCAGAATCGCCATAGTGCCAGGTTTACAGTAAAAGAAAAAGTCAGTTAGCTTAGTGAGTGTAGCACCTCAAACCCAGACATGGGTGGCGTGGTGTGCACTGTGCCAGAGATAACTCACGCCAGATTATCTCATGTCTTCCGCACAGCCTTAATCGTCCAATAATCCAAAGGAAATTGAGGATGTTTGTCTATGCCAGTTCGGTTTCTGTTAATTGCGCTGCTGCGATCGCCTCTCCTCTAGACGTGCCGTGCATCAAACATCGATAAACCCCGCAGCCAATAAATTAACTTTTAATCTGGCAACATTTTTGCGACCTGCTGCGTCAATCTGCGTAGCTTGCTTGTTAATTTTCGTTTGATGATTTGTGTGGTCAGGCGATCGCTCATCCCCCTAACCGTTCAAAGCAACCGATCAAAATCAAATGCTCTGCAAGCGAATTCGCCCCAAAATTCTCGCCTGCCTCCCGACTTGATCCGCTACTCCCGCTGACACTTCACACCATCGCTATAGCCAAACTAGCCATGTCAAAACTCCTCTCTGGTGTATCCCAATTTATACGTCGTCGCCTCTTCTATGGCCTTATCTCCGCCATGGTGGCTATGAGTCTGATTCTGGCGACCCCTGCTATTTCCTATGCCCAATCTTGGTTGGACTTGATCCTGCGCGGGATTGAAATTATTCAACTGGCCAATCTTTCCGATCGCCAGGAAGCTCAGATTGGCGCACAAATTGATCAACAACTGATGCGGCAGCAGTTCCAACTCTATCGCAACGAATCGATTGCCGACTATGTCGATGATCTGGGTCAGTCGTTGGTTCCCTTTAGCGATCGCTCCGACATCGATTACACCTTCCGCGTCGTCGAGAGTGACCAGGTTAATGCCTTCGCCACGATGGGCGGTTATGTCTATGTGACCACAGGATTGCTCCGTGCCGCCGAAAACGAGGCTCAACTGGCCGGAGTTTTGGGGCATGAGATTGGGCATATTGTGGAACGCCATGTCGTCGACCAAATGGAAGAACGCGCCATTCAGCAAGGCATCCTGACGGCAGCTGGGTTGGAAAGCGAAGAGATTGTAGCCCTTGGGGTTGAGATCGCAATCAACCGCTCTAACAGCCGCAGTGACGAATTAGAAGCCGATGTCCGGGGCTATGAAAATATCGTCCGGGCTGGCTATGCTCCCATCGCCCTCGTCAATTTCCTGGAAAACCTTGAAGGAGGGGGAGGGGTTCCGCAATTCCTCAGCACGCACCCGGCTACGAGCGAGCGTATCGAACGACTCCAGGCAATGATGGATCCTGCCACTGCGAGCGTCGGTAACGGTCTCAACGAACAAGCCTATCGCAGCAATATCCAGTCACTGCTGTAAGGTGATTTTCAGTAAAGAACGTTAATGGTTCAGTTGATGGTTCGTGCCTGGCAGGCACGAACCATCAGCATGTTTAGAGAGCTGCCGCCAGGTGAGCATTGTTCACCAGACTTCCTTCAGTGTCATTCCCTTCTCATATTAAATCTGGTTGAAAAACCCAACTATCGCTTTTGCAGCGGGCACAAGCGATAGTTGGGTTCTACGGCTATTTAACCGGATGCGATATCACTCCTTAGCGCGCATATAGCGACAGGTTGGATAGTTGCTGCAGCCGTAGAACTGATTGCCTGCGTTTTGACCGCGCTTAGCCGTGCGCAGTTTTAGCTCGCCGCCACACTTGGGGCAGATCGTCGTGCTGCTGTGGCGATCGCGCAAGGACTTGACATGCTGGGAGTGGGTTTTCCAGCTTTTTGGAAGGCGTCCTGTGGCGATCGCCTCGCCAATCAGCATTACCTCCGTCTCGCTGAAAAGAATCTCAGTTTTGCTTTTGATATAGCGGCTGTAACCCGTCTGGAGAACATTCTCCGGCATGTCTGTTTTGAATGTGCATTCGCCCCAAAAGAAGACAATCGAATGCAATTTCTCGTGGTCAATTTGCAAGAACGCTGCCAGAGCTTTTGTGTGGCGATAGTTCTGGTACAGGGGATTCTGAAATTTGTACTTCTTAGCGTGAAAAACTTGCGTCCACTGGGGTTGATTTTTGCTGCCATAAATCCACCCACCCATGTTTTTCGTCTCAATCACAAAGATTCCGTAGCGAGAGACGATGACATGATCGATTTGGGTTGTTCCGCGATCGCTGGGGATCGTGACGTTGTTGAATTGCTTGTAAATGCTGGAGTCAAGTTTGAGGCAATGCACCAGCATGGTTTGGGCTTCGCCAAGCCAGCCTTTGAAAGACGAAATGAGAGACATAATTTCAACAGAGCGATTGTCGTTGCCAGCGCTAAATTGTGAGTTCAGGTTCATTTCAAAACACTGAGTCTCCGCCCACCTCTGTATTTGTCCCGAAGCGGAACCTCCAGCCAATGCTGCTATCGGAGGTTTACACGGCTCGTCTGGCTGCACGATTCCTATAACGCTTGTTAAACGGGCATCGGTTCTTGAAGTAAATGTTGCAGAATAGAGTAAATTCTTGTTTCGGCTCGTTTGGGCTTACATCTCGGACCTATATCTTCTGTGTTTCGATTGTCTGTGTTTCGCTTTGATTTTCAGCCGGGTCGTATCGGCACCGTTGCGATTGATCCGTTGAATTATTGGAGCTTGTGGGTGCCGCTGGGCTTATTGGGGTTGATTGTGGCGATGGCCGTCTATTTTGTTTTGCTGGACACCCGGCGATAGGTAATTTATGGCACTTTCCCTGGCACAAAATGCGATCGCATTTTTGATCGACCTTGCCGAGCAGGGAGAGATTGACCCGTGGGATGTGAACGTGATTGACGTGATCGATCGCTTCCTCAGCCAGCTCAAGCCCGACCAGACCCCAGAAGGAAGCCGAGCGATCTACGAATCGAATCTTTCGGAGTCAGGGCAGGCCTTCCTCTACGCCTCTATGCTGGTCTTGCTTAAAGCCGATGACCTGGCACGACAGGAGGAAAAGCAACAACAAGGCGATGACGAATTGATGGAGGATTTGCTGGCTGATGAGGCGTTGATGGATGCGCCACTGCCCCTTAGCCTGGAGCGGCAGATCCGCCGTCGTGCCGTTGCCCGGCCACAGCAAAATCGCCGCGTTACCTTGCAAGAGCTGATTGCCCAACTAGAGGTGATGGCATCGGCGGTTGCCGAGCATAAACCCCGGATTCGCACCCGCCGCCCCCGCCCCCATTCCCGCAGCAAGGCCGTACGGGCGATCGCCCAACTCGCCCACCAGGAAAACCTCTCAGAAATGGCCGAAGCCCTGGATCGCTTCCTCTCAACGGAATGGGAGCAAATCCGCCCAGACGAAGAATGGACGGACTTTGAAACGCTCGTGCAATATTGGATCGAATCAGACATTGGTCAGCAGGTGCGCCAGGCCTCCAGTCACCACACTGACCAGAGCGATCGCGTTGGCGTGTTCTGGGCCTTACTGTTTCTCTCTGCCCAGTCCAAAGTGGAGTTAGAGCAAAACGAGTTTTACCAAGATTTACGAGTACGTAGCCTCAAGTCTTCTGAAATTGCCACCAGCGATGCAACGTCCTTTGTTCTGCCCGACTAATTGGGACAGTTTTACTTGACTTCTTATCCATTCAATGGTGTTTACGGGTTGTCGATCGCATCATTCGAGGCTACGGTGTTGAAGGATTGAAATCTGAAACGTCGTTCAGAACTTTATTTACGGAAACTAAAGTCTTCAACCGTTAGTTTTCAGTAGATATTGGGGCATACTACACCTGTATTTTTACAGCGCCACACAAAAATTTACTTCAGCTTTAAGAGACGCTGGCCTTTTTAGAAACTTGCTAAAGGTGTCGCAAGAAAATCCTTGCTAAAGGTGTCGCAAGAGAAACTTGCTAAAGGTGCCGCAAGAAGCCCTTGTTGAAGGTGTCGCAAGAGAAACTTGCTAAAGGTGCCGCAAGAAAATTGAGCCGCCAGCTACGCTCTATGGCAAGCTGAATCAGGTTATTCTGAATACCAACTGAACCTAGCCCAGGGGTATAGCACTGTTATGAAAGCAATGATCCTCGCTGCGGGAAAAGGAACACGGGTTCGCCCGATTACTTACACCATCCCAAAGCCAATGATCCCAATTTTGCAAAAGCCCGTAATGGAGTTTTTGCTTGAGTTGCTGAGGCAGCACGGCTTCACGGAAGTGATGGTTAACGTCAGCCATCTGGCCTATGAAATTGAGAGCTACTTCCGTGATGGGCAGCGGTTTGGCGTGCAAATTGCTTACTCGTTTGAGGGGCGAATTGTTGATGGCGAACTGGTTGGAGAAGCGGTTGGTTCGGCCGGAGGAATGCGGCGCATTCAAGACTTTAGCCCCTTCTTCGATGACACCTTTGTGGTGTTGTGTGGCGATGCCTTGATCGACCTCGATCTGACTGAGGCGTTGCGCTGGCATCGTGAGAAAGGGTCGATCGCCACCATCATCATGAAAGATGTTCCTCGAGAAGAGGTTTCTAGCTATGGCGTTGTCGTTACCGATGAAGATGGCCGCATCAAGAAGTTTCAGGAAAAGCCTCCCGTTGAAGAAGCATTGAGCACCAGCATCAACACCGGGATCTATATTTTTGAACCCGAAATTTTTGATTACATTCCCTCTGGAGTTCCCTTTGATATTGGAGGCGATTTATTTCCCAAGCTGGTCGAAAACGAAGCGCCTTTCTACGGTATCTCGATGGATTTCCAGTGGATTGATATCGGGAAAGTGCCCGACTACTGGCAAGCGGTTCGTAGCGTCCTGACTGGCGAAGTGAAGAATGTCGCGATTCCTGGCCATGAAGTGGCACCTGGCGTCTATACCGGCATCAATGTGAATGTGAACTGGGACAAGGTCGATATCAAAGGCCCAGTCTACATTGGTGGGATGACCGAAATTGAAGATGGAGCCACCATCATTGGCCCGACCATGATTGGCCCCAACTGCCATATCTGTACTGGAGCCACGGTAGATAACAGCGTCATCTTCGACTACTCGCGCCTTGGCCCCGGCGTGCGGCTTGTCGACAAGCTGGTGTTTGGTCGCTATTGCGTTGATAAAACCGGAGCCTCCATCGATGTGGCCGCTGCTGCGCTGGATTGGCTGATCACCGATACCCGTGTGGATGTGCCTGTGGAAACGCCGGTCGAGCAACAGGCGATCGCCGAACTGCTCGGCAGCGACATCTGATCATCCACAACGGGCGTCAAAAACTACATAGATTTGGGCTTTCCCACAAAGCCTCGAACGATCCCCCTAAATCCCCCTTAAAAAGGGGGACTTTGGTTTCTGGCTTCGCTTTCAATGCTCATAAGCAACCCATTTCCCCCCTTTTTTAGGGGGGGTGGGGGATCAAGCGCCAAATCTGGCCTTCACAGGGGTTTATTTGTACAAGAGGCTTCAGCATCCCTCTGCCTCTTTTTAGTATCGCTTTTCGATGAGCTTGGGGATCAGTCCGCCAGCCCTCGCAGCTTTTTGGTGTTTTCCACTAGGCTATAGGCAAACTTATCCAGTCGTTCTCCAAGCTTGGGATCGCGCAGATTGCCGTCCTCGTCGAAGGCATTCCATGCTTGGGCGATCGCCACTTGCTCGGGGATCACAAATCCGTGAACCCAGCGCATAATCAACCGCAGGTCATTTAGGGCATTGCTATTGGACTGCCCCCCTAAAACACTGATGCATCCGGTAACCTTGTCCGAAAGTTGATCAAAACTCATCAGATCCAGCGCGTTTTTGATAACGCCGCTGACACTGCCGTGATATTCCGGTGTGGCCAAAATCAAACCATCAGCAGCGGCAACCGTATCTTGCAGGCGACGCACATCGGGATAGTCGGGATACGCTTTGCTGCCATCGCAAAAGGGGAGATTCATCTCGCGGAAATCTAGAATTTCCATCTCTGCGCCCAGTGCCGATACCCGATCCGCAGCGAGGCGCAACGCTTGATGGCTGTGGGAGTCTTGTCGTAGGCTCCCCGCCATGCCAACAATTTTCACCATGATTTCGAATATTCCTGGTTCTATCTGAAGGGATGAAGGAGTTTCGACACACCTCCTTTCGAATCCCCTTTATCATAACATTATCCGTAGTCGTTATGAGTTCACCTTTTTGGGTGATATTGTCGCAGACATAGTCATAAGGCAGATCAATCCCTACTACCCTTGCAAGCAGGTGAACGTAGCACAATTCCTCACCCGCGACTAAACATGCGGGCTAACAGCTGCAAACCCATGAAAATGGGTTCCGCTCAGCCGCTCAAAACGATACAAACCTCGTCTCCGCTAGTTCCTTTAGTGGACTTTACAGGCTAGCCCGCAATTCATTTGCGGGTGAGTCATATGGCCAGAGCCTCTTAGTCTGCACTGTGGGGTTCAGGTGGGCACTGCCCACCCTACTAAACTCAGGTTGCTTACCTTTCACTCAGGCGGCGATCGATCCACTTGCGAGCGCGGCGAATGGCTTCACTGCGCGAATGGGCAAATGGGACGGCCATGGCGCACCCGTGGTCATAATCTACCCAAACGGCGTAGGTGGTTTGTCCATTGAGTTTGCCCTGGTCGATTTCGATCCTCCACCCCCGGTAGTCGAAGGACAGCACGATGTGGGGATAGTCGGGGTCTGGAATGAGCATGGATTTAGTTTTGGAGGGGCCAAGGGAGATGCGTTGAGTCAAGCCCTTAAAGGGATAGCATACGAAAGATGGCAAATGAGACAGTGACGAAGCACACAAGATTGCAAATCCACTATCCAATTACGCCACCCAAGCGTCCCCTCTGCTAAAAGAAATTAGGCTGAGCCGTGAGCTGTTGGGCTCAGCATTGATGCTGAAAACCGATGGCTGAAAATCGACAGAAATGTAACACAGTTTTCCGGATGGTCTACCGAAGCAGGGGAAGAGTGGAATGGTAGATGCACCCTGATTCTTAACTCCCTACGCCTCCTAGAGGCTTCGGGAGTTTTTTTTTGCTTACAGAATCCAAGGATGAATTTTGAAGCCCTTGTGCTATTGGGGCTGCAAAATTCATCTGGTTAGCACCTGGGTGACTAACAAACCTTTGAGTTGTGGCGGTTGAAACCGCGGCTACACGAACGAAACCCGCCGTCGCGGGTTAATCAGAGTCCGCGTAGGCGGACTTTGCACATATAGACGCGGTTTCAACCGCCCGTTTCGAGCTTTTGTCAATGGGGCTTACGCATTGTGTTGATGGGGTGGACACAGCGCGCTCACGGTATTAACTATGGGTTTTTCACCATAGAGGTTGGCATGGTGTCGATGGCATAGACATCGGGGCTTCGCCCCAGTGCGAAGCGAACCGACTGGGCAAGATTCTTACTAGAAAATGCCATGAAGACGACTAAGCCTAGGGATGAGAGCAGTGTTGCAATGCCGAAGACAGCGCGATAGCTTGTTTGTGTGGCGATCGCCCCCAATAGCGGGCCTGCCAGCGCAATGCCCAAATCAAAGCCCACCATACAGAGGCTGAAGGTGCGCCCTCGTTCGTCTGGGGTAGAGCGATCGGCCATTAGGGCGGCCACCATCGGAACCAAGGTTCCGGCTCCGGCTCCTTCCAGTAACCCTGCCATCAGGAACCCTGTGGTTCCCTGCATTCCCCACAGGACTGCCATAGATAGGGCAAACAGCACTAAGCTAATGCTGATGAAGGGGCCTCGTCCATAGAAGTCGGAGGCGCGACCGACCAAAAGCCTGAGGGTAAATCCGGCGATCGCTGCCATCGTATAAAACAATCCCACATTTACATCAATCTGGGCCTCGTCGACCAGCAGTGGCACAAAGGTTGTGAGGGCACCAAAAGATAATCCCACCATTAGCAGCATCAAGGCTGGGATGCGGACACGGGGATCTCCCAACTTGCTCCAAAAACTAAAAGAGGGTTGGGCTTGAGTTTGGGGTGGGCGAGATGGCTCTTTGACCTGGATCGTGAAGCAGAACCCGAGCAAGCCCAGCACCCCTGCGGCTATGAATGTGGCATTAAAGCCAAACTGCGATTCCAGAAAGCCCCCTAGGGCAGGGCCTAGTCCCATGCCGATAGGATTGACCAGGCTCATATAGCCAATCAACTCGCCCCGGTTTTGTGGCGGCGATAGGTCGATGACCAAAGCGCTAAATGCAAGTGCAAACGCGGCGATGCTGATGCCGTGAAACGCACGGATGGCAACCAAGACAATGAACGAGTCGGTCAGCCCATAGCAGAAGGGGGCGATCGCTACGGCCAGAACCCCGATGATCAGCACAATCTTGCGTCCCCGCATATCTGCCAGCCGCGCCAGGGATGACCGTGTCCCGAGTAGGCCAATGGCAAATGCCCCCATCACCCAGCCGATGGTTCGTCCTGTTCCGCCTAATGACTGCACGTAGAGTGGCAGCACAGGCAGCATTGCTGAAAGCGCCGCCCAAAATAATAGCCCTGCAATGAATAGTGTTAGGAGATTTCGTCGGACAGAGGGATGAAGCGTTTGAAAAATTTTCAAGATAATTCCACTCTAAACAAGGGTGTTGCTAGGCAGCATAGAAAACCACAACGCGAAACGAAACCTCTCATCGGGTCAACTTGCTGAAACGCAAGCTATTTAGCCCGATCTGGAGGGTCGAAATAGATCGACTCAGTGCCCGTTTCGCTGGCGCTTTTTCTATGGTGCGTTAATCGCCTCTTTCGTGCACTGTCCAGCCATCAATAGAGTTCCCACCCATAGCGAAAACTTCCCAAGCTTATATGTGAATAAAACCTGAGAAGTTAACAATTTAATAGTTGGGTGCGATTGCTCGGCTGCGTGCTGAGCAAAGCTGTCTAAACAGAGGCTGTTTCTGCCGCTGGATAGATGCTAATTTTCTTGCGACTCTTGCCTTTGCGCTCGAAGGTAACAATTCCATCGACCAATGCAAACAGGGTGTCGTCTTTGCCCCGTCCAACGTTTGCACCAGGGTGGAATTTGGTTCCGCGCTGGCGAACCAAAATATTGCCGGCTCGCACAACTTGGCCACCATAACGCTTGACCCCAAGCCGCTGAGCATTTGAATCCCGACCGTTGCGGGTACTACCTGTTCCTTTCTTATGAGCCATTGTGCCGAACTCCGTCTGAGGGTGTATCTATAGTGAATTCAGTATGGGTGAATTCAGGATTGAGCTGAAGTCAAAAATGAGTGAATCAAGCGCAAGTATTGCTATCAACCCCATCCATCAATGTAGCAGATACGCTGAGAGAGCCTCTGAATTGGATTGAATGGATGGGGCGAGGAGGGCGATCGCCCTATGCCTCTGCGGCAACAGTATCAGCGGGAGCTTCGGGAGCCTCCGTCGCTGCGGGTTCCGCTTCCGTGCTGGGTGCCGTATCTGCAACCTCAGTGCTGCCTGCGATCGCAGTGCCATTCAACGTAATGGACTCGATCATCAAGCGGGTCAACTCCTGACGGTGCCCTTGCTTTTTGCGCGTCTTCTTCTTTGGACGCATCTTATAAACAATGACCTTGCGACCCCGCAAGTGACGCATGACGGTTGCTTCAACCGTCGCACCTTCTACAAAGGGTTGCCCGACCGATGCATCGCCGTCATTGTCGACAAATAGAACTTTGTCGAAGGTCAATTTACTCTCTTCGTCAGCATGAATGCGGTCTACATCGTAAAACCGACCGACTTCTACCCGGAACTGCTGACCTCCGGTTTCGATAATTGCGTATCCCATAAGCTCCTTGGCCGACCGTACAGGCAGGGGCTTTCCGACAGGCGAGCGGGCATGTGCAATGCCCCATCCTCGAAAATCCGCCTTTCCACCTGATCCGGGTCAAAAAAAAGACAACGTTTTATTATGCCAATTAAAAAACGCTGCTGTCAAGAACAATCTGACGGTTTCGATGCTGCTATTCCAGGGGGGTAGAATCCAAGGATGATTGTTTCTGAGAATGGGCATGATACGCCCGTCCTCAGAAACAATTATCCCCTCAATCAGCAATGCCGCTATTCGAGCAATTGGCGGGTAGCATTCAGGAGCAACTGGTGTTCGGCACGGGCGATCGCCTGCTTGGTTTGGGCGATCGCATCGGGGGGAACCGAAATGCCCGTGATGCCCCAACGTACCAGGTGAGGGATGAGTTCGGGATATTGGGTAGGGGCTTCTCCACAGACGATGCAGGGGAGTCTCAGGGATTTGGCCGTGTGGATCAATTGGCGCAATGCTCGGAGTACAGCGGGGTGGCTGGGGGGATAGGTTCTGGCCCATTCGGGGTGGTCACGATCGATTGCCAGGAGCAATTGCGTAAAGTCATTGGTGCCGATGCTGATGCCCTGCACCCCCGCCTCCATAAAGTCTGCCAGTTGGAAGAGAACGGCTGGCACTTCTGCCATGATCCAAACTTCGAAGGGTTCGACTTCTAACAAGCCCGCTTCTTGGATCCAGTCATGGCAGAAGCGAAATTCCTCTACCGTTCGCACGAAGGGAAGCAGAAGCCGAAGATTGCTGGCCCCGGCCTGCTGGGCCAGACGGAGGGCGGAAAGTTCTGCGTGAAACAGGGCAGGTCTTTGGGAATAGGCGAGGGTTCCGTGGAAACCAAGCAAGGGATTTTGAGTGGTTTCTTCCGAGGATGTTGTGTATTCGTGCGATCGCAGATCGGCGGTTCGATAGAATACGGGTCGAGATGCAAAGGCATCAGCAAATCGCTGAATTTGGGTAGCCAGAGCCTCTACAAACTGCGATCCGGTGGCGAGTAAACGCGCTTCGATCGAGGGATAGCCATGCAACATCCCCATCATTAATAGCTCTGAGCGCAGCAACCCCAACCCATCTGCGGGGAGAGCGGCCACAGCGGGTAGCCGATCGGGTTGGCTCAGGGTGACGAGCAGTTGGGTGGCATGGACGTCCGGCGTAAGGCTGAGGGGGGGAGCTGGCGCGGGTGTGGGTGTTGGACTGTCGGTGATGACGGCAGAGAGCGGCGTGAGGATACCGCGATCGCCATCGACACAAATCTGGTCTCCGGTTTGCAACCGCTGCAACGCCTCCGCCACCCCCACCACCGCAGGGATGCCCAGTTCGCGAGCCAAGATGGCTCCATGGCTTGTAAAACTGCCCTGGGCCGTGACCAGGCCGGTGACTTTGCGGAGTAATGGCAACCATTCAGGTGTAATTTGCGGGACGACCAGGATGGTATTTGGTGGGGGATCCTGTTGCTCTAGCTCCCTCGACCATTCCGTTAGCCGTTCGACTCGTCCCAGCGATCGCCCTGGGGAGACGGCCCATCCCCGTAGCAAGGTCCAATGCTTGTCTACCCCGGTTGTCGGTCGTTCTAAGGGCGAAGCTGGCGAAGCCGCAGGCGCTGCTGTGTGTGAGGGAAAGCTCAGGGTTACCTGAGTGATAAAAAGGTCATCTCCCAATGCTGTACCCGATGGATAACAGCACCATTCCAGTTCGACATTGCTTCCCAGGCTGGTGCGGAGCTGCTGGGCCAGTCTTTGTAGGCGATCGCGTTGGTCTGAGGAGAGAGCGGGTTGGTCGTGCTGTTCCGCCGGGAGCGTCTCAACGCTCAAAGGGCTGCTACTTTCGTGCGACGATTGCAGGTGATAGGCATAGGGTTTGGAGGGCATCTGTAGATCAGCCATTTCCCCATGGCCGTCTGTTAGATGATAGCTATCTGCTGCGATGTCTCCCCGCACTAGCCCATGCCCATAGCCCCAAACTGCGCGTACCTTCACGATGTTTTCACGAACCTCAGCATCTCCGGCGGCCTGTATGGGCCACAGCGGTTGCACGAGCACCCCGAGTTTGACCTGATGCAGGGCAATGTTTGATCGCTGCCAATAAAACAAACTCCGTGCCCGAAATAGTTCTGCCCACAGGGTTTGGATACCTTGGGCGATGGCGGTTCCTTCGGCCCAGCACACCTGACTGGGAAACAAGCCCCGAACGCGGTGGCTGAGTGCTGGATCTACCCCCGGTTCTAGGGCCAGGGACGGACGCAAAATCACTGCGGGAGCCTGCCACGCTTCGATCGCATGGGCAAGGCGGGTTTGCCAAGTCAAATCCAGGGGGGTCGCGAGGATCGACTGACGAATTTGGCGGGCGATCGCCTGCAACTGTTGGGGGCGATCCACATTCAGGTAGAGGGTTGAGTCGGGCAAATCAGCAAACAACGGTTCCTGCCAATCGATCGTCTCCAGATAATGCTGAAACATTAGAGCCGTGACCACGAAGCCAGGAACCACCGGATACCCTCGCTGTTTGACCAACCCTAGATAGTAGGCCTTGTCACCGACCGCAAGCCGATTGGCGGGGCGCACTTGGTCCAACCAACACAAGATATCCAAATCCTGGGCAGTTTCTTCCATTCTGGTTCTGCTTCAGGGAACAGGGACGAGGAAATGATGTATCAAGCTGTGGTAAGGCGAAAAGCGATTTATTAAACGATGCTGTGCGATTTTTTAATGGAAAACTGAATGGAGTATGGCTCAATATCTACCGTGAAACAAGCAAAAAATATCGTGAAACAAGCAAAAAAAGCTGTCTGAGATCAGGTGCCTTAATCTTTCGTTAGATGCATGCGTGGTGGTAAGGCGTATCAAACGTTTGAGACTGATGCGTAATGACTGCACCTAATAGCACCTTACCTTGTTGTCTACTAATAGCCACCCAATGCGTAAGGAACGGTGAAGCAATGAACAATAAAAACCAATAAAACGGTGGAAATAGTGGAAATATAATAAAAAGCTGAGCAGGAGTGAATCCTTTGCAATCGTTGGGTTCCGTAAGAACTGGGCATACCAGCAAAACCCAGTGTTCCGTTGCTCAACGAGATAAAAACAATCGCGAAAGAATCCAAACTTCCCTGCTTTCTCAAGATAAAATCAATAACCGACTCTCATCAAGAGAGGATGCTTCTTTTTGAGAGAGGATGACTCTTCTCAAGCGAGAATGGATATTGACGCAGCCAGCGACCTGAGGATGGGATGCCCGAAGAATCAGGCTTTTGCGAAGGAGTCGTTGCGCTGGCTGTGCGAACTCCCACAATTCAATCTTATAGACCTGTGACATTAAGCTCATGAAACATACGCTCTCCGTATTGGTGGAAGATGAAGCGGGCGTCCTCACTCGCATTGCCGGACTGTTTGCCCGTCGAGGCTTCAACATCGAAAGCTTGGCGGTGGGGCCTGCCGAACAAAACGGGATCGCTCGCATCACGATGGTGGTGCCCGGTGACGATCGCGAAATCGAGCAACTCACCAAACAACTCTACAAGCTGATCAATGTTCTGAAAGTACAGGACATCACGGAAGTGCCCTGTGTCGAACGAGAATTGATGTTGATGAAGGTCAACGCGACCAGTTCCAACCGTACTGAAATTATTGAGCTAGCGCAGATCTTTCGGGCGCGGGTTGTGGATGTGGGCGATGACTCACTGACGCTGGAGGTGGTGGGAGACCCGGGTAAGATGGTCGCCATCGTCCAACGCCTCAGTCGCTTTGGGATTCGCGAGATTGCTCGTACCGGGAAAGTGGCTCTGGTGCGCGAATCTGGTGTCAATACGGAGTACCTCAAGGTGCAGCAAGCACGGGTCTGAGGCGATCGCGCCCTCATCACCATCGGCTAGCCATTTGTAGAAAGCAGGCCAGGGAAGACAGCATCCAAACGGTTGCTGTCTTCCCCTGTTATGACGCGTTGGTCTGCCACAGTCTGCAATTTTCTACACAACTGGAGCGGAGTTCGCGTTTGACTGAATCACGTTCCGATATTCGCTTTTTTGTTTCACGCCCATCATCTGCTTCACCAGGCCCTTGTCGCGGAAGAACTGCACCGTTGGTGTACCAGTGATGCCCGCTGATTCGGCAATGTCGGGGTCTTGCTCAATGTCGATTTCGATATAGTGAACCTGCCCCTCAAATTCATTGATCACCTTTTCGAGCATGGGCTTCAGGGTGTGGCAGGGGCCGCAGGTGGGCGACGCATATTTAACGACGATCAGGCGATCGCTCTCATGGTAGAGCTTGCGCAGGGCGTACCCCCCTTCATGGCGGGTGCGGCTGATGTCAAACTCTTCCGCCTGCTGGTATTCTGCCTTGTGTCCTTCTTCGGACGGTTTTTCCGATGCCTCGGTCTGGTGGAATTCTTGGATCAGGTCATGTTCCGATAGCCAACGTTCGGCGAGTAATGCCGCTGCACAGCCCGTTCCTGCCGCCGTCACGGCTTGCCGATATTCATGATCCTGCACATCCCCAGCTGCAAATACCCCATCCACACTGGTTTTCACATCGTGAGTAGTGATGATGTAGCCGACCTCATCCAGCTCCATTTGGCCGTTGAACAACGTCGTGTTGGGAATATGCCCGACGGCATAGAACAGCCCACGCACGGGCAGATCATGGGTCTCATCGGTTTTGTTATTGCGCACCTTCAACCCCGTCATCAGGGTATTGTCGCCAAACACATTGACCGCTTCGGTATTCCAGTGAATGGTCACTTTGGGATTGCGAAAGACGCGATCTTGCATGGCTTTGCTGGCGCGCATGCGATCGCTCCGCACCAGCAAATGCACATGAGAACCGTACTTGGTGAGATACATCGCCTCCTCTGCTGCAGAGTCGCCGCCACCAATGACCGCTAGCTCTACATCCCGGAAGATGGGCGTTGCGCCATCACAAATGGCGCAGGCAGAAATACCCCGATTCCAATACTCGGCTTCACCCGGCAAGTCCAACCGCTTTGCTGTTGCTCCCGTCGCGATGATGATGCTGTGCGCTTTGATCTCGCGCTCATCAGACCGAATGGTGAAGGGCCGCTGGCGCAAATCCACCGCTGTCACATCCTCGGTGACTAACTCGGCACCCCACCGCTGAGCCTGTTCTTTCATGTTCTGCATCAATTCGGGGCCGGTGATGCCATTGGGGAAGCCTGGAAAGTTTTCCACCTCGGTTGTGGTCATCAATTGCCCGCCGGGTAGGCCACCGGCCTGAAATCCTTCGAACATAAACGGCTTCAAATTTGCCCGTGCTGCATAAATTGCAGCAGTATACCCTGCTGGCCCCGACCCGATAATCACCAGATTCTCGACCCGATTCGTCCCGTTGCCATTGTTTGTTGAAGTCGTCATTTATTTATACAAACTCATAACCACTACGCCTAATAGTCAGTATACCGTGAAAAGGAGAGGGGGTGAAGGGGCGAATCCAAATCAGAGAAAAGGGTGGGCAATATATCTAATAAGAAAATTTCTACCGAAATCATCATGAAAGGACTGATCTTTTGATGCATAGTGAAGGCACTGAGGGGAACCTTCCCCGGTCACCGCAACTCTACATAGCTGCAACTCCACATTGCTGAGGGTTTTGACCAGCTTTTTTCATGAATGTTTTCCGCCGATTCTGGCAGTTTCCCCAACACCTCGTTGGTTCCAGGCGATTTGCTATTACAGAAGCCTGCATCGTCGGGCTGATCTCTGGTCTTGCTGCCGTGTCCCTCAAGCAGGGCGTGGGGATGCTGGGCGGGTGGCGTATCCAGCTATCGGATGCCTACCCCGACTGGATTATTCTGCCGTTGTTTGGGTTGCTGGGTGGGTGGGTGGCTGGGTTTTTGGTCGAGCAGTTTTCGCCAGCCGCAGCGGGGAGTGGCATTCCTCAGGTGAAGGCGGCGATCGCCAACGTTCCCCAAGTACTCAACTTACGGCTGGCGATCGTCAAACTGTTGAGCGTCGTACTGGTGATGGGGTCTGGCATTACTCTGGGCCGACAGGGGCCGACGGTACAGGTCGGAGCTGCGCTGGCTGCGCAACTGAGCCAGTGGATTCCTACCTCGCCGGGGCATCGCCGCCAAATGATTGCTTCTGGAGCTGCTGCCGGGCTTGCGGCGGGCTTTAATGCGCCAATTGCCGGGGTGTTGTTTGTCGTCGAAGAGTTTATGCAGGACTTTTCCGGACTGACGCTGGGTACCGCTATTCTGGCCTCTTTCATCGGCGCGGTGGTTTCCCGATTGTTGGGGGGACGCACCCTGCGCTTAGAAGCCGATATGGCCCTCTACACCAACACCTTTTCCTTGCTAGATGTGCCCTTTTTTATTGTTTTGGGGGTGCTGGCAGGGCTGTTGGGGGCGCTATTTAGTCAGGGTATTTTCGCCAGTTTGCGGTTGTCCCGTCGCTGGTTGCCCATGTCGCTGTCGTGGCGCGTGAGTCTGGTGGGTCTGGTCTCCGGCATCATGGCGACCCTGCTGCCGAGTGTGTTTCGTGACAACACTGGGTTGCAAGAAGTCGTGAGTACAGGCACTGTGGGCTGGCAGCTTTTGTTGTTGCTGTTCTGTGTCAAATTTCTGCTGACGTTACTCGCCTATGGTTCGGGCGCGCCGGGGGGTATCTTTGCCCCTTCGCTGATTTTAGGGGGAGCGCTGGGGTCGCTGGTCGGGTTGTTTGCTGCCGGAATGGAGCAAATCTTTGGCGTTCCGTTGGCGCTGGAGGTCGGAATCAGCCCCACCACTACCTATGCGCTGGCGGGGATGGGGGCCTTTTTCAGTGCTGTGACCCGAGGCCCCATCACGGCGATCGTGATTGTGTTTGAAATTACGACGGACTTCAATCTTGTACTGCCGCTGATGATTGGTTCGGTGGTTGCGTTTCTGGTGGCGCAATGGCTGGTGGGTGGCTCTATTTACAACCACTTGCTGGCGATGAATGGGATTGATCTGGAACAGCGGACTGAGGATGGGCAACCATGGCGTACCTTGACCGCCGCCATGGTGCTGCAGGAACGGGTCGAGACCCTATCCAGCAAAATGTCTCTCAGCGAGGTGAAGGAGGCCTTTATGCGATCGCACCATCGAGGCTTTCCTGTCCTCGAAAATGGACGTTTGGTGGGGATTGTCACGCAATCTGATTTGGCTGAACGCATGGGACGGTTTGCCGAGTCGCCCGGTGCCACCCTGGCAGATATCATGACCCCTCAACCCGTTACCGTCAGCCCCAACACGCCGCTGTCAGATGTTTTGTATGTTCTCAATCGCTTTCAGCTCAGCCGCCTGCCGGTTACCGATGGGCAGCGGTTGGTCGGCATCATTACCCGCGCTGATATCATCCGAGCCGAGTCAGAGCAGCTCAGTGGGGGTGGGCGATCGGCCAATCTCCAGATCGATCCGGCCTACACGGTGTATCAAACGCGATCGCCCGCCACGGGCAAAGGACGCCTGCTGCTGCCGATCAGCAATCCTGACACTGCACCCCATCTGATGGAACTGGCCCTTGCCATAGCGCGGGAACGGCAGTACGAAATCGAGTTGTTGAGTACCATCACCCTTCCCCGTGGGCAAACGCCTGCCGAAGCATCGGTCTACACGGGCGATCGCCGCAACCTCCTAGACCACTTGGAATCTCTAGCTGACGGCATTCCCTTCCTCTCCATCCATACTCAAATTCAGGTCGCCCATGATCCGGCTCAATCCATTCTGGACGCTATTAGAGAGGAGCATATTGACCTGTTGCTGATGGGCTGGAAAGGGAAGACACGCACGCGCGGGCGAGTGTTTGGCAGCATTGTCGATACGGTTGTGCGCCAGGCTCCCTGCGAAGTCATTGTGGCAAAACTAAGTGACACCCCCCAGTTCGATCGCTGGCTACTACCCATCGCAGGTGGCCCCAATGCCCAGGCGGCTCTGGAGCTATTACCACCGCTGTTGACCCTTTCCCCCGACCCCCAGGTGCGACTCTGTCAGGTGATTTTGGCAAACGATGTCAGCCACACGCCACCGGAGATGCTGAAGCAGGCGGCGGCCAATTTACGGCGTCAAACCAATGCCCGCATTGTTGCCCGTGCCAATTGGGGAGATTCGGTGCCGGATGTCATCCTGCGCTTATCTGAGGAAAAGCATTATGACGTGATTATGTTGGGGGCCAGCCGAGAGGGGATGTTGACCAACGCTATTCAGGGTAATATCCCTGAGGCGATCGCCCGCCACAGCACGGGAACCGTTTTGTTAGTCCGGGATGTTATTTCTCCTTCCTAATCTTTTAAGGAATTCGCTAAGTAAGTCGACCGGTGCAATTAAACCTAAAAACCTGTGCCGCCCGCAGCGCGGGCGGCACAGGTTTTTAGGGTCTGGTTTTTCATCATGTTGAGCGACTTACAGGATAAAAATTAAAACCTTGCCAAAACCCTTGATTTTAGGCGGTGCAGGCGGTGACTGTGCTACTCAAAAGTAAGGGTTCTCTCGTTTTTGCCCTGGACTCAGGGGGAATTCGATACAATCAAGGTCTAGACACGTTTCTGAACTTGGGTGCAGTGTTGTCGTAGCAAAACGTTCTTTCCTGACTTGTCAGGGAACGCTAGACCATTACGCCCTGATTGCATCTACTCCTGCCAGAATTTAATGATCGTCAGGCTTGAAGGGGGCGATCGCGACCCCTTCTCACTCGGACAGAACCGACGTAGCAAGAATCGGTAGACCAAGGCTGACATCCTCTGCGCCATTCCCAGGTGGTTGGTATGCCCGAGTCGGTATGACTCGTTGGTATGGGCGGAGGCTGGTGTCAGGTCGTTCTGATTTTATCTGGGACATGGCTGGTTGTACGATGCTTCGTCGGCCTGTGTCCATGGCGTTTGTTCCCAACGATTCGACCCACTGGACTCGATCTCGTCAGGGTGTTGTTTGGCGCTCCATCTATCCCTTTATCCCCCGTGAATCCATTTTCTTTGTCTCAACTGGCTAAATTGTGGGAGCAGCAGAAAGCGCAGATTATTCCCGGACTCCGTGCCATTGGAATTACCAGCCTTGCTGTGGCTGGGTTGGTTATTGGTGTGAAGCAAGTGGGTGGATGGCAGCCACTGGAACTGCGCATCTATGACTGGATGGTGCGCCAGCGCCCCGAAGCGCCCCCCGATCCACGCATTCTGATCGTTGGCATCACCGAATCTGATATCCGCGATTTGGGCCGCGTCACCCCCAGCGATGCTGATCTCGCCGAGGCGATCGCCATCCTGGAGGCCAAGAACCCTCGCTTGATTGGGTTAGATATGCATCGTGATGTTCCCCAAGCGCCCGGTCGCGACGCCTTGTTGCAAGTTCTCAGATCCCCGCGCCTCATCACGATTACCAACCTGGGGGAAACCGAGTTGGATCGGATTCCGCCACCTCCGAATGTGTCGCCAGAACGGGTGGGGTTTAACGATGTTCCTGTGGATCAGGATGGCATTGTGCGCCGCAATCTGCTATTTGCCTCCACCGAAACGGAAACCTTCTACTCCTTTGCCCTACGCCTAGCTATTGCCTATTTAGAGGAAGATGGCATCTCGCCGCAGCCTAGCCCCGATGCCGAGGATGTGCTGCAACTGGGTCAGGCCGTGTTTCATCCCTTGACCCTACACTCGGGAGGGTATGAGCGGTTGGATGATCGGGGCTACCAGATTTTGTTGGACTATCGTACCCGTCGCCAGGTAGCGCACACCGTGTCCTTGCATGATGTGCTCACAGATCAGGTGCCCGATTCCCTAATTCGCGATCGCATTGTCCTGATTGGCACGACGGCTCCCAGTTCCAAAGATTTGTTTTTCACGCCATTTAGTCCGGCAGAAGTTGAGGTTGCCCGCCGCCCTGGGGTCGAAATTCATGCGCAGATGCTCAGCCAATTCCTCAGTGCGGCGATGGGCGATCGCCCTCTATTCACCTTTTGGAGCAATACCCAGGAGTGGCTCTGGATTTTTGTCTGGGCATTGACGGGTGGCACTCTGGCCTGGTTGGTGCGTAACCCTATATTTTTGGGCGTGACCGGGGCGGGCTTGCTAGGCACGCTGGTGGGCTTCAGCCTGACGATGTTTAACACTGCCCATTGGGTCATTGTTGGGGCTCCGGCGATCGCCACCTTCCTCAGTATGGGAACGGTCATCACCTATCGAGCCCAGCAAGCGCAACAACAGCAAAAAATGGTGATGAAGCTACTGGGGCAAAACACCTCCCCCGAAATCGCCAATGCCCTCTGGCAGTCGCGCGACCACCTCTTGGAATCGGGCAAACTCCCTGGCCAGCGCTTGGTTGCTACCATGCTGTTTACCGACATTAAAGGCTTCAGCCGCATCTCTGAGAAGATGCCGCCAGAAGAGTTGTTGTTATGGCTGAATGAATATCTTGCGGCCATGACCGAAGAGATTCAGCAGCACCAGGGCATCATCAACAAATTTACAGGAGACGGCTTGTTGGCTGTGTTTGGGGTTCCCATGCCGCGCCTGGAAGCGCGAGAAGTTGACCAGGATGCTCATCATGCCGTGTCTTGTGCGCTTGCCATGCGGCGACGCTTACAGGAACTCAACAAGGGCTGGAAAACGATTGGCCTCCATGATGTGCAGATGCGAGTGGGCATCTTTACAGGCCCTGTTGTGGTCGGCAGTTTGGGGGGGCGCGATCGCATGGAATATGGCGTCATTGGCAACAGCGTCAATAGTGCGTCGCGCCTGGAAAGTTGCATGAAAGACCGCCAGGTCGACAGTTGCCGCATTCTCATTGCCCAGGAAACCTTACAGCATATTCAAAATGACTTTGAGGTGGAATCTTGGGGACTCATGGAGTTGCGGGGGAAAGACCAACATATCCATGTCTATCGGGTGATCGATTACCTGGGAATGCCGAAGGACGTCCCTGACTCACCCACCCCACCTAACGGAACGGCGTCTTCGGATGCCCACCAAGCGTTAGAACCGGAAGAGGATCGCCGGTCAGAGGCGATCGCCGATGCGTAACGACAGCAGCATTGCCTTATACCAACTCTACGAAAACCAAAACCAAACTATTTTTTGAAAGCCCCGCACTGCGGGGCTTTCAAAAAATGATCTGTAGTGGATTCTTAGCGAATTGGTATTACTCATGGGAAACGCCAAATGGCATGATAGCTCCCGTTAGAACGGTTTCGCTGATGTCTGTCGTGTCCAGGTTGGCGCAGTACAAATTCGCCTCGCACAGGTTGACATCACACAGATCGGCTCCGCTGAGGTTGGCGTGGCAGAGGTTGGCTTTCCACAAATGCGCGCCACATAGGTGTGCTCCTGTCAGGTCGGCTCCTTTAAGGTTAGCTTCTGTCAAACAGGTGAGGTGCATCAGCGCATCTTGCAAATGAACATTGGCTAGACAGGCTCCACTCAGATCGGCTTCCGTCAGGTTGATCGCCTGCATCCTGGCATGGAAGAGGTTAGCTCCGCTCAAGAAGGCTCCAAACAGATTGGCGTGGGACAGATTGACATTGCGCAGGTTTGTTTCACTCAAGTTGGCTCCGCTCAAAACAGCGTGAGAAAAATCGGTTCCGACCAATTCGGCTCGACTCAAATCAATACCACCCAACTTCGCCCCGCGCAAACTTCCATGAATTAAGGTAATACCTCGAAAGTTTCGCTCGCCTGCACTGTAGCGATAGAGCAGTTCAGGCACACTCAGGTAGGCGGATGGTTCAGTCATCAATGGCAAGAGTTGCCGTGTCATGATGGTTCTCCTAATTTCATGTAATTCATGACATGTAATTCATGAATAGAACTTACGCGCTTTGTTGATGGGGTAGGTACCCACCCCATCAACGGATTTGCTTAGAATTGCGCCTGTTTTGCGTGAGTCCTGATGCGCTTATACGGTGGAATATTCAGGCTGCTTCTCCCGCAGAGCCAGCAATTTACTGATTTCCTCATCCGCAACCTGGGCAAAGGTTTCGTACCATAGCCCAATGGAGTAAACGTTTTCGGGGGTCAGGATACAAACCACTTCATCGACATGGTGCCGCAAGGCGTCACACACTTGCGCTGTGGCAACAGGGACGGCAACGATGATGCGAGCAGGTTGCTTGGATTGCAACAAGGCGATCGCCGCCCAAATTGTGGAGCCCGTAGCGATGCCATCATCCACCAAAATGACGGTGCGGTTGCGCAGATCGAGCTGTGGACGATCGCCCCGGTAGAGGCGATCGTATCGCTGCAGCTCTTGCAATTCTCGAGCGGCCACCGCATCAATCGTCTGACTCGGAATCTCCAAGCTGCTAATCACGTCGGGGTTCAATATCTGCACACCACCCGGAGCGATCGCCCCCATCGCCAATTCCTCTTGTCCGGGAACGCTCAGTTTTCGGACTAAACACAGATCCAACGGTGCATCCAAGACTTTCGCGACTTCATAGGCGACCGGAACGCCGCCCCGAAGTAATCCTAGAACCAGCACATCTGGGCGATTGGCATAAGGCTTGAGGCGCTGCGCCAGTTGCCACCCACTATCTCGTCGACTCAGAAACTCTGCATACCGAATATGCATGAAACTACCTCGCTTAAATTGTGAACCAGTCGTTTGACAATCGACTGCCTAGAGTAATTGATTGGACAATCGTGGCCAGTCAATTGCACAGAAGCACGGGGTAAAATTTCAGGAAAACGAACGGCTTAGAGAGAAATAATTCAGCTAAGATGCCAAAACAGGTCAGTATAGACGCTTTGGCAAAATCAGTTTTAGCCGTTTTAGCTATGGGGAGAATGGTTAACCTGAACGGTAACTAAAACATCTAGAAAGATGCCAGCAAACCAGACATAAACATAAGAACCAAAGGACTGGCTAGGAGTAGCGATCGCCATGCCTTAAGCTTTTTACAGAATGCACCAAGGATTCCATTGAATTGAAGCAATGGTCGCAGATTGTACGTCTGTCTGCTGAGATATTGACCTCTGTCTTCTTCTCTTTCTCGTTACCTTGTGTAATCCGATCCATTACGAATCTATAAGTAGCAGCGTATCGTTCGTAAAGACCATCAGCTAATCGATTGGCGCTTATCCAAGTTAACTCTAACTTTTCAAAGCTTATTATTAAGATATCGTGATCATACAGAATTTAAACAATCTGTTGACAAGTCTCAATATTTCTAAGTTTTATTTAATTGCTTTAAAGGATAACTCTTCGTTTGCCTGGAATGGTGCAAGTTCCAATGGAAAAAGTCGCCATGAAAAAAGGGAGACTCCTCTGGCGAAGTCTCCCCGAAATCCAATCAATTGCTCGTTGCTTGTGAGGGGGCGACGCCATCCCGTCTCAACACCCGCCCTCAATCCGCAAAGGTCTCACGTCTACTAAGTAGTTTTGCTGCGGATAGGCTGACGAATCACCCGCGACAGGATGCCGTACAGCACCGCTGCGACGATGATGCCGTTGATGGGGCCAACACCAATGGCCGCTTCACCAGAATAAAAGGCGATGCCTGCACCAACGATATAGGAGATGACGCCAGCCCAGTTAAACGCGGGTAGAACGCTATCCATGGACGGAAAGTTGCCCTGATGCCGCAACCAGAAATCTGCCATGATAATGCCGCCGATGGGAGGAATCACGGCACCTAGAAACAGCAGGTAGTCGATCATTGCGTCGTAGATGCCTGTCAGGGAGAGAACCAGCGCCAGGGTAGCTCCACCCAGCACGAATAGGTGACGCTTGGGGGTGCGGAGGAAGTTGGTTCCAGCAATAGAGAAGTTGTAAATGGTGTTGTCCTGAGTCGTCCATACATTCAGGATGAGCAGAATAATGCCGCCGAGCAAAATGCCCTGGGTTGCCATGGCCTGCACCAAGTCTTCACTGCCATACACCAGGGTGCAGAATGCTCCAGTAAATACCAGCAAGCCGTTGATCGCAAAGAAGGCAAAAGATGTACTCAGCACAGCATTTTTTCCGCTGTCAGCAAAGCGACTCCAGTTTGTGGACTGGGTTCCACCAGAAATAAACGTTCCAATGATGAGGGCTAAGCCCTGAAACAGGGTCAGATCTGCGGTGGGTTCTAGGGTTGCCAGATCTCCTGCATCTTGGAAGCCAAGGGTAAGGCTAATGGCAATTAGAATCAGCATTGCGGGAACGGCGATGCGGCTCAACCAGTCCATGGCTCGATAGCCTCGGTAGGCAGTAAGGCAGAAGGCGTAGGTAAAGAAGATCGTCAGCACAACCCGCATGGCGGCAGGCAGACCGAGCAATTGGGTGAGGGCATCAGCGATAAAGGCATTAGTCACGGCGTACCAGCCAATTTGGGTGAAGCCCAGCACAAAGTCAACCCAGCGAGAGCCGACATCTCCAAAGCTAAAGCGAGACATCAATACCGTGGACAGGCCGCTCTTGTAGGCGATGAACCCAAGGGTGGCGCAGTAGGCTCCTAGCAGCAGGTTGCCGACCAGTACCAGACCTAGGATGGCCCCAAAGGGAAATGCCGGGCCGATCGCCCCTCCAGCAAAAAGCGTTGTGGAGGTCAGCGCAAAACCCATCAGCAGAGGAGCCAGCGACCAAACGGGCTTCCGTGCCGTCATGGGAACGGGAATCAGGGGATAGTCTTCAGCTGCCTGTTGTGACCGGTCTGAAGGTTGTGTATCTGGCGTGGTGATAGTCATAGATGATGTCGATATCTCTACAAAGATCGAAAGATGGACAGCGGCTTAAATAATCCTTAACCGAGAGAATTTATGAACGGAGCCGGAAGGATTTGAAAACGTAATGGAAATGATTGGGCATATTCTCGGTTGTTCAATGCCGTCAGAGGGTATCTGTTGCTACGAAATGCATCTGAAGTTAATTCTCGTCTTATAGCGGTGTGCAACCGCATTAAGCACAGCAACGGTTGTGTGGGGCGCGCCGCGCCCCACACAACCGTACTTAACTAACGCGCATAGCGCTATAAGAATGGCGATGCAAAAATGAAATGTATCCAATTCGTGCCCCTCCCAGGCCGGACAGTCTGGAATTTTTTTTTACCTGACCTGGGAACATACCCCGAAAATAGATGGTCTAGGAAAATAATTCTAAACACCTACTAGCTCATCAAAACTGCCGTAAGGGAGCATCAGCTAGTAGCTCAACGGCAAATTCTGCCTATTTCCCAAAAGAATGACTGAATTTGCCTAAGTCTATGGGCAATTGCTAGGAACGTTGCCCAGTTCTGGAATACCCAGAGCTGGGACTGTTTTGAGTGCCTATTGTCCGACACAAGCCCCGTATAGCCCCTGAGGATTGAACGGTTTACTGTTCTGTCCACTCTTCTGTGTGCCTAGCTGTACCTGATGTTGAGGGTTCTATGGGTTGAGTATTCAGAACCCCTTCTACGTATCTTGTTTACGCATTCATCTATTACTTTGAGGAGTCATGTTATGTTGCACCTGCGTTGGAAGCGCTATGCTGCTCTGGGATTTGCATCGGGTCTATTGCTTGCCAATCCATCGCTCCCGGCACGAGGAGCGATAGCCACCGATTCATCTGCGCCAGCAACAACTCAGAGTCTGGCAGTTCTTCCCCCTGCAGAAACCCAAGATGGTTGGCAGGTGGTAAGCCAGGTCGTAAAGGTAACAAATACGCAGCAGCAAGTGACACACTTGGCAATTTTGGCGGATGTGCTGGATATGCCTGAGGTGAGCTATGCCAATGCGGTCTATCAACTATTTGCACGGCGTAATGGCCAGTGGGAAGAAGTCTATACCAGCATTGGCTCACGGCTGATTTCGCAAACAGATGGAGCGATGGCGTTGTCGCCTGAGCTGATCCCAATTGACTTCATTCGAGACCAACTGGGGACAGATGATTTGGATGATGTGGATTTTCGGGCTGTGGTCAATTACCGCCATGACCTGCGGGGTGGAGCGCGCGATCGCCAAACTGAGTTTGTTCGTGAGTTCACCTACCGCAATCTGGAAACGGCTCGTTTCGGGGAGCTAACCCAGATCCGCGCGATCGAGTCCAGCCGCTTTACCCTGACGATTCGCCAAAATCAGCCGACACTGGATGGTGTGATTGCCCGCGTTTCCTTGCGCCAGCGCTCTGGACAAAGCTTCTTGCAAGAGCGCTACCTGGGTGATTTTCGCTACCAAATCAATGAATCGGCGCAGTTTACCGATGGCCTAACACCGGGCGATCGCGTTGTTGTGCGCTTGTTTGACCTACAAAATCAGTTCATCGGCTACAGCGAATTCGAAGTCCTTGCCGGTCATAGCGATGTCACCCTGGTCTTGCCCAACAACGCTCAAGAAGAAGGGCTGGTGCGCACGGTTTATGGGGTGGATGACGATGAGGATGGGGTGTTCGATCGCTCCAATGACTACTACGACTACTTCACCTATGTGAGCAATCGTGAGGACTATCGCTTCTCGCGTGTGACCTATCTGGAGACCACCGAAAACATTCAATACTCCAACTTCCAGGTTGGCAATCTCCCCAATCTCCGGCACAACTGCATCTATCCCACGTCGTTCCAAGCGGGCGAGTTTGAGGTAGTCAGTCGTACCCTCCGCGTTGTGTCCGTAGACGCGCAGGAAGAAATCGTGGTGCTACCGGGGTCGCTCACTGACATCATTGTTGTCAGTTCGAGAGAAACCTATGAAGTGACCCGTTTCATCTCAACCTACTTTTTTGAGTACACTCGCATCGACATTGACAGAATCATTGCCACCTGCGACCTGGGCTGCGTCGATGATGACGATGACTGGTGGTATGACAATGACGGCGACGATGACGACGATGACGACGACGATGATGATGACGACGATAACGATGACGATGATGACAATGATGATTGTGATTGCGTCTGTGATTGCGACGACGACGATAACGACGATGACGATGACGATGATGACGACGACGATGATGATGACGACGACGATGACGATGACTAGATAGGCGATCGCCAGCGTTGGTGTGGCTACAATCCAGGTATTGGAAATGCTCCGGAAGGCAACGTTCCAGCTACCCGTTGTCGTTACCAGGGCAGCAACGATGCAGGAGCATGCTACCCCGATGATCCTCGGCGCTAGTTTCTAACATTTGTTTGTCGAGAATTGAAAAGCCAGCGTTTCCTAGGAAACGCTGGCTTTTTCTCATCGGGGTTTGGAATCGAGCCCTAGCAGCTCATCGTCAAGCAAATAGCCAGCGCTGAAACCAGCGGGTCAACTGCGGCATAATCACATAGGTCAAAAGCGCTACGGTAATGGCAACGCTGATGGCCGTCCGCAGAAGCATGGGCAAAGGAGTCAGCAATGGGGCGATGAGCGGGGTAACGAGCAACGAAACGAGCATCACCCCAATCCACACCAACACCGCCTGTTTATAGCGCTTTGGTGCTGCTTTAAGCGGTTGCGTGGGCAGTTGGAACCAGCCCTCTAACCCTGTCAAAACCTGAATCGTTTCCTTCTCTTGAATCAACGGTTG
The DNA here is from genome assembly GCA_015207365.1 of Vacuolonema iberomarrocanum LEGE 07170. Taxonomy (GTDB): domain Bacteria; phylum Cyanobacteriota; class Cyanobacteriia; order Elainellales; family Elainellaceae; genus Vacuolonema; species Vacuolonema iberomarrocanum. The sequence continues at coordinate 104,835 of JADEXA010000011.1, forward strand.
GGCACGTTCAATCCATCCCTTGCGGATGTCTGAGTTGAGCCAACCGTCTAGGTGTCCGCAGGTGTCAAACTGTAGCACAATCACATAGTCGGAGGAGGAGTGTCCCGGTTGCGGGCGGAGAATATTGACGCCCAGATGCCCATCGAATTGTCGTGCATCTGCCGAAATACCCTTAATCCACTCCTCGTAGCCTGCTTCGCGACCCGATCGCACCCGATGGGTAATCACAGCGGTGACATGGTGATTGCGATTCACAACTGAGGAAGACATCTGGTTCTACTCCTTAACTGGCAGACCATTGGGCAATGACATCTTGCATAGCCGCTTTGGCATCAGCCACTGACTGGCTGCGAGTATCTTCGCTCCCCATCATGTTATTTGCCGCCACAATCGTCACATCGGTAATGCCAATAAAGCCAAAAATCAGCTTCAGGTAAGGTTCCTGCATGTTGTAGGACTGCGCCGGACTATCCTCAGAATAGTCGCCGCCCTGAGACACGATCGCCAGCAACTTCTTCCCATGTACCAGCCCTTTGTATCCCTGTTCGTCAATTGCAAAGGTGCGACCAACCCGCACAATCTGATCGATATAGGCCTTGAACGCCGCAGGCACACCGAAGTTGTACATGGGAACGCCCAAAACGTAGCAGTTCGCTGCCAGGAACTCATCCACCAGATCATTCGACAGGCGAATTGCCTCGGCTTGCTCCGGTGTGTGGGTGCTTGGGTCGCTAAAGGCGGCAGCAATTTGGGGCTCAGTGACGAAGGGGACAGGATTGTGCCCCAAGTCGCGGTAGGACACCGTGCTGTCGGGATGCTTGGATGTCCATTCGCCCACAAAGTCTTGTGTGAGGCTGCGAGAAACGGAGCGATCGCCCCGAGGGCTGGAGTCAATATGCAGAAGATGAGCCATTGTCGTTTGTCAAATCAGGTGTTCGTTAGATCAATTGAGCTACTCTAGCAAATCAACAGGGACGGAACCAAAAGCCAAACTACGGCGTAAGGAACCTCTGCGAGGCGGTGGTTTGATGCAGATTCCCCATCCACGCGAAGGGGTAGAGTGGCATTGCCTGTTGGGAGAGATTGCCTCTATGACGGCATATCCTTTTGCACAATAGAGAATGGCTGGATACTTGTCAGGTATCTCAAACCACATTTTGCTCATTTTTGCATCTAACGCTCGTGTCTACGCCTCGACTCGGATGGGTTCGGGCGTCGGCACACTGGGGGCGGCTCCATGCACCATCGTGTAGGCATATTCCACACCGCTGCCATAGGCACCAGAATGGGCTTTCACCACGTCCAGTGTGGCATCGTAGGTTTCTTTCCGGGCCCAGTCGCGCTGGAACTCCAACAGAACTTGCTGCCAGGTAACCGGAACGACACCCGACTGGATCATCCGTTGCATGGCGATGTCATGGGCCATTGTCGAAGTGCCGCCAGAAGCATCGGCAACGGCATACACTTCATAGCCATCCCGCACCATTTCGAGCGCTGGAAATGTCAGACAGACCTCCGTCCACAGAGCCGCAATTATCAGCTTCTTGCGACCAACGCGCTCTACTTCGGACTTGAACCCCGGATCTTCCCAGGAATTCATGCTGGTGCGTTCGATGGGAGCTGTATCGGGAAACTGTTCGGTCAGTTGGGGCCAAATGTAACCGCTAAAGCTCTTGGTTTCCACGGAGGTGAGAATCGTAGGAACATTGAAAACCTTTGCGGCTTTTGCCAGCGCTACGGTGTTGTTGATGAGAAGTTGGCGATCGATTGAGGTGACGCCAAACAACATTTGAGGTTGGTGATCGATGAAAATAACGGTGCAGTTTTGTGGTGTCAGCAACTCAAGATTAGACATAATCAGGTTTCCTTGCTTTGGTAAGAATGGTCATTCACTAAGGAAGAATTCACGAAATGAAGTGAATTATTGATTGTGAAGTGAAACTTTGATCGCATCTGAAATATAAAAGCGTCGAAGTGTGTGGAATTCTAAACGTCCTTAATCTCAATACTTTTATTATTTCTTTACATTTACAATAAAGGACATTGTTTAATGCTGTCCAATACCTATTTCGCAGGAATTAATACCTTTTGAGTATCATGTCGGATATTGAACTGCGTCAGCTTCGCTACTTTGTTGCGGTTGCCGAGGAGTTAAATTTTACCCGTGCGGCGGAGCGGTTGCAGATTGCCCAGCCGCCTCTGAGTCGTCAAATTCAAGCGTTGGAAAAAGCCCTGGGAGTGGAGTTGTTGGAGCGATCGCAACGCCGAGTCGAACTAACGGCAGCGGGCAACGTCTTTTTGGAAGAATGTCGGCGGATTCTGGCTCAGGTGAATGTGGGTGTCGACCGGGCGCAACGAACGGCTCGGGGGGAAACTGGACAGCTGAGTATCGGCTTTGAAGGATCGAGTCAAAATGATTTGTTGCTTCAAGCCGTTCGAGTCTTTCACGCTCAATTTCCAGCGGTCGAACTGGTCTTGCAGGAGTTGTCTTCGGGCGAACAGGTGGAAGCGCTGCGGCGGAACCAGATTGAATTGGGCTTCCTCGAACCTAATTTGCCTGCGGATAACCTTTCGATTGAAATTCTTCGCTCTGAATCACTGGTTGCGGTGTTGGCAGAAACCCATGCGCTGGCCGATCAGCCGCGGTTTGCCCTAGCTCAACTGGCCGAAGATGCCTGGATTACCGGTTCGAGTAAAACCTACTGTGGGCTGTTGATCCAAATTTTGAATGCCTGTCGGCAGGCGGGGTTTGTTCCTCAAATTCGCAATGAAACTAATGATATTCAAATGCTGTTGGGCTTTGTAGCGGCGGGTTTGGGCGTGACGCTCTTGCCGGCTTCGATGCAGAAAAGCTTGTACCCAGGTGTTGTCTATCGTCCACTCGCGCCTCCCGTGCCGAAAGTGGAATTGGCGATCGCCCGACACCCCGACAACCGTTCCCCTGTCCTCAACGCGTTTCTGCAAGTGGTTCGAGCCTTACCCAAATAGATTGTTGACGTCTGGAATACCCTAACTTTCTTCTCTCAACTCGCTACCTAACGTACAGGATAAAAAATTACAACCTTGCTAAAAACTCCTAATTTTGGATGGTGCGGGCAGTGCCCACGCCATCCAAAATTAGGAATTCTTTGGTTTTTGTCCTGTACTTAGCAACCCGCTACACTAGCCAGAGAGCGCGAAGGAGAGAGGATATTGGCAGCGTCGAAGGCAGAGCAGCGAGCCGTTCAGTTGCGGCAACAATTAAACCAAGCCAGCTACGAGTATTACGTGCTGGATGCGCCGACGTTGCCCGATACGGTGTATGACCAGTTGTATCGGGAACTGCAAGATTTGGAAGGGCAGCACCCGGAGCTGGTGACGCCCGACAGCCCGACCCAGCGGGTCGGAGAAAGGCCCGCGTCCCAGTTCACCTCGGTGCGCCACAACATTCCCCTCTACAGCCTGGAAAATGCCTTCGATCTAGAAGAATTGCAGGCATGGCAGGGGCGTTGGCAGCGAGTTGCGCCCGATGTAAAGACTTTTGAATATGTGTGTGAGCTAAAAATTGACGGGTCTGCCCTGGCACTGACCTACGAAAATGGCGTATTGGTGCGGGGGGCGACGCGGGGCGATGGGGTAACGGGGGAAGAGATTACCCAGAATGTGCGGACGATTCGCAGCATCCCTCTACGGTTGCAAATAGAGAATCCACCGCCACGGGTGGAAGTGCGGGGCGAAGCCTTCTTGCCGCTGGATGTGTTTGAGCAAATCAACCAAGATCGTGAGGAAATAGGAGAGGCGCTGTTTGCCAATCCCCGCAATGCGGCAGCAGGGACGTTGCGGCAGTTGGATTCGCGGATTGTGGCGCAACGGCGGCTCGACTTTTTTGCCTATACCTTGCATTTGCCAGAGGGAGGATTGGAGGGTATCGAGAGCCAATGGGATGCCCTGGCCGCTCTGGAGAAAATAGGGTTTCGAGTCAATCCCAATCGACAGCGGTGCGCGTCGATGGACCAGGTGGCGGCCTTTGCAACGGAGTGGGAGCAGCAGCGGTTTGACTTGCCTTACCTGACGGATGGACTGGTGGTCAAGCTGAATCGCTGGCGACTGCAAGAGGAGCTAGGCTTTACCCAGAAGTTTCCCCGCTGGGCGATCGCCCTCAAATACCCCGCTGAGGAATCTCCGACGGTGGTGCAGCACATTGGGGTGAATGTAGGTCGCACCGGAGCCGTGACCCCCGTTGCCGAGTTGCACCCGGTGCAATTGGCGGGAACCACCGTGCAGCGGGCGACGCTGCACAATGCCGACTTTATTGCCAACCTGGATGTCCGGGAAAAAGATACAGTGATTGTCCGCAAAGCGGGGGAGATCATCCCCGAAGTGGTGCGGGTGCTGATGGAATTGCGACCGGAGGGCACGCAGCCATTTCAAATGCCCACCCACTGTCCAGAATGTAGTCATGCCTTGGTTAAGCCTGAAGATGAAGCTGTGACGCGCTGTATCAATCTCACCTGTCCGGCGATCGTGCGGGGTGCAGTTAGCCACTGGGCATCGCGGGATGCGCTGGACATCAACGGGCTGGGCGAGAAGTGGGTGCGGCAGTTTGTCGATCGCACACTCGTCAGCAACGTCGCCGATCTGTATCACCTGACAGCGGAGACATTGCAGGAATTGGAGCGGATGGGTAAAAAGTCTGCGGAGAATCTGGTGGGGGCGATCGCCCAGTCCAAAACCCAGCCCTGGTCGCGGGTGCTCTACGGCTTGGGCATTCGCCATGTGGGTGCCGTCAATGCCCAGGTAATTACCCGACATTTTCCCTCTGCCGACCAACTGGCGGCGGCGGAACAAGAGGCGATCGCCGCTATCCATGGCATTGGCCCCGAAATTGCCCAATCCGTTTATCAGTGGTTACGGATTCCTGAAAATCAAACCCTCATCGAGCGTCTTCAAGCTGCCGGGGTGCAGCTTCAGTTAGCGGAAGATGCTGCCGTTCCCCGCTCCACTGCACTGGTGGGTAAAACCTTTGTGCTCACGGGAACGCTTCCCACCCTCAAGCGGGATGAAGCCAAAACCCTGATTCAGAACGCGGGGGGCAAAGTCACCGGATCGGTCAGTAAAAAGACGGATTATGTAGTGGTAGGGGAAGAGGCGGGATCCAAGTTAGAAAAGGCAAAAGAGCTAGGAATCACCCAACTGACGGAAGCCGAATTGCTCAGCCTTTTGAAAGAATTCGAAGAGTAATTTGCTACATCTGGTCTATTTATAGATTATAGATTTGGCTGTCAGCCACTTACGGTTCTTTCTGCAAATGAATAGAACTGGAAATGGATCAAAAGCCGCTGTTCCCGACGCAGGCTTTCCCTCTCCCATTCCCCTTACCATTCACCATTTGGCTGAGCGCTCACGTCGAGACCCATTCACTCCCCCGCTTACTCTACATTCCCCTAAAATTCATGTACTCTCTTCCTCTCATTGGCAACCCCCGTCGTACGCGGAAGCGGAGATGGACTTGGGCACAGCGTCTGGGTTGGTTGTTGCCGTTGGTCGTGGGGCTGAGTCCGGCACAAGCTGCAGAGCGTATTTCCCTGTCCTATGGGTTGGTAGAGCGCACCATTGCGATCGAATCGCTAGAGGAGTTTGCTGAAAGTGATTCGATCCCGCGTGAGCTGCGTCCCTACACGCGCTACTTCGACCCAGAGCAGGTCGAGCAGTTTCGGCAAATCCTACAGACTCGGCTTGAGCTTTCCCCGGTGGCCGTGTCTCAGTTTCTTTACACCCAGCAGGGAGAGTCGTTGTTGGCGCAGTTGGGTGCTGTTGTGCGAACCGAGTCGGGTTTGGAAGGAACGCAGGCATTGCGAGCGGCCTTTGTGCTCGCGGCCTTCGACACCGAGGAAGGGCTGACGCCGTTGACCATCCTGCGCTACTTCCCGCTGGATGGGATGCAGATTGATCTGGAGCGAACGTCGCGCATTGTGACCCAAATCCAGCAGCGCGTCACCCAAACGCAGCAAACCATCACCCTGCTGCACCAGCAATCGGACGACGCGATCGCTTCCGCGCCTTTTCTCAACTTTGACACCGCCCCTAATCTCGAACGGCGGGGGCGATTTGCCTACGATGTGCAAAGTTTTGAACTGGCAGATGCCACGCGTGATCGCGCATTCTCTGTCGATCTCTATCTCCCCATCGGCTTTACGCTTTCCACCCCGCCTCCCCTAGTAGTCATTTCCCATGGGCTGGGGTCAAACCGAGGAACCTTTGCCTACCTGGCGCGGCATTTGGCCTCCCATGGGTTTGCGGTGGTGGTTCCCGAGCACCCCGGCAGTAACACTCAGCAGCTAGAGGAGCTGCTTATGGGGCGGGCTGACAAAGTGACAGAACCGGACGAATTTATCAACCGTCCCCTCGATGTCACATTGCTGTTGGATGAGCTGGAGCGGCGATCGCAGGAACCAGCCTTTAGGGATCGCTACGATACACAACGGGTCGGCATCATCGGTCAGTCCTTGGGAGGCTACACGGCTTTTGCCCTGGCCGGTGCGCCCCTCAACCGCCCACAACTAGAGCAGGATTGTGCCGTAATCGACCCCGTTACCCTTTCCTTAAACCTATCGCTGTTGCTGCAGTGTGATGTTTTAACCCTCGAAACCGAGGATCGCATAGACTTTCGGGACGATCGCATCCAGGCGATCCTAGCTATCAATAGCGTCGGGAGCCTCCTGCTCGATCGCAGTGCCCTGGCTAGCGTATCAATCCCGGTGATGCTGATTTCAGGTGGAGCCGATACCGTCACACCCGCCTTGCCCGAACAGGTGGAACCCTTTGCTCGCCTTACGACGCCCCATCGTTACTTGTTGATGATGGACAACGCGACGCACTTTTCCGCGATCGATATTCCCGATGGAGATGCACCGACTGTGCAGTTGCCAACGGAGCTGGTGGGACCCGATCCGGCGATCGCCCATGCCTACATCAACGCGATTGGTTTGGCCTTTATGGGCTATCACTTGAGCAATGAGGATACCTTTGCGCCTTACCTCGATTCGAGTTATGCCCGCTATCTCAGCCAGCCTGACCTGCCGATTTCCCTGATTCACTCCCTTTCCCTGAGCCAGCTGACCTATCTGCAAAAGTAGAGTCCATAGCGCTACGCGCTTAAGTAAAATCCAATTATTGTTTGAAAGCCCCGCACTGCAGGGCTTTCAAACAATAATCTGGCCTATTCTCAATACTTGGGGCTCTACGTCTTACGCCATTGGTTTGCTCGTTTGTTTTCGGCAGCGAGTTGAGTTGTTTCTGCAACCCGTTTGGCGCGGGTTTCAGGGCGTTTAGCGCTGATAATCCATTCCAAAATTCCCCGCTTGGCTGATTTAGGAAACGCCTCAAAATTCTGCTTGGCAACTGGATCGGCATCGAGGGCCGTTTGCAAATCGGGGGGGATTTCTAGCGCCTCGATCGCATCCAAGGCGGTCCAAGAGCCATCTTGCTTTGCCGCCTCGATTTTTGCCAGTCCAGCAGGCGTCATGCGCCCGGCTTCAATCATTGTTGCGATACGTTCTTTGTTCAGCTTCGACCAACCACTGCTCGCTTTGCGGGGAGCCATCCAGAGCATGGTGCGCTCTTCGTCGAGCTTGCGAGGGAGGCTATCAATCCAGCCAAAGCAAAGGGCTTCTTCTACCACGGCATCGTAGGAAACATACTTGTCTCCACACTGCTTTTTGAAGGTGACGAGCCAGATGCCGTCGTTGCGATCGTAGTTTTCCATTAACCAACGACGCCACTCATCACGATGCTCGACCTGAATGTGCTCAGCGTTGTTCGACATGGTTGTGGCATTTGGTGGGGGGGAGCAAACGGACTGTTGTGGGGAAGGCGGATCGGGGATCAAGAGGCGATCGCCCTTTCATTAAGAAACTGTGTCCTGAATATTAACAAAACTTACGTTACCTTAGAGAGTGAAGTAGGAGCATTAGCGATTGACCCCGTTTGGCGATCGCCTCCTCCTTCGCGCATCTCATATGTTTCTACTTGTACGGTGCCCATGAACTTCTTCGCCAATCTACTCTCGCCGCCACCGCTTGTTACCAACAAAGGTCGCCGCATCGAAATCAAAAATGCTGAAGAAATCGAGATTATGCGACAAGCATCGCGGATTGTAGCAACGGTGTTGAAGGAGATCTCAGAGCGGATAGAACCGGGGATGACGACGGCGGATCTTGATGCCTATGCCGAGCAGCGAATCCGAGAAATGGGGGCGACGCCTAGCTTTAAGGGCTATCACGGTTTTCCGGGTTCTATTTGCTCCTGCATTAACAATGAAGTGGTGCATGGCATTCCCAATCGCCGCAAGGTGATTCGTCAAGGCGATCTGGTGAAGGTGGATACGGGTGCCTATTACGAAGGGTTTCATGGCGATTCTTGCATTACTCTTGCCGTGGGCAAAGTTCCCGATAAAGCGACACGGTTGATGGATGTGGCAGAAACCGCGCTATATCAAGGGATTGCCCAGGTAAAGGCGGGGAACGATTTGCTAGATATTGCTGGAGCGATCGAAGATGCGGTGAAAGACACCGGCTTTCATGTGGTGGAAGACTATACTGGGCATGGCGTTGGGCGCAATCTGCATGAGGAGCCGTCGGTGTTCAACTTCCGTACCAGAGAGCTACCCAATGTGAAACTGCGCCCAGGGATGACCCTGGCGATCGAGCCGATTGTGAATGTGGGCACCAAGCATACCCGCGTGCTGGGCGATCGCTGGACGGTTGTAACGGTCGATCGCTCCCTTTCCGCCCAGTTCGAACACACCGTCCTGGTCACCGAAACCGGATACGAAATCCTCACCGATCGCACCAAGGTTTAAGGCCGGACTAACCCTTGTTTTCCCCGATTCAAGGTTTGTTCTTCAAGTGGATTACATACGAGTCCGATCAAGCTTCTAGCGAACCGTCACCTGTTGGAACAATGGCGGCGGTTTCAACCATGAGAATGACAGCCTTTTCTGGAGCGCGGGTGCGGTGAATGACACCTTTAGGAACCACAAACCCTTCTCTGGGTTTCAGTTCAATGGACTTGTCTTCCAGGTCAATGATGAACTGTCCGTCTAACACAAAAAAGAACTCATCATCATTTTCATGCTTGTGCCAGTGGTATTCGCCTTGCATAATCCCCAAACGCACGACGGAGTCATTGACTTGGCAAAGGGTTTGGTTGTACCACTGATCGGTACAGGCATTAATAAGATTGGGGACATCAACAACTTCAAGCGCTGGAAATTTGATATCTAGATAGGTCGCATAAGGGTAAGACGGGCTAGTACTCATTGCATACTCCTTCGCTCTCAAAGATGAATGACGTTGAAAGCTGGCGATCGCCAGCCAATCGTAAGCCTGAAACGTTTCGGTTAAGACGAGTTCTGCTCTGGTTCAACCATAGGTATTGCACCAAAGCTTGATCAAGTCATGGAATGAATGGGTTCCATCAACAGCATCGATATATGTGCGTCTGCGTTCACCCCGTTCCCGTTTCTCTTCATCGCCGTTCCACATAGCGTCGAAGTTCCTGTGCCATCCGGCGCATTCCTTGCAGTTCATCCTCGCGGACGAAGGGCAAAAAGAATGTCACCAGCCGCCCGGTAAAGCGCACCACATGGGTATAGCGAGTGCGATCGCCCCCCATGTCCTGCAAGTCAAAGCTGTGCTCGCTACGAAAGCCAGGAGCCGAATAAATCCACTGGAGGCTGGTACCCGGTTGCACTAACGTCACTAAAGGTTCGATTTCCGTTTCCGTTTCACGGGGGGCGCGCCTTAGGGAAAGGCGAACGGCGGTGTTTTCGCGAAGGGGTTGAGGGGGCGACAGGTCATAGAGATAGGTATTCCACCGCAGCCATTCTTCTTTGCGAATAAGGGTTTGCCAGACAAGGCGGCGGGGAGCGCGAATTTCGATATCGGTATAGAGACTGGGCATATCACCACGGGCAGCTCAGAAATTTGGTCGCAAGTTTCTAGGAATTGATTGGGTTTAGGTGTTTGATTTTAGGTATTTGACATAGATGCGATCGCAGCGCTGCGTTTCGACGCCTGTACTGAGTAAGTAATCACTGGTTTCGTAGAGTCGAATAGCACTTTTCAACACCGTTGCCGTTTCCAGCCAAATTTGTTGATAGCCATGCTGGGCGATCGTGCTTTCTAATTCGTTTAGCAAAAATCGCCCTAACCCCTGACCTCGAACTGAAGGGTGCAGATACATTTTGCGAATCTCGACGGCCTGTTCTCCCCGTTTGATGGGGTAAAAGGCCGCTGTTCCCACCAGACTACCGGATTGTTCTACGACCCAGAACTGCCCGCCAGTTTGCTGATAGGCTTCTTCCACATGCCACACGTCCCAATCGCTATCGTCGGGGTCACTGGCTAACCCATACTCTGAGAGCACCGCAGCGATTAGGTCAAAGGCGGGTTGGCGATCGCTCGGTTGCCAATCTCGAATCTGAAAATCTTGATAACGCTTTATCATAGCCAACCTGTTTTTTCCCTATCCAAGCAATCATCCTTAATCATGCCAAAGATTCCCAGAGGCGGTTTGAAACATCTCGGAAAGTTTCGATTTTTCCTATATCCTCTCGGGTTATGCCAATTCACGAAGAACTCGCTATATTTTTGAAACCCTTGCGGAGCAAGGGTTTCAAAAATAATCTGATTTTGGCTTTCATTAAATTTAGCTATGGATGCGGGGCTCGGGATGCAGGGTGGCCAGAATCGCGCTTTCTACAGCAGCAAGTTCGTCGAGGCGCTGGTTGATGATGGGGCGATCGAATTCTTGGGTGGCCAGGGTCCAGTAAATGCCGTAATGTCGGGCTTCGGATGCCATCAGTCCTCGGTAGAAGGCGGCGAGTTCGGGGTCTGGGCAGTGAGTAGCGAGGAGTCCCAGTCGCTCGTGACTGCGGGCTTCGATCAAGCCGGAGACGAGCAACAGATCCAGCATGCGTTCGGGCTCGTCTCGACGCACTTCGGCTTTGAGCTTGGCGCCGTAGGGGGGCGCAGAGAGCGGAGCTAGGGGAATGCTGCGCCGCTCCAGCCATTGATTGACCTGCTCGAAGTGCTGTAGTTCTTCCTGGGCGATCGCCGTCAAAGCCTTTACTAATGAACGATTGGAGGGATAGCGAAACATCAGATTGAGGGCAACGCTGGCCGCTTTGCGTTCGCAGTGGGAGTGATCCAGCAAAATCGTGTCGAGATGGGCGATCGCTTGCTCTACCCAAGCTTTGGAAGTCGGCGATTGGAGAAACTTGATGGTTTTGGGTGTCAGAGTGGTCACGGTAACGAGTTGGCGATGGGCAGAGGATTTGAGGCTTGTGTTAAAAGTTGGACTTCCTTTATATCAAATCTACGAAAACTAAAACCAGATCATTTTTTGAAAGCCCCGCACTGCGGGGCTTTCAAAAAATGATCTGTAGTGGATTCTGAGCGAATTGGTATTAGAGAAACTCTTGGGAAATAAGGATTAAAAAAAGGAAGGACTCGACAGATCCTTCCTTTCATTCTATTAGGTGGCAGTCGTGGCAGGTGATAGCTGACAGGGTGCTTTTGGCAAATCAGCACCCTGCCCGCAACACTGAGCCTTACCCAATCACAAAGTTGCGACTGGACACCAGGCTGGGAGCAATGCCTTCGAGTTCAACCAGAGTGTAGGTTTCTCGGCTAGGGCCACTGCCGTCTTCATCGATGCGAATGCTAGTTCCACCGTCCGCTGTCGTGCCGATCACCACATAGTCAAAGAAGCGCTGAACTGGCGAAGCACCTTGATAGTTGGGGCGATCGAACAGGTTCGTCAGGTCAATCACATCGCTGTTGAGGTCAAATCGTTGGATTGTGTCACGGGCATCCCGTGCAACATTGAAGCGGTAGACATCGGCTCCGCCGCCACCAATCAGCGTATCGTTGCCGATACCGCCGACCAGCGTATCGTTGCCTGCACCACCCCGCAGGATGTCTCGACCCCGGTTGCCTTCGATAAAGTCGGCATTGCCCTGTCCCGAGAGGATGTCGTTGCCTGGCCCACCGATGAGGCGATCGCTACCACCGCCACCAAAGAGCCGATCATCCCCGGTTTGACCCGTAATCCGGTCGTTGCCACCCAAGCCCCGAGCGACATCATTTCGAGCCCGGGCTTGGATGAAGTCGGGGCCATTGGTTCCCCGCAAAATATCCGCACGAACGGTACCTGCAATCCGTTCGGGTGGGTTGCTGGGGTTAAAGATGGGAACCTGTGGGGGAACGGGAGATGTGCTGGCGCGAACCCAATCGATTTCATCCCCATCCGTTAGCGCATTGCCGACGCCATCGACGATGCCAGCCGTGCCCGCGTTGAGTGTCAGGCTGTAGTTGCCATCAGGAGCGGTCAACGTTGAAAGGTTGCCGAGGGTGAAGACGGTATTAGCATTGTTGGCTGTCAGCGTTGCGCCATTCAAGTTGATAGCGTTGCCATTGCGGGTAAGGCTCAGGTCATTGACCTCAAAGCCCGTGACAGCTTCACTAAAGCGGATGCGGATGCTATTGGGCGCTGGGGTAACTACGCCGTCTTGCAAGAGGGGGCGCACCGGGTTGATTTCCACTGTGGGCGTGGTGGTATCGCGGCGATAGAATTCGCCATCGGTAAAGCCTGTGGTAAGACCATTTCCAGCGTTATCTATCAGGGTGGCAGAGGCCAGTACATCCAGGCTAACCGTGCCTTCCCCATCCACATCGGTAACGGTCACATTGACGCGATCGCCCTCTGTTGCCGAAACAGAATCCACCGTGGCGGTTAGCGATCCAGTCGTGTCGAGGGTGAAGTCGCTGACATCGATATCCTCGACCTGATCGCTGAAGATTACCGTGAAGATCACCGTATTGGCCACGGTGTTTTGGGTGGCAGGGGTACGGCGGACAATGCCGGTCACCGTTGGAGCCTCATTGTCGAGGAGGTAGGTTTCTGCCGGGTCGGGATTGGTGGGCACCTCCAGATCCCGACCTGCGGGGTCGGTAATGTCTTGTGCCCCATCATTAATCACTAGACCCACTTGTCCGTTGAACCCAGCCAAGTCGCCTCCCGATACGGTGACGGCATAATCTCCCGGAGTCTCGGTAGATGGAGCAATACCCGTGACCGTTGCCGTGCTGTTGCCTGTAATAGTAAAGTCTGCCGCGTCGAGATTTTCGACATCTTCGCTGAAGCTGACCAGGAAGACCAGGCTATTGGCATTGGTTCGCTGCCCTTCGGGGGTTTGACGAGTGATTGACTGCAACTCAGGAGCAACGGTATCAACCCGAATGTCCCGGTTCGCGCCCAGGGAATTTGCCGCGCCGGGTTCGGGTAGGGTGAGGTCGGCGTTGTTGCCAAACGCATCCTGGATGGTAGCGCCAGCCCCCAGAGCCAGAGCATCCGTCCCCAGGTAATCGAGATCGACGGTTTCGTCGCCAGCCCGCACGGTGTAGGTAAAGGTCAGGGTGTCGGTGCCATCGCCGCTGACATAGGTAGCGATCGCATCATCCTCGCCCGTTTCCAGCGCCAGGGTTGGCACTCCTGCGACGGTCACGACATCATCAAACGTTACATCAATCAGGATTTCGTCACCGACGTCGTAGATGCCATCCGCTTGTTGTGCCGTAACATTGGTGATCGCAGGAGCTGTGTTGTCAAAGGTGTAGGTTTCAACCGTGGCTCCTCCAGCTAGGACGGCTAGGTTCCCTGCCGCATCGCCGATGTCAGAGGCTGTCGCTAGCGCTAGTCCCAGGGTGCCACTGAAGGTATCGTCGCCAATGTCGCCGCCAGATACCGTCACGTCAAATACAACGTTACCGCCGACATTGTTAACGTTGGAGACTGTGGCTGTAGACCCTCCCGTAATTGTGAAGTCTGCCGGATTGATATTCTCTACCGCTTCCGTAAAGGTCAGTCGGAAGGTGACGGACGTGGCTGTGGTGAGTTCATCCGTCGGATCTTGACGGGCGATCGAGGTGAGTTCAGGAACAATCGTATCAATTGCGATCTCTTTATTGAATCCAAGCGATCCGGTATTCCCGGTGTTGGGCAGTGTCAGGGTCGCAGCATTCCCGGCGGCATCCACAATCGTGGCCCCCCCGGCCAGCGCCAGCGAGTTTCCTGCTACATATTCCAGATCATCGGTCGCCTCACCCGCCTGGACGGTGAAGTTGAAGGTCAGGGTATCGGTTCCACTACCTTCTACAAAGCTGGCCACGGCATCGGTTGCGCCCGTTTCTAGGGTCAGGGTTGGGGTACCCGTGACGGTGACCACTTCCGAAAAGGTGATAGTGATGGGGATGATGTCACCGACCCTATAGGTGCCGTCAGCTAAGGGTGACGTGACATTTGCGACTGTTGGAGCTGTCGTGTCGAGGGTGTAGGTCTGGTCATTTTCGGCTGGGGTCGGCTCCTGAATGAGGACGTTGTTGCCGCTCACATCATCGATATCCGCGCCAGTAGCCAGATCGAGACCAACCGTACCATTAAAGCTCGCAAGATTGCCCCCCGACACCGTGACGTCATACTCGGTTCCACTGACAGCGTTGACTCCAGTCACAGTGGCTGTGCTAGCGCTGTTGACCGCAAAGTCTGCGGCTTCAACGGTGCCTGTTACATCCTCGCTAAAGGTGACCCGGAAGACGAGGCTGGTGGCATTCGTCAGTTCGTCGGCTGGCGTTTCTCGCAAGATAGAGACAACGGAGGGGTTCTCGGTGTCGATGACAATAGCTTTGTTGTCGCCTAAGAGACCTGTGGGATCCAGAGCCGCCAAGGTTAAGTCGGCACTGTTGGTTGCCAGGTCACTAATGCTGCCACCGTTGAGGGTCAAGGCGGATGTGCTGGCATAATCCAGATCTGCACTGTTTTCACCATCCGCAACGGTGTAACGGAAGGTCAATGTATCGGTGCCATCGCCTTGGAGATAATCAGCCGTTCCTCCACTGTTCAATGTGAGGGTGGGCGCACCTGTGACGAACACCACTTCGCTGAAGGTGATGGTAATGTCGATCTCTTCGCCCACACCATAGGTGTCGTCGGCGATCGCCGAGGTTACATCCGTCACAGTTGGCAGCGTATTCTCAACCACAAAGGTCTGATTATCAGGCGGCGTTGGCAGGGTCGCTTCAACTTGGTTATCCGCAACATCTGTCAGCACGGCACCCGGTGCAAATTCCAGTCCGATGTCTGCATCACCTGCAAGTCCTGCCAGGTCACCGCCAGATACCGTCACATCAAAGACGGTGCCACCCATACCAACGGGAGAAATATTGGTGACGGTCGCCGTTGTTGTTCCAGTCACCGCAAAGTCATCAATCCCAATGCCATCCATGGCCTCACTGAAGGTCAACCGGAAGACCAACTCATCCGCATTGGTACGCCCAGTCGGGTTGTCAGCCGGGTTGAGGGCAGGGGTTTGACGCAGGATGCTGTTGAGGGTTGGGGCGACTGTGTCGATAATCAAGTCTGAGCTGACATCGAGGTTAGCGCCTGCTGGCAATGTCAGAGCGGCATCGTTGGTTGCGGCATCGGCAATCACACCACCGTTTAGTTCAAGGGTGGCGACATTCAGGTCATCTGTATCTTCGCCATCTGCAACGGTGTATAGGAAGGTGATTACCGTTCCATCTGTGCTGATGCTGTCGTAGGTGGCCGTACCCCCGCTGTTCAGTGTCAGGGTCGGATTACCACCCATCGTGTCGACCTGAACGACACCATCGAAGGTGACCTGGATTGAGATAATGGCTCCCGCGTTGTAACTTCCGTCTGGAGTTGCAGAGGTGATGCTGGTGATAATAGGGGCGGTATTGTCGAGAGTGTAGGTTTCATCGGAGGTTGCAGGGGGTTCTGCGATGGCGACATTGTTTCCGCCTGCGTCAGTAACCGTTGCACCTGCGGCCAGGTTCAACCCCACTTCACCGTTGAAGTTGGCGATCGCCGCATCATCAATCACAACGTCATAGACGGCGTTGTCACCACCAACAGGGGTTGCACTGGCAACGATTGCTGCCACTCCATCCACGGTGAAATCTGCGGCCTCAACCGTTGCGGGATCTACCACTTCACTGAAGGTTACCCGGAAGGTGAGGGTATCAGCATTGGTTGGGTTGAGCGCCGGATCTTGCCGCAGGATGGAAAGCACCGTGGGCTGAGTCGTGTCGATGACGACGTCGCGATCGTCACTGAGAGAGGATGCGTCACCCGGTGCGACCAGGGCCAGGTCAGCGGCGTTGGTGGCAATATCGGCAATAGTGCCACCGCTCAAGTTCAGAGCCGTCGTGCTGCCATAATCTAGATCCGCACTATCTTCCCCGGCACCGACGGTATAGAGGAAAGTGAGCACCGTTCCATCCGGGCTGCTGCTGTTGTAGGTCGCGGTGCCCCCACTGTCGAGGGTCAACGTGGGACTTCCTGTCACTGTGACGGCTTCGCTGAAGGTGACGAGAATCGTCACGTCATCCCCAATCCCATAGGTGCCATCAGGGGTGGCGGTGCCGTCAAAGTCTACATCTACAACTTGTGGCGGCGTATTTTCAACGGTGAAGGTCTGGTTGTCATCTGGTGCAGCAGGCAGCGTTGGGTCGACGGCATTATCGGCTACATCCGTGAGATCTGCTCCGGCTGCAAATGCCAATCCAATATCTTCATTTCCTGGGAGGTTGGCTAAATCCCCGCCCGATACGGTGACATTGAACACCGTGCCGGTTGTGCCAACGGCAGAAACATCGGTGACGGTAGCTGTCGTATTGCCCGTCACCGCAAAGTCTGCTATCCCTACTCCTTCCATGGCTTCACTAAAAGTGAGCTGGAACACCAACTCATCGGCGTTGGTGAGATTGTCAGGGTTGGCGACAGGGTCGAGGGCGGGAGTTTGTCGCAGGATGGAGACGAGGGTAGGGGCTGCCGTATCGATAACCAGGTCAGAATTGTCAACCAGGTTGCTCCCTGTAGGCAGTGTCAAGTCAACAGCGTTAGTGGCTGCATCGGCAATGACGCCACCATCTAAATTGATGGCTGTGACATCTAAGTCATCACTTGTATCCCCATCTGCAACGGTGTAGAGGAAGGTGAGTACTGTTCTGTCTGCACTGATGCTGTCGTAGGTCGCTGCACCACCACTATCCAGCGTTAGGGTTGGTGTACCACCCGTTGTGTCGACCGTGACGGCACCATCAAAGGTGATCTGGATCGAGATAACGTCTCCACTGTTATAACTATCGTCCGGCGTTGTGGAGGTAATGGTGCTGATAACTGGAGCAACATTGTCGAGGGTATACAGCTCGTCGATGGTGGGTTCTGCAATGACGACGTTGTTGCCCCCGGCATCGTCAATGTCTGCGGTACCCGAAAGGTTCAGCCCGACGGTACCGTTAAAGTTTGCTAGGTCTCCTCCAGATACTTCAACGTCATACTCAGTACCACTCACTGCGGTTACGTTCGTCACTGTTGCAGTGCTTGTACCATCGACCTCAAAGTCAGCTGCATCGACGGTTCCTGTTACGTCTTCGCTGAAGGTCACCCGGAAGACGAGGGTGTCTTCGTTGGTAACGGCAACATCGGGCGTTTCCCGTTCGATGGAAATCGTCGTCGGTTGCGTCGTGTCAACGATGACATCGCGATCGTCGCTGAGGGAATTGACTTCTCCTGGGGCGGGCAGGGTTAGGGTGGCGGCATTGGTGGCAAGGTCGGCGATCGCCCCACCGCTCAAAACCAGAGCGTTGGTATTGGTGTAATCTAAATCCGCACTGGTATCTCCATCTACCACGGTGTAGAGGAAGGTCAGCACTGTACCATCGGGGCTGCTGCTGTCGTAGGTTGCGGTACCCCCACTGTCGAGGGTTAGCTCTGGAGCGCCTGTAACCGTGACCCCCTCATTGAAGGTGACGAGGATGGTGATGACATCTCCGGTGCTATAAGTTCCGTCTGGGGTTGCCGTATTATCAAACGCGACGTCCTGTACGGTCGGCGCTGTGTTGTCGAGGGTGAAGGTTTCATCTGGGGTGGCGACATCAGCGGGGTTTAAATTATTGCCCGCTAGGTCTTGGATAATGGCAGTCGGCGAGAGATCCAAGCCAACGAGTCCATCAAGGGTTGCCAGATCGCCTCCCAGCAATGTGATGTTGAAGACGGTTTCACTGGTGCCTCCATCCTGCTCGACCGAGGTAATGGTGGCGGTTGTCCCGTCGGGCAAGAAGTCAGCAGCAGTGACCCCCGCTGCCCGTACGGCTTCGCTAAAGGTGACCTGGAAGACAACGCTGTCGGAATTCGTCAACGCGGTCGGGTTAGCTACGATATCGATCGCCGGATCCAGCCGTGTAATAGACACGAGTGTCGGGACAACGGTGTCAACGATCAGGTCTTTTTCGTTGGCCAGATTTTCGCCTGCCGGGATGGTAACGTTGGCATCATTTCCAGCGGCATCGGTAATCGAGCCAGCGGTTGTATTGACGGTGGTGACATCCAAATCGGCAGATTCAGCATCGCCATCCGCAATGGTGTAGCTAAAGGTCAGGGTGTTGCCACTCGCGCTAACAAAGGTTGCCGTTGCGCCATTGCTCAGATCCAGAGACGGCTGATTTCCTGGATCAACATTGATAGGCCCATCAAATTCAACCTGAATTGAGATAGTATTCCCGGCGTTGTATCGACCATCCGGTGTGGAAGAGGTGATGTTAGTGATGGCCGGTGCGGTGTTGTCGAGGGTGAAGGTTTCGTCAGTTGTGGGTTCAGTGATGTTGAGGATGTTGCCTCCGGCATCTTGGATTTCTCCCGTTACATCCAGCCCAACAACGCCATTGAAGTTGGCGATCGCTCCACCATCGACCACTACATCAAAAACAGCATCGGATCCCGCAGCCGTGACATTCGTAACAGGCACGACTACACCATTGACCGTGAAGTCGCCTGCTTCAACGGTTGCCTGGTCAACCTCTTCACTGAAGGTGACGCGGAAGGTTAGAGCATCCGAATTCGTTACTTCGGTGGTCGGATCTTGCCGCACGATAGACACCACTGTTGGTTCCGTGGTGTCAACCACAATATCTTGGTCATCGCTGATGGAATTCGCTGTGCCGGGTGTTGCCAGGATTATGGTGGCATCATTTGCTGCCAAATCGCGAATGGTACCGCCATTCAGTTGCAACGACGTGGTGCCATCATAGTCGAGGTCGAGGCTGTCTTCACCATCCGCAACGGTGTAGCGGAACAACAGCGTATCGGTGCCATCTCCACTGACATATTCGGCTACCGCACTGCCGCTACTGTTGAGGTTGAGGGTAGGGGTGCCGTTGGTGGTGTCGACAAAGACGACTTCATCGAAGGCGACTTCAATGGCGATATCCGTGCCCACGCCATAGGTGCCATCGGCGGTGGTGGAGGTGACGCCTGTGATGGTAGGAGCGGTGTTTTCAACAATGAAGGTTTCGTAGTCTGCACCGGCGGGGAGGGTGACATCGACGGCATTGCCCGCGACATCGGTGAGGCTAGGGGCACCTGCGAAGGTCAGCCCAATGGTGGTATCCCCCGCCAGCCCAGCCAAGTCGCCCCCAGAGAGGGTGACATCAAATACGGTTCCAGCAGCACCTACGGGTGTTACGGCGCTGACGGTGGCGGTAGTGCCAGTGGCGGCAAAATCGTCGATGCCTACCCCAACCATTTCTTCACTGAAGGTGACCCGGAAGGTGAGGTTATCGGCATTGGTGCGCCCATCGGGATTGTCGATTGGATCCAGCGTTGGTGTTTGACGAACGACCGTGAGGAGGGTAGGAACGGTGTTGTCAATTACCAGCTCCTTGTTGTCGGCTAGGTTGGTGCCGATGGGTAAGGTGGTGGCGGCATCGTTAGTGGCCCCGTCGGCGATCGCAGCTCCACCCGGCAAGTTGATACCAGTCACATCTAAATCATTCGTGTCTGTATCGCCAGCCCCAACCGTGTAGTTGAAGATCAAGGTTGTGCTGTTCGACCCGCTTACATAGGCTGCTGTGCCACCACTGTTTAGGGTTAACGTCGGTGTTCCTGTAACAACAACGGCCTCAGAAAAAGTGACTTGGATGGACAGGGTTTCTCCAGCGTTGTACTCACCGTCCGATGTCGTTGAATTGATGCTCGTAATTGTGGGCGCTGTATTGTCTAGTTGATAGGTTTGATCGACAGTAGGCTCGGCATCAACCACATTGTTGCCAGCTACATCTGTAATAGTTGGGGTAGCCAAATCCAGCCCCACAACACCATCAAGATCGGCTAGATCACCACCGGATACGGTCAGGTCATATTCTGTAGCACTGACTGGAGCAATGCCTGTGACCGTTGCGGTGCTTCCTGTTACGGCGAAATCTCCTGCGTCAACCGTTCCTGCGTCAACAGCTTCACTGAAGGTGACACGGAAAATAAGCGTGTCCTCGGCGGTTAGGGCATTGGCTGGTGTTAGTCGGGCGATCGAAGTGACTGTAGGAAGGACAGTATCAATGACAATGTCCTGGTTGGTAGCAAGGGAATCTGCTCCCGTGAGCGCAGGCAACGTTCGATTGGCATCATTCCCGGCTGCATCGCTAATGGTTGCGCCTGCCGGAAGAACGAGGGCATTTTGGTTGCGATAGTTGAGATCGCCTGCATTTTCTCCATCAGCAACGGTATAGCTGAAAATCAGGATATCTGGAGTAGCGCCCTGCCGATCATAGGTCGCGACAGCATCTGTGATGCCTGTCTCTAGCTGGAGTTCGGGGGTTCCTGTTACGAGGACATCTTCGCTGAACTGGACGGCAATCTCGATCACGTCTCCAGCGCGGTAAGAACCATCGGCAGCGGCTCCACCTACGGCAGTCACACTCTGGATAGTGGCAGCTGTGTTATCAAGGGTATAGGCTTCATCAGTCGCTGGCTCGCCTGTGGGCAGGGCATTACTGGCCAGGTCACGGATCGTAGGACTAGCCGCTAAGTCGATGCTAATCTCTCCGTTATAAAACCCGATTCCACTGCCAATGGTGATTTCGTACTGCGTCGTGGGGTTTGTGGCACTGGGTGTGACACTGGTAATGCTGGCTGTACCGCTCGCTGGCACAGTGTTGATGACAAAGTCGTTTACGCCCACATTCTCTACGGCCTCACTGAAGGTCGCGAGGAAGGTGATGCTGTCAGCATTGGTTGTATCGTTTAGTGGCGTGAGCCGTTCAAATGACTGTAAGACTGGAGCCGTGTTGTCGAGTTCGTAGCTTTCGAAGGTCGCCCCGGTTGCATTGACTAGATTCCCGGCGGCGTCGCTGATATCTGCGCCTCCGTCTAGGGCGATGTCAACGTTTCCGTTGAAATTGGCCAAGTCTCCTCCCGACACCTGAATGTTGTAGGCAGTCGGATCGCCAGAAACCTGGGTGGCTGTGATGGTTACGCCCGTTGGTCCCGTTATGACAAAATCATCACCCGTGACGTTAGTAACGCTGTCGTCGAATGTTGCGCGGAACGTCAGCGTGTCGGCGTTGGTAAGAGCGGCTGCAGGGATGGCCCGCGTTACAGATGTTAGTAAGGGTGCTGTGTTGTCGAGGGTAAATGTTTCTTCGGTTAGCGGTGCTATGGCTGTATCTAGAGGGCTACTATCCGAAATGGCAGTGATATTTTGAGTGGGGCTGATATCGAGGTTAATGCTTCCGTTACTATTACCAACTCCATCGATTGTAATGTCATATTCAGAGGCTGAAATTGGTGTAACGCTTGTAATGCTGCCATCACTTGCTGCAGTTCCACTCAGTTCAAAGTCGTCTGTGTTGACATTTTGCACATCTTCACTAAAGGTGACTCTAAAGACAACACTGTCGATATTGGTTGGACTGCCTGTGGGATTTTGGCGAATAATGCTGGTAATAGTTGCCATTTTTCTACGGTACTCCTGGGACGGAACGAGGTTAGCAAGAAGATTTGAAGAGTGTTATTGCTGATTCCACTGTTTTTTTAGAGTGCGCTTCTAACAAAAACAGTGAAATTGCAAAGGATTAGCACCAGCTGATACTCCAGGAGCCTAAGATGAGACTTCTGAAGATTTAGTAAATGAACAATTCAAACAGTGGAAGGTTTGGCTAAACCCTGTTGCAAGCGTTTCAAGGGAAAAATAGTTGATCGACGCTACATCATCAGATCGCTAAAGCATGAATAATTGCCTGTCTAAAATTGAGACAAGTTATGTAATGTGTCAGTCCTATGAGAGTAGGATGGAGATGCCGAATAGTTGAAAAATTGGGAAGAGAAGCTGAATGACCTGGAAAACTGATGTAGCTAAATTGATGGAAATCTATTAGTAAACGTTTGGGAGATTCATCAGTGAGTATTGAGTTGACGAACGGTTGATTCATAGGAAATCCAGTGCTTTCTCTGGTCGCTATGGTGCCCAAATATAGTGAAAAATAACGGCGCTGAGTATAAATTTTCCTAGCTCATAAGTGCGTGAAATTACGTGAATTTGAAGCTGAAGCTTAGCTTTTCAGAAAAAACACTGAGGCGCAACTGTTGAATCGTAGTTATGTCTGTCTATGAAATATGAGAAGCTTTAACTACGTAGCCATCATTAATGATTGGTAAACCCCCGGTTTTGCCGAGAGTTTACCAATCATTAATTAGCGCAAAAGACTACTAGAACTCGAATTTTTACTGAAAGAAGCCTAACGCTTATCCTTATTCTCGGCAGTTCCAGTCGCTTTAGTTTTCAACCCAAGTACGGCTTGACGAATAGCGCGGTAAACCTGGGTAGAAGATACATTTCTATAAATACAGTGCCTACAGCAATTCATCCGCCTATTTGCAAGAATGCGATCGCCCACCCTCGATTTCCTTGCAAAAGGCGGTATGATAAGCAATTGAATGCTGTGTTATATCGATCAGACGCGATTTTTATGGACATTTTGACATTGGGCTGGGTTTCTTTGCTGGTTGTGTTTACGTTTTCCATCTCGATGGTGGTTTGGGGTCGCAACGGCTTCTAGGGCAACGTTTCTAGCGGTTTCAGAAACGGCTCTTTATAAAGGCGTCTAGAAAGAAACCCGTTATTGAGGGCAGATCTCGCTGCAGCCTTTTGCTAACCAACAGGCATCCTAGCGAAATCTGTCCTTAAATTTTTGATAACAAAATTTTGTAACGATGTTTAGCTGAATGGTTGGGAAGCAACGGCAATGATGCAACTGGATATTTCCCCTCTGACAGTTCTGGCGACGCTCGCCCTTGGCTTGATGGTGATGGTGACAGGTGGGGTTGCGTATTTGACGGCAGCAGATTGGCGCGATCGCCGTCGAGAAGCACGGGAGCAACGGGAAAAACGCAAACGCTGATCGCACTCTTGCCACTGTTATGACATCACTGTCCTCCTCATCCTCGCTTCCGCAAACCGTGCAAGTCACGGTCAAACTTTTTGCGGCGTATCAGGAAGCCTATGGTGTTTCTGAACTCACCCTTGTCTTCCCTCAAGGATCAACGGTTACAGATGTGTGCGATCGCCTCCTGTCAGAACATCCTGAATTGGAGCAATGGCGTAATCTGACCCGCTTTGGCATTAACCTCAACTTTGTTGAGCCGGACACGCCACTTCAGGAGGGCGATGAGGTTGTACTCATTCCACCTGTTAGTGGTGGGTAAAGCATCATCAAAATAATCAAAATCAGAATCCATATCAAATCCGGTTCAAATATTGTTTTAGCCCGCTGCACAGCAGCGGGCTAAAACAATATTTGGGTTTTACGGCTATTTAACCGGATTTGATATTACGCAAAACTTGCGTAATCCTGAGTAAATTTGTTGATTTTGTGGCCGCGTCGCGGCCACAAAATCAACAAAATGCGTAAGTCCAGAGGGAATCAGCTTTGAAATCAGAGGGAGTGAAGAATTTGTATATTCGTCGCCCCTCAACAGAAACGGAGCTTAGAGTGAGGGCAAATCAGCAGTTTGCGATCGCTAACTAATTCCCCAAATCGTTATAATCCAGCCCATAGTCTGCCTGGGCATCGGTAATGGCGCGTTGGGTTTCAGGCCCCATGACGCCATCGAGAGGGCCGTAGTAGTAGCCCTGGCTGCGAAGCTTCCATTGCAAATCCAGCACGCTGTAGGGGCTATCCATATCCGGAGGAGGAAGCTGAGCAACAGGAGATGGCACCGTTGCACTGGGCTGGGGAACTGGATCTGGACTGGGAAATGGATCACTCGGCGGGAACCCAGGAGACGGTTCAAGCACTGGAGGAGGGGCGGCAGCAGGTGGTGCGACCGGTGGGGGTGCGGCGGCAGGCGGTGGCGTAACGACAGGT
>JADEXA010000120.1 GCA_015207365.1 Vacuolonema iberomarrocanum LEGE 07170
GGGGATAGGAATTGGAGGGGAGGGCTTCGGCGTGCCACTGAAGTTCGTAGAGCCAATCGGCGATCGTGGGTGCGGCGGCAGAATCGGTCGTGCGTTGGGCGGTCAGTCCTTTAACTTGCACCAGAATATTTCCGGCTTCATCGAGCAGGTGAATATCTGCTGTGACCCATTTCCCGCCTTCTTTTAGGGGGTGCAGTTTGACGATGCTCCAGACGCGATCGCCAACCGGACGAAACTGAGTGAGCTGTTCCAGTCCGATGGGCAGGTAAGGGGCAATGTTTCCCTCCGGCAATGCTGCCAGGATGAGTTGGAAGCAGGCATCCAGCAGCGCGGGGTGGATGTGATAGCCCTGGTTGGTAGCAGCGGGAATTTCGATGCGCCCGAGAGCGGCTCCATCTTTGCGCCAGAGTTGTTGGATGCCCTGGAAATGTGGCCCATAGTCGAGCCTGTGCGATCGCAACACCTCATAGTGAGCGGCGACATCAACGACCTCTCCACATTGCTGTTGCCAGAGGTGGAGGTCGATCGGGTCCGGTGCAGGGGTGTCCTGATGTAACTCACCCGTGCAATGGAGCCGCCATGGGGTGGATGGCTGAGCATCAGGATGGCTGAGAATTTTGAGGGTGGCGCTGGTTTCGTTGGGGGTGAGGACGGTTTGGAGGGGAGTTGGTGTGTCGGAGAGGGGCAGGCGTTGCGGCAGGCTGAGGCTGCGGACAGAGAAGGGTGTGTTTTCCCAGAGGGTGTTGCCTGCGGCGATCGCCATTTCCAGATAAGCGGCACCGGGAAAAACGGCTTGCCCAAAGACCTGATGATCGTTGAGCCAAGTAGGTTCTTGGGTCGTGAGTTCCGACTGGAAGAGGCGATCGCTCACGGCCAGCATGAGCGGTGTCCCCAGTAGCGGATGAATGGCTGAGGTGTTGGCAGTGAGGGGCGATCGCTTGGGTCTCGGCGCATCCAGCCAGTAGCGCTGGCGCTGGAAGGGATAGGTGGGCAGCGGGATGCGTCCTAGTCCTTGTCCGGTGAAGCCCGATTGCCAGTCGATGGAATAGCCCTGGGTGTAAAGCTTGGCGAGGCTATGGAGAAAGGTGGTGGGATGATTGGGGTGGAGAGTTGGGAGATGAACGGGCGGATGAGTGGATGGGTGGATGGGTGGATGGGTGGATGGGTGGAGTTGGTTTGGGTTTCTGCTGTCTGACGCAAGATTGAGCAAGATTGGCTTTGGCCCGCATTCCAGAAGGATCGAGGGATGGGTGGTGTGAAGCGTGTCGAGGCTCTGGGCAAAGCGAACGGGCTGGCAAATGTGGCGACACCAGTAGTCGGGAGTGGCGATCGCCTCATCCACAACATCCCCAGTCAGATTGGAGATAAGCGGCAGCGTAGGGAGATGGTAGTCGATAGACTGCGCGACTTCCCGAAAGTCAGCAACCATTGGCTGCATCAGGGCTGAGTGAAAGGCATGGGAAACCGTCAGCCGTGTCGTTTTGATGCCAGCGCTCTGTAGTTGAACCTCCAGTTGTTCCAGAGCTTCATCGGAGCCGGAGAGAACGGTGTTTTCGGGACTGTTGAGGGCGGCAATGTCGATAGTGGAAGGCTGGGCGATCGCCCCCATTTCCTTGAAAACCTGTTTTTGATAATTCTCCAAAAAGGGCTGAATTGTCGCTTCATCCGCCATGACCGCCAGCATGCCACCCGTTTCTGGTAATGCCTGGATCAGCCGACCTCGGGCGGCCACCAACTTCAGCGCATCCTCCAGGGAGAATACCCCCGCGAGACAGGCGGCGACATACTCCCCGATGCTGTGCCCCAGAACTACCGCAGGCGTTACACCCCAGGAGCGCCAGAGCTGTGCCACGGCGTATTCCAAGGCGAAAAGCGCGGGTTGCGTGTAAGCCGTCTGGTGGATTTTGGATTGGTGGGATGTCTGGCCGTTTTGAACCTCGGCTTCAGGAAACAGTAAGTCGAACAGGGGAATGTCCAAGTGGGGGGTGAGGAGGTCAGCGCATTGCTGGAGCGCATTGCGGAACGCTGGGAAAACCAACAGTTCCCGCCCCATGTTGGGATACTGAGAACCCTGCCCCGTAAAGAGAAACGCCACCTTTTGGGACGCCGCACCCGCACTATCATCGGCATAGCCTTGGTAGTGCGCGGCAGATTCCATTGATGCCTTGAGAACAGCCTGGAGCTGGTGTCGCAAATCTGCCACCGACTCCGCTACGATCGCCAATCGATGGGCAAAGTGCGATCGCCCCACCGCCGCTGTGAAACTCACATCTGCCAGCGACGGCTCAGGGTTCTCATCCAAAAATGCGACATACCGTTGCACTAGCGCCGCTAACGCAGGTTGCGATCGCGCCGACAACGTCGCCACCTGCGGCACATCCGCCCAACCTCTGTTTAGAGCTGCCTTGCTTCCTTCCTCAGTTCTTCCCTCCTGCCATCTGCGTCCATCCGCGTTCATCTGCGTTGAATATTCTTCCAAAACCACGTGAACGTTGGTTCCACCAATTCCCAGCGAGTTCACCCCCGCGCGCCGGGGATGATCACTCGCGTCCCAAGCCCGCGTCTCGGTATTGACGAAGAAAGGCGTTTGAGCAAAATCGATTTGAGGATTAGGCTTGTCGAAGTGGAGACTGGGTGGAAGGGTTTTGTGATGCAGGGAGAGAACGGTTTTGAGGAACCCGACAATTCCCGAAGCAATATTTAGGTGACCGACGTTGGTTTTGACAGACCCAATGGCGCAGAACTGATTTTTCTGGGTGGCCGCGCGAAACGCCTGGGTGAGGGAAGCGACTTCGATGGGGTCGCCTAGCTCTGTGCCAGTGCCGTGGGCTTCCAGGTAGGTGATGGTTTCGGGGTCAATATCGGCTAGGGCGATCGCCTCAGCCGCCACTAAAGTTTGCCCTTCCCCACGGGGTGCGAGGTAGCCCACCTTCTGGCTACCGTCGTTGCCCATTGCCGATCCTTTGACGACCGCATAGATGGTGTCCTGGTCGGCGATCGCCTCCTCCAACGGCTTTAGCACCACCAGTCCAACGCCGCTGCCGAATAGGGTGCCCCTCGCCTGGGCATCGAAGGCGCGACAATGCCCGTCTGGCGTGAGAATCATCCCTTCCTGAAAGAGATGTCCGGCGCGTTGGGGCGTATGCACTGACACCCCCCCCGCCAGTGCCAGGTCACATTCCCCGGATAACAAGCTCTGGCAAGCCATATGGACAGCCACTAGCGAGGTAGAGCAAGCGGTCTGCACATTGACGCTCGGCCCGCGCAGGTTGAGTTTGTAAGAAACGCGGGTGGTCAGATAGTCCTTGTCGTTGGCAACAGTAAGGTTGAAACCTCCCAGGGAGCCGAGGGTCAGCACATCCAGGGATTCATTCGGGTCGAGGCGATCGCGATTGGGATACACCTGGTTTAGCAGATAGGTGTTCATCGACGCCCCAGCATAGATGGCGATCGCTCCAGGGTAGCTGAGGGGATCATATCCAGCGTTTTCCAGGCTTTCCCAGGCACATTCCAGCAAAAGCCGCTGCTGTGGGTCGAGTAGCTCTGCTTCCCGGGGATTGATGCCAAAAAACTCCGCGTCGAAGGTTTCCACGTCATCCAAAATCGGGCTGGCTTTGACGTACTGAGGATCAGAAATCAACTCCGGCGGCACCCCCGCTGCCAGCAACTCCTCATCACTAAAGAACGTGACGGATTCGACCCCATCGCACAGGTTTTGCCAGAACTCCTGCAAGTTTCGTGCACCGGGAAATCGCCCCGCCATGCCTACGACGGCAATGTCAGTGCTGCGGGTGGCAGGACGTCGTCGCTGGGCGCGATGTTGTGCGGTCTGGATGGTGTCGGTTTCCGCCGCTGTTGTCGGGGACTCTTGCCCCAGTGCTTTTTGCTGGAAAAAGTCGGCGAGCGATCGCACGGTTGGATGCTGAAACAAATCCACCGTCGTCAGGGATATTCCGAAGCGATCGGATAGCTGCGCCAAAACCTGCATCAGCTTCAGGGACGTACCTCCCAACTCGAAGAAA
Organism: Vacuolonema iberomarrocanum LEGE 07170; assembly: GCA_015207365.1. GTDB lineage: Bacteria > Cyanobacteriota > Cyanobacteriia > Elainellales > Elainellaceae > Vacuolonema > Vacuolonema iberomarrocanum. The sequence goes on from JADEXA010000120.1 coordinate 4,023, forward strand.
GTCTCGTCCAGTCCGATGGTCGCCAGCCCCAGCACGGCTTGCCAGATATCGGCGATCGCCTGCTCTCGCTCCGATTGCGGCAAGGCTTGGGGGTGAGGGCGATCGCGCCATACTTGCTCCACTTGCTGCAAAATAGCGTCAAATTCCCCGGCGGCAAATCGCTGGCTCAACTGGCTTCGCTGAATCTTACCGATGCTGGTTTTAGGAATGGTCGCTTTTTCAACGGGTATTAAATAGTCGGGGTTGAGGGCGATCGCTTCTACTACCTGCCGCCGGATTTTTTGCAACAGCTCCACAGAGACAGCTCCAGTTCCAGCGACGGGGTGAAAGAAGATGGCGAGTTGTTCGGTTTCGCCTTGCGATCGCCGCACGGCACAGGCCGCCGTAAAGGCCACCTCTACCTCGGGCAACTCTTCTACCGCGGCCTCAATGTCATGGTTGTGGTAGTTAGCGCCATTGATAATGATGACGTCCTTCTGCCGCCCGGTCAGCGTCAGCCGTCCATCCTGCAAAAAACCCAGATCTCCGGTGTTGAACCAGCCATCGTCGGTGAATACATCTGCGTTCAAATCGGGGCGGTTGATATAACCCGCAGTTACCGTCAGCCCCTGCACTTGCAGTGCGCCTACGGTGCCTTCTGGGACGACCTGCTGGTTTGCATCCACAATCCGCAAGGACACTCCCGGAATCGGATGACCCAAGTCCACCCCTGTATCGTCATCACGAGTGGTCGCCAGGGAAAAGTCGCGGGAATGCACAATGCCGGAGCTGGTTTCGGACATGCCATAACCCGGGCTGACGGCATCTGCGGCCAATCCGTATTCCGCTAGCAATTGCAAAAAGCGCCGTGCGGTTTTGCCGACAACGGCTTCGGCTCCATTGCCCATCCAGCACACGGAGGACAAATCCCAGCCTCGGAGGGCATGCAACGCAGATGAACGCGGATGAACGCGGATGGGTTGTGGGTGAGTATCGGGAGGATGGGTTGGTTCTGCCTGCTGCCTTTCTGTCAGAGCATCGCAGACCAGGCCGTAAGCGAAGTTGGGTGCCCAGGTGACGGTTGCCTGGTGGTGTTCTAGGAGATCGAGCCAGCGTAAGGGATCTTGGAGTACCCACTCGTTGGCTGCTTGTACCTGGGAGCAACCCAGCATCACGGGGGTGAGGTGGAACATGACGAGGCTGGCGACATGTTCTAGGGGCATCCAGTTCAGGAAGACGGACGCGGCGGTGAGCTGGTTGACGGTTGCCATGCCGTAGGTGCTGGCAAATAGATTGCGGCGGCTGAGTTGAACGCCTTTGGGTTGTCCGGTGCTGCCAGATGTGAGGAGCAGGAGGGTCAGGTCATCCAAGTCAGGGGGAACAGCCAGGGCAGTGGAGGACGCCAGTAAATTTTCTAAGGTTAGTGTGCGGCGATGGGGGGATGGGGG
>JADEXA010000121.1 GCA_015207365.1 Vacuolonema iberomarrocanum LEGE 07170
CCCCTTACAAGATCCCCCCTAGCCCCCCTTAACAAAGGGGGGAACAGCAATCAAAGTCTCCTGATCAAGGAGGAAAGTGCACTCAAAGTCCCCCTTATCAAGGGGGATTTAGGGGGATCCTCCAGGGCATCCCAACGCAGCCAAGTTTCCCAATCCAAACAAAGCAACAGCAGGGGCAACGGCTCATTTCCCAACAGTGGCCGTATCATGAAGCTGTGGGAACTCAGCCAAATGCCCCATGCCCAACGACACCCCACCAACTCCTGAAGCGATCGCAGAAGCTACCACCTTCCTGCGAGAAATCTTGCAGCACATTGCCAACGGTGAAAGCAACCGAGAGCAAATTTATCACTTCTTCAAAACCAATCTGCATCGCCTGGACAAAACCCTTCTACATTCCATTCCCAACGTTTTCTCAGAACTCATTGCAAACGAGACTCAAGAGCAGCAACACAGAATTGCCCTTAACTTCGTGACCTTTGCTGACCGCATCAGCGAGTTTCCTCTTGGCAGTCGGGCACTCAATCTGGAAATGAGCATCACCTGCTATGAACTCACCTTGGCAATTTTGACGCGTGAAAAATTCCCCGAAGATTGGGCAAGGGTACAAAATAATCTAGCAATCGCTTACTCTGATCGCATCCGAGGGGATTGGGCACGAAATATCGAGGCGGCCATCGCCGCCTATAGGCAATCGTTGCAAGTTAGGACCCGCGAGGCCATGCCCGTCGACTGGGCGATGACCCAAGGAAACTTGGCTAGGGCGTTGATGGCACAGGCAACGTTGGCTGGCGATCCGACCAAACTGGATACTGCCATTGCCTTGTTGCAAGAAGAGCTAAAAGTAGCCGTTCCTGGTAGCCCCTTTTTTATCAATGACCAATATAGCCTGGGCAATGCCTTGTCTCGCCGCTATGAGCAGAGCCAAAACCCTGACAACCTCCAGCACGCCATCAACGCCTACACTACCGCCCTCAATGCTATTGATCCCGAACACTACGATCGCCCATCTATCTGGCAAGCGATTCCCGAAACCCAGTCTATTCTTGGCAGTCGCTTGGTAAAAGAAGGGCGCTGGCAAGAGGGGCTGCAACTGTTGCTCCAGAGTGTGCGCCAGCTGAGTAGCGGTGACAACCTGTTGGCTCATGCTAACGCCCTCTACCAGACGGGGCGTGCCCAGGAAACCATGGCTGATTGGGACAATGCCTGCCTCTACTACCGCGATGCCTTGCGTCTCTACAACCACTTGGGCGATACCCTGGGCATTGCCCAGAGCCGTGCTGGGTTGGGGGGGGTGTTAGTATCCCGTGGGTTCCTAGAAAAGGGCATGGCTGAACTCGCTACTGCTAAGAAACTTTACCAGCAACTCGACAAGCCCCAGCAGGTTCAAGATTTGGAGCAATTGTATGCCGCTGCACAGCGCATCCTGGCACAGCAATCGGGCGATTCTTCGGAGGCTAGGGTATGACCACAGCAGATGATATTTTTGACCAGGCTTCGGGCAATATCCAGCGGTTGGGGTTGCGCGAAATTCCCTTCACCACCAGCCCCATTGATCTATCCAGTGAAACCCTGCGCTACGTCTTCACCGGGCGCGAAGCCGAATTGCGTCAGGTATTCAATCTGTTCCAGAGTCGGGAACGTCGCCGCATTCTGGTCTACGGGCGCGTTGGCATCGGCAAAAGCACGTTTTTGCTGGAAGTGCTGTCGGTGCTGCGCCGTAAGCGTCCTCAAATGCTGACCAACTATATCTCGCTGCCCGCCAACCTGGATCTGGCCACCACGGCGCTGATTGCTGTGGCGCGGGAGATGGCAGACGACGACTGGGCACAGCAACAGTTGTACCAAATGGGTATCCCCACCGATAAACCCCTGAAAGAACGGAGTGCAGAAGTGGGTGGCAGTCTGGGATTGAGCGGCAAGCTCAGCGAAAAAGACCTGCCCATCACCCAGTCCCAATACCCAACCGTTAGTCTGGACACATTGCTGGAGCGAGCACAGAAAAAGTATCCCGAAGGTGTGGTGATTGCCATTGATGACCTGGACAAGCAAAATCCCAGCGTCATCCGCCAAATGATGCATAATGCGCAGGGAATGCTGAAGGGACGCGCCTGGTTTCTGTTGACGGGGCATCCCCTCGGTATGACGCAGGATCTGCTGACCAGCGAACGGGGGTTGTTTGACCTGCAATTGCCCCTGGAGGAACTGGATCAGCCAACCACCTACCGGATGCTAGTCAATTACCTCAACAGCGCCCGCCTGGATTCTCCCTGCACAGATCCTGACGATCCGCGCTCGGTGTTGCCCTTCCTGCCTAACACAGCTCGCCAGTTCTGCGAAGCGTCCCTCGGTAAACCCCGTCTATTCAACCGCCTGGGGAGCATTGTCCTCTCCACTGCTGCTGATCTCCAAGCAGAGTGCATTACCCCCGAGATCCTGATGGCCGGACTCCGCAAGGCGGAACCCACCCTGCGCCAACAAGCCGCCCTTAGCTTCCAGGAAGAGCGGGTGCAAATGCTACTCCGTCGCCGGGGGCAAATTGACGAAGAGATTTCGATGGAAGAGTTAGAGCAAATGGGCGTTCGTAGCTTTAGCGATCTGCTGCTGATCCTGGAGCGACTGGAAAATGCCGATCTCGCTCACCAGATCTCCCAAGATGACACCCTGGCCTATGCCCCCATTCCGCTCCCCGTGGCGGATGATGACAGCGCATTAGAGTCTTAGAGGGCACTGCCCACTTAATCTATGGAAATTGAAGGGCTGGCTAGGATAACCGGAGTCCGTCATACCCATAAAAATGGGCATCCATCCAGCACCTATAGCTCAAAGCATCCTGCTTGTTTGGATTCCCGCCTACACGGGAATGACGGCTGGGGAGGAGAACTATAGCAAATTGCGGGCTTTCACCCGAAGATAGCGCTCCACCAACTGATCGGTAATCTGATTTGCGGGGGCATCCAACACGAGCACCCCCCGTTGCTTCAGCTTCGCCAGAGCCACTTGGCGTTGAGCCAGCAGGTCGAGGGCAACGGCGCGGGGGTAAGCGGCAGAAATGTCGGGTTCGGTGGGCGCGTGGGCGATCGCATCCACTTGAGGATCGCGCAGGGTAACGCAGAAGGGCAGATAGCGGGGGCGCAGCCGCTGCAGGGCGGCCAGCAGTTCGGCGGAGGCGGTTTCGTCCACCACATCGGTGAGCATGACGACCAACGCCCGACGGTGTTGCTGGTTGGTGGCTACGGTCACGGCTTTGAGGTAGTCCGGCTCCAGCATGGCGGGTTGCAGCGGCGTGAGGCGCTCGATCAGCTTGGTGAGGTGGGTTTGCCCCCGCTCCGGTGGCACCCAGAGCTGCATGTTGCGATCGAACACGCCAATTCCGACGCGATCGCCCCGGTTCAGCCCTGCCAGTGCCAACGAGAGGGTGGCATTCATCCCCCAGTTGAAGCGGGTAATGCCCTCCACCTGCGCCGTCATCAACCGTCCCCGATCCAATAGCACAATCACCGTCTGTTCTTGCTCTGGCTCCAGCACCCGCACCAGTAGCCGACTCCGCCGTGCCGTTGCTTTCCAGTCAATTAGGCGCGGGTCGTCTCCGGTGTAATACTCCCGCAGTTCGGTAAACTCCGTGCCCATTCCAGAGCGACGAGCCTTGCGGATGTTGCCCGTGGTCTGGATGGCAAGGCGAATAGACAACTCCTGCAACCCCATCAAGTCGGGATAGACCGACACGGTCGCCTTTTGGGGACTGCGCCAGCCCTGCCACGCCAACCCCCACGGCCCCAACTGCCGCACAAACACATCCCCAAACTCAAACTGCCCCCGCTCTGGCGGAAACACGGTGTAGGTAATGCTCTCTTCTGCCACAGGGGGTAGTTCCAGCTTCAGCATCGGCGGCTCTGCTTTAAATGCCGCTGGATACTGGTCGCGGATCTGCACCCGAATCGGATGCCCCCCCGCCGCCTGTCCCGCTGTTCCAGTCGTTAGGGTCAAGCGCACCAGGTTTTGCCGCCCAATAGAAAGCTTCTGAGCCACCTCGCGGCGAACCCGCACCCGCTGCGATCGCCCCCGCGTTGCATCCACCAATGCCAACCCCACCAACGCCCCGTCATATAACAGGGTCAAAAACACCACCCCTTGCAACAAGGCGGTGTTCCGCCAGTCAAACATAGCAACGGCGAGGGCGATCGCCGTTCCCAAAAGCAAAAGTTGATAAAGTCGACGAGCCGGAACCATAAGCAAAAAAATTACGCAGCGCGGTCTGGTTTAATCGTGACCAATAGCTTTAAGCCTAGTTTATTTAGGAGTTGGGCGATCGATCGTCTGTGATTTAGCCTAGGCGATTGAAATCGCGGCTAGCGGAGCAAAGTCCGCCTACGCGGACTGGGATAACCCATGATTGCAAAAACCGTCGTTATGGACTGGAGCAAAGATGCTGTGAGGAATCAAAGATTTTCTTTAGTGAGGTGGGAAACCTGATGGCATGTTTCTAATTGGCCTAGGAGCAGGAAGAAACAGCAATGTAACTTTCAGTCAGGGGGAGAAGGTGTAGGTGGTGTATGAGACGGGGAGCATGTCAGGTTTGCAAGGTGAGCTAAAACAGGCCAGGATCAAGGTGTTCAGTGAGGAACCTGAGTAATGACCCCTGAAAAAGCCGCCCGACTCAAAACCCATCTCGATGCGATTGCTCAATT
>JADEXA010000122.1 GCA_015207365.1 Vacuolonema iberomarrocanum LEGE 07170
CGGACATTGAGCAAGATGATTTCAGGCTGAAAGTGCTTCCACTTGAACAGGACAGGATGAGACATGAACTCGAAATGGGTGGTAGATGATACGAGGAAATCAGCTTCCTAATCTACCACTCCTAAGTGTTTGCGACAGAACCACTGGATGAGGAAGGTACCAACCGAGAAATTCGGTGGCTCAGGCGGCAGGTCAACTTATCACTTGGCATTTTGGTGGTTTTGATTTTCGCGTTAGGGGGGGTGTCTACGTGGTTTGCTTATCGGCAGCAAATGGATGAACAAACGACAACCCAGCCTGGTGCGACTAGCGCGATCGCACCAGCCGATCTAGAACGTCTTGATCAGCTGGAAACTCAGATTCAAAGCCAGCTTCAAACCTTGGGCGATCGTCTGCCAGACAACCTATCAGACAGCCTCAGCACGAATCAAGATCAGCTTCAAACCGTCTCGCAACAACTTGAAACGCTAGAAACGATGCTCAACAACAATCAGGTGGCGTTAACCGAGATAGGAATGTCCATCGATGAATTGCAGCAGTCTCTGTTGTTGGAGGACACGACCTCATCTGATCCGGAGGAACCCGAACTCGCTCCTCCAGATTCACGATAGATTTTAGAGCCGCTTCAAAAATTCTCAAGCCCAGTCTACCTTGCCGTTCAAATCCACTGTGGACTCGCGGATTTGACCATCAGATCCATACAGACCATGTACAGCAGTTTCAACGGGTGGTGATAGGGTGCAGGATGCCTATCAAATCCGGTTAAATAACCGTAAAACCCAACTATGGCTTGTGCCCGTTGCATTGCAGCGGGCGCAAACGATAGTTGGGTTCTTCAATGCAAAGTTGTATCTAAAAGTCCTCTGCTTTTTGTCTTGCACTGAACTCAAAGCCACCTTTAGAACTGTCCCATTATCTTCCATAAATTTCATTTTTTTAGAGATACTAGAATCAGGCTTGAAAAAGAAGACTTCGTTTCAAATAGTTCTTTCAACTAGCCAACTTTCAAAAGCTTTACTTCACGAAAACGTGCATAGGCAATGAAAGTTTCATCTCCATTCGTTACGCTTCAAAGCGTTAAGGGTGAGTATTATGAAAGGTAGTTTCAAGTGGATTTCTTTAGGTCTTCTTGCAACAGCTCTGCTAGCTTTCCCTCTAAAAGCATCGGCACAGCAAATGCCTGACTACAACTATGTGGGTGTCGGCGGTAGTGATAACGGTTTTGTCATCAATGGCAAGTTTATTGTTCACGACAATATTTCGGTTAGACCATCGGTCGCAACGGACTTCGAATTTGATGACGAAGAAGATGTTTCCTATTTGCTGCTAGCCACCTATGATCTTAACGCTGTAGATCAGGAAGGTAGACTCTATCCATTTGCAGGAGCGGGCATCGGTGGTGACATTGGAGACGATAGCACCGTCGAATTTGCTCTGGCAGGCGGGGTCGATTATCGCATCAGCGATCGCTGGTTTGCTAATGGAAGTATCAATTATCTCCCATTTGCTGATGAAGACGAAGTTAGTCTCATCCTAGGTATTGCTCATACCTTTTGATGATAATTGATAGTCTCTCTATCCCGAGTGTAGTAAATGAGCAAGTTTCTCCCTTAGTCGTCGTTAAGCCAGCCTTAGAACATCCAACTCTAAGGCTGGCAAGGTTACCCAGCCAATCTGACCACTTAGGTAATATTAGGTGCATCCCAGTTCTACAATTTGGCCCTCATCCCCCAGCCCCTTCTCCCAATTTTGGGAGAAGGGGAGCAAGATTCAAAGTCCCTCTCCCAGTCTTGGGAGAGGGATTTAGGGTGAGGGCTACAAAAGTGGGATACACCCGACATTTTTTTTGTCCTCTTGGCTCAAATAGACTCCTTGATTAGCAACCGGGCTGAATAGTTTCAATTAAGCTGGAGATAAACTGAAGCACCCATTTTCCCCATATTCGTAGTGTAAAAAAAATGAATATTTTACAGGGTTACGCATTGTGTGACCCTGCAAAAACCCTTGACCTAAACCAATATTTACAAGCAAAATAGGGGAATTCTTCAGAACTTTATTTAGAGTAAGAATTCATATCTCTAGTTAGATGTATTTATGTAAAGTTCGCAGGTGTCTTCACAGTTTCTTTAAGTTTTTTTCTTATCCTCAAGATGAGGTGAATAGTGAGTTCACCTTAGCTCAATAATCTTGTAGAAGAGTCTCTAATGGTGAGCTAGCTGGAAGCCTCGTATGGATCCAAGTTTTGGAGGTAACTATGGCAATTAATCGTTGGAAACCGTTCCAGGATATTCGACGGTGGGAACCCTTCCCAGAAGTTGAGAATTTACGTCGAGAAATGGATCGTATGTTTGATCGGTTTATGGGCGGCTTGGATGAAGGTCGTTCAGAGTTGGCGTTTATCCCCTCAGCAGAAATGGATGAGACGAGCGAAGAAATTCACCTCAAATTGGAAGTTCCCGGCTTAGAAGCTGAGGATCTCGACGTCAGCGTTACCGATGATGCTGTTTCGATTAAGGGAGAACGGCAATCTGAAACGAAGACAGAAGAGAAAGGCATGGTGACTTCCGAATTCCATTATGGCAAGTTTGAACGAGTCATTCCGTTGCCTGCTCATGTTCAGAATGACAGAGTCACTGCTGAGTACAAAAATGGCATCCTTAACCTGACATTGCCTAAGGCTGAAGAAGAGAAAGAAAGGGTTGTGAAGGTTAGCGTTGTCTAGGAGGTTGTTTGAAACACTAGTTTTCCGTGCGCGGTGTGCACGGAAAACTAGCCCTTCTTAATGCCTTGGAAGCGATCAATGAGTTGATTGATGCTGGAGGCCGTTAATCTCGTGCCAGAAGTTATATTAAAGCCATATTTTTGTTTATCTTTTCTGATAAGGAGATTATCTTTTCTGATAAGGAGATAGATCATGGCCAAAAGTTTTTTGAAGCTATTAATGTGGGTTTTCATCGGATTTATTTCGGTGATCATTTTCTGGTTTGGATTTGGGTTTCATCAGTCAGCGATCGCCCAACTTATGGGGCACAAAACTGTAGAAAACTCATATGTCCTATCCGATATAATCCGAAACCCTGTGGAGGAAAAGATGGGTGAAGTCAGTTTTAAGATTGACTTGAATAACTCGAATGTCATGGCCTTCAGACGGTATCGAGGATTGTATCCGACACTCGCTCGGAAAATCATTAAAAATGCACCCTTCAATACCGTGGAAGAGGTACTCGATATCCCAGAATTAAGCGATCGCGAAATCGATGTCCTGAAAGCCAATCTTGATCACTTTGTCGTGACTCCCTCTGAACCAGCTTTGATTGAAGGTGGCGATCGCGTCAATCCTGGCATTTACAGATAGATTACGGGTCTATCCTGATGTCTGACTCTCAATCCGTAGCGTTGGAGGTAGCTATGAAGAAAATCTCATTGAGCATAAGGTTTTGAGGTTTCAAGGCTGATGGGTTAACGTTTCTGCTAGCGACTTCACAGGAAGACACTCACTCGCTGGATTAACGGAACGAGAAGTTGCCTAAGACTTATACCAATTCTGCGAATCACCGCTACACCTATACATCGGCTTCGACTCTGCTCAGCTGACGTTCCTTAAGCAGCGTCGAAAGGAATAGCTGTAACAATATCTCAAAGAATTGGTATTACAGGGTGATCGCTAGGTTAATTGACTCAATCGCCAAAACGCAGGCTCCATCATCACCCACTAACCAGAACAATCCCTGAACATGTCATCAATCTGTATTCTTTCAATACAGCAGGATCCCCTTCATCAATTTCAGCCTTTCTCACTGACTCACGTGATTATGTTGGGTGTTCTGACTGTGATTTTTTTGGGGATCATTTCCCTGGGAGTGCGGCAGCAGGGGACGCGGCAGTTGCTCAGACTAGAGAAACACTGGACTTTGGACAAACCGGGTGAAAGAAGAGCAGGAAAGTGGTAGAGGATCTAAAACTCTACGCTCTACCACTCATGTCAGATCATCTTGAAACGCTGCGCCAATTTCGCCAAGCGATTTACGAA
>JADEXA010000123.1 GCA_015207365.1 Vacuolonema iberomarrocanum LEGE 07170
CACCTGGGAGATTTTGACCTCCTTGGCCGCCACCGCTCAGCAGCAAGGTGTTTCCTTTATTGATTGGGTGGCTGAGGCCATGACCTTACCCCCTCTCTCCCCAGACGATTCCCGCTAAACAAATACGAGGGCATAGCCCTCCCGACTTTTCACATTTGACTCACAAGTCATGTGAGATCGCTAGAGATTCTCGGCCTAGCTTCTTCTTGGTTGGGAACTGAGATGGTTTGAGGATGACTTGCTGACTCCGTTTGCCTGATCAGAGATGCTGCGACGACGTTGCAGTTTTCGGCCAACCCCCTGGCCTGATCTTCCAAAATTGATGGGAAAAAGAGGCGATCGCCTTGACACAAAGGATAAGTGATTTACGAACAAAGTTTATCTATTCTAAATAAGTGTTCGGGGTTGAATCTACGTTCGAAAAAGAAACGTAATTGACCTCAAGGTTAGATCCAAGAATTAATCCCATATACCTTCCTCACCTCTAAAGCTATCTAGGAGTAATCAAGTCTCTATCTCTAAAAGTTATTTTTAGACCACTCTAAAATATGGTTTTTGTGTGAAGTAATGCTTGTGACGTTCATCAAGGTATTGCTGTAAAACTTGCTGAAAAATGAACAGGAGGTTGCTCCATGGCTCTATTCTTAAATGTCTTTTTGATGTTTCTTTTCTACCGTTTTATCTCAATTTTTAGAGGTAAAACTCCATCGCTTCTGAAGTGGTTCTCCACAAATAATCTACGCAGTTGAGAGTTTAGTCATGAGTCGTTCAAATCGCCCAACAGATCCATTGTTCAATCAACAATGGTATCTACAAAATAGCGGGCAAACAGGTGGCAAACCTGGAATTGATCTGAATGTTCTGCCAATTTGGCAGAACTACACCGGGAGAGACGTTCAGGTTGCAATTGTTGATGATGGAGTAGATTACAGGCATCCCGATCTCAACAATAACTACAATCTAGCTGCCGATGTTGATACCGCTCGGCGATTGGCGGATGGTGCGCCGATTCTACTCTCAGACAACCATGGCACAGCGGTCGCAGGGCTTGTGGCAGCAGAACGAAATGAGGCAGGCAGCGTGGGTATTGCCTACGATGCAACCCTATCAAGCATTCGCCTAGATTTTGAGGCCGGCTCGCTTGACGACACGGTGTTTGCCCTGCGCCAATTTGCGAATTTTGATGTGGTGAATAATAGCTGGGGGTACGGCACACCCTTCATCGATAATTTTGCAGAGCGTGACTTTGCTCCCTTCCAGCCAGCTCTGGAAGCGGCTGTCGAAGAAGGGCGAGATGGTTTGGGGACTGTGGTTGTATTCGCGGGTGGCAATGCTCGTGCGGCTAGAGATAGTGCGAACTATCACAATCTACAAAATTCTCGTTATTCCATTGCGGTTGCGGCTTTGGATGACCAAGGCGATCGCACCTCGTATAGCAGCCCAGGAGCCAACTTACTCGTGTCGGCATTCGGCGGAGATACGAACACCGATGGCATTGTGTCGACGGATCGGGTTGGTCGTAACGGGTATGCCACCACAGATTACACCGATGACTTTGGTGGAACCTCGGCGGCTGCCCCCATGGTAACTGGCGTGGTCGCCCTGATGCTTGAGGCCAATCCAAACCTGGGCTATCGTGATGTACAGGAAATTCTGGTCTATTCTGCACGACAGACCGATCGCCAAAACTCCACCTGGCAAACGAATGGTGCCACCAACTGGAATGGAGGTGGCCTGGCAAGCAGTACTGATTATGGATTTGGTTTGGTAGATGCCCATGCCGCTGTGCGTTTGGCAGAAACCTGGAGAATGCAGCAGACGGCCAGAAACGAGCGTAATCTTCAGGGGGATCAACCGTCAGCGGTCACGATTCGCGACAACGACACGGCCAGTAGCCAAATCCGGCTGACAGGCGGACTCACCATTGAACAGGTTGAGGTCGAGGTCGATCTAACTCATACTTGGCTGGGTGATCTGGAGCTGACTCTGGTATCGCCGAATGGGACAGAAAGCCTTCTCATGAGTCGTCCATCTGCCATAGCCACTCAAGGGTTGACCGATCTGCAGTTCACCTTTTCCAGTGCTCAGTTTTGGGGCGAGCAGGCAGCGGGCAACTGGACGCTGCGGGTGAGCGATCGCGCCACAGCCGACGAAGGTGTGCTCAAAAATTGGAGTTTGCGAGTGTATGGCGACGACCCCAGCCCAAATGATACCTACACTTACACTGATAGCTTTGCCCGGGTTGGCAGCACCGCATCCCGCACCCGGCTGCAGGATGATGGAGGACGAGACACCGTTAATGCGGCAGCGGTGACGTCAAATCTATTGCTGGACTTGCGACCTGGCATCCGCAATCGCATTGCAGGACGGTCTCTAACCCTGACCAACGGTACCCAAATTGAAGTGGCAATCGGTGGCGATGGCAATGACCGGATACGCGGGAATGAGACGAACAATCTGTTAACGGGTGGACGCGGCAATGATCAGTTAGTTGGCCGTCACGGACGGGATCGTTTGCTTGGCGGAGCCGGGAACGACAGATTGTATGGAGGTGCTGATCGCGATCGCCTGCTGGGTAACAGTGGTAACGATATCTTGCAAGGTAGCGTTGGCGATGATTTGTTGACCGGAGGAACAGGGCAGGATCGCTTTGTCTTGAACGCTTCCGGTGCTGGTGTTGATCGGGTGACGGACTTCGTGAGCGGCACTGACAAAATTGTCTTGAATAAAGCCGCATTTACAAACTTGATGAGTAGCGTTGGGACAGGGTTTTCCCAAGTCGGAGAGTTTGCCAGCGTGAGCAGCCGTGGGGCGATCGCCACGCAGTCTGCTCTCATCGTGTACAACGAATCAACGGGTCAGGTGTTCTACAACGCCAATGGCCGTGCGCCAGGTTTGGGCGGAGGGAGCGCCGTGGCTATTCTATCGGATGCGCCGACCCTCACGGCCAATGATTTCGTTTTGCAAGCGTAGTGTTCTCTGGATGTCGCTCTGCATGATTTGGTTCTGCATGGGTTGTGGCGGTTGCTATCAGCGATCGCCACATTTTCTTGCTTTCGTCGCCTCGGGATGAAATACAGAATCAGGTACGACTTATAGCCCTTGCATCGCCAGAGATGCAAAAAACTATCTAATATCAGAGCCAGTTGAAGAACCCACCTATCGTTTGTATCCGCTGCAACGCAGCGGATACAAACGATAGGTGGATTTTATATAGCGTTTCCTATTCTAGTGAGGTACACTTAGAATAGAATGTTTATTTCCTAGGGGACGACTTGAGGTGCAACCCTATTCGCTTGACTTCCGTAAAAAGATTATCGATATCTACGTTAAA
>JADEXA010000124.1 GCA_015207365.1 Vacuolonema iberomarrocanum LEGE 07170
AGGACAAGCCCTCGGTCTGTTAGTACGTCTCGACTACATCCATTGCTGGACTTCCATCTAACGCCTATCAACGGGTGTTCTTCCCGTGACCTTACTGGCTTAACGCCATGGGAGCACTCATCTTGGGGTGGGCTTCCCACTTAGATGCTTTCAGCGGTTATCCGCTCCGCACATGGCTACCCTGCGTTTACCGTTGGCACGATAACAGGTACACCAGCGGTGCGTTCCTCCCGGTCCTCTCGTACTAAGGAGGAATCCCCTCAATGCTCCTACGCCTGCACCGGATATGGACCGAACTGTCTCACGACGTTCTGAACCCAGCTCACGTACCGCTTTAATGGGCGAACAGCCCAACCCTTGGGACGTACTACCGCCCCAGGTTGCGATGAGCCGACATCGAGGTGCCAAACCTCCCCGTCGATGTGAACTCTTGGGGGAGATCAGCCTGTTATCCCTAGAGTAACTTTTATCCGTTGAGCGACGGCCATTCCACGCTGTGCCGTCGGATCACTAAGGCCGACTTTCGTCCCTGCTCGACTTGTCAGTCTTGCAGTCAAGCTCCCTTCTACCTTTACACTCTTCGGCTGATTTCCGACCAGCCTGAGGGAACCGTTGCGCGCCTCCGTTACCATTTAGGAGGCGACCGCCCCAGTCAAACTGCCCACCTGATACGGTCCCAAAGCCGGATAACGGCTTTCAGTTAGAATTCTAGCCTTGACAGAGTGGTATCTCACCAGTGACTCACAAACCCCCACAAGGGCTTGCTCTTAGTCTCCCACCTATCCTGCGCAGTCAAAGCCCGAACCCAATACCAGGCTACAGTAAAGCTTCATAGGGTCTTTCTGTCCGGGTGCAGGTAGTCCGTATCTTCACAGACACTCCTATTTCGCCGAGCCTCTCTCCGAGACAGCGCCCAGATCGTTACGCCTTTCGTGCGGGTCGGAACTTACCCGACAAGGAATTTCGCTACCTTAGGACCGTTATAGTTACGGCCGCCGTTCACCGGGGCTTCGGTCGCTAGCTTCATCCGAAAACTAACCAACTTCCTTAACCTTCCGGCACTGGGCAGGCGTCAGCCCCCATACATCGTCTTGCGACTTAGCGGAGACCTGTGTTTTTGGTAAACAGTCGCCTGGGCCTCTTCACTGCGACCAGCTCTCGCTGGCACCCCTTCTCCCGAAGTTACGGGGCCATTTTGCCGAGTTCCTTAGAGAGAGTTACCTCGCGCCCCTGAGTATTCTCAACTATCCTACCTGTGTCGGTTTAGAGTACGGGCAATCATGAATTTACGTGGGTAGGGCTTTTCTTGGAAGCCTGACATCAGTCACTTCCCTCCCGTAGGAGGTCGTACTCGCGCCTCAGCTCAGTGCGTTTTCGCCGCACCTCATCACCTCGTACGCTTCAACCGCTAACCAACTTGCGGCTGACTTAGCCTTCTCCGTCCCCCTGCACAATTCATCATCGGTACCGGAATATTGACCGGTTCGCCATCGACTACGCGTTTCCGCCTCGCCTTAGGTCCCGACTAACCCTCCGTGGACGAGCCTTGCGGAGGAACCCTTAGGATTTCGGGGCATTGGATTCTCACCAATGTTTGCGCTACTCAAGCCGACATTCTCACTTCTGCTTCGTCCACATCTGCTTTCGCTAATGCTTCTCCCTACTACAGAACGCTCCCCTACCGATATTTGCATATCCCACAGCTTCGGTACATGACTTAGCCCCGTTCATTTTCGGCGCAGGAGCGCTTGACCAGTGAGCTATTACGCACTCTTTCAAGGATGGCTGCTTCTAGGCAAACCTCCTGGTTGTCTTAGCACTCCCACCTCCTTTATCACTTAGCCATGATTTGGGGACCTTAGCTGGTGGTCTGGGCTGTTTCCCTCTTGACGATGAAGCTTATCCCCCACCGTCTCACTGGCAGGCTATCCGCTGGGTATTCTGAGTTTGTCTCGATTTGGTACCGCTCTCGCAGCCCGCACCGAAACAGTGCTTTACCCCCCAACTTTATCGCCTACCGCTGCGCCTCAACACATTTCGGGGAGAACCAGCTAGCTCCAGGTTCGATTGGCATTTCACCGCTAACCACAGGTCATCCGCCGATTTTTCAACATCGGTCGGTTCGGACCTCCACTTGGTGTTACCCAAGCTTCATCCTGCCCATGGTTAGATCACCTGGGTTCGGGTCTATAAACACGGATATTCGCCCTCTTCAGACTCGCTTTCGCTCTGGCTTCGACATTCCCGTCTTAACCTACCCGTGCCTATAAGTCGCCGGCTCATTCTTCAACAGGCACACCGTCACCCGTTTAATCGGGCTCCGATTGCTTGTAAGCTAATGGTTTCATGTTCTATTTCACTCCCCTTCCGGGGTTCTTTTCACCGTTCCCTCGCGGTACTGGTTCACTATCGGTCACACAGGAGTATTTAGCCTTACGAGGTGGTCCTCGCTGATTCAACCGGAATTCCTCGTGCTCCGGCCTACTCGGGATTCAGCTAGCGGTGCTTGGCTTTCGACTACAGGACTTTCACCTCCTCTGGTGCAGCATCCCATCTGCTTCGTCTAGCCGCCTCCCTACATCTCGCTGTCCCACGACCCCACAGGTATAAACCCATGGTTTAGGCTCTTCCCTCTTCGCTCGCCGCTACTACGGGAATCACGTTTGTTTTCTCTTCCTACAGCTACTTAGATGTTTCAGTTCGCTGCGTTCGCTCGTGCCATCCTATGGATTCAAATGGCCGTCTCTAGGGTTGCCCCATTCGGAAATCTCCGGATCTATGCCTGCTTCCAACTCCCCGGAGCGTATCGCCGGTAACCGCGTCCTTCGTCGCCTCTGTGTGCCTAGGTATCCTCCATTAGCCCTTCGTAGCTTGACCTT
>JADEXA010000125.1 GCA_015207365.1 Vacuolonema iberomarrocanum LEGE 07170
ATGGCGAAAACGGCGATCGCTACCTGAAACCGACATTGCGTCACCCCTCCTCTATCCCTCTCTATTCCCCTATAAGCTCACTTCCTAGCCGATTATCATAAGTTGGGATGAACCCGAACTCTGTGACAATCTCGCAAAGGTTGAAAATGGTCGCTACGTTGACTATACGCAGGCTGTTAAAAGCGCCATTAGCCATCTTGCAGCTAAAAAGGAACTGCCTGATAAAATAGAAGCTAATTTAAGCAGTAATGGAAAGAAGGCTGACAGCAAAAAGGCCCCAAACGACGGAAGCTGCGATTTAGTGTCATTTAATACGTTTGAACTTATAGAGTTAACGATTTTTGGTTGTTTTAGCCTTTGTCGGCAAGAGGCATTCTCAACAATCACTCTATAATGAGAGCCCCTGAAACCTTTGCTAGCAGAGGGTTTAAAGGGTAAATGGCGGCAAATCACAGCTTCCGTCGTTTTAGACCTACAGGCACTTTATTTGGATGGCAGACCGCAATGTAGCTCTGTGCATTTGCACGTAAACTGTCTGTTTAATAGAATGATTAGAGCGTGTGAATTGAGAAACGATCAATGGCAATGTCACTGGCTGCGTATACGGAGCGTCGCCTTCGGGCACCCTACCACGTGCAAGTCAAATTCAACCCCGATCTGATCCAACGAGAGTCAGGTATTGTTCCTGTGCAAGGCGAGGTGGTTACCAAGTTTCGGGGTGACGACAAACTGAGCGTCGGAGATGAAGTGTGCTTCGCTGTGGCTCTCTATCATAACCGCAATGAAGTCTTCCTGGGTGCCTGGAGTTGGACCCATATCGATGAATTCAACGAGGCTGAGTTTTTGGAGGTGTTTCTCGATGGCGATCCACCGAATTGCGGAGTGCATGATTACAGCGTTCTGCTTATTGACGCGCCTTCGACGTCACCAAGGGCAAATGTTCCAACGGAGAAAGAGTTGTCGGATCAGCTCGCTGAATGGGAAGCCCACAATAATTCTCCAACGCTGTTGGAACGACTGCAGCGATGGCTCTGCGGCATATAAACCACGATGTGCTGTCTAACCAAGCGATGCAGTTGAGTGGGAAGGAGCGTTGAAAATGGCGAGTCTACTTCCCGCCCGCCGATCACAAACGTGATGCAGCTTAGACTTCAATCAGGGTGTAATCGTAAGCGCATTTGTTGGTGTTCAGTAAACCTTTATAGGAAGACTTGATCGCCCAAAATGCAGAGATACCTCCCTTTTCCATTGAAACTATATTTTTTTAAGTGCAGAGGAGTCTAGCTGGTTATGTCAAACCTTGGGCAAATCGAGGCGGCAATTCTTTCCTTGTCATCCAGTGAGTTTGAAAAATTAAGACTATGGTTTCTTGATTTAGCCTACGAACGCTGGAATGAACAAATAGAGCAAGATATAGAAAACGGCAAATTTGAAGCATTTGTGCAGGAAGTGCTCGCTGAGTTTCCAGTTTTATCCGAAGATGTTCAGCGAATATTCGAAGATGTTCAGCGAATAGTAGATAAGTTAGATGAGGTACTCGAAGTTGATCCATCTCAGCGGTCCTTGTATTTCAAGAAGTTAGGCAAGAAGTATTGGGCAGTTCGTGCAGAATCCAGCGGTCGAGCTTTGGGCGTTGAAGGTGAGAGTGGTATTTCTTGGTTCTGGATTGGAACACATGCAGAGTATGACGAGTTGATTGGTACGAAGGAACTGTCAACTTAACTTTCCGTATCTAAAAATCAAGCACTAAATTCCCGTCCATCGCCTTCGACGGCAGCTCTAAGCGACCACCGATAGTGTGTGATTTGACACCAGTCGCTCAAGCGCTGACGCATCGTTTCTCGATATTCCGCTACCGATTGTCGATGTTGATGCGGGTGAACGTAGCCGCGTATCGGTTCAAAAGTCGAGAGAAACCGTTGGGCTTGCCCTGGCGATTTAAAGCGGCCTATCCGCCTCTCTCGGGTCCGTGTCGGCCTGTGCGAATTCTCCGCTCGATTGTTTAAACCCTTATGCTGTCTGTGTTCGACACCTGAAATCAATTTTTTCTGGGCCGCCCCATAACTTCTATAGCGCTATGCGCGTTAGTTAAGTACGGTTGTGTGGGGCGCGCCGCGCCCCACACAACCGTTGCTGTGCTTAATGCGGTTGCACACCGCTATAAGTTTATCGGTGACAATGACTCTGGGCGCAAAACCCGTCGCTTTCAGCAATTTGCGAAAGAACTTGTTCGCCGCTCGCTTGTCACGATGACGCTGCATCAGAATGTCGAGGACTTGACCGCCTGTATCTACTGCTCACCATAGATAATACTGCTGGCCTTTGAGCGTGATCACGACCTCGTCCAAATGCCATTTATCAAAAGGGTTGAGGCGACGGCGACGAATCTGATTGGCATAGGTTTGAGCAAACTTTTTGCACCATTTGCGGATGGCTTCGTAGGTGACTGCAATGCCCCGATAGAGCATCATTTTCTCGATGTCGCGGTAGCTCAGCGGGAAGGTGTAGTAGAGCCAAACACAATGACGAATAATCTCAATCGGAAAGCGATGGTATTTGTAACTGACGCTCATGGACTCGTCCTGACAGATGCTGACAAAGGCTACCACGAAAG
>JADEXA010000126.1 GCA_015207365.1 Vacuolonema iberomarrocanum LEGE 07170
CACCACCACCGCCGGAAGAACCGCCGGAAGAACCGCCGGAGGAATTGCCAACCGCTGTTCTTGAGGAAATTGGCGATCCTTTGGTCGAGCTACTTCCGGAGGGGCCGGATAATCCTGTTAATTTCTCAACGCCGACATTTACAACCATCGACCCGGTCTTTAGAACCACCGAGGAACGCTATAACCGCGAGTTCACCGATTATTTAGGGATTGAGCCCGTCGAAACTCGAACCCTGGAAGATGGCATTGGCATCGCCCAGGACATTGAGGAAGCGACGGGCGTCCGACCCGCCTTTCTTTACGTTGGCTTTGTGCCACCTGAGAGCGTAGTTGGTGATGTTGCGCCGGTTCCCCAGGACACCGATGAGCTAGAGCTCGTCGTCGTCACAGCAGAAGGCGGACTGGTACGGCAACGGTTGGCAGGGGTCACGCGGGCAGAGGTCATGGAGCTCGCCCGCGAATTCCGTAACGAGGTAACGAATCCTCGCAATGTCCGTACCACTAGCTACTTGGAATCATCGCAACAGCTCTATGAATGGTTTGTTGCCCCGGTTGTCGATGACCTGCAGTTGCTTGAAATCAACAACCTGGTGTTTTTGCCAGAGGCGGGCTTGCGATCGCTCCCCTACGCCGCCCTCCATAATGGCGAGGTTTTCCTAATCGAGCAGTTCAGCGTCGGCCTCATGCCCAGCCTCAGCCTCACCGATACTCGCTATGTGGATGTTCGCGATTCCGAGATTTTGGCGATGGGTATCGCCGAAAGTACCCAGGGACAAACGCCCTTACCGTCCGTTCCACTAGAAGTCGATACCCTGGCCTCCAAGCTTTGGAAAGGTCGCGTCTTTTTGAACGAAGCCAGTACCATCGCGAACCTGCGCCAAGCGCGGGAAATTCAACCCTTTGGCATTGTTCATCTGGCCACCCACGCCGACTTTGTACCGGGCGGCATTGGCGAGTCTTACATTCAGCTTTGGGATGAACGCATCCAACTCGACCAAATCCGCGAACTGGGCTTCAACGATCCGCCGGTAGAGCTGCTGGTGCTAAGCGCCTGTCGCACCGCCCTGGGGAACGAGCAGGCCGAACTGGGCTTTGCTGGACTCGCGGTGCAAAGCGGTGTCAAATCCGCCGTGGCCAGCCTCTGGTATGTCAGCGATGCGGCCACCGCCGCCCTCATGACCCAGTTCTATGAGCAACTGCTAGATGCACCGATCAAAGCCGAAGCCCTGCGCCAGGCTCAGCTTGCAATGGCACGGGGCGAGGTCTTTGTCGATGAAAACGGTCGACTCCAAGGCCTTGAGCAAATCGACCCCCTGGATCTGCCACCTTCTAGCGCTCAAGAAGTGCTGGGGCAAACCCTGGATCACCCCTACTATTGGGCCGCCTTCACTATGATCGGCAACCCCTGGTAGTATTCATTCACTATTTTGAAACCCTTTCGCCGCGAGGGTTTCAAAAAATGATTGGGGTTTGATTCTATAAAATTGGTGTAAGCTCCAGCCAACCAACCTAAAGAGCCCTGCGAAAGCACTTGGCGGTGCTGTTTGGGCGTATTTTGCTGGGGTGGGCGATCGCCCCACAGCCCCCAAGGAGCTGCTCATATCAGAAAATTAAAGAAACACCTTGCAAAACGTTTTATCGCACTGTTATTATCGGAAAGCACGTTTGAGAGACAGAACGGTCACATCCCTCACAGGTTGACTGTGGTTCCTCCAAGTGCTTAATCATCCCTCGCCGGGATAGCTCAGTCGGTAGAGCAGAGGACTGAAAATCCTCGTGTCGGCGGTTCAAGTCCGCCTCCTGGCATCATTTCAACGTTTTTTCTTGATAGGAAATGGCTGAGTTTTACGGACTCTAATTAGCAGTTTAGTATGGAGTGGAGCCGGCCAAAATGTGATGATTGGTGGCGCAGGAGATGGCTGCTTATTAGGAGTCGTCGGTGGCGATTTGATCGTTTCAGTGAGAGGAAGCGATCGCATCTCTATCCGTCCTGGTCAAGGCTTCGATCGCGTTGCTGAATTTACCGACGGCCAAGACCAAGACCGCATTGTTCTCGGTGGCATTAACTTCGGACAACTCTCGATTCAGCAACGCAACAATGATGTGCTGATTTCCCGAGAAGATGAGCGCCTGCTACTGTTGCAAAATACGCGGGTTGGACATCAACGAAGCGGACTTTGCTTAGTCAGACAGTATTCGTCTGAAACAGATTGCAACAGACGCAGGTTGATCTGCGCGATACTATTCGCAGCCTCAACATAAAAGGCTTTCAGGTAAGGTAGGGCTTACTGAAAAAGTTGAAATTGCTTACAGGAAAAGGACTTCAACCGTTTTCCTCTCCAACAAGTGCAAGGTTATGGCATCTAAGGGGTCAAAAGCCTTGCACTCCTCATAAAAAATCTAGT
>JADEXA010000127.1 GCA_015207365.1 Vacuolonema iberomarrocanum LEGE 07170
TGTCCGTGATCAGATAAACTGTCCAAGCTGGTTTTTCCTGGTGGAAGCTGGTCTTGTTTGGTGGACTGGTTTTCAGCCATTCTCAATAAGAGCTGAAAACAGTCTTGTGATCAGATAAACTGTCACCAAACTCGGAATAGCTTCAAGATAGCGTGTAAAGAAATATTTGATCACGTAAGTTGTCACCAAACTGGCACACGCCTATCGTGTCGATTAAGTGCGAGCGGCGAGGTCGTTTTGAAGGGCTTGCTCGTCGTAGGTGGAGAGCTTGCCGCTTCGACGGCGCTGGACGTAGTAGTGGCGACCGACCAGCAGGGCGAATTGCTTTGAGCGGGGGTTGGGATTTCGCTCTAGAGCAAAGAGGGAGCGATCGTAGAATTCTTTCGCGGTGAAGATGCTTAAGCCTTTAACAATACTGAAGATGGTTTTGTAGCTCTGGGCTTGCATGGGAGCGGAGATGGCTAGCTCGACAGCCTCGCCGATGCGGACGCGGGTGGGGGAACCACTTGTACTAAAGATCCATTTGCCGTTTTGGGCGTGGAGCAGTTTGAGGGATTCGATGAATTGGGCTTCGAGGGAGGCATCGCCCTGGGGGGATTGGGCGAGTGCTCTAGCAGTGCCCTCTAGGCTCTCTAGGGCGGCGGCTAGCTCTGTGGGGAGCGGCTTCACGATGTCGCCTGCGAACATCGCGCTAGAACGACTGGCCTTGTGGAGCCGCTTACCATTCTTTGAGGTGAGCAGCCAGATGAGCAGCGCTAAGGCGGATAACGGAACGCCGAATACTAGGAACAGGAGTAGCGGTGACATAGTTTCTCTCTGAACAATCATTTGCCTTAGCATTCCCGTAGGGATTGGGAGCTAACGCAAAGCCTCGACTAGCGCGGCTTTATATAACTACAAGGGAGACAACGCTAGTTCCTGGAAGGTTGTCAGAGGACAGGTTGCGGACAATTGTCAATTCCCTACCTACCAAGGAGTCCAGGGGTTCTGAGTAAGATTTGGTTCCATGTGCTTTTAAGAGTCGGTAGATAGACTGTCGTGATACACCGCAAAGGGAAGCAAGGCCAGAAACGGAGATGCCATATGAATGTACTATTATCTTGATGGCAAATGAAATAACCTCCGCGCCCTGGCTTTGGCTGGGGTGTTTTATGGCATGAAAAAAGCCCCGGCCATTGGCCGGGGCTTTTGAGATCTAGGTGTTAATGCTTTGTCCAGTTAGCATCTTCTTGCCAGGTCAGGGGCTTTGCTTTCCCAAGCTGTTGGGTAGAGGCGCGATAGGCTCTTTGGCCAATCTCCCAACTACCGGGGAGACCACAGGACTTCGCGATTTCGGCGTACTCTGAGGCTTCTAACGCTAGCCCTAGACGTGCATCGCGGGCGCAATTTGAAACGAATTTAGCGGCCTTGATTTTGTTTACGACGGACATTTGCCCTCGCCTTGCTATAACGCTTTACGTTACTAACGTAACACTCAACGCTATACAAATAACACCCATCGTAGTTTGCGAATTTTTATCCGGTTTTGCCTTGTGAATAACCGAAGCTTATAACGTTGAACGTTATACAATTAGAGTTCGTTGCTGTTTTGAGCTATGGGTAAAGTCCGGTGGCAGTTGCGCGCAACGATGGCGCAACGCAAAATTACGAACAAAGCTTTGGGGCAAAAAATGGGGAGGCACGCTAGTAGCATCGCCCGACTCAAGGCTCATGACATTTTGCCAGAGATTGGCGGGGAGCTGATTGAGGAGATTCGAGTAGCGATCTCGGAGCTGAGCCTGGATGAGTTTGGAGAGTGCGCCTTGTCTGAACTTGTTGTGCTAGACGAGACGGATTAGCGCCAACCCCATCAACAATACAAGCATACTATTAAGCCCCTGCCAACTGGCAGGGGCTTTGTGGTTGTGTTGGTGTGGCTCTTGACTTAGGCGGGGATGGCGGCGGGGACTTCGGTGGCTTCCATGACGAAGAGGGCGACGGTCTGGTTGGTGGGATAGGGGACGGCGTAGGACTTCATTTGCCGCCCAGTCAACGGTGAGGTGTAGAAATACTCTTGCGGTTCGCCCGTCGCGATCGCCCGCTGATGGTGTTCTTTGACAGTCTGACCCACCGGTTCTGGTAACTCATCCATGGCCTTGCGGCCAATCATGCGGTTATAGGGAACGATGGTGTCGCCTGGGTGCCCCGCCTCGTAATAGCCGAGATAGGTACCATCGAACGAGATAAGGAACAGTGATGCTTTGAGCATGGTTGCTATAGGGAGCAACTCGACATGAACCTGATTCATAGGGATTC
>JADEXA010000012.1 GCA_015207365.1 Vacuolonema iberomarrocanum LEGE 07170
CGGTTCTGGTGGTGCGGGTTGGGGGCGAGGAATCGCTGTCTGAATCTGGGTGTTGACCGTCGTCGCCCGAAACTCGACGCCCCGACTTCCTGAGGTGCCATTCACATCCACGCGGGTGGGGTTCAGCTCATTGCCCACAGAGATGAGCGGGGCCGCGCTGGTGTTGCGGGCATCTGACTCTCCATTGCGACGGAACAGATTGCCACCCGGATCTTGAGATTGCCCCAGATCAGGAACAGCGTTGTTCATCACGACCAAACCATCGGCAGAGTTACGCTCCACCAGGTTATTCCGCAACACCGGACGCGCTGACCCAGAAATGACAATCCCTGCCCGATTCTCCAGCACCCGGTTTTCCGTCAGCAATGGCGCGGCGTTGTCGCTGATGGCGATGCCATATCCCGTTTGTTGGAATAAGTTGCGACGGATTTCCCCTTTGGTGTTGCGGGTCAAGGAAATGCCGCTAGCAGCGTTTTGAATGAAGCTGCTGTCGGTAATCTGAGGATTGGCGCTGCCCGTGGTGAGGATGCCTTCTCGCCCACAGTTGCGAAAGGTGCACTGGGCGATCGCCGGAGCCGTCGACTCAATCCACACTCCGGTTCCCCGCTGGTTGCGGTTGCTCACCGTCAGCCCCTGCAAACCTGATCCATCCTCCATTTGAATGGCAATGTTCTGACGGGCGAAGGTGGGACTCATGAAGTTGCCACCTCCTTCCAGCACCACGGCTTTTCCCCGCTCTGCTTCCTGCCCCAGCACCCATACCCCTGCCGGAATCACGATGGGGAAGCGTTCACCATTTTGCGTGCCATAGCGCCCTTCGGCCAATTGGATTACCGATCCTGCCGAGGCTCGACGCAGGGCACGGGTGAGGCTACGAAAGGGACGTGCCGCATCCCCAGGGTTGCGATCGTTCCCATTAACAGGATGGACATGGAAGGTTTTGGTTGCGATCGCCTGAACCATAACAGAAGCATGCTAGATGACAGGAGCAGAGAATATCGAGACTTGTGTATACACGGTAGCTCAGCAAAAGCAGGATGTAGGTGGGACACTAAACCTCGATTTTCAGCAGAGATTGGGTTTGTGGTGAATGTTGACTTGTACGAGGTGAGCAGGATCGGTTTGGATAAACATCTCGCCATTCGTGCAAAGCTATTCGACCCAAAAGATGCATCCTAAGAGATTTCCCTCTGGAATGATGGCACACCCTTTCTGAGTTGAAGCAGCGTTTTTGCAGTTTGTATTGCTGCCTGTAATTTTCTGCTACGCATTTCTTGCCCCTTCGCCTACGAATCAACTCAAATCCTTCAGAGCAAGGACTACTGTGCATAACCTAAGTACAGGACAAAACCCAGCTAAAACCCTTGATTGTGTGTAGCGCGAGCAGTGCCCGCGCTACACACAATCAAGGGTTTTCTGGATTTTGTCCTGTATTCAGGTGCATAACGATCGCCTGCGTGGAAAAAACGAGGGCTAGGTTAGTAGAGGTATCGGATTAGCGTTCTAAATCTGACTTGGGGGCGCGTCGCCCCCCAAACCCCCTGACTGGGGAAACGAGGCTCGTTTCCCCAGACCCCTTTCAGCAAGGGGTTTTGCGTTAGAGGCGTTAAGCCGCTTCGCATCGGTGGGAGTCATCCGGTTGATGCATTTTCCAGCTCTCCTCCTACCTTTTGGGTGACTGACTTGACAAAGGAAGGCCTGCATCATCTTCCCTTGTCGCTCTCCAGGGTAAAAGCTGGACTTACGCATTTTGTTGAGTTTGTGGCCGCGACGCGGCCACAAACTCAACAAAATCACTCAGGATGACGCAAGTTTTGAGTAAGTCCTGTATTGTTCGGAGCATGGGTTCGAGGAACGGTTGTGGGGCTGGTTATCGTCGTAAT
This sequence comes from Vacuolonema iberomarrocanum LEGE 07170, assembly GCA_015207365.1. GTDB lineage: Bacteria > Cyanobacteriota > Cyanobacteriia > Elainellales > Elainellaceae > Vacuolonema > Vacuolonema iberomarrocanum. Next base: position 1,884 of record JADEXA010000012.1, read on the forward strand.
ACTGATCAATGGAAGCCTCGCCTTCGCTTGCCTTTATGGGGCGTGGCGCTTGTGGCAGTGGCGCAGCGATTTGGTGCAGTTGCGGGGCACTATCGGTGATGCCGAACAGCAGCTTCAGCAAGCGTTGGCCAAAGCCCCTCTTGTGCTTTTGCAAGGACAACTGGAGTTGGTTACTGTGCGGCAACGCTATGTGTTGCCATGGCAGGTACGGTTGCAGCAAACACGACGGGCGATCGCCCTCGTCAGTTTTGCCCTCTCTCTGTGGCGAAGATCTCAGCCGCGCAGCCGCCGTAGCAAACGAAACCGTCCTAAGGCTCAGAGGTAGTTTGGATACGGCTCCCACGCCTCGATTACGATCGCTCCTGAGACCGCTTCGGTCATCCAAAGACAGTCGATGTTAAGCTTAAATCGCAGATCTCTCACGTACATGAATTAAGGCATGGCAGATAATCGTTCGGGCAATACCGGAGTATTCTTCGCAGGCATGTTGTTGGGAGCGACGGCTGGCGCAGTCGCGGGGCTGCTGCTAACTCCTCGCAACGGGCGTGAGACGCGGCAACTCATCAAAAAAGCCGCCGATGCATTGCCGGAGTTGGCCGAAGATGTTTCAACTACCGTGCAGATTCAGGCAAATCGCGTCTCCGACAGAGCCTTGCAAAACTGGGACGGTACCCTCGATCGCCTGAAACTCGCGATCGCCGCCGGACTCGAAGCCAGCCAGCGCGATCGCCAACCCCAAGAAGACCCCCCTCCTGTTGCTTCCTCCCGTGATTCTGCTTGAATTGCCCGATGCTCTTTCCAATCCGCTGCTGTGGTTAGCGTTTTCCTGCTTCTTGCTGGCGATCGCGCTAACGGCGGTGCTGATGGCGGCCTTACCAACCTTGTTAGAGCTGGCGCGGGTTTCTCGTAGTGCTGAAAAGCTGCTCGACACCCTCAACCGAGAACTCCCTCAAACTCTGGAAGCCTTGCGAATGACTGGCTCCGAGCTTGGCGAACTGACGGAGGAAGTGAGCGAAGGGGTGCAAAGTGCTAGCCGCACCGTGCAGCGGGTAGATCAGAGCTTTGCTTCGGTGCAGAAGCAGGCACAAACGGTAAGTCGAGCTACCCGCAGTGCCTTCGTTGGCGTCAAAGCGGCCTGGAAAACCTTTCTGAAACCATCGGCTGCTCAAGAATTTACTGAAGCAACCGAGCCACTACCTGAAACCACAGACACCGAGGAATATGTTGAGGAAAACGGAATCGTCAATGGTGTTGGGGCGATCGTTCCAGCCACTCCTCACACAACTTCGCCCTCTGTAAACTTGCCCCCTGTAGCAGAACCAGAGGAGAGTAATATCAAATCCGATTGAAGAACCCAACTATCGTTTGCGCCCGCCGCAACGCAGCGGGCGCAAACGATAGTTGGGTTTTACGACTCTTTAACTGGATTTGATATAAGTCAGCGGTAGAAAACGCGAACGCTGACATAAATCGCGACTCTTCATCCTCCAAGCTCTTTTCCCATAGGACTTCGGTATTTTGTTGATTTTGTGACCGCGACGTGGCCACAAAATCAACAAATGCCCTCAGGCTTACGCCAGTTTTTCATCAGTCTGGCCTCAGACCCTTGCAGGGATCTGCTGAAGAGATTGAAACACGTTGGCGGCTTTCAAGGAGTGGTAGGTAATCAAAAGCTGAGTCATCGCTAGCGGAAAACTTTGTAACGTTTCCCCCGTTGTCCCAACGACCTTACCAATGCCTTGGTTGCCATTCAGGGAGCAGAACTGTCCTAGATAGGGCACTTCATTGCACATCAGGCGCTCTAGTTCATGCACCTGCTCGCTGGTGGCATGACCGTCAATCTCCAGCACATCCACAGGCTTACCCATATCCCGATCTAGCCCCAAGCGTACAGCAGAGCCCAGGTGGTTGTCGGGGCGATCGAGCAAATCGCTGAAGCTGGGATGGGGGATAGTTGGGCGCAGCACCAGACGTACATTCAGCAACAAATCATCCTGCTTCATCTCATCCGGCGGGGGATAAAACGACACGACGACATCAGCCCACTGACGCTGAGGACGGATGAACGCTTCGGAGTCGTATTCTCGCTTGCTGAGCTGATCCATCACTTGTTCAGGGGTATATCCTCGTTTGCGGGTATCGCGATTGATTTTCCAAGTTGCCCGCAAGTCTTCAGGGGGAGCCAGATAGACTTTCACATCATAGGAATCGCGCATACCACGGGTAGAGTATCCCAGCAACCCTTCTGCAATGACATAGCGCTTGGGCTTGATATACTCCGGCGGGTCAAACTCGCCTGTGGAGTGATTGTAAATAGGCTTTAGGATGGGTTGCCCGGTACGGAGCAAGTTGAGGTGCTGTTGAATAATGTCTAGATAGTTGCAATCGGGGTGCAATGCCGAAATGCCCATTTCTGCCCGTTGTTTGCGATCGTAGCGGTGATAGTCATCGGTACAGATGATGGTCACATTCTCCTCGCCCAACACTTGAGCAATGCCGCGCGTCAGAGTTGTTTTTCCAGCGGCACTGTCGCCAACAATGCCAAGAATGATGGGGCGCTGCGTCATGGAACCTCCTCTTCGAAGTATAAGAGTTTTCTATCGAGTAGATTGATCAACCATTATCCAGGCTGATGTGGACACAATGCAAGGAACCGATGAGAAGGCGACATTTATGCAGCGATCGCCAAACCCCTTTCCCTACAAAGCCTTCAGCGATCCAGCTTGACCCTAAAAATGAGAGACAAGTAACGAAATACAACAATGCCCCAGGCACACCACCCTCCAGCAATCGACTGATTATGATTACCGTGGCGCTGACTGGACGGTCTACAACGGCTGATCGCGCGCCAAACCGCTCATCTAAAACGATGGCATTCGGTGGGGTGTGGTATCTAACGATCTGTAAAGGACAAAGCAAGTTAGAGAAACCAATGGGCTTTGAACCAAACCTGGACTTACTGCGGCAGGCGATCGCCCTGGCCAAACAAGCACGCGATCGGGGCAACCATCCGTTTGGAGCCTTACTGGCTGATGCCGATGACAACGTCATTTTAGACGCCGAAAACACCGTCGTAACCACGCCCGACGCGACGGGTCACGCTGAAACAAACCTGGTGCGCCTTGCCAGTCAACGCTTCGACCGAGACTTCCTCGCGACTTGCACCCTCTATACCAGCACAGAACCCTGCGCCATGTGTGCCGGAGCAATCTACTGGAGCAATATTCGTCGCATCGTCTACGGACAACCCGAAAGCGCCCTCTACAAAATCACGAGCACGAATCCCGAAAATCCCACCTTGGCACTCCCCTGCCGAGATGTCTTTGCCCGAGGACGCCACCCCGTAGAGGTCGCTGGGCCGTTTCTGGAAGCAGAAGTAACCGTTGTGCATGCAGACTTTTGGGATGCGTCGTAGGGAGATATTAGGAAGATATTGGAACACAGATGGAGCGTTGTAGAGTCTATTTGAGGTTTATGAACAGGTGTATTAGGCTAAGGGGTGAGACCAATGGCTGACCTCAAAACAATATTTCCGAGCAAAAAATTGGCGAGATTCAGGAGCAAAATGGTCATTCCCCTTAGTAAATGGTAAATGGCAGATCTAGTTCAACAGTTCAGACAATGGCTGATTAAGAAACGGTTCTTCAGGGTGGCTTGGTTTGCCAAAGATCCGCAGTTGTCTCCTGAGCCTGACGAGGCTCTGTCTCAGCTCCCTAGCGAGCTGGCCGATAAGCTCATCGAGCTTGCCAATCAGTTACCTGTTAATCCCCGTGAAGAAGCGGTGGTTTTGCAATCGCTAAAGGATGCGATCGCACGGTGGAAAGACCTTCCTCGTGAAACGCCTAATTCCATCGTCATTTTGAGTGACCCCATTTCGTCAGCGGCTCGTATTTTGACCAGTGGTCTATATCAGATTGAGGCTGATAAAAACCAGTTACTCCCCATCAAGCTTCTAGACTGGGTACAACGCCCAGCAGATCCTAGCGTCATCAAACAACAAGTTCAAGAACAGCTAGGTATTGCCAAATCTGACACATTTGAAGAAGACAATTGTGAGCAGACATTGATGGTTATCCCGAATTTATGCTGGTGCTTTTTACGCAGTGCTGAGGGTTTAGATGGATTAGATTATTTGCAGGATTTGTTACCTCGCAACCATTCTCGATTTTGGATTTTGGGCAGTAGCATCGTCGGCTGGGAGTATTTGAAGTGTACGCTTCAGTTTCATGCTTACTGCGGTGACATCATTACGTTACCGGCTTTGTCAGGTGAGGATTTGCAAAGCTGGCTTAGCCCCATTGTTGAACAGTTTAATATTTGTTTTTCAGATGCAGCATTGCACAAGCGCCTACAAAATTCTGATAGTTCGGCTAATCTGGATATGGCTATTGATCGACCGATCGAAGCGCTATCTGAGATGAGTCAAGAAGTTAGCGCAACGGTGCAGTCTTCAGTGCGCGCCGTCAAAGATAGACTGATACCCGAAGCGTCAGACGACTCAGAAAACAGTTCCAAGCTAGACTACTTTAATCGATTAGCAACTATTTCAGATGGGGTTAGCGTTGTTGCGCTACAGCTATTTGTAAAATCGCTGCGCTATCAGGAAATGAGCGTAGACGAAAGTTCAGGTCACTCAACCTCTTCACTGGCTGACCATGATGGCTCCGAAGAAAATTGTGTATCATCAGAGTCGGTAGAGAAATCGGATGTAAAGACCTCTTCGAATAAGCAGCAGTATCGCTTGGTGGCGACTATTCCTAAACGGCCACCTCTCCCTGAGCTGAGTCAGAGCGATTTGTATCTACTGTATTCGCTCCTGCTTCACAGTGACCTAACAATTAGTGAGCTCGCCGAAAGTCTAGGAGACACACCTCAGATCATTAATCACCAGGTACAGATACTGCGAAATGTAGGTGTCATTGAGCAGCAGGGACAGGTGATCAAAACTAATCCCATGCATTATCCTGAGCTTTATCGAGAACTCGCTAGAAACAATTTTATAATTGAAGTGCCCCGAGGAAGTAGTCGTTGATGGAGATTAGGGAGTACTCTACAGCTCTTCCGACAGTGTGGCTAGCTCGGTTAGCTCAAACCTCAGCTAGCGACACCACCCAAGAAGCCAGTCAAGCCGCCAGTGATACAGCTAACGAATCAAAGGAACTGCTCTCTAAGATTACTGGGCCAAAAATTTTACAGGCGCTGCTGATTTTAGTTGTAGCTTATCTCATTATTAAGGCTGTTGATTGGTTAGTCATTGCCCTTTCTGAGCGCGTTGCACGCTATAACAGGCTACGTATCAAACAATTTCAACCATTCATCCGCACCTCGGTGATGACGGTCACTGTCATCATGTTAATGAATTTGTTTCTCAATCTTTCACGGGAGAACGTACTAGCTATCACAGGCACCATAGCCGTTGCTCTGGGTTTTGCCTTCAAAGACTATGCCAGCTCGATTATTGCTGGAATTGTAGGTTTGTTTGAATCCCCCTATCGAGTCGGAGATCGCATTGCCATTGCAGATGAATATGGTGAGGTGATCAGCTATGGCTTACGCGGTATTCGTCTACGTACCCCGAGTGATAATGTTGTTACGGTTCCCCACAGTCACATATGGACCAATACCGTTTCTAACGCCAATACGGGTGAGCTAGAAGCTCAGGTCGTTACAGAGTTTTACCTGGCCCACGAGGCTGACCCGGAGCAGGTAGCAAGCATTTTGTATCGTGTTGCCCACACTAGCAAGTACACGCACTTGAAGCTTCCCATTCTTGTCGTGATGTCTGAGCACAGTTGGGGGAGTTTGTTTAAGCTACGCTCGTATCCTTTAGATGCTCGCGACGAGTTTGCTTATGCAACCGACCTAACCATACGTGCTAAAAAAGAGTTTGCTCGACATAACCTGCCGTATCCAAAACGCTTCGATCTCGAAGAATCGACTTCGTCATAGGTAGGAGTGACTATAGCAGAATATTCAAGGCTATAGGGCAACACTTCGCAGCTGCGCTACCTTGAGACCAACTAGGCTAATTGCGACAGATAAATTAGCTGTGAGACCCTGACCGCTCGCTGAATCCAGTATGCTTTTGAAAGCCGTGAGAGTTGGATTTCAATACTAAAAATTAATTGGACGTGTAGGAACTAAATAAGTGAGTGAGCACAAAGCATACAAGCGAGTCTCTACCGGGCTGAAGACATTAGATGAAATTCTACATGGAGGATTGCCCAGTGGTGAAATGTACGTTGTTAACGGCGCACCAGGTTCCGGCAAAACGACATTAGCGCTACACTTTTTGAAAGCGGGAGTTGCTAACGGGGAAAAGGTGCTTTGCTTGGCCCTAGCCCAACGGGTAGAAAGCCTTCAGCAGTCCGCGCAATCGATCAGCCTTGATACGTCGGGCATTATTTTTGAAGATTTGAGTACAGTAGCCGCCATCAAAGCTTTAACGGCGCGTCAAACGATCTTTGATACGTCCGAAGTGGAGCTGGTTGAAACGATGCGAGCGCTCATGGACAAAATCGAGGCTGAGCAGCCGCGTCGTGTGGTTTTTGATGGGGTATCGCAGCTGAGAATGCTGGCAGGCAATCCGATGACGTATCGGCAGCAGCTGTTTACGCTACGCGACTATATGGCGAGTCGTGAAATTACCGTAGTCTTGACAGACTCGCAAGAAGTGGCGTCAGGCGATCGGGAGCTGACGAACATGGCTCACGGCATCATCACCCTGTCAGTAGAAACCACCGATCACGGTAGCGACCACCGATATCTTAGAATCTCTAAAATCCGAGGTAGTAACTACGCGCCTGGCCTGCACGATATCGAAATTAGCGACGCTGGCATGCAGATCTATCAGTCTCATAGACAGGCTATCAGCATGAGGCTGGCTGATGCGGATTCTATGCATATCACTGCTTTGGACTCTATAGCTAGTGGGCTCAGCACATTAGATAAACTGCTCGGTGGCGGATTAATGCCAGGGACGACCTGCCTTATGCTAGGCCCCTCGGGCACCGGGAAAACTTCAATCGCAACGCTGTTTATCTATAACGCTGCGAAACAGGGCAGCAAAACCAGTATCTTTCTGTTTGATGAATCGATTGATACCTTTTTGCGACGCTCTAAAGGGCTAGGCATGGATTTGCTACCCTCTATCGAGAAGAACCTTATTCACATCCACGAGCTGAGCTTTGGTGATATTACACCAGGAAAATTTTCAGCCTTAATTAAGCAAGATGTTGAGGATTGGGGTGCAGGGATTGTAGCCATCGATACCCTGACCGGCTACCTCAATGCCATGCCGAGCAAGACCAGACTCATTGCTCAAATGCATGAGCTGATGAGGCGACTCAATCAGCAGGGTGTGCTGACATTCTTGATGGTGGCTCAGCACGGTGTGCTGGGTCTATCTATGGACATGAGCATAGATATTAGCTATTTAGCCGACACGGTTCTGCTTTTGAGACATTTTGAAGCGGGTGGAGAACTCCATCAGGCGATCAGCGTTTATAAAAACCGCTATGGCATCCATGAAAAGCATATTTGCGAAGTGGTACTAAAACCGGGTGGTATCTATATCAGCAAGCCTTTAGGTCGGCTGTCGGGTATTTTGTCCGGCTTACCGCGCTACGTAGATAGCACCGATGGCACGATGGAACTGCTAACGACTGATGAATGATCCTGTAGCCAGGGAGAATCTACCCAAAGTCTTCAACGAGCACGTCGTACTTGCTGCTCGCTTAGGACCAAACGCCACCGTTTTACGCGAGGTCATAGAAACACAGGCACAGGTGCGAATAGCAGAGCCTACCGTTGAAGCGGTCTCTGAGGCAATTCGTGTCGAAGCGGCATTAGTTATCCTCACAGAAGAAGTCCTAACAGATACAACCTTAGCCAAGCAGCTAGGCGATCGCCTCAACCAGCAGCCAGACTGGTCAGATATTCCGGTTATCATTTTGCTCACGGAGTGTAAGCGGTTTGGTGATTGCTTAGCGCTGCTCGGCCAGACGACTCACCAACGCAGCATTTTACTGCTAGAGCTACCGCTCAAGCGTCCCATCTTTTCATCGATTGTTAGCACCTGCTTACAAAACAGGCAGCGGCAGTACCAGCTGCGCAATACGCTCTATCAGCTGACAGAGAGTAATCGAGCATTAGAAAACTTTAGCTATACTGCGGCGCACGAGCTACGTAACCCGCTAGGGGTGGTCACTAGCGCTCTGATGCTTCTACAGAAGATGAAGTTGGACGCCAAGCCCAAAAAAATAGTGGACATGGGCTTGCGGACCGCTAAGCGGATGAATGAAACAGTGCAAACGCTGCTGGATTACAGCAGAATCGCGGCTCATCAAAACAGTGACTTCAAAAGGGTTGAGCTGGCAGCCATCGTCAGACAATCGACGATTGAGCTGCAAATGGTGATTAGCGCACGGCAAGCAGAGGTTTACTGGGACCAGCTGCCGACGGTCTGGGGCAGTGAGCAGCTGCTCGTCCGGCTAATCAGTAATCTAATCAAGAACGCCATTGTGCATAACAACAACGATGTGCCCAGAGTAGAGATTTTGGCAGAAGACAGTGGCGATCGCTGGTTGATTCATGTACGGGATAATGGGCCGGGGATTGCCATGGCCGCACAATCCGAAATCTTTGAACTGTTCAACCGAGCGGGTAACAGCCATGCGGAAGGCAGCGGTATTGGGCTGGCGCTATGTCAGCGTATCGCAGAACAGCACGGCGGGGTTATTAGCGTCACATCTCAACCCGGCGAAGGCAGTGATTTTCATTTTGATCTGCCACAGGATGAAAGGCCCTAAAGTAGCGGTGCGATCTAGATCCTCTCCGGGCTCTCTATGCTTCTGTAGTCATGCATCTTTTCAAAAACCCCTGACACGGCCTCCCCATTTTTGGTAAAAATGACTATAATATATTTATGGTAAGTTCCACCATAATATGTGGACTTGCTTTTTTCATCTACTCAAGCAAAGGGATTGCCGTGTTTGCTAGTGTTCTATCACCTCAAAAAGCCGCTTCAGTAGAAGCTATGCCCCAGGATCTATTTGGGGCGATCGCCGACTTAAAGCAAGAACTCAACGCCATTGTTCTGGCGCATTACTACCAAGACCCCGACATTCAAGACATTGCCGACTACATTGGCGACTCCCTGGGCTTATCGCGACAGGCGGCGGAGACCGACGCGGCGGTCATTGTCTTCGCAGGGGTGCATTTCATGGCCGAAACAGCGAAGATCCTCAACCCCGATAAGCTGGTGCTATTGCCCGACCTGGAGGCTGGCTGTTCGCTGGCAGACAGTTGCCCGCCCGCCGAGTTTGCCGCTTTCAAAGCGGCGCATCCCGATCACATGGTGGTGTCTTATATCAACTGCACTGCTGAGATTAAGGCGATGAGCGACCTGATTTGTACGAGTTCCAATGCCGTGAAGCTGGTGCAGCAACTTCCCGCAGACCAACCCATCATCTTTGCCCCCGATCGCAACCTCGGGCGCTATGTGATGGAGCAAACGGGGCGGGATATGGTGCTGTGGCAGGGTAGTTGCATGGTTCACGAAACCTTTTCGGAGCGCAAGATTGTTGAGCTGCAAGTGCAGCATCCCGATGCTGAGGTGATTGCCCATCCCGAATGCGAACCTGCGGTGTTGCGCCATGCCCAGTTCATCGGCTCCACCACGGCCTTGCTGAAGTATGTGCAGGGGAGCGATCGCACTTCTTTCATCATCGCCACCGAACCCGGCATCATCCACCAAATGCAAAAAGCAACGCCCCACAAGCACTTCATCCCAGCACCGCCAATGAACCAGTGCGCTTGCAACGAGTGCCCCCACATGCGGCTCAATACGCTAGAAAAGCTCTATCTCTGTATGAAGCACCGCACGCCTGAGATTACGCTGCCCGAAGATATCCGGGTGGCGGCTCTCCGTCCGATTCAGCGGATGCTGGAGCTTTCGTGAGACTGAGTAGACCGGGGTGCGGCATTTGAAACGGATTCACCAATCCTCTGCCCAATAAATGATTTCAGATTGCGCTTCGCCGAGTACGACGCCGTAGCTATATCCATGATTCCATTCTGGCTCTCCCTGGGATTGGGCATCGAAAACGAGGATTTCGTAGGTGTCGGGAAAGTCGCGATCGCCTGTATTGCTGGTGTGGAAGGAAGTGGTCGGCACATAACTATCGCCAGTGGGCGGGGAACCTGCGAGGAAGCGGTATTGTGCATTTGGAGCGTACTGGGTGCTGCGATCGCGCCATACCTCTGGCGGGAATTGCAGGCGCAACTGTAAGTGCATACCGCCTTGGAGAAACCCTCGGAAAAGATAGAACTGGGCATCAGTGGCTTCGGGTGGAATGGTTTCTGGGAAATGTTGAGCAAAAACCTCATCGGCATAGCCCGATCGCACCTCGGCGTAGCGCGCAACATCTGTTACAGGTTCCGTGGCCTGCGCGAAAATTAGGCCGGCCACGTTGAATACCGCGACATAAGCGATGAGCAACAGGGTCAGGAGAATCCCCGGCACAACAATGACCCATTTTCGCCGTTGCACCTTCCCCGTCAAAAACCAAATGGCCAACGACAGTAAGCCAGGGGAAAGATTCCATAGCCACAGTGTCAGATTGAATCCAGTGGCGGATGCCCACAGCAGGTTGACCAGTACCCCAACCAACAACAGCAAAATGGCCAGGAGCAAAATCGGACGGCTGCGTTGCACAGCACTGTGTTACATACGCCATCTCCCATATCGCATTACGGTTACAGGTTAGGCCAGATTTTTGCCAACCGCCATGCCTTGAATAATGGTCAAAACCGTTGTTGATTTTATACCGATTCTATGAAATCTAAAACTATAGCGGTGTGCAACCGCATCAAGCACAGAGACGGTTGTGTAGGGGCGCGCCGCGCCCCTACACAACCGTACTTACCTAATGCGCACAGCGCTATAGGTGAGGGTTTGCAACCCTTGCACTACGAGAGTTTCAAACCATCACCTGGGGAGCCCAGCATATTGGGTTTACTCAAGCACATGGCTCGATAGCTGGGGGTCGGGGGAGCGATCGCGCCGCAGCATCAAACTCGCAACCCCAATGCCCACAATGGCGAGGAAGGCCATCGGGTAAAAGGCAAAGGTGTAGGTACCAAACCAATCTCGAATGCGCCCCGTTGCCAGGGTTCCCAGCAACGCCCCGACGCCGTAGGCGGTGAAGACGATGCCGTAGTTGCGGGCATAGTTGTCGGGGTCAAAGAACCGCAGAGTGGTGGTAGGGGCGATCGCCAGCCAGCCCCCCAAACAAAACCAAAAGATGCAAAAGGCAACGAGGTAAGTGGCCACCTGCCCTTCCTGGGCGTTGAGCATCATGATGCATGCAACCAGTGCCAAGCTGTAGGAGCCGATCGCCACATAGTGCGGTTTGAAGCGATCGCTCAGCCAGCCAAACAACGGACGACTGCCGCCATTGAACAAGGCAAACAGCGACACGCTACTCGCCGCCAACACCGGATCAATCCTAATAATTTCTTCACCCACCGGGCTGGAAATACCAATGGCGCTCAGCCCAATCAAAGTGCCGATGGCATAGCAAATCCACAGGCCATAGAACGAACGGCTTTTGACCATACTGGAGGGATAGCTCTGAATCGGCTGAATCGTTTGCGTCGTTGCTTTCTGGCTGGGCTGCCAATCCGTTGGCGGCAGCTTGAGGATGAGCGCAATCCCCACCACAATCAGCGTGAAGACAATCCCCATCATCCGCAGGGTCGGACGCACGCCATAGGCCATGATCAGGCTATTGGCCAGGGGCGCGGTGATGATGGGCGACAAGCCAAACCCCACAATCGTCAACCCGACGGCTAAACCCTTGCGATCGGGAAACCATCGCGCCGCCACCAGCATCGGCATCCCATAGGCCGTGCCGACGCCCGTGCCTGCAATCACCCCGTAGGTGAGGGTCATGGTCAGAATATGGGTGGAAAAGCTAGCGAGGACATAGCCCAATCCCACGAACATCCCACCGATCGCCGTCACCCGTCGCACCCCCAGCCGAGCGGTATAGAACCCCGCCACCGAAACAAAGGTGGCATAGAACACCAACGCAAAAGTATAGGGCAGCAAGCTTGCAGTCGCCCCCAGCCCCATATCGTTTTCCAGGGGCTTGCGAAACACACTCCAGGAATACACCGTCCCCAAACACAACAGGACGATCATCCCCAAGGGAATGAATAGCCATCGTCCCCGCTCGGCGGACATTCCAAACAACTTGACGGGTGAAGAAGAATTCATGGTTTTCCTTGGGCGATCGCTACAAGATGCCATTCCGGCGAACATCCCAGCGGATGTCTCCCTCGATTGTTGAGGCAATGCCTAGAAACCCCCCGTTCCTTTAGACATTTTTCGCGTTTGTGTAGATATTCGTTGAGGAATTCTCATTTGGGTCACGGTTCCAGATCTTCGACTTCTTGAAGAAGTCGAAGATCTTTAAGCTCACAAGACGCTCGCTATTTTCCTCGCTTAAAATTTGAGCAAGTGATAGACCCCATAATGTGGCGTATTCCAAAGGTTTATGACAATTCAAGCTCCCTACATTTCGCGCCCGCAAACCGAAGCGTTGCTAAAGGCTCTGGACAATGCCTTTAGATCGCCCGAAAATTCTCCGACGGTATTTCATGTGTATGGGATTGGGGGTGTCGGGAAATCGACCTTAACGCGGAAAGCCAAGGAAGCTCATGAACAACGGTCAGGCAGCATCGCAGCGGTTTCCTTTGGCTTCACAGAGGGAATTGATGATCCGATAGGGTTGATGAAAACCCTTTATGCACAACTGGTGGAATCAGATGGAGGCTGGGCGGGCGATCCCTTTTGGGACTTGTACGAAAAGTATTGGGAAACGTTAGAACGCCTGCAAACTCAACCCGGTGCCGGACGTGGTGAAGTGGGAGAAGAACAACAGAAGTGGGTGAAACAGTTACTGAAAGCTGGGACGAACATTGCTACGAACTATATGCGACTAGAGGAAGAAGCACGCAAACAGTCACAGGCTTTTGTGGAAGGAGCCGTGGATTCCGCAGTATCCCTGCTATCCCTTCGAGATCACTTGCAACGCCATCGTGTGACAAAAGGGGATCACCAGCTCCAGGAATTGATGCTACAACCTATACCCCAACTGACTCAAGCCTTTGCAGAGGGGCTGGATCGCTATGCGAGAAACGCCTCGGTGCTGTTGATTTTTGATACCTACGAAAAGGTGTCGAGTGACCTGGATACCTGGCTGTGGCGCAGCTTGTTGGGGAATACCGAGCTGCATTCATCGGCAGTGCGGGTGATGGTGTCGGGGCGGTACGATCTCCTAAAAACTGAGGGTTGGCGGAAGCTCCATCAAGATCGACAGTGTGTATATCGGCAAACCATTGAACGATTTGACCTCACGCAGACCCAGCAATACCTAGAAGCAATTGGCATTACGGATGAAACCCGCATCCAGCAAATTTATAGAACCACCAGAGGCTTGCCTTATTACCTGAACTGGTTGCGAGAAGAACGGGAACAGGGAAAGGAACCCGATTTTTCTCAGGGAAATGAGGCGATCGTCAACCTACTATTGCAGGGACTCAATGATACCCAGAAGCGTATTATCCAATACGCGGCCTGTTGCCGCAGCTTTGACCGGGTGTTGATTCAAAAGCTGATAGAACATCACGGGCTAGATTTTGCAACGGCAGCGGATGAGGAACGAAATTGCTACGGCTGGCTAGTAGAGCGCACCTTTATAGAAATGGGGCAGGGGCGGCAAAGGCTGGATGATGTAGCGCGAGATGTATTTCGTCAAGCTTTATTCCAGGATGACCCAGAACTCTTTCAGCAAACCCATCAGTTCCTAGCAGACTATTGCAAAGCCAAAGCCGATGCAGAAGTCTCACCAGATGCACCCTACCCTGCCCGCTACGAAAACCCGGATTGGCGCACTTGGCGAGCGGATTACCTGTATCATCTGCTGACATCTCGAAACTCAAATAGTCAGCTTCAGTTTCGGACACATTTGCTGGAAGCTCGCTACTTTCAACAAGATGAGGTTGTTGGCATTCCCTTGAATGCCATTGTTGCAGAGTTTGAGTTAGCTGATCATCCATTTCTGAGTTATGCAGACCGCATCTTTCTGAAGCAGATTCAACCTGCGGTGCAGCGGGGATGGGCCGTTCTAGAAGAATACCCGATCAACTATCCCTACAACCTTGAAAACTATGGACTCTCAAAACAAGAGACTGAAAAGGCCATAAAGGTATGCTTACAACCTCTAAATCCTCTTTCCGGCTTAGCAAAGTTTACCGCCCTATTATTCCAAGCTCAGCGCTGCTCCACAGAAAAACGATTTGCCTGGTTGCAGCAAGCACGGGTTCAAGCAGAAACTCTTATCACTCCGACTGACCTAGAATTTAGTAGTGGTCTTTTCCTATGGAGGATTGGGACTACGTTCTCTGCATTAGGCTGCAAGGAAGAGGCGATCGCCAACTATGACAAAGCCATCGAAATCAATCCAAATGATCATCTAGCTTGGACTGCCCGAGGAATTGCGCTGTCGGCATTAGGCCGCAAGGAAGAGGCGATCGCCAACTACGACAAAGCCATCGAAATTGATCCTGACTTTCACTATGCATGGAACAACCGAGGGATTACGCTAGCTGACTTAGGCCGTAAGGAGGAAGCGATCGATAGCTGCGACAAAGCTCTTGAACTCAAGCCGGATGATCACCTGACGTGGATCATCCGAGGAATTATGCTGACTAACTTAGACCGAAAAGAAGAGGCGATCGCAAGCTATGACAAATCACTGGAGATCAAACCCGACAACTACACAGCGTGGAGCTATCGAGGGACAGTGCTGGCTGACTTAGGCCGCCCAGAAGAGGCAATCGCCAGCTACGACAAAGCATTGGAGATCAAACGCGATGAAGCTACAACATGGGTAGTAAGAGGTTTTGCCCTAGAGCGCTTGGCAAGATATGAGGATGCGATTGAAAGCTATAACAAATCTCTGAGCCTCAATCCTGAGTTTCATCAGGGTGTCTATTCAAAGGCTTGCTGCTATGCGCTTTGGAGCAAAGTAGATGAGGCAATAGAAATGTTGCAGAAAGCAATTGAAATAGATGCGAATTATCGAGAACAGGCGAAAACCGACACGGATTTTGATGGGATTCGGGAAGATGCGCAGTTTCGGCGGTTGGTGGAAGGGGATAAGAGTTGAAGAGTCTTACGTGGGGGCGAACGAACCATACCTGAGAAGATGTTCCAGGTTTGAGCCAACTGAAGAGGTCACCCACTGTCGCCTACCAAGCTGACAGGAACTCAGGTAATGGGAGGGTTTGATCGGCTTGTTGGAAGAATTTGGGTTGCTATCCGGATGGAAACCCTAAAACAGACTTGATGGTGGGATCGATTAACCAGCCTATTTGGCAACCAAACTTCAGACAATGCAAGATATCAGCGGTGACTCTTGACTGGTTTTGTTCAGGCGACCAGATCGCAATTGTCCAGGCTGGGGGTTCATAAAAAGAGCAACGCCTATCCATGCTGCTCCAAATACAGCGCCAAATCTTCCAGGAGGCGGGGCAGTTCGGCTTCAGTACTGAGGCGAATGCGATCGTCGCGCACCGTGACCAGCACTTTTGCCGCAAAGGGACTGGGCCAGATATTGGGATTGCAAAAGACTTCGAGGAAAACATCCCCGGTGTGGCGGTATTCCAGCGACTCCTGAGGCGCGGGGCGTTCGGCGGCGCTGCCCCGGCTGGCGATCGCCCGCATCCGTTCCATCAAACCCTGCACGGCGGTCTGTAAGTCCCTGGCGGCATCGGCGGAAAAGCTGAAGGCAACGGAACCTTCGACCAAATTGAGGCGGAATGGGGCTGGAGTCATGGAAACACAGGTGAAATTAATCAGTGGTATCTTATCCCAATTCCTCAGAGCCGCCCACAGATAATTTTCATAGCCTGGGGCTCACCTTGTTGGGGATAGTGCTCAACCTCATATGTATCAACTCCGGTTAAAGAATTGTTTGTGGCTGCTGCAAAGCAGCCACAAACAATTCTTTAACCGGAGTTGATATATAGCGCTATGCGCGTTAGTTAAGTACGGTTGTGTGGGGCGCGGCGCGCCCCACACAACCGTTGTTGTGCTTAATGCGGTTGCACACCGCTATAAGTCCTATCTCATCTGGGAAGTGGGTAAAGGCAATGGATCAAGGGATGGGGGAGGAGCTTGGAGGCGCGATCGCCAGTTCCCCACGGCCACCTGCAAGGGTTGCGGTAGCCATGCATCGTACTGCGGATACACAGGCAAGCGTTGCCGCAACTGCCAGCCTTCTGCGGCAAGGCAGTGTTGCAGTTGATCATGTTGGGGATGGGGATAGTCGGGATTTACTTCATCTTTGGGGCTGATGCCGCCCAGATCCCGTGCGCCAGCTTCCAGGCAGGCAAAGAGCATGTCGGGTTGCGCAATCAGGTTGGGCGGAATCTGCAGGGCAATGTCGGCGGGAAGAATCTGGCGGGCTAGGGATACCGAGTCTATTAGTGCCGTTGCGGGCAATGAAGCGCCTGTCCAGGTTTGTCCCTGCCCAGGGCTATGGGGTTGCAGAATCACTTCCTGGATATGACCCCAGGTTTCGTGGATTTGGGCGATCGCTTCCAGCGTCTCCACCCAATCTTCGCGGGTTTCCCCAATGCCCAACAGGAGCCCCGTCGTGAAGGGAATTCGCAGCTCTCCGGCCCAGGCCAACTGTTGCAAGCGAAGGGTAGGGTCTTTGCTAGGAGCATGGCGATGCACCGTTTGCCGCAACGTCGGGGTGACCTGTTCTACCATCAGCCCCATCGACACATTGACGGGGCGCAACTGGGCCATTTCCTCGTAGCTCAAGGGGCCTGCATTTGTGTGGGGCAACAGTCCCATATCTAAGGCAAGCTGGCATAGGTCAATCAAATGTTGCACCCATGCGGCTCGGCGCGGACTCTGGGGATGCACCTCGCCGCTGAGAATGAGGGCTTCGATAATAGCGCGATCGCGCCATGTCCGTAACTGCTGCTCTGCCGCCGATAGCGACAGCCAGCTATCCTGCCCCGGATCGACTCGAAAGTTACAATAGCCACAGCGATTGAAACATTCATAGGTAGGGACGAGGGTTCCGGCTGGACTAAAACTGACCCACTTCTCGGTATTCACGATTCCATAACATTAGAAACTGCATTAAACTAAGGCACTATAGATTGCCGGAAAACCTGACATTATCTTCCAGTCAATATTTTCCAGCCAATCTGTATTGAGTCGTGGGTTCTTCTTCCAAATCCGCATGTCTCTTCATCCGTTTTTCTTTGGGTTGACTCTTTGGGTTGAAAAGGTAGACCTGTTCGTTGATACCCTTCGCTCATCTCAAGCGTTCTGCAACACAGTTGTCTACATTTTTTCGGTTTAGCACCTCATTCGATTGTTCTTTGTCAACCGATTTGTCAGTCACTCCATTGGCAAATCAGACCAATCTTACCGTTAAGCTCCATGGCGCGCATTCGAATTCTCTCACCGCTGCATTCTACCTTTACTCTATCCGGTAAATATTCTGGAGTTTGCGCTATTTGCGCGGATCAGTAAACCGTCAGCCGTGATAGAAAAGCTAGTGCTTTCCTCCGCCGATTAATCGTTAGCGGCTCACTCTATGTTGATCGCTTTTTTTGAGGTTGCTAGCTCTTGGTTCCGTTGTACATCGTCAAATACCCGATCGCGCTACTCATCCGCCATGAATCCAAATTTATTAGAGAAAATCCGGCACTGTTGCCACGACCCGGAAACATTTGAACGGGTCAAAACTGTGCTGGAATCCGAAGACCATTCCTTTGAAAACCGGCAACAGACACTCTTCAATATCGTCAGTCGTATTCGCGAGTCTCTGGAGTTGCAGAACATTTTTGAAACCACCGCCCACGAAGTGCAGCAGCTTTTGGATGCCGACCGAGTTGGGATGTTTCGCTTCTATCCGGAGTCGGATTACAACGATGGCGAATTTGTGTCGGAATGCGTGAAGCCGGGATTTGATTCGATTTTGGCCGTCAAAGTTCATGACCACTGCTTTGGGCAAGACTACGCCTGTCACTATGCCGCAGGACGGGCGCAGGCGATCGCCGACATTCACAAGGCTGGCTTGCAAGATTGCCATGTGGATGTGCTAGCGCGCTTCCAAATCCGCGCCAATCTGGTTGTTCCGCTCCTGCTTGGCCGCAACTTGTGGGGGTTGCTTTGCATCCATCAATGTGCCGAACCCCGAGACTGGCAGCCTGACGAAATCGAGTTTGTCGAAAAAATTGCGACGGAGTTAGGCATTGCACTGTCCCAAGCAGAGCTGTTCGACCAAACTCGCCAGCAATCAATTGATCTGCACGCCGCATTGACCCAACTTCAGCAAGCTCAGGCTCACCTCATCCAGAGCGAAAAAATGTCGAGCCTGGGGCAGTTGGTTGCAGGTATTGCCCATGAAATCAACAATCCTGTGAATTTCATTCATGGCAACCTGACCCATGCCACGCAGTATGCCGACGAGTTGATGCATCTGCTACATCTCTACCATGCTCGGCTCGCCACGCCCGACTCCGAGATTCAGGAGTATGAAGCGGCGATCGATTTGGAGTTTCTGTTGGGTGACTTTCCCAAAATGCTTTCGTCCATGCATCTTGGAGCCGAGCGCATTCGACAGTTGGTCTTGTCACTGCGAAACTTTTCGCGGTTGGATGAGGCTGAGATGAAACCTGTGGACATCCATGAGGGCTTGGAAAGCACGCTACTGATTTTGCAATATCGACTGAAACCGAAAACGCCAGGGGAGGAGAGCATTCAGATTCTCAAGGACTATAGCGAACTGCCCATGATTGAATGCTACGCCAGCCAGCTCAATCAGGTCTTTATGAATATCCTGAGCAATGCCATCGATTCTTTGCAAGAACAGTCTGAGGAATCCCCTCAAGAGGGCAAAATTTTCATCACCACATCCCTGGAGCCTTCTCCAACATTAGCTGTTCCCTGTGCTGCGATCGTGATTCGGGACAATGGCCCCGGTATTCCAGAAGAGGTGATGCCGCGTCTCTTCGATCCCTTTTTCACGACCAAGCCAGCAGGTAAGGGCACCGGTTTGGGGTTGTCAATTAGCTACCAAATTGTGGTGGAGCGGCATGGTGGTAGCCTGCAATGCACCTCATCTCCGGGACAGGGTACAGAGTTTCGCATCGAGATTCCGGTGAAAAGCATGGCTCAGGATGCATGGGTGCAAGCTGAGCAGGAGACGAATGCTCAAGATTCAATGGCGGTGAACTAATATCAAATCCAGTTAAAGCGCCGTAAAACCCGAATATCGTTTGTGCCCGCTGCAATGCAGCGGGCACAAACGATATTCGGGTTCTTCAACCGGATTTGATACAAGGTCTGGACTTACGCATTTCGTTGATTTTGTGGCCGCGACGCGGCCACAAAATCAACGAAATTACTCAGGATTACGCAAGTTTTGCGTAAGTCCTGAAGACCTGGGATATTTCGTGTAATGGATGAGGAGCGATCGCCCCTCATCCCCCCATTCTCTTTGACCTCCCTTAGCGAGAGGCTCCGCTTTCCTGCAACTCTACAATCAACTTTTCCAGGTGATCGCTATCTGCCTGGTAGACCTCATTGCAGAAGTGACAGGTTGCTTCTGCACCATCATCCTCTTCAATCATGCTGCGGAGTTCATCTTCCCCGAGCATTTTCAACGCCCCTAACATGCGCGAAAACGTGCAGCCGCAATGGAAACGCAGGAGTTGGGTTTCGGGGAACACATGCAAACCCATATCCCCCAACAGTTCTGTGAAGATTTGCGGCAGCGACTTACCGGCTTGAAGCAGGGGCGTAAATCCCGTTAGTCGGCTCACCCGAGATTCTAGCGTGGCAATCAACGCCTCATCATTTGCGGCTTTGGGCAAAATCTGGATCAGCAATCCGCCTGCTGCCGTTACTCCCCCCGGTTCAACAAACACACCAACCAGCAAAGCTGAGGGTGTTTGTTCCGAGGTCACGAGGTAAGACGCAACATCAATACCAATTTCGCCCGAAACTAACTCCACTGTGCTGGAGTAGGGATAGCCGTAACCCACATCCCGGACGACATGTAAAAAGCCTTCATGCCCAACGGCACCGCCAACATCCAACTTGCCCTGGGGGTTGGGCAGCAATTCAACGGAAGGATTGTTGACATAGCCTCGGACGGTACCATCCAGCCCCGCATCCACCAAAATACCGCCCAGAGGGCCATTGCCTCGCACGTTTATGTTCACGCGAGAGCCTTCTCGCTTCATGCTAGAGGCCAAAAGCAAACCCGAGGCCATCGTACGCCCCAGGGCGGCAGTGGCAACATAAGACAAATTGTGGCGCTGACGGGCTTCTTCAGTGAGGCGAGTGGTGATGACGCCCACAACACGGATACCGTTGTCGGCGGCGGTGGCTCGAACTAATTGATCGACCATGAATCTACACACTTCTTTACATCAATAGATTCTATTGTACGGTGTGGCTTTCGTCCTTGTGTGAGGGTGACAGAAAAGTCATTTTAGAGATATCCGTATGCCATTGAGGAGGTGATAGGCAGGGGGTGGAACTGCACCCTCATCTGTGGCGGCAGACGGTTTAGATATATCCCCTTCAGCCTTAAGGGTAGAACCAATAATTTTCTGAGAGCCCCGCGCTGCGGGGCTCTCAGAAAATTATTGGTTCTACTTAAGCGCGTAGCGCTATACCGTTGATGAACTTTCAATGTATCAACGTTGCGGCAACCCTTTCGCAGGCTAAAATCGATGTGATTTTTTGCATCACTTCTCGGCTTTTTGTCGATGCAACAATCGCCTCGGTTGGGGCAGTGATATTACTCCCTGATGCGATCGCCCAGCTAACCATGCCATTCACGAGCTTGATGACAAACCAGAGTCGAACTTCCCTGCTGCAAGATCCCACAATCAGCTACGATCGCACCCTAGCCGCGATCGATGTGGGCACCAACTCGATTCATATGGTGGTTGTCAACATTAAACCGGCTCTACCCAGCTTTACGGTGGTAGCAAAGGAAAAGGCCACCGTGCGCTTAGGCGATCGCGACCCTAAAACGGGATACCTAACCCCAGCGGCAATGGATCGAGCCACCCAAGCGTTACGCCGCTGCCAACAACTGGCCGATAGCCTGCGGGTCGATGATTTGGTTGCCGTTGCTACCAGTGCGGTGCGCGAAGCCCCCAATGGGCGCGACTTCCTGCAGCAAATCGAAGAAGAACTGGGGCTGACGATTAACCTCATTTCTGGCCAAGAAGAAGCTCGACGCATCTACCTGGGTGTACTCTCTGGCGTAGCGTTTGATAACGAACCCCATGCCATCGTAGATATTGGCGGTGGCTCCACCGAGCTGATTTTGGGGGATGGGCGGGAACCCCGCTTCCTGAGCAGCACCAAGGTGGGTGCGGTGCGCCTGAGTGCTAAGTTTGTGACCACCGACCCCATTTCAGACTCAGAGTTTAATTACCTGCAAGCCTATGTGCGGGGTATGCTGGAGCGCCCCGCAGACGATTTGCGATCGCACCTCCAGGCCGATGAACCCTGTCACCTGGTCGGCACCTCTGGCACCATTGAGGCCCTAGCAACTCTCCATGCTCGCGAACATACAGGTGCTGTGCCCGATCCGCTGCATGGCTACAGCTTTAGCCTGGAAGATTTGCATGAAATCGTCGATCAGCTACGGCAGATGGAGTATAGCGATCGCTGCGCCCTCCCTGGCATGAACGAGCGCCGCGCTGAAATCATTCTGCCTGGAGCCATCATCTTGCAAGAGGCGATGACACTTCTGAAGATACCCACCCTCTCTGTCTGCGAGCGAGCCTTGCGCGAAGGGGTGGTTGTGGATTGGATGCTGCACCACGGCCTGATTGAAGATCGGCTGCGGTTTCAGAGCTCTATCCGCGAGCGCAGCGTTTTGCAAACCGTCCAAAAGTTTCGCATCAATCTCTCGTCTGCCGAATGCATTGCTCACCATGCTCTCAGCTTGTTTGACCAAACCCAGGAGATCTTGCATGACTATGGCGACGAGGAACGGGAATTGTTGTGGGCAGCGGCCATGCTTCACAATTGCGGACACTTTGTCAGCCACGGTTCCCATCACAAGCATTCCTACTACCTGATTCGCAATACGGACTTGCTGGGGTTTACCGAGGTCGAAATTGAGACTATCGCCAATATCGCCCGCTATCACCGCAAAAGTTGCCCCAAACGGAAACACGACAACTATCGCAATATCAGCAGCAAAACCTATCGGCGCATTGTAGACCAGCTCAGCCCCCTGTTGCGTCTGGCGGTCGCGCTCGATCGGCGACAACGCGGGGCGATCGCCAAACTCGAACTGACTCCACACCTAGAGAAAGGAACAATTTTGCTGCATCTGTCTCCCCACGATCCAGGTGACGACTGCGCCCTAGAACTCTGGAGTTTGGACAACAAGAAAGATTGCTTCGAAGCAGAATATGCCCTGCAACTGGTACCCATCCTCGATACAGCCAGCTCTTCCCCATCGATCTAATATCAGATCCGGTTAAATAGCCGAAGAGCCCAACTATCATTTGTGGCTGCTTTGCAGCAGCCACAAATGATAGTTGGGCTCTTCAACTGGATTTGATAGAACAGCCAATCTTCTACCATTCTCAGGGCTATCCATAGGTCAACTTCTTCGTTACAGTGAAGACCAAAATTCAAGACGCTCTCAATCCCTGCTCTCGATGTTGCATGAGGAGAGTGGCAACCTTATAGTGGCAGTCAATGGCTTATCTGAACGAGCCTTGTGACACCGATATTTGATGACGCTGATATCTGAGATTCTGATCAACTCTGCAACCCACCTAACCGCTGGCAACTGATGCAAGACCCTGATATTCAAGCCTTGCTCGAAGACTTGAAGAACCCAGACCAAACCGTACGGGAGCAGTCAACTCGCGAGCTGTGGCGTATCTGGTTTACCCAAAAGGGCATTTACGGTTTGGAAATCCTGGAACGTAGTCAGATGTTGATGGAATCAGAAAAGTTTCAGGAAGCAGAGACCCTACTCAACCAGCTCATTAACGATCAACCGGACTTTGCTGAAGCCTGGAATCGTCGAGCGGTGCTGTATTTTGTCCAGCAGAACTATCGCAAGTCCTTGGCGGATTGCGAACGGGTCGAAGCGTTGAATCCAATTCATTTCGGTGCAATTCACGGCAAAGGCTTGTGCTATGCGGCATTAGGCAACTATGTCGCGGCTATTCAGGCCTTTCGACGGGCATTAGAAATCCAACCCTATGCGATCGCCAATCAGCGACTCATCCTAGAGTGCAATGCGCGTCTGAGCTAAAAATCTAAGTTAAAAGTGTGAGTGAAAAGGAGTGCGATCGCTTGAGGACTGTGGATTCAAGCCCATCCAAAACTGACCTTTTGGGAAGCATAGCTTAGCTGCGCTTCCCAAAAAAGAAAGCTTGTCTTCGTTAAATCCATGATCCTTAGTTATCCGTAGGCACCGGCTGGACTTGCAGGAAGGTGATCATCTGATCCAACCCTCGATGGATTCGGCGCGTTACGGTCATGGGACTAACGCCAATCCGTTCAGCAACTTCCTTGCGCGATAAACCGCTGTAGTAAACAAACTCAACGGCGGTGCGCAGTTTGTCTTCGAGCTGGCTCATCGCCCGCTGAAGTTGCTGCCGATCTTCTTCGAGATGTTGATTGATGAAATATTTGGGGTCAGGGAGTGTTTCGCCTAGGGTAATACTGGAGTCGGTCTGTTGTACCGTTGCATCAAGGCTCAGGGGCAACCGATTCTTGATGGCAATACTGACTTCCGACCACTCTGTCAGGGAGATACCCAACGCTTCAGCGACCTGCTGTTCGTTGGGTGGGCAACCCATCTCGCGGGTGAGCCGCATGCGTGCCCGCTGCCCTTCCTTTTGTAAGTCTTGCCAGCGACGGGGAACTTTGACCGCACTCCCGCGATCGCGCAAAAAGTGTAAAATCTCACCTCGAATATAGGGCACCGCGAACGAGCTAAACGCACAGCCTTGGTCAGGTTTAAAGCGCTCAATGGCATTGATTAAGCCAAGATAGCCAATCTGTTCCAAGTCTTCGTATGGCTCGACACACTGGTGGCTGATTCGATGAGCGATCTTTCGTACCAAACCCATGTTCAATTGCACAAGCTGATTACGAAGTTTGATTGACCGATCTCGTTGGTACAGCATCAACAATTCCATACTGCGAGAGCGGAGCGAGGAAGAATTAGCCGTCATCGTGAAGAGTCCTGGGGTTAATTTAGACTAATTCTCTGGTTTAGGAGGAATTCACAGCCATAGTTATTTCACGGTAATCGGGGGGCTGCCCCCTCACCGCCTCAGCGTAAACACGTATGGTAGGATTACTCACCCATCCCGCCCCTAGTGAGCGGGGATCTTCTTGCGAGCTTCGTTGGCAAGGGTTTGAGGGGTTTTGTAGCTGAATTGATCTTCTAGAATAAAGATGAGCTTCGAGTCTGTAGTGGGGCTTGTCAGCTCAGGGTTTCTGTAGTGTGCTCCCAGAAATGACAGTTCCTAAACACAACTTCATTGTTTTTCACGTTTCGCTGAAAAACAGTATGCGAGAGATTAGGCTGAGTTTTGGAGAGATACTCGATAGGCGATATATACGATTCACCCACTTTGCTAGAGATCGAAGTATTTGCGACCAAATGTGGACTTTATTTAGATTTAGATAATGTCATCACACGATAATGTCCATCACAATGTCATTTAGGGAAGATGCCCCACTGGCTCAAGATAGATAAGATTCAGGATAGATAACCGGAGAATCATTGCATGAGTAACACAAGTAACTTCCGTCAGGCCATTCGCGAGGCAAAAGATCAAGCCCTCGTCGGGCCAAACGTGATTAAGAATGCTCTGCCCTACGTAGGTGGTGGGCTGATTTTGACCGCTGTTGGAACTTACGCAGGGTTGAACGTCCTCCAAACACGGCCAGAAATCTTCATGACGACCTTTTGGGTCGCGTTGATCGCAGAATTGGCGCTGTTCTTTGTTGCCCGTGGCATTGCAGTAAAAGGGAACAACGGCACGGCTCTACCCTTGCTCGCTACCTATAGTCTGTTGTCAGGCTATACCCTGAGCGGCTTGGTTCTTTACGCCATTGGTACGGTTGGTATCTCTAGTCTGGGGATTGCGGCGCTCGGTTGCGGCGTGACATTTGTTGCCGCACGGCAGATTGGCTCTAACCTCTCCGATGAAGATGGTATGGCCTTGACGAAGACCATCCGCCTAGGAATCATTGCGCTCCTAGTAGCAATGGTGGGGCAACTCATCTTTGGCGTTTTCTTCGGCATGGGCGCAAACCCCTTGCTGGAGCTTGCCATCTCGGGTGCAGGTGTGCTGCTGTTTGTTGGTGCTGCGGTGGTCGATTTCTACATCCTGCCCCGGGTCTATCGTGATGAGCAGTATTTGCCCGCCGCCTTGTCGATGTATCTCACGTATATCAACCTGTTCATCTTCATCCTGCGCCTACTGATTGCCCTGAATCGTGATTAGGGGTTCATAAAATTTCTTTGTGGAAGGGTATAACTACGATCGCCCTACCTATCTGGATTGAGTTGCACAACTAGGTGAATCCATTCCTGCTCGTTGTTGTTCTTGATAGGCGCCAGGGCGATCGCCCTTCCTCCTTCGTTTTATCTTGCTGTTGGGCATCTGTAGGGGTGCCCTTTTTCATGCTCGCTGACCGTAATACCTTCGTAATACGTTATCCCAATTCTATGAGAACTCAGCACATATAGCGATCTCAAATGATTGGCGAAATTAGCTCTGAAAAGTGGGGCGGGCTGCACCCGCCCCACTTTTCAGAGCTAATTTCAGATTGCTACAAGTATCAGTACAGGAGAGCCGCCCTTGCCATAATCAAAATCTGGCGATAAGAAACTCGGGCGATCGAGTTGTAGTGTAGGCTGAAAAAGGATTATGTCGCATTGATATTCGAGGTTGAGTATCCGGGTTGGGCACTATGAGTGATGGAAAGTTTCCGATTCTCTATCTTGGGCTGCTGGTTGGGCTGCTATCGGTAGTAGCCGTGTTCTTGATCCGGCAGGTACTACGCACGCGCCGTGTGGAAACGCGCCTGAGCAAACTCCAGAACAAGCTAAAGAAAGAAAAAGGTACAGCTCAGGAGCACTACGAACTCGGCACACTATTCCTGGACAAACGGCTGTATACCCAGTCGATCGCCGAATTCCAGAAAGCACTCAAATCCAAAGATTTAGAGGGGAACGAGAATATTGCGCTGCTGCACAATGGGATTGGTTATGCCTATGCGGCTCAAGAGCAATATGACCTAGCGATTCGTTCCTACAAAGAGGCGATTGCTCAGGTGCCCGACTATGTTACAGCTCTCAACAACCTGGGATTTGCCTACGAGAAGAAACAGCTGATTGCGCAGGCGGTCGAAGCCTATGAAGACGCTCTGAAAATTGATCCCAAGAATAAAGTGGCTGAACGGCGATCGCAATCTCTTCGCAAACGTCTGATTCCCTCCAGCTAGGACTAACTGGACTTACAAGTTTTGTTGATTTTGTGGCCGCGTCGCGGCCACAAAATCAACAAATTTACTTAGGATTACGCAAGTTTTGCATAGGTTCTGACTAAAATACCGATGGCATTGTTGATTGAGGAGATGATTTTTCTGAGAAGAAGGTGCGCGGTACGCCCCTTCCCAAAAAAATTATCTTTGGATTTGGATTCGGCAATGCCGCATTCTTGCAGCATAGACTGAAGAACGGTACTGTTCGTTCTACAGAGACTCTGTTAGCTCTGCTCGAGTCGAGCCCTTGGCCAGCAACACTTTTGACAGGGAGACCAGGCGCTATCTAATATAGCTAGAACCAGGTATTACCCATTCGATGAGACTTTTACAAAACTAGATAGTTCGGTAGTAGGGAGCTTCTAACGAACATCATTTTGTCGGCTACTTTTCCTTCGGCAAATCCTAAATTATCGGATAGGGTATAGGGATTGATGTCGAGATTCTTTTGTTTGTCGTCATGTTGTCATAACGACTCAATAGAATCTGACAGGGCAATGCCCAGAGGAGATGATGAGAGTGGAGAGCAGAAATCGAAGAAGACCTACGCCGGAAATGGGCGATCGAGATATAAAAATAAATGAGATGAAGTCTAGAGCCAAGGGGGTTGGCTCTAGGATGGAAGCATGACCTTACCAATGCGGCTGCAAGCGCTCTGAGTCATGGGAGTGTTTGCTAGAGCGCTAGCCTGAACTATCCAGTCAATACAAAAATTATTATGTCAGGTCAAATACTGGGCGATCGCTACGAAGTTGAAGGACAATTGGGTAAAAAGGCAGGACGTTGGACGTTGCTGGCTCGGGATTTGATGACCAACAAGCCTGTCATCCTCAAAGTCTTGTTCATCGACGAGAATTTGGCTTCTGATGACCTCAAGCTCTTTAAGCGCGAAGTAGACATCCTGCGGACAATCGATCATCCGGCAACGCCCCAGTACCTTGGCTACTTTGAGATCAGCTTACCCAGGGATGGTAAAGCGTTGGTGCTGATTCAGAGTTATGTGTCGGGCAAGTCTTTGCAAGATTACATGGCCGAACAGCGCTTGCTGACTGAGCCAGAAGCCAGGCAAATTGCTCATGATGTGCTGAAAATTTTGCAATATCTACATGGCCGCACACCTCCCATCATCCATCGCGACATCAAGCCAAGCAATATTTTGCTCTCTGCTGATGTAGCGACCCTCACATCTGAGGTCGGTTTGGTCGATTTTGGTTCCGTCAAGTCCTTGGCTCCCAGTGATGGCACCACCTTCAGCATGGTGGGTACCGATGGCTTTATTCCACCGGAGCAAATGGGACGGCGAGCCGTCACATCCTCCGATCTCTACAGCTTAGGGGTTACGTTGATCGCAGGCATGTCAGGGTTAGAGCCGGATGCCATGCCAAAGAGTGGGTTTCGCATCAAAGTCCACGAGGCGATCGCCGCCAGCCCTAATTTCTCCGCCTGGCTCCAAAAAATCACCGAGCCTGAATTAATCAAACGCTATCGCCAGGTTGAAGAGGCGCTGACCGGGTTGCCTCAGTAATCCTCCCTGCCAAACCCGCAACAGGGGAAGGGATATTGTGCGCTCTCAAAGCACCGTATAGTGAGTACAGACATGCAATAGGAGGAAGCCATGCCATTTGGTTTGGGTTGGCCCGAGATTCTCGTCATTCTTGGGGTCGCTGTTTTAATTTTTGGCCCTAAGCGTATTCCAGAGTTGGGAAGTGCTTTGGGAAAAACCCTCCGTGGATTTAAGGAAGAGATGGATAGCCCTGACGAGACGGTGATTGAGCCTGCCGATGATGAAAATCCACCGACAGCCTAAGGGGTTTGGGTTGCATGCAACCCAAATCTTGTTTTAGAAGCGTCGCTATCCAAACGTGAAACCTGGTCTTTCCTTTTCCAATCTAAAAGTTTGCGTGATGAGACCTTAAAAGCGCTGCTTGGCCGACACAAGGCCCGAAAAATCCAGCGTCTCAACGATGTTCTAAATGTTGTCTAATAACCGTTCGTTTTGTGGTTTGCTGAGCAGAATGATTGATCCCTTGCAGCTGTTGCAGATTTGGCACAACGGGTTTCTTGCAATGCGTTTAGGATGGGTTTGCCGATCGCCGCATTGATGGCGCGATTCTGACTGGTTGCCTCACACTCTGCACCCTCTATGGCAAAAACGTTTAAGCCATCCAAAGTCAACTACACCGTCAAGGCAGAGACGGCAGCGGAGGCGATCGCCGACATTGCCCAAAAATTTCTTCATTTCATCGATGGCAGAGTAAAGCTACTGAAGCAACCGTCGGATTTTCCGCTGCGGTTATTTTGTCGGGCACTCATTGATGACTGGCAGACCGGCAATGTCAGTTATCAGCCCGGAAAGCTAACGCTGGTCTTCAACCTGGGACAACCAGACATCGAGGCGGATGTACTGATCTTTCAGCCCCAGGTGGGCGATCGCTATCTCTATACCCGCAAAGCACCGCCGCCCCTAGGAGAACTGAACCTGCCCATTGAGCGAGATGCTGTCCAGCAGATGGCGCGTCAACTTCAGACATTGACCGAAAGTCTAAGCCAATTGACCGAAAACCAGCGATCGATCGAGGAGCGGCTAGGAAAGGGTCAGGGGTACACGACTTCGACAGAGGCATCCGGGAGTGGGGTGGATGCGCGATCGCTGCGCAGTTTATTGGACGCGCAAACGCAACTGGTGATGGGCCAACTGGGGACGATCGCCCAGCAACTCGAGCAGCGAATGGATGGGTTACAACGCCAAATTGATCAGCTTGCGACCCGCTTGGAGAACAGTTTTGAAGAAAATGGCGGGTTTGAAACCGGAGACGAGGCGACGATTCCCGCAACCGAGGCAGAATGGCGGCAGCGTATCCAAGAAACCTGGGGCACAGTGGGCGATTATGAGCAATACAGCGCCAGCCATCGTGAAACCAATGCTGAAATGCCTCTGTGTGATACCCCCGACTGGATTGCACTCTGCGAACTCGATTGGGCGCGACAGCTCCATTCCTCCCTGGCTATGCTCTACACCTTGATTCATGGGGAGGATGGCATTGGCTTTAGCGGGGCGGATGTGTTGCACCAGTTTGGTTGCCATGTCGATCCTCGCACCGGCGATCGCTACTACATCTACAAAATTGGTGGCTACTCTGCCTTTGAGGCACTGTGGCAAATGGCAACCCATCCTCAATATTCCTGGCTAAAGGAATTACAACGGCTCAGCCAGAAGGTGAGTCGGTTTGCCGAAGTGTTCAAGCTGTTTGGGTGGGAGCCAGAGGCGATCGCGGCACTGCAACAGGTGGTACAACGGGCACAGCAAGCCCGCGCAGGCTACCAATCGCAACAGCACAATCAGCACCACTCCCAGAGGACTTATCAGCAGAGCAATGCTCAACGCCCTCCCAGCAATTCTCTCAGCGACTACCTCACCATCCTCAACATTGGCCCCTTTACCCCCATCTCTCTGGAATCTCTCAAGCAAGCCTATCGCCTTGCGATGAAGACTGCTCATCCCGACACAGGGGGTAGCAAAGAGCGTGCTCAGCGGGTCAACGAAGCCTATGAAGCGATCATGCGCCACTATTTCCCCAATGCTATTTGAAGAATGGAATTGATCCGTTTGCTGCCACTAGAAGCGCATCGCACTCACAGCAGCCAATTTAGCCAGGATTACAGGCGGTTTGCGTCAGTCCCGAGCTCTTTAGCTTTGGGGTAGATGTCGTTAGACTTCTTGTAAGAGCAAAGTTTCTGTAAAAGCCCATGCCTTCCCTCGCTACCATCCGTAAGGTACTCAGCAAGCGATTTTTTGGAAATCTCTTACCTCTCCCTGCAACCAACTCCTTCGGTATTGGCACGCTCGCGCCTCCCTTTGAGCTGTTGAACGTTACCAGTGGCGAAAGAGTAAAGTTGCTCAATTATGTTGGTACCCGCCCGTCTGCCCCTCCCGGAGAGAAGCAGCCCGTTCTGCTGTGCTTCTCACGAATATTTGCTGAGAAGGTTTACTGTCCCCTTTGCTATCCACATATCGTGGCGCTGAACGAGCAGTATGAGCAGTTTTCCCAACGCGGGGTAGAAGTTATGCTCATTGTCAGTACCGACCCACAACAGACAAAGACGGTTGTACAGGATCTAAACCTTAAGCTGCCTGTGCTGAGTGACCCTACCTGCCGCATCTTTCGGCTCTATCGAGTGGGTCAGGCATTGGGTGCCCCACTCCCGGCGCAGTTTTTGATTGATCTTCAGGGGCGCATCCGCTTTCGGCATTTGTTTTCTTTTCTGGAACCCAATGCCAGCGTAGAGCGGTCGCTCGTGGCCTGCGATCGCATTTCCTCTCCGGCTGAGCCAACTTTACCCACAGCCCGTGAAAGCGATGCCAGCACCGCAGCCGCTGCTCCTGCTGAGACATCTGCATAGGGTGGTCTGCATGTGCGATCGCCTACATTTTGGAAGCGGTGCTAAAAAAAGCAGGCATGGCCTTTGCCAAACCTGCTTTCGCATTATTTCAAATTTTGCTCCATAAGCTTCGGCTTCCCTAACCCTGACCGTTGAGTAGGGTAGGGCAGTAATCAGCCTGGCTTATGCAACCTGAAACGTTTTTTCAAAAATAGAGCTTAAGCAACTGCTACGAATTTGTCGTTTGTGCTGCCAGCAATTCTTTGAGCTTTTCGAGCTCTTGCGCCCAGCGGGGGTCAGGCTGTACGGCTTCGTTGTCTCCACCAGACTTCTTAGCTTTGCCTTTGCGCCGACTGTTGCTAGGAGTGTTGCTGCTAGCCTCATTGCCTTCCCCTTCGCCCTTGGCGCGGGGGTTAGCCTTTTCAATTTTCAGCGGGCTTTCCTTGAGGACATAGCCGTTGAATTTCTCAATGATTTGGTCGGCTTCTTCATCGCTTTTTACCGTGACAAAACCAAACCCACGGCATTTGCCAGTTTTGCGATCAGTAATGACCTTGGTTGTCACCGCATCGCCATATTCTTCAAAGACGGCAGCTAGCTCCTGGCGCTCCAGTTCCTTCGGCAAATTGCCAATATAGAGTCGAACAGACATAGAAAAAGATTCCTCCAGACGTTGGTTCAGACAGATTTGCGTAAGATAGCTACTCTGCTAACCCAAAAGAGATAGCCCCGCTAGCAGTGCGATGATGCCAAGCAACGACCGATTGACAGAGACACCGTTGCACAGAAACGCAAAACGACCCGGCTACTTAGTTAGTAGGCTCAGGCGATCCACCATAAACTAAGGTATCACGCTTGCAGGGGGAGTAAGTGACTCAATTAGAGATTTCACTTTGGATCGACAGAATTTATCATTCGGCTGATGGTGTCCAATCACCCATGTGAATGGATGATTGAAATAAAAACCAGCCCCATCTCTGCGGCTGGTCTCACTTGCTGTGTTGGAAGGAGAATTCAAACTGGGTCAGACGGCATGCCTCGACTGAGTTGAAACTGAATCCGTCTAGATCAGATTTCATAAGAAGCCGCGATTGCCCTTTCAAATCCCTGTAAAGAAATGTAACATCATTCTCGAGTCACCGCAATATTTTTCAACAATTCTCCAGTCTTGTGCGCTGAAGCTGTTCTAGGAGCTATAGCTAAATACGGCTTTGTGAGACGTTTTCAGCCAATTCCTTGAACGTTACTGATAATCACTTCCAGGACTTACGCAAAACTTGCGTAATCTTAAGTCAATTCGTTGATTTTGTGGCCGCGACGCGGCCACAAAATCAACAAAATACGTAAGTCCAAACTTCATTGCTTACATGTTCTTTACTTATGCAGCGGCTTCTCATTTTGGGTGGAACGACTGAAGCAACCGCACTGGCACAGGCATTGCCCACAGACCGTTGGATAGGAATTGTCTCCCTAGCAGGGCGTACCCGCCAACCGCTGACCATTCCCGCCATTCTGCGGCAAGGGCACTTTGGAGGTGTCGACGGATTCGTGAATTTTCTCAAGGCTGAACGGATTAATGCCGTGGTGGATGCGACCCACCCGTTTGCCGCGCAGATTTCGCATCAGGCGGCGATCGCCACCGACCAATGCCAGATTCCTCTCCTGATGCTAGTGCGCCCTCCCTGGGAACCGCAGATGGGCGATCGCTGGCTGGTGGTACCTGACCTGGCGGCAGCCGCAGCGAGACTCCCCGGCTTGGCGCAGCGAATCTTTCTGACAACAGGGCGACAATCCCTCGCCAGTTTTTCTGCTTTGAAGGACCAGTGGTTTCTGATGCGAATGCTAGAGCCACCACCACCCGAATTGCCATTGCCTCCCGGAGAAGTCCTGTGCGATCGCCCGCCGTTCACCCTGACCCATGAACTTGACTTGCTTCAGCGCTACCATATCCAGGCACTTGTTACCAAGAACAGTGGCGGAACTGCAACCTGCACAAAGTTGGCGGCGGCGCGGCAACACGAGATTCCAGTCGTCATAATCGAACGCCCAGCGTTACCCGAGGGCGATCGCGTTTCGACCGTAGCGGCAGCCTTGAAATGGCTTGATCAGCAATCGTGAAAGCGTAGAACCTGATAGAGATTGAACCACAAAGACACAAAGGCACAGAGCAAAAACCGCTCTATGCCTCCGCACTATCCGCGTTCATCTGCGTTCTGAATGCTTGCCTAAGCTGAATGCTTTTCACCACCCCCACGTACCGGGTTCGCCCTTAAATGGGCCAACGACATCCTTCGTAATCCAACCGCCGTAGAATTTTCCCGGTTGGGGAATTGCTTTTTCTCCATTGACCCGGCATTCATCCATCAGGTCAGGATAGAAGGCATAGTAATTTTCCATGCTGGCAAAGGTCGGGGTGGGATTGGGGTAATGCCAAACCGCATCGGGAGCCTGGCGATCGCCTACAGACAGCGTATAGTAGCGGGCTTGCCCTTTCCACTCACACACACTGGCGCGTTGGGTTGGCGTCAAATATTCTTGCTTCACGTCCTCTGGCGGGATGTAGTAAGTCGGCGGGTGGCTGGTTTCTAGAACACGCTTTGCCCGATGGGTGTCGGCAACAATTTCACCATTGAAGATGATTTGGATATGTTTGTCAGTATCGTCTAGCTTGGCGGGGCGGGGATAATCCCAAACGGATTCTTGTCCAGGGCCGGGAGGGATAGGTTGGGGTCTCATGTCGTATCTCCTGAAAGGGTCTTGAGAGCTAGTGTAATGGTCTCGACTCCATTTGGTCGGAGTTCGTGGGGTTAAATCACCGGGATGATTCCAAGCAAGTATTGGCAAGAGTGGGACGGGCGGCTGCTCACAATTCGTGGTTTGCTGACACAATTTCTGCCTCCAGGCATCGCCCCGTTGAATTTCCGGGGTTGCAGAATCCAAGGATGATTTTTTTGAGAAGGTGTGCGTATTGCATACCTTCCTCAAAAAAATCATCCCCTCAATCAGCGATACCGAATTTCCTTGTCCGGGACAGGGATCCTCACGCTACGCTTAGAGGAACGCGAATAGCCCAGCAGGACTCCAGGATGTTGGCATGGAGTTCTTGGCTATTTTGAAGCAGGTTTGGATCATTCTCGTGTGAGGATTGACGGGACTATTTGCTGTCGGTATGTCCGCCTGCTCTGTGCTGCTAATCGTTGCAAGAATAAGGTAGTGAGTTGATGTCGCAGTCTCAGTTTTCTCTCCTCCAAACGTTGAATCAGATGTTGGATGATAGCCATACGCGTCGATTCGAGCTGCCGGGAGCCAAGCCCCACTACAACCCCGATCGCCCTGGTCAAGTCGAACATATCGCGCTGGATTTAGCTCTAGATATCCCCAACAATGCCTACAGCGGCACCTGTAGGATTCGCCTCAAGCCCATCCGGGACGGCATCGACAAGCTCACGTTGGATGCCGTAGATCTTTCGATCCAGCAAATCACCATCGGCAGAACAAAGCAGACCTTTGATTACGATGGGGAAGTTCTGACCATCCATCTGAAACAGCCAACGAAGGCCGGGAAGCCAGTGGAAGTGGCGATCGCCTACCAAAACGAGCAGCCTCGACGGGGCATCTACTTCATCCATCCCACCGACCCTGCTCCCAAAAAGCCGGTGCAAGTATGGACCCAGGGAGAAGATGAAGACTCCCGCTTTTGGTTTCCGTGCTTCGACTATCCGGGACAACTCGCCACCTCCGAGATTCGGGTGCGCGTGCCCAAACGCTACATGGCTATTTCCAACGGCGAGCTGGCTGAGACCGTAGAAGATGGGGACGACAAGATCTATCACTGGCAGCAAAAGCAGGTGCATCCCACCTACTTGATGACGCTTGCCGTGGGCGATTTCGCGGAACTGCGCGATACCTGGAACGACATCCCTGTGACCTACTACGTAGAAAAGGGTTATGAGGCGGATGCCAAGCGCAGTATGGGCAAAACGCCGCAGATGATTGAGTTTTTCAGTCAAACCTTTGGCTACGCTTACCCCTATCCCAAGTACGCCCAGGTGTGCGTTGATGACTTCATCTTCGGTGGCATGGAGAATACCTCGACCACGTTGCTCACCGATCGCTGTTTGCTGGACGAACGGGCGGCAATCGATAACCAGCGCACCGAGAGCCTGGTTGCCCATGAACTAGCGCACCAGTGGTTTGGCGATCTCGTAGTGGTGAAGCACTGGTCCCATGCCTGGATCAAAGAAGGGATGGCGACCTATTCCGAGGTGCTGTGGACCAATCATGAATATGGGGCGGCAGATGCGGCCTACTATCGCCTCAATGAAGCCCGCAGCTATATCGACGAAGACAGTTCGCGCTATCGCCGCCCGATTGTGACCCATGTGTATCGGGAGGCGATCGAACTTTATGATGGGCATCTGTATGAGAAGGGAGCCTGTGTTTATCACATGATGCGGGCAGAACTGGGGGATGAGCTGTTCTTCAAAGCGATTCACACCTTCGTCAATGACAATGCCCACCAAACGGTGGAGACGGTCGATCTGTTGCGGGCGATCGAAAAGTCCACAGGCCGTAATCTGCATTTCCTGTTTGACCAATATGTGTTTCGGGGTGGACATCCCGACTACAAGGTGGCCTATGCCTGGGATAACGACAGCAAGCTGGCGAAAGTGACGGTGACGCAAACCCAGGCGAAGGATGGAGAAACGGGTCTAAACAGCGGCTTATATGACCTGAAGATTCCCATTGGCTTTGGTTTTGTGGAGTCTGCGAAAAAGAGTAAAACCGCAGAGCCAACGATCCAAACCTTCACGGTGCGAGTACATGAGAAGGAGCAAACCTTCTACTTCCCGCTGCCGCAAAAGCCGCAGTTCGTCAGCTTTGACCAGGACAATCACATTCTGAAAACGGTGACGCTGGAGTATCCCGTGGCTGAGCTGAAGGCTCAACTCTCCCATGACCCGGATCCGGTCTCACGGATCTACGGGGCGATCGCCCTCGCTAAAAAAGGCAACTTGGAAGCGGTGAAATCTCTTGCGACGGCACTCACGGACGATCCCTTCTGGGGCGTACGCGTGGAAGTGGCCGAGCAACTGGGAAGCATCAAGCTCGATCAGGCCGTTGACGCATTGCTAAAAGCGCTAAAGGACGATAATGCCCGAGTTCGACGAGCGGTGGTTGGAGCGTTAGGAAAACTGAAAACCGCTGCCAGCTACAAGGCGCTGAAAACTTTGGCAGAGAAAGGAGACCCCAGCTACTACACCGAAGCGGCTGCCATAAAAGCCCTGGCTAGCGTTGTCACAACCCCCATTGATGGCAAATCCAAGGAAGACAAGGTCCTAAAGTTGCTGAAGTCGGTATTGGAAGAACGGGTCGGTTGGAATGAAGCCGTGCGCAGTGGGGCGATCGCCGGACTCAGCCAGTTCAAGACCTCTGAAGCCGCCCTCGACTTGATTCTCAAATACACAGCCACCGAGGTACCGCAAGCGCTGCGGTTGAATGCTATCCGTGCGCTGGGTGCGATCGCCAGCGGACAAAATCCTCACAACCTTGATCGGTTGCTCGATCGCCTGCGGGATCTGTCTGACGAAACCTTCTTCCTGACGCAAGTTGCCGTTGTGCAAGCGTTGGGGAACATGGAAACCACACGAGCTGTTAGCATTTTGCAGAGCCTGAGCGATCGCACCCCCGATGGTCGTGTTCGCCGGATTGCCGAAGAAGCGATCCGGCGGGTCTACACCAAAGCGGGTGAGAACCAAGCAGTGAAGAAGCTCCAGGAAGAGCTCGAACAACTGAAGAAGGACAATCAGAACCTTCGCAGTCGGCTCGAAAATCTAGAAGCCAAAGCGAAAGCATAGTCTAAAATCTGGCTGAAGAACCCAAGGAGTGTTTGCGCCCGCTGGCTAGCAGTGGGCGCAAATACTCGTTGGGTTTCATGGCTATCCAACCAGATTTGATAGGACCAGCCGTTCCATTAAGACAACCATTGGGAAAAGGGTTGAGCAAACTGATTGAGCGAGAGGATTTGAATGCGGTTGTCTTCGCGGATAGATTGGCGATCGCGCGACATGTTGTAGCCCCAATTGGCCAAAAACAATTGCACCGTCGTTAAGTCAGCTTCCTGCTTCACTTTTTGCAGCGTTTTGAGCCGGTCTTCCACAAACCAAATGGGGTCATCTGGGCCAGAAAGGTGGCGATCGCGCAAGTCGCGTAGGGTTTGGGACTTGGGTTGTTTGATTTCTTTACCAATCACTTTCTCGGCGGGAACCTCAACCCCAGCCTGGTGCAGCAATTGACGGATAAAGCGCCCTTCCTTGGTGCTGACGATGAAGGTGACGATATCCGTTTGCAAAATTTCGGCGAGGCGATCGATCACCCCTGGGTAAAATCGTTGGAGCGCCAACCAGCTTTCTGGGTCGCTGGCAATCCAGCGATCGCGCGTTCCATCGATGGCTTCCCCCAGCTCTGCGGGGTTCAGGTTCTCTTTTTCCACTAAATGTTGAATCATCGCACCCCAGTCTGCCATCGCCTCCGCTTCAGGAATACCAAGGACGAGCGATCGCATCACCAGAGGCATTTCCCAGCCCGTTTCCACCAGCGGACGTAGCCGCGCAAAGCTGCCCTTTAACTCCGTCGGCAATGCGGTATCGTCAGGCTGCCAAATATGGCAATAGGCGCGCCATGCCGTTTCAAAATACTCTGCCATGCCATCGCATAGCACGCCATCGAAGTCGAGTGCCAAAAGCTTTGGCTCTGCTTTAGCAAGCACTGGTGTCATGAATGGATCCTTGCAAACTTTTGTCAGTCTAGCTCAGACAGAATGACCTGTTTCGTCACATAGCAAACGCCTTGTTCTAATATCAAATCCGGTTGAAGAACCCAACTATCGTTTGTGGCCGTTGCAATGCAGCGGCCACAAACGATAGTTGGGTTTTATAGCTATTTAATCGGATTTGATATAACTCTCAAGGGAATTTGCATTGGCTCGTCTCAGGCCGCGCTCCAGGTGCCATGGAAGCCAAGGGCAACCGGGTTGGGCAGTGCCAGCCGACAGCAGGGTGCAGCCGCCAAATGGTCGCGCTCATAAATCCATACCTCGCTTCGATCATTCACCCCATCGAAAACAACAGTGAGGATCCAGCCGTTATCTGGGTTGTCGGGAAAGGGCACAAATAGCGGCTCTGAAGGATAGCGCGAAGAGCCACAGTCGGCGATCGCTAACGTCCCGGTAGGGTGGTGGAAGTGGGCGATCGCCTCAAATAGTTCGCCCGTTTCTAGCTGGCCTGGTTGATGCACAGTCAGATAGGTGGAGTGCTGCGTCACCCCGACATCCGTTGCCGCCACGGTCGGAAATTCACAGGCGCGATCGACCAACTGCTGCATGTCCACGACCTTTCCAGATTGCGGCGCAATGCGGACTTGCCACAGCGTCCCCTTGGCGATCGTCTGCACCTGCCCCGTGGGCACTTCCTTGAGATATTGGTTCGTGCCGAAGTCGGGATACATCACCATCGTCACGTTCAGATTGCCATCCGCATCCTGCATACCATTGCCAAAATGCCATTGATACCAGGGATCGGCGGCGCTCTGACCAACCAACTCTAGGGTTTCCCGATCCAGCACTAGAATTTGGGTTCCCTCCTGGGGTAACCAAGACATCGCATCGCTGGCACTTTTGAGGTTGAGCAACAGCGGCAAGGTCGAAATGCGCACAGGAGGAATCAGGAAAACGAGATAGCGCCCCGCCAGCACAAAATCGTGAATCAGCGGCGTTCCAGGAAGCGGTATACGAGTGCGACGGAGGAGTTTGCCATGGCGATCGCTCCGATACACCTGCAACGTTGCGCTGGCTCCAAAGGTGACGCCAAAGTTATAAATCTCACCAGATTGCGGATCACGCTTGGGATGAGCGGAATAGGGTAAACCCTCCAGTTTGTCTAAAGGCGCTGTCCCCAAGGTTTCTAGGGTTTCCAAATCCAGCCCGTAGGGTTCCCCCGCTTCCCACAGGGTAAGGAGGCGATCGCCCAATCGCATCACTGATGTGTTTGCCACGTTCTTGGGTGATTTGCCAAAGCGCTGCCAAAAAGCACCAGCGGGAACCGTGCCATAATTCCCAAAAATGAGACGCCCCGCTTCGGATTCCGCTTGGTAGCCCGCCGTTTGCACATAGCGATAGGTTGCCCGCGCACTCCCTTCAGCAAAATGCACCGCTAGCACGGCCCCATCGCCATCGAACCAGTGCCCCATGCGATCGCCACCCCGCTCCAGCCGACCGGGGCCGTTCTGATACAGCGTCCCCTGTAGTCCGGCTGGAATGTTCCCCTCAATGACCGTAAGCGGCGTCAGTGGAAACTCGCTAACAGGTTGTTCAAACGTCTTTGCCCAAGCGCGAGTCGGCGCAGATGTAACCACCAAGTCTTCCCTCAATCCAGTCCTCTACGAAGCTAAACCCAAATGCCTGAGAAGACAATCAAGCTATCATTTGCAGTCACATTTCACGTTTGAAAATTGCAATTCGTAGAAATGCGACAATAACGATCAGGAGGTGATGCGATCGTGCAGACATTACCGATTGAGCAATTGACTTTGTATGGTCTGGAGCAACAATTTGGGCTTCAGGAGGTTGCCGATCGCGCTTTCTTTTCAGAATGGCAGGGAGAATTACCCGAACTCAGTCCAGCAGAACAGGAGCGATTGGCACGGGTAGAAGCAGCTTATGCCAACTTAGAGCGGCGATCGCTGTTAGAGAACACGGTGAAGCTGGCGATCGTTGCCCCTCTACTCGACCTGGCGGGGTTCTTTTTACCGCCGTTTTACGTCACCACCGAGAAAGCCGTAGAAATCACCGCTACAACGGATTCGTTCACATTGAAAGGACGACTCGATGTTTTGGTGCTCAAGGATCAGCTTTGGGTGTTGGTGATTGAGTCGAAACGAGCAGAGTTTTCACTCAAGGTAGGAATTCCTCAGATTTTGGACTATATGATGGCAGCACCAGACTCACCACTGCCGTTATATGGGTTGGTAACGAATGGCAGTAGTTTTGTGTTCTTAAAGCTAGCAGGACGGCAATATGCCAGGTCTAAGGAACTGATTTTGGATCAGGATGAAGGACTCGTCAGAACACTACAAATCCTGAAGCAGCTAGCGGAGATTGTGGCGGATGACTGACGCGAATCG
This sequence comes from Vacuolonema iberomarrocanum LEGE 07170, assembly GCA_015207365.1. Lineage (GTDB taxonomy): Bacteria > Cyanobacteriota > Cyanobacteriia > Elainellales > Elainellaceae > Vacuolonema > Vacuolonema iberomarrocanum. The sequence goes on from JADEXA010000012.1 coordinate 42,109, forward strand.
GATAAGCCAGGATGAGCTGCAAAAAAGCCAAGCAACGGTAAAATGACGGGGCTATGAGCAGTACAACCCATGACATCGTTGCTAAACTCTGGAACCCCTGCAACATCCTCAAGGATGGGGCGATTGTTTATCAACAGTATGTAACCGAGCTGACGTATCTCCTTTTCTTGAAGATGGCAAAGGAGACAGAGATGGATCATCAGCTGCCAGAAGGATATCGGTGGGATGATTTGGAGGCGCATGAAGGAACGGAGCAGCTTGAGTTTTACAGAAACCTTCTAAAGTAATTTGGGCAGTAAGAGCGCTGTCATAGTGCAACAAATTTTTGCTGATGCTAGTACCGATATAAAAAGGCCAAAACCCTTAATACCCTCGTCGCTGAGATTGACAAAATCGACTGGTATTACCCCACGCTTTGACGGGCTGGAGGAAACTTCCCGTGTGAAGTCTCGTCAACCGAATGCAGATGCAGCCGTGACATCAAGATACAGTGACTCTGATGAGTCGGCGAGTGTTGACGTCAGCATGTCTATGAGTCAGGGTGAAGGGTCAGATCTGCCCCAGTTGGTACGCACGACCACACGGTTGGAAGCGGATATTGATAAAGCGCTACGGCATCTCTGCATGGATGAGAAGATCACCAAGGAGGTGTGGTTTGAAGCGGCGTATCAGTATCTTGCGGAGCATCCTAAGGCGATGAAGGTGGTGAATGGTATCGCAAAGGAGCGGTATCAACGGCGGAAGCGGGCAGCGGACTTAAGGAAGTTGGAGACGATACAGAAGCGGTTGAAGGGATAGATAAAGTGAAACTTGCATGCTTCGTGAATTTAGCGCCCACTATCCTTACATATTCCATGAAATAGATTTTGATTACGGCAGAACAGCCAGAGATGTTTAGTTCGTTGAGGCGCGATCTCAAATTAACTTGACTCTAAATCACTTGTAGGTAGAGGGCACAAATCCTAAGTGTTTGCCCTCCTTGTCTTTTACATCATCTGCACTCTGGTCAGATTTCTCAACACGAGCCGCCGTCTGACGCTACTCTTTGCCGTTTGGCGAGATTATACGCACTTTGAAAAGAAAAGTAGCAATTATCATAAAGGCAGACGCCTCGTGCAGCTTTTCTACGTACCACTTACAGCCTGAAAACCAACGTATATACGGCACTTGAGGCTGTTTATCTCTTTTTGCACGCTATATCTAGAGAATGGGGATGACAGGTAAAAATGTATTGGTTATACTTGCCAAAGTCGTAAATACACTGTAGCCAAGAGCTACGGTATGCACTGTAGCCATGGCAAGGCGGAGAATTTTTTCGAGAATTCAGAAACTGTTTATCCTCAAGCGTGCAGGATACCGATGTCAGGGATGCGGCATTCCACTTACGCCTGAAAACTTTCACGCTGATCACATCGTGCCCTATTCAAAGGGCGGAGAGACGGCAGTCTATAACGGCCAAGCACTCTGCTCAACTTGCAACTTGAAAAAAGGAGACCAGTAATGGAGCAAGTATCTCTTCCGTATTTTGCTCAACACAGTCCTACTGTTCTTGAGCGCTTGTATAACGGAAAGAGCGGTTTATACCCTCATCAAAGAGAAGCTTTACTTAAACTATTCCAAATGGGAATAGAGGGAAACCTTGCCCCTCAAAAGCGAATGCATGATTCAGGAGCCGCATTCTTCTTGATCGGTGTTGGGTGTGGAAAAACTGTGATTTTGCAAAGCGCTCCTTATGTTTTGGGTCGATTTATGAAGGGAAGGCAGGCACTATTCCTTTCACATAACTGTACTCTCCGACAAAGAGTCATGGAAGATTTTCCAAAGAATGGAGCAAAACCAGTTCTGCCAGAATGGCCTTTATACAAATACGGAATACTGGAAAAAACTGTACGCCCTCCAAAAATCCTCGAAGTTAGTGCTGAAGATTATGCGAATGTATCTTTTTGCCTTGAAGACGTTGATATTTTAGTTTCGAATTGGCAGTTTCTCAAAAACTTAGTAGGTAGAGGTGACATAAATCCTGATGATGTCGGTTTGATTGTAGTCGATGAAGCACATCATAGTGCAGCATCAAGTTATCGAACTATTTTTAATTACTTTAGAAATGCGATTTTAGTATTTCTAACAGGTACTCGTCATAGGGGCGACAAAGAACAACTACCTTATGTTCCGTATCAAGTCGATGAATTCGAAGAACTTAACGGTCGCATCTCGCTCAAGAAAGCACCACGTGTCAATTTTGAATTCACAATTCAAGATGCTTGGAAACTTCCTGACCCTGTCATAAAGAGAATTACATATCTTCCTGCAAAATCAGAAGGCTTTAAGATTGAAGAAGATGGTGAGGAGATTGAATACACAGCTGAGGAATTCTTTAATAAAGCCGAGAAAGATCGAACTTGGTTTCATAACTGTATCTTAGCCGATTCCTTTTGTGAGCCAGTCTTAAATGAAGCCGTAAGATTGCTGGAAATCAAAAGAGCAAGCGGTAAACCTCACAAGATGATTATTAGAGCCCTGAATATAAAACATGCACATCGGCTTCGAATCTTGTGTGAAAAGTATCCTTTGCTAACAGGTAAAGTTGGACTAGTACACTCGGAAAATGAAGAATATGACCAAGAAGGGCGACCTAGCGAAGTTTTCCGAAAATTTGCGACAGACCAACTCATAGCTCTAATACACGTCTCTATGGTTGGTGAAGGTTTTAACGTCCCCTTTGCATCTATCTCGGTTCCGTTATGCGTGATGCGCTCTACACAAAAGGCTGAGCAGGAATTCGGTCGCATCATTCGCAAAGTTGAAGGCAGTTACCCAGATCGCTATGACTTTGCCGACTTTAAATCGGACAATATGGCAATTGTTGTAACTCATCAATCTCTCGGCATAGAAGAACTTTTTGATCAATTCATGAGAGGAGATGAATATATAGATATTGAAGACTTAGATGACGAACTGCCAGAGTCTAGAAGTCGTGTTGTAATTGATGACTATATCTCAGGGGATTCTATTTTACGTTTGTCTAGCACTGGCAATTTATCTGCTGGTGACGAAATTACTGTTAACTCAGTCAGCGAAAGTGGACAGGAACAGGAGCTTGTCTTTGTAGTAGACGATATCTTAGGCAAAAGCGATGTAAGGGTTAATCCTCTCATGGTGGACATCCCTAAGGGAAGCTCAGCAAGAAAGTCTACACGAAAAGATGAGGAGGACGCCTGCAAGTTCATCGGACATCTTGGACTTAGGTGGTTTCTAAAAATTAACGGAAAAGAAGTTGAAATTGAGGATTATCGAAAACAAAAAGCTCTCCAAAATTTGAATTTATCGGAGGATTCCGACGGCCAGATTATAAGTTCTGAGGGTAAACGTTTAAGTGAATATCCTCCAGAAATTGAACAGGCTATGATTGAGCGAATTAGCTCGGAATCGAAGGATGTAGATATTCCTTTTTCAAGTGTTGAAGCGTCTTGTTTTCCTGGAGAAGCTAAGAAAGAACGACAAGAATATCATTTGAAGAGAATTAAAAGAGCCATCTACGATCTTGAACGACTAACTGTAGATGGACGCAAAGGCAAAAATCTAGTTGAAGATCCCCTAGAATCGCTTAAAGAATATACCGAGAAACCCGACTATTCAAAAAGACCGGCCAAGAATAACCAGGAGCTTCTCCATCGGGGTATTCTTGGATGCTTGAAAATTTATACAGGTAAGAGTTGGAAGGAGCACATCACGGAAGAAGATTTCAATACAGCAGTTGAGATTGTTCTTAAGAAAGTGGGAGAAGTCCGAGAAGAATTGAACCAACGCCGTAGAAGCATCCGCTAGTTCTTGCCAAAGCGTTGACAACTTCCTCCAGCTTCCGTAAGCCATATTAAATGAACTGCCGGACACAGGAGCGATTGCTAGTGGGCGATAACTTCAGAGCAGTGCTGAGGATCAGGCCTGTCAGCTGAGCAGGATCTTGCTGGCAATACTTCAGCATCTCAATAAATTTTGCTAAGCTTCCTCAGCCGCCAAAATCTGCTCCACCGTCAACTCCAACTCCGGAAACGTCAGACACGGCACCGTCTCCCCTGCCACATATTCCGCCTTCCGATATACCCCATCCGCCAGCGTCAGCACAATCACCTTCTTGCCCTTCCCCCGCTGACAATATTTCGCTGGAATCTGCCCCCGGTAGTCTACAATCCAGAATTCCGTTACCTGCAGCGCCTCATACTCCTCCTGCTTCTCCACCAAATCCGTACTCCAATTTCCCGAGGCAATCTCCACAATCATCCGAGGAACGCTGCGAATCCCCGGTCGCCGATCATCCCACCGCGTTGCAGGCCGGTCAATCACCGCTACATCAGGGCGTCGCCCCCTAGTGTTGTCAATCATCAACGCATTCCACTTTCGCACTGAGTATCGCAGCTTCATGCGCCGATACTGCAGTTCAAACATAAACGAGAGGAACTCTAAAATCTCTTCATGCCAATCATCCGGCTCCGGCATGAGTACCAGCCTCCCATCGACCAGTTCGTACTCGTTTAGTTCATTGCCATCCTCAACATCAATGAACGCTTCAAATGTGAGGTCTCGTGCGATCGCCGGAATCATCATGGCACTCTGGGCAGGATTTGCAATATCGGTTTGCAGTCCAATCAAGCTGAATGTAAAGGCATCAACAGATGTTCTTCTACTGTATAACCCCTTGAACGATGAGAACCAAAGCTCTTTTCTAACGAGGCTTGTAGGGGCGATCGCCCTATCCCTACGGGCAATCCAGTAGCATTAGATTCGACTCAGCAACTTTGAATCTGAGCGGCATTTTAAGCAACGTGAAGAAACATTGTGGAATGTAATCGATGTATTCGTCCTCACAATTTCCTCAAAATGTTTGCCTATAACCAAAACTGCAAGGAAGAAGTTGCTCCGAATACCAAACGTAGAGCAGTTTCTATCCTAGCTTTGACGCTCTTTAGACGCTATGTAGAAGCAAGAGTAAGGAGATTATTATGGTACAGACCGTCAATACCTCCCCCGCCAATTCTTTTGGCCGAGAACATGCCTTTGTTTTGCCATTCCGGCAAGTTGGAATTGCAGACATTCCACTGGTTGGAGGCAAAAACGCATCGCTTGGAGAAATGCTTCAAGAACTAACTCCCAAAGGCATTAGCGTGCCAGACGGATTTGCGACGACGGCTCATGCGTATCGTTACTTCGTCCAAATTGCTGGATTAGAAGAAAAGCTACGGCTTTTGTTTGCTGACCTGGATGTGGAAGATGTAACTAGCCTACGGTGGGTTGGTAAGCAAGCCCGTTCTTTGATTTTGCAAACGCCTTTCCCCGACGAATTGCAAGAAGCGATCGCCGAAGGATATCGGGATTTGTGCGATCGCTATGGGACTGACACCGATGTAGCGGTTCGTTCTAGTGCGACAGCAGAAGACTTGCCTGATGCGAGCTTTGCCGGACAGCAGGAAACCTACCTGAACGTGCATGGGCTGAAGGGCGTGCTGGAATCTTGCCACAAGTGCTTTGCCTCCATCTTCACCGATCGCGCGATTTCCTATCGCCAGATCAAAGGTTTCGACCACTTTAATGTGGCCCTGTCTGTTGGTGTGCAAAAGATGGTGCGTTCTGACATGGCATCCTCGGGTGTGATGTTCTCCATCGACACTGAAACGGGCTTCAAAGATGCAGCGTTGATCACCGCAGCCTATGGGTTAGGAGAAAACGTGGTGCAAGGTGCCGTCAACCCTGACGAATACCTAGTCTTCAAGCCCACATTGAAAGATGGCTATCGCCCAATTCTGGAAAAACGCCTGGGCACCAAAGAAATCAAGATGGTGTACGACCTCGGTGGAAGTAAGTTCACCAAGAACGTATCGGTGCCTCCAGAACAACGGCGGGAATTCTCCCTCAACGACGAGGAAATTCTGACTTTGGCGAAGTGGGCTTGTGCCATTGAAGACCACTACGCGGGTGTGCGGGGTACCGACAGCCCCATGGATATTGAATGGGCGAAAGACGGCATCACTGGCGAACTGTTTATTGTGCAGGCCCGTCCCGAAACCGTCCAATCGCAGAAATCTAAGAGCGTGCTGCGGAGCTACGAGTTGAAAGCACACAGCAAAATCCTGACAACAGGACGTTCTGTGGGCGAAATGATTGGCCAAGGCAAGGCTCGTGTCATTCTCGATGTGCACCAGATTGACCAGTTCAAAGCCGGTGAAGTGTTGGTAACCAACCGCACCGACCCAGATTGGGAACCGATCATGAAAAAAGCGAGTGCGATCGTCACCAACCAGGGTGGCCGCACCTGCCACGCCGCCATCATTGCACGGGAAATGGGGATTCCGGCGATCGTAGGTTGTGGCGACGCAACGACGGCACTGGAAACTGGACAGGAAATTACTGTTTCCTGTGCAGAAGGGGAAGAAGGTCGCGCCTATGAAGGTTTGCTACCGTTCAACATCAACGAAGTCCAGCTCACCAATCTGCCACGCACCCGCACGCAGATCTTGATGAACGTGGGCAACCCCGAAGAAGCCTTTGGTTTGTCGGCCATTCCCAACGATGGTGTTGGCCTAGCACGGATGGAATTCATCATCGCCAACCACATTCAGGCACACCCATTGGCATTGCTCAACTTCGACAAGCTCGAAGATGAACTGGCTCGCTACAAGATCTCAGAACTGACCGCCCAATACGATGACAAGGCTCAGTTCTTCGTCGACAAGCTGGCACGGGGCATTGGCACGATCGCCGCTGCCTTCTATCCCAAGCCAGTGGTTGTGCGCCTGTCTGACTTCAAGAGCAACGAATATGCCAACCTGCTGGGCGGTCGCCAGTTTGAGCCGAAGGAAGAAAACCCGATGATCGGCTGGCGTGGCGCATCCCGCTACTACGACGAGAAGTACCGTGCAGGCTTCGATTTGGAATGTCAAGCCATGAAGCGCGTACGGGACGACATGGGCCTCACCAATGTGGTTCTCATGGTGCCCTTCTGCCGCACACCGCAAGAAGGCCAGCGGGTACTGCAAGTGATGGAAGAGAACGGTCTAGTCCGTGGCGTCAATGGACTGCAAGTCTATGTGATGTGCGAACTGCCCAGCAACGTGGCCATGGCGGAAGAGTTTGCAGAGGTCTTTGATGGCTTCTCCATTGGCTCGAACGACTTGACCCAACTGACCCTGGGCTTGGATCGGGATTCTGCTCTCGTGGCTCACCTGTTTGATGAACGGTGTGAAGCGGTAACGCGGATGATTGCCCGTGCTATCTCGGTTGCAAGGGAGAAAGGTCGCAAGATCGGTATCTGCGGTCAGGCTCCTAGCGATTATCCTGAGTTTGCTCGCTTCTTGGTAGACCAGGGCATCAACTCCATCAGCTTGAACCCTGATTCTGTGCTGAAGACCATGCTGGATATTGCAGATACCGAGAAAGCAATTGACCAGCAATCTGATTCCTGAGACCTATGTGTGGTGTGAGGTTGCATTCCTGGGAAGATAACCCTCACGGCGTCACGGGAGATCGGCAAAGATTCCTCAGTCGGTCTCCCCAAAACCTTCTCAGACGCAATCCTTCTAGACAACTGAATGAAATGACTCTCATGCCTGACAAGGGCTGAACACCGAGGGGTGCGATCGATGCGATCGCACCCCTCTTTCTCATTCTCGGGTTTGCAGATTTCAAGCCGCCATCCAATTCGGTTACATCACATCACCATTGGCGATCGCACTCACCTCCTGAATGTTGTCGAACAAACTGCTGGCCGCACCTGCAAAGGCATTGGCTGTTGCAGTATCTCCAAAACCGAACTCAAACCGCCCACCAACGCTCCGTCCACCAATCACAACAGTGTCTGTAGAAGTAACCCGAATTTGGTTAGGAATCCGGCCTTCAGCGATCCTTGTAGCATTGAAGTTGCCGTCACGAAGCTGCGACCCCCCGAAGATGACATCGGCGACTTCCTCAACAAATGTCTCAAGCGTGTTAGAGCGGGTTTGCGTCTCACCCCCATCGGTTGTGAAACCAAACTCATCATTCACATCATCGAAAAACAAGCGTGCGCCGGTTAAGGTATCGAAACGGAAATCCGTCGGATCTGTCGCAACAGCGTTGTTAACGTCGATTTCTGTGAACATGCGCTCAACAAAGGTCTCGAAGGTTTCCGCTTCAGTCGAGTTATCGAACTGAATTCGGTAGGAACCTCCAATCCCACGCCCGCCAATCACAACTTCGTCATTAGCATTGGTGTTGATAGTGTTAGGTCCTTGCCCCAGAGGGAGGCGCTGGTCGTTGATGGTGCCTGTCCGCTCGATCACCCCATCAAAAACGTCGGCAGCTCTTACGAGGAAATCATCGAAATCCTGGAATCTTGCTCGGCCACTCACCCCTTGTCCAGAGATGAAGAAGGCATCGCCATCAAAACCAAACGCGTTAGCGCCGCCATTGGTTCCCTGGCTAAATCTAAACGATGTGCCACTGTTGGTTAGGTCAGAGGGGCCTTCAATTGTGACGCCTACATTGGCTGTGGCCGTCAGCCCACCATCCGTAACGGTGTAGCTAAATGCATCGGTTGCTGTTTCCCCAGCAGCCAGGTACGTAAAGAAGCCATTGGGGTCGTAGGTAAACGTTCCATCCGCGTTTTGCGTCACAATGCCAGATGTGGTGCTGTCATCGAAGGACTCAATGGACAGTGCATCGTCATCCGGGTCACTGTCGTTCGCCAGAACATCGATTGTGACCGTCTCATCTTCCTCAAGGGTAGCTGTATCATCCACAGCCACAGGGGCTTGGTTGGGGGTATCCAGAGCTAAGCCAACAATGACAGGATCATGGTCAGACGCGCGGAAGGAGTCACTGCTCAGGAGAGCTGGATCGCGACCAAATTCGAGGTTGTAATCAAAAGCATCCGGCTCATCGGCATTGATATGCCACTCCGTTGCTCCAGTTACCTGAGACAGGAGGGGGGAGTTGGCTATCGCATAGTCGAGGGTGCCGGTTTGACCATCAAATACAAAGGAGTAGGCATCGTCGCCAATAAACTGTTGAGCCAGATCCGTGTAGCCTTGGTTTTCCAGGGCTTGAATTGGGTCTTCGTTGGCATAGGCATTGAGGTCCCCCAGGATAAGAACATCCGCATCCCCAGACCCTGTCGGATCGGTGTCTAGCCAGGCCGCTAGGGCATTGGCAGCATCAGTGCGCGTATCATTCCAGTAGCCTTGCCCATCGAACTGATCGCTATCTGGATTGCTGGGATCGTCAGGGATGCCGTCGTCGTTGGCATCAAGCCCCGAATCCCCTTTGGACTTGAAGTGGTTGATAACCGCCGTGAAGGTTTCGCCGGAGCTGTCTTCTTCAAAGGTTTGCGCCAAAGCCGCCCGATTGCGACCTTGTCCGGTTCCATTGGGGTCAACGAAGGACGGATCATCCAAAATGGCCGCGTCGCCCACCAGGTTGACGGTTGTGGTGTTGTAGATGAACCCAACGGCGATCGCATCACCACCGACGAACTCAACATTGTCACCCGGACGCACCCAGTCGTAGATGTCAGCACCCAGTTCAGCATTAACTGCATTGACCAATTCCTGAATCGCCACATCCCGAGGATCTTGGGCATCGGTGTCATTGGGACTAGAGCCACCCTTCAGGAAGTCGTTTTCCAATTCCACCAGGCCAATAACATCGGACTCAGCACCAATGATGGATTCCACCAACTTGTCTAACTGGCGATTGTACTCATCGAGCGGCCCCGTGCCGGGGCGAGCATTTCGCGGGTTGGTGTCTGCACCACGCGGTGACAGGTTGTTGGGACCAACGCCTTCATTACCAGGGAACGTGTCTAGGGTTGTGAAAAAGTTGAGTACGTTGAAGCTCGCAACTTTGAGCGTGCCTCCTACATCTTCAGGCCCGGTGGGGCGGGTGTTTTCCTGGGTCAGGTTACCCGTTGGAGTGTGAAGGCGGTACTCGGGTTCCTCACTGCCGGTTTGCTCATCTTCGCTGTAGCTCAGCACGCCGGTCAGTCCGGAGTAGGTGTCCCCCATGCGGAACACATCCCCGTTGTCGAGCGTACCATCGCTTCCAAGGTCGGGTACCAGAATGGAACTAGGATTCTGATTATCTTGACCATCGTCAATAATCAAAGAGCGAGCCGCAATATCCTTCAGATGCTGCTCAAAGCCAGCCTGGCTGGGCGCATTGCTTTGGGTAAACTGCTCAAGACGACCCTCGGAGCTAACCCGAATCGTGCCAAAGCGGTCGAGTTGGAACAGCTCGGTGACCGACATCGCCTCAGGAATCGTAACCAACATGCCTTCATAGGCTTCCAGATTGGCCACGAAGTCGCCATCGGCATCCTGCAAGACCGTCGCTGTGGGAAAAGTGACAATGGTAGAAGTTGGCAGGGTATTTCCCGACGAATCAACAGCCACGCTACTACCCGTGAGCCGGGTTTCTCCCTCTACTTCGGCAACCGTGCCCTCTACTGTGACCAAGTCGCCGATATTGACGGTGTTACTGCTGGCGACAAAAATCCCTTCAGAGGTGAAGTCGTTGGTGTCGGCATCACCATCTTCTTCCTGAATGTAGAAACCGCCCAAGTCGGGGAAGACGGCGGTGACGATCGCTTGCACCCGGACAGAATTGCCTAGCAATGGAGATTCATCAGCGCTGCCTGCAACCCCAACTAACATGCCATCCGCCAGATTTGTTTCACCCTGAATTTCATGAATGAACCGATCCGTTGGGCCACCGCCACCGCTGGTGGTACCCGCTGTAGGCGTGTTGTCCGTACCTAAGAAGAAGTCCCCAAAGTCCCAGTCAGCTACAGCATCCGTATCCACACCGTCGGCGACCCGACGCACTCCAGCAGGCAAGAACGTACCATCCGGCCCCAAAACGGGTGCATTGAAGAAGAAGGTGTCGCCTGCGTCGCCATCGGTCACACCTACCGTATCCAGGACAACCTCGTTGCCACTGACATCTGCACCACTGAGGCTGTTGGTTTCAACCAGAGCAATGGTGTAGCTGCTGTTTTCAATGAAGTTGGATGGGATGTCTTGGTTAGGGGTGACGTTGTATGCACCACTCACTAACGAATTACCAATTAAGAAGAAACCGTTATCACCGATGACATCGTCTGGCCCCAGATCCACACGGGCATCGATCGAGCCGATAGGGGAGCTGATAGGGGCGTCGGCATCTCCTTCCACCACAATGATGCTTAGACCATCCAGGGAGGTACCCGCTGCGCCAAATAGCTCGATGTATTCAACATCATTTCCCGTTGTGCTGCCTAAGACTTCGTTGATCACCAAAGGCTGAGCCGAGTCAATGGTGTGGCTACCCAGACCATCGAAGGTATCGCTGGGGAAGCTATCCCATTCCACCGCCGCATCAAATGCATCGCTTGCGTCGGTATCACCAGCGGTAATCGAAGAATCGCGGCGCAGCGTGACATTCGCTCCTCCCCCTGGCCAGGAACTGCCGGGGTTAACACCAATTTGACCAAAGCTATCAACAATAACGCCATCCTTACGTAAAACGAGGGCGTCATTTCCGTTGAAGTTGATCACCGAGCCATTTTGCACATCCGCCTCTGCCAGAATGGCCGAATTAGCAGAGGGATTGGCAAGGACGAAGACATCGCCAGCGGCGATCGCTCCAGTGAGGGTAAGAGATTGGCTCACAGTAGAACTGCCATTGGAATAAATCTCTAAGGTGTATCCCTCAGCGGCCAGGTCAATGGTCGAATTTGTTCCGTTGTAAATTTCGAGGGCTTTGTTGAAGCTACTGCCTTCAACATATTCAGAAAAAAACAGATCGGTGGCTACCATCAAGTTTGCTCCACAGGTTTATGACTGGATACGAACTCAGAAGAAAGCGGTCATCAAAGCAGGCGATCGCACTAAGACACACCAAACCGTTCCGAAATCGCAATGGATTTCAGAGCAAAAGCGAACGAAGCGATCGCCGTGCCGCATCAAGCAAGTAGAACGAACAAGAACGAGAGTCCTGAACATTCCAGGCCTTAGCTGGCTAGAAATAGGACTAAAAGCTTTGGGGAAATTCCCCGTAAAAATACGGATTCGTCGTTATTGACATCAGCGCGACAAGAAGTAGCTTTCACTACAAAAGTCGCCATATTCATACAACTATGAATGCCAGAGAGGGGGAGTAAAAATAAGATGAAGCAGCATCAAGCCTACGTAAATTACACAGTCTAATGTGATTTAGAACACATCAAGCATGGTATTGAACACTTGCCAGATTTTCTGTGTTTTTGGAGCCACTAGGTTGACAGGCGATCGCTTTGCCATTCACTACGCTGTTCGCACCATGACTAGCCACTTCTAGAAAGTTCTTGTTGAAACAAAATCCTAGATTGCTTACTAATATCACCTCCAGTTAAATAGCCGTAGAGCCCAAATAACGTTTTTGCCCGCTGCACAGCAGCGGGCAAAAACGTTATTTGGGCTCTTCAACCGGATTTGATATAAACCTTATTCTTAGCCTTGACACTGAAATACTACATTTTGTAGTATTAATATGTAAGACAAAAATTTAACCCATGTGCCAGCGAAACACGGGAAGACATTTAAGTGTCTTTCCGGACGGCGAGTGTCTGGGTTGAGAAGGTTTGTCAGATTTCACAAATGGACGGAAGGAGGTGGAACCGATGGTTCACATTCGTTTTGAAGGACAATCGCTTGATGTGGTGGAAACCCAAATGGGCATCACCCGCGCGATGTCGGATCAGGTTGTGTTAGAGCACGTAGCACGGCATTTAGATGTGTCGGGCGATCGCCTTAAGTCCTATGTGGTCGACCGTCCCGCCAGCGGCGATGTCATCATCCGTCCCGAGGCTATCTACGGCTAGGTTCGAGATGTAGTCTTGGCGACTCAAGGCATGGCGTGGCTTTCAGGCACGGCGCGCTTGTAGACCTAGCTATCCTCTATCCAGTCCGTTTTCACAGACTAGATAGAGGACGGGTTTCTAGTCCATAGTGGTTCATTTGTTTTGTAACTTTTTTGTCATACTCAAGGCGGTTTTACCGAGCCTTGAGCCATAATCGCGATCGCCGCACCCCAACTGGAAGAGCTTACATACCACTACCCTTGGTCATCAATGCTCTTCTGACTTGTGCGGCTTTCAAACCGTTTGTTGCTTGTTCGTTCGCGGATGTGCGTTTGCGGAGTCTCCGTTAAGCCTGACTCACCAACCACTTTCTTCAAAGCATCCGCAGGCAATGGGTTTGGTCTTGTGCGGGCGATCGCCCTTCCTTCCTTTCTTCTCAAACCTGGAGGTGCGGATCATGCCAAAGACAGTAACAGAGCGCGATTTTCGCCTCGACATGCTGAATAGCTTGCTGACAACTCCTCACCGTCAACTGGAAAAAGTGGCAGAGATCCACGAGTTGATTATGGAGCTAGATCCTATTTTCTATGGGCATTTGGCGGTGTGGTATCAGCACAATGGCGATGTGCGGGACCACAAAGAAGTGTTTGTTGCCCACTTGCTGACCAGTGGGGTATCCGAGCATCGAGATGCCGGGTTCATGATGCTCCAAGAATTCCCGCCCTATCAGGTGGCGCGGGTAGTGGACTTTATGAAGCAGCACCGCAACAAGGTGCCTCGCTCGGCCCGAACAGCAGTGCAGCGCTATCTCAAGACACGGGAAGACAAGCCAGCGCTATTTGATCGAGCCGTGGTGCGATCGCGCAAGGCCATGAAGCATCTCTATGCTGGGTTGCATATCAAGCCAGGGGAGCGAGCTAATGCCATTCTGTTTCAAGATACGCCGCCAGAGGGTTCGCTGCCAGCGATGTTGAAGCAGTTGGCCAAGACTCAAGAGCCGCTGGAACAAGCCCGGTTGATTGTGGAATTTCGCATTCCCTATGCGATCGCTGTGGGAACCATCCACCAGATGACCCCCACGGTACTGGTGGCGTTGATCGACGCCATGACTCCGCAGGAGGTGATCAATAACCTCAAGTCCCTGAAAAAGCAGGGTGCGATGGACAATACGGAGGTAAAGGCACTGATCGACAGCAAGCTGGACAAGGCAGCAACGGCCAATCGCGTCGCGGCCTTCAAGTCACAAGTCGCGGCAGATGCGGCTGACCTCGACCCAGAAACAGTCGCCCGCCTGGAACGCATTACCAATGAACAGGTGAAGCGCAAGGGTTCGATCAACCGACCCACCGCCTTGCTGGTGGACAAGTCGGGCTCGATGGAAAACGCCATTGAAGTGGGCAAGCAGCTAGCCGCGCTGATTTCTGGGATTACCGAGGCCGAGCTGTATGTCTATGCCTTCGACAACTTGCCCTATGCGATCGCCGCCCAGGGCAAGGAGCTGAGCGACTGGGAGCGCGCGTTCCAGCACATTCGGGCAGGCGGTGGCACCAGCATCGGCGCGCCCCTGGAGGCGATGCGGCGGCGGCGCGAGAAGGTAGAGCAACTCATCCTGGTCACCGATGAGGGTGAAAACGCTGCCCCCTACTTCCCCAAGGTGTATACCACCTACTGCGAGGAGTTGAAGGTACAACCCAATGTGGTGATTGTGCGAATTGGGCGCTACTGCGACTACATCGAGCGATCGCTCACCGAACAGCAAGTTCCCGTCGACACCTTTGTCTTTGAAGGGGACTACTACTCGTTGCCTAACCTGATTCCGTTGCTCGCCCGCCCCTCACGGCTGGAGTTGTTGCTGGAAATCATGGAAATATCTCTGCCTAAGCGTGTAGATCTATAAAGTCCTGGCAGCGCCTTCCCGCGAGGGTCTGCCAGGTCACGCCACTCCACAGTTCCCAACCGTTGCGCCCCGTCCTCCCTGAACATTCAAACTCGGTGGTTCCATCCCCCTCGCACCGATAGCAACGACTTGTTGTCATTTCAAACACTGAAATAATGACTCACACCTCTTTTCCCTCGCAATCCTCAAACCTACTGCATCAACGGTTGGAGGACGCCCTGCAAAACGGGAGCGAAATCCGGATTCGCACCCATGATGCAGGCTTCATCGGCATTCCCATCCATCTGGATGCAGAGTTTGTCGAGCTGGTCTATCTCTATGTCAATGATGAAGACTATGAGGACGATACAACCAATCCTTACGGGCGGACGGTCTGGCTGATCAAGCTGTCGGATATTACGGCGATCGCCTACCCCTTCAAAACTTGGTCTAAGCAAGACCTAGAACGCTGGCTAGAGGAAGATACCCTCGCCCCCGAACCCGATAACCGTTGATTTATTCCTTGATTTATCCCTTAAAACAAAACAGACCCGCAGGAGGTGATGGCAGGTGACGATGGAATTGGCTTATACCGTAGGGGCGATCGCTGTGCGTCAGCGACTAGCCGAGCAAGCGCCCGCCGCCTTGGCCAGTCTCGATCGCATCGAAGCCAATGAAGTGTCCGTTTGCCCGGGTAGTTATGACCATGTGGAACGGATTCTGGAGCGGCTACAGATACCCTTCCGACTCCAACCTAATGGAGCCAAAAACTCACCTGCAAAACTGGCCTTCGTCAACTGTTCCAACAGCTACAATCAAAAATTGATTCAGCGATTGCGCGATCGTGTGCAAGATGGGATGTGGTTGGTTAGCTCCGATTGGGCATTGGGGCACTTTTTACAGCAAGCATTTCCTGGCATGGTGGCGCACAAGGGTCGTGTCTCAGGGGATGAAGTAGTTTCTGTAGAAGCCAGTCTGGACAGCCTGTGGTCCAATGTCGTTGTGCTGGGGGCCGACCCCCAATGGTGGCTAGAAGGCAGCAGCCATCCCATCAACATTCTCAATCCTGACAAGGTGACGGTCGAATCGGCGAGCCATGAGTTGTTGGTGCGCTACAACGCCCCGGCTGTTGCGGTACGTTTCGATTGGGGCGCAGGTCATGTATTCCACGTGGTGAGCCACTTCTGGTGCAGACGTAGCCGCACCCCCACCGCCCGTCACCGTGGGCCTTGCACCGACTTCTTGCAAGCGGGCATGAAGCTGAGCGAAGCCGGCATTGCAACGGTACTAGAAAAGGGTGGCATTCAGCCAGATACCCTAAACTTTGCCGAAATGCAGACCGCCGCCACCTCTACAGAGTTAATTGCCCAACTCTGCATCCAAGCGATCAGCGCTCACCGCACTATGCCCGCACGGGTGTAAAGCCCACTTAAAATCTCCACCTTCTTTGAGAAGTTGGAGATTTGGCTCCCCTAAGTTGGCAGGTGCAATTAAACCTAAAACTCTAAAAACCTGTGCCGCCCGCGCTGCGGGCGGCACAGGTTTTTAGAGTCTGGTTTTCATCGTGCCGAGCTACTTAGCAATGGAGATATTGAGGAGTATTTGCGTCAATTCATATGTCCGAAGGTCAATCATCTGAGCAAAATTTGGCATGGCAACTCGACAGTAAACATTTGCCTGATTAATAGCATCCTTTACTCGTATCAATCTCTGGATTCTTGCAAAAACAGGCTAAAGTCTAATTTAGAAGTTATCAAATAAACCAAACTCCAGCATGTTCCGAACGGAGTCCCCAAAATCAGCGCCTTCTCTCGCAGTATCTAGCGTTTTGAAAATATCTTCTACGGGCGGTTCATGGGTAAACACTTCTCTTTGTAGTGTATAGAAGTGGGTATAGACTCCCTCTGTTTCTAACTCTGCTGTGACTACACCAAAACCTTGAGCGCCTAGATATTGAAGAAATTCATGCATCGTATTGACTCTAGGCTTTAGTTTTTTACCATTGACGTATAAGTTCATAATTTCATTCGTCATTCCTCTCCCTTTAAGCTGTACTCGGATTTGTAGAAATTGATAAGCTTTCCGAGTCGGCGTTGCAGATCTCAAAACCTCTTTCGCTTCCATACTTAGGCTCCTTTGTTTTAGAGAAATACCTTGATAGGCTTAATATCAACGTGCCCCTTAAACCAACAATTTTCATATCCTTTTTAGAGGAGTTTAAATAACGTTACGCAGCTATGGTAAAGGATATTCATCGACTCATTAACCAAATGGCGGAAGCAGAAGCCGCGTTAACACAAACGACCTTCATTGCGCCCTGTGTGAAAGGGGGGCGAGTGCAGACGCGCGTGTTGGGCATGGTCTACAGTTTCCAGCCACAACCGCTTACCGTGGAAGGATGGGGACTGTTTCAGCCGCTCGATCGCCAAACAGCCCGATGGCAACGGGAAGCCGAATTGCCCCAAATCCACGCTTACCTGCAAAGCTTTCCGGTGATCCGGATGCGGTTGGTGGCTCCTTTACAGGGGCGCACTTGGCTGGCCTATCCGGTGAATGAGGGGGATGTGCAGCAGCGGTTGCGGCGCGTATGCCCGATGCCCGTACATTTGGTGGCGTCGGGGAGCCGCTTCGAGGAAGGGGTGACGCGCTGGGATGGGCGATCGCTCTGGTGGGAAGACAGCGATCGCCGCGCCGACCCCATGCTCACCGACGCTCTCCGCACCGCCTTCCGCACGGAGGTAATGCCCGAAGACCTGGCATTCAAAGGGCTAACCCCTGAAATGCGAACCGCCTATGCTCTGGCTGCCGACCAGCACCCAGAGTTCTGCCAAGCGCGACGGGATGAGCGGCGGTTGCGTCAAGCCCTATCAATGGGCGGCGGAACCCTCCATGAATTCAGCGATCAAGACGAGTTCTGGAACGTGCGCTGGCAAACGAGTGAAGGCGAATGGCACACAAGCGCGATCGCCAAGGCCGACCTCACAGTGATGAGCGCAGGTATCTGCCTCGCCGGAGAAGACCAAAAGTTTGACCTACAATCCCTCGTGGGCGTTATAGAAGATGCCGACGAATGGTAGTAGCGTGAGTCTCCAATGGGAGGGTTAGAAGCCCTCCCATTGAAGACTCACATGTATGAACGGGATAACTTTCAGGGGCGCCGTGACTTGAGTCGTCAGGTTTACCCTTGTCCTATCAAATCCGGTTAAATCGCCGTAAAACCCAAATATTGTTTTAGCCCGCTGCTGTGCAGCGGGCTAAAACAATATTTGGGTTCTTCAACCAGATTTGATCCTACTCCGAACTAGCCTTTGGCCGCTCTGAACTAGGAGGGCGTTGCTGGCGGCGCTTTTGAATATTGAGCAGTTCAGCCAGTCCAGGAGCATGGCGATCGAGATCGCGCAGACGGCTTTCCTGGGGCATCACAAATGGCGGTCTGCTTTCGGCGGGTAATTGGGGTGGGGGGTCTGAGGAATAGGTCGGAGAATCTGTGGGCGGATCGATAGGCCGTTGGTTTGGCGGAGCCACTGGGCGATCGCCTGATGGGAGTCCCCGAAGATAATCAAGCGGAAACGCGGCATGATCGTTACGGCGCAACCCATAGGCAGGCGGTGCCCCCGGCGCTTGGGACGCTTGCGGCAGTTGGGGTGGCGCTGGTTGCACAAAACGCTCGATATCAGAGGTGTCGCTGATGTCGGGAAAGTAAGGGGCGATCGCCTCTCCTGGCTGGCGCTTGAGCCGTTGCTTGCGAGCGATCGCCGCCCGATGGCTCAGTTGCTGAGACAGCGCCAGGCTAATGGCTCCACAACTAAGGATAAGGGCAAAAAAGAGCCAAAGCGGTGAGTTGAGTTCTGGAGAAGGTGGTGGCAGTGGAGGCGACAGGCCAGGAGTACTAGGAATCTCAGGGGTTTGCTGCGACAGTTCTGGATCAAGCAGGTTATTGACGGCGATCGCCGCTAACACCAACAACAGCGTCCAAATGCCACTCCAAATGACCCAGGGATGATGCCGCCAGAGCGCTCGAAAAAAGCGGACGGGCAACAGAAGGATGTTTGGCGATCGCGCAGAACTCGACGCCGTAGGCAGCAAATGCCTCGGCTGAGACGAACGAGATTCGGGCAGGTGCCTGTTCATCCGCTTGCATCGACCATACAAATGTATCCCACATTCTAAGAAACTTTTGGCTCAACGCACCAGCCACTCTACGATTCTTTGCGAAGAAAAGTTATTTTCAAAGCTTGTGTTTGAGGTATGGTTCTCTCTCTTGAGGCTCCACAGTATCGGGCATCTGTTGAATAATCTCCATTGTCTTGACACTAACGCTACAAACGCGCTGGAGTAGATCAATGACCTGATCTTTGTAGTCCGCGAATTTGTAGGTATTGAATAACTCACGAATGGTGGGGTCGCGGGGTTTCTTTTCTTTGTATTGGTCGAGTATCCACTCTAGGGCAGAGCGGTTGCCGAGCTTGTAATCCCAGGCAACAGCAGGAACTCCGGTGAGGGTAGTGTCGGTATCGAGAATGATGTGCCCTTTTTCTTTATCGGCCTTGAGTTTGGGTTTGGGCGTTTTCTTCGGTTTCTCGGGCTCGGTTTCAAACAAGGCGGCTTGGTCAGACGTTTTCTTGCGTTTGCCTTTGCTACTGGTTTCTATGACGTCTAGACCATAGGGTTCAGCGGTTTCATAGGTGAGGTGGAGATCCATAAGAGTTTTGCCCCACATAGTCCACTGGTGGAAGTTGGAGTAGTAGGGCAGGCGAGGAAATTCGCGTTTGAGGTTGAGTTCGTATTTGGTGCGGTAGGCAGGATGGTGGAGGACGGCGTAGGTGTAGTGGAAGATGTCGAGTTTGGCGATGTTGGGGGCGTTGTAGTGGGTTTGGAATTGGGTTAAGCCCCAGTCGGTGATGTTGTCGATGCGGATGCCGTTTTCGTTATAGCGATAGAGGGGTAGGCATTGAATACCGCCAGACGCAGGACTAATACAATTCAGATCGGGAACTAAATCTGTCGCAATTACAGAAAATGGTTTCCCTGCTGGTTGTCCCATGAAACCAATGAGTTTATTCTTGCTTTCTGAGTTGGGGAAAATATGAAATATTTGATAGGTCATTCCATTGAAGTGTCTATCAAAGTAAAAAAATGCCTTGGTAAAATATCGATATAGACTCGAAACGATGAAATTTTCCGAGAAGTCTTTGCTAATTTCACGTTGTAGATACTTATCAAGTTCGCGATCTCATTTGATGTCTAATTTTCGTCGCGTTCCATCGTTTAGACGCTCTTGATAGACCTCAATGAAATATTTCATGCGCTCACGCAGCGTATCTTTTGAGAAGTCATAAACCCATTCATCCCTCTGGGTTTTGACGCCTGCTGAAAAAAGCTGAAAAATTGCCTCCTGTGACTTTCCCGCCTTTACCTGCTTAAATCAGCGGCAAAAAGTCATCAAAGTCGTTATCGGTCAAGTTTACCCAGTTTTGCTTGCGATCCGGGGTGACATGCTCAAAGGGAATTTGCTCTAAGCGAGTTTGCTCAAACCACTCCAGCTTTTCTTCCTTGGTCTGCTCATCTTGCAGCGTAAAGTAGTAGATTTTCGCCTTGCTCATGCCCATACCTTCTCAATAGGATACGCATCAAACGCCCCATCATTGCTGACTATTGGCAAGGATCGGTTGATTGCTTGGGAAATAAGCAGTCGATCAAAGGGATCTTTGTGATCTTTTAGGTGAAAGGGCAGATGATACTGCTGAATCGTGTCTTGGATGGAAATGGACAATAACTGTAATTCAGTTCCTAGAAATCTAGCTTTAATCTCATCGAATTCGCAGGTGAGGAAAAGCTGTGCTTTTTTGACCTTGATGCTGATTTCCCAAAAGCTTGCGATGCTAACAAAGACATCTTGAGTTTCGTTAATTCTGGCTTTGGTCGATGTCGGCAACTTGGGATCTTCTTCTACTAGCCAGATAAATGCATGGGTATCCAACAAAAGCGAACTCATCACATATACTCCTCAAAATCCTCTATCGGATCATCAAAGTTATCCGGCAATGGCAGCTTAAAGGTACCTTTCATTGATCCTGCTAGTCGTCGCTTTTTTGGCGACTCGTCTGTCTGCGCTTGGGAGTACTTTTCGTTGAGGTATTCGGCATAATGCAAAACCTCTTGCTGAAGAGATTCTGGCATTTGGGTCAGGGTTGCTAACAGTTCTGCACTAACAGTCATGAATTATGCCTCCTGCGCTTTTACTAAAAACATGACGGCGATTCCAGTTTGAATGCAAAAGACGTTGTTCTTGGTGCCGGAGATTTTGGGATTGTTTCTCACATCCGATTGCGTATCGACGATGTAGATGTAATCAAACTCCCGCTCGATGCATTTGCGAAAGCCGTCAAAGGTTTTGGAATCGATGAAAGAACGGTTGGTGATGAAGGCAATGATGCCATTTTTGCCCAAGCGATCGCTCGCCCAACGGAAGAAGCGGGTATACATATCGTAGACAACGATTTGATTTTGGGCGGTGCCTTCTTTGATGTAGCTCTCTTTGATAGCCTTGTCGATGCTTTGGTAAGGGCGATTGGCGTTGCGCTGGTTGAAGTTTTCCTGGTGGGCGTTGTAGGGCGGGTTGCCAATGATGACGGAGATGGTGCGATCGTTCTGCTGCTGAATGCGCGAGGTGTTTTGCACACTCATGGCGAACAGATCAAACTGGTGCCCTGCCGCACTGCAATGATCGAGCGTGTCCACCAGACAGATATTCTTAAACTCTTCGTAGTTCCCCATCTTTTGCTGATAGGTGAACTCAATATTCAAGTTCGCAATGTAATAGGGCAAAATCGCCACTTCATTGCAGTGAATCTCATGCTTGTACTTGTGCTCCAGCTTATCCGGCGGCAAATACTCAATCAGCTCCGTCACATAGGTGCCTGTACCCGTGCAGGGGTCTAAAATCTCCACCCCCGGATCGCTCAGCAGCTTGCCAAAGTGCTTGTGGGTCAAATAATCGGCACTTTCAATCATGAAGCGCACAATTTCATTGGGCGTGTAAACAATGCCCAGCCGATCCGCCGCTTTGGGGTTGTAGGCCGTGTAAAAGTTTTCGTAGACTGCTTTGAGAAACTTCTGCTTTTCGTGGTGGTTGGCGATGTTCTCCGATTTGCGGCGAATCACCGCATAGTAGTGCTCAATGCTTTTGAGAGTGTTCTTGCGCGTCGCTCCGGTAAAAAACGTGGCGAGGATTTCCGAGATTTTCCGCGCGATATTGTTTTCGCGGTGAAACTGCGACTCATGGAAGATATTGGTGAAAATATCCTCCGTGAGAATGTGCTGAATCAACATTTCATGGATGTCGAAGATCTCAATTTCCGGGTTGATGGACTGGCGGCAAACCTCTAGAAAAGCGTTGCGTTGTTCTCGAAAGCGGTCATTCTCCCGTTCGGCTTTTTTGATCTCATCCCGCAGCGCTTCGAGAATATAAGGAATATCGTCGCGGAAGGCTTTGATGGCAGTGCGAAAGTCCCGCACTTCGGGCCGTTCGTAATCCACAAAGGTGGCGATCAGCCCATCCAGCGCATCGGCATCCTTCATGGAGACTCGATACTGCTCCCGTCCATGCTGAATCAGCACGGCAGTTTGGGAGTCTTCAAATAGAATATTTTCGTCGGGGTAGCCCTTCTCAAACTTCTTCTCGATTTCCTCGTCGAGGACGTCGTACTCGTCTTTGCTTTCCCACCAGCCATGCTCCAGGCGAATGGCATCCTTTACCGTGCCATCGGGGTAGACTGTCGTGTTGAACTTTGTCTTGTAGTCCAACTCCGGTATCAACATGTAGTTGCGGGGTTTGCAATAGTCGTTTAGCAAGCGTTCAAAGGCATTGCGAATGCTGGTCTCCTTGCGAGAGCCGCCGTATTGAATGATTTTGGCAACCTCGGACTGATACTGTGTGACCAGCAATCTGGACATACGACGACTCCCGGAATCTCGAAGCCTGGGTAAGGTGAGAACTAAAGTTCAGTATTCCCACTTATCTTGATTCTGACCCATTGGTAAGGTTCCGGATCACCAGGCTCAGAGAGATCGGTTGATCGTTGAAGTTGATTACCCTGTTTTGAAACCACCCGATACCTGTTCACGGCTATACTGCTCTCGCACAGAGAATTTTCAACATTGATGCTGCCGCCTTATACCAAAGCCCACTTTGACTTTGCACACTTGTCTTATCTCACCAGTCCTCGACAGGCGCTGCAGTTGCAGGGGGTGGCGCTGGGGCTGATCTCGTTGCCGCCGGGTGAGGGGTATACCTTTACCCACAGCCATGCGGCTCAGGAGGAGGTGTATATCGTAGTCGAAGGGCAGGGGGTTTTGCTGTTGAATGGGGAGCTAGTTGAGTTGGCCCCAGGGGATATTGTGCGGGTGTCTCCCGAGACCAAGCGGGCGTTGAAGGCGCATTCTGAGCATCGCCTGTTTGTGATTTGTGCGGGAGCCGTGCCAGCAGGTTATCCCAAAGCCCCCAACTCACGCTATATGATTGATGATGGCATTCCCGACTACGACGATGTGCCGCCGTGGTATGCCGGAGATGAGGCGATCGCCCAGCGCAATGCCCATCTCAAAGAGCGGATGTTGCGTGCCCAGAAAAAGCGGCAACTGCGTCAACGGGAAAAAAACTCAGACCCAATCGAGGATTGAAGTTTGTACTGATTGCCTGAGATTTTCAAAAAAATCAGAAAAGTTAATCGACTCTCTGAAATTCCAACGTTTTTTTCGATTAATATTGTCTTAAGAATAGAGTTTTAACTATGAATTCTATGGCAGTCATAGATAAAAACTTATGATATTCGCCTTTTGGGTAACCTGTTCTCGCGCTGGTGAGATTACCTGGCCATCTTTCTGTTGAATATCTACTTAGAGCTTTGCATGTCTGCTGCTCTGGATCAATCTTTTCTAGGGATTGATCGAAGGTCTGTTTACCTTTCATCAAGGGTTGATGCTGATGAATTCCTTTCTCGCCGAAACCATATGGTTCGTTCCGATTTACCCTCTGGTCGGGATGTTGCTATCGACGTTGTGGTTTCCGTCCATTACGCGCCGCACAGGTCCACGTCCGGCAGGTTATGTTAATGCGATTACGACATTTCTAGCATTGGTTCACTCGCTCCTGGCATTTCCAGCGGTGGCCGGTCAGGCGGCTACCTTTAAATTCATCCCCTGGCTACAGGTTGCCGATCTGGATCTGACATTTCCAGTGATGATTTCGTCGCTCACCGTTGGGGCGCTCATCCTGATCACGGGCATGAACTTGGCGGCACAAATTTACGCCGTCGGCTACATGGAAATGGATTGGGGCTGGGCCCGTTTCTATGCCCTGCTGGCCATGTTTGAAGCGGGGATGTGCGCCCTGGTGCTGTGCGACTCCCTATTCTTCAGCTACATGATCCTTGAGGTTTTGACGCTGGGTACCTACCTGCTGGTTGGGCTGTGGCTCAATCAACCGCTGGTGGTCACAGGGGCGCGGGATGCGTTCCTTACCAAGCGGGTTGGTGATCTGTTCTTGCTGATGGGCGTGTTGGCCATTTATCCGCTGGCCCACACCTGGAATTTCACTGAGCTAGCGACATGGGCGCAGACGGCTCAGGTGGATCCAAACGTCATGGCGCTGGTTGGCTTGGCCTTGCTGGCCGGGCCGATGGGCAAGTGCGCACAGTTCCCCCTGCACCTATGGTTGGATGAGGCGATGGAAGGCCCCTTCCCAAGCACGATTCTGCGGAATTCGGTGGTTGTGGCAACGGGAGCCTGGGTGCTCGTGAAAATGGAGCCTGTGTTTGCGCTGTCTTCTACGGTGATGGCGACGGCGATCGCCATTGGAGCTATCACGGCTCTGGGTGGCACCTTGATTTCGATGGGACAAATCGACGTCAAGCGAGCCATCTCTTACTTAGTCAGTGCTTACATGGGGCTGACCTTCATTGCGGTCGGGACAGGGAACAACGACGCTGCGTTGTTGATTGTGCTGACCCATGCTCTGGCGATGGGGGCACTGGTTATGAGCAGCGGTTCCATTGTGCTAAACAACATTACTCAAGACTTAACCCAACTCGGTGGGCTGTGGAATAAGCGCCCGGTTACAGGATTGTCCTTTGTTGCGGGAGCGCTGGGCTTGATTGCGCTGCCTCCTCTCGGAGGCTTCTGGTCTATGCTGGCGCTGGCCGATGGGGTATGGCAGAGCCGCCCGGTAGTACTGGGGCTATTGCTGGTGATCAATGCCTTCGCCGCCTTCGCCATTACGCGAGTCTTTGGTCTGATCTTTGCGGGTGAAACCAATCCGATGACATTGCGATCGCCCGAAAACCTCTGGCCCGTTACGGTACCGATGGTTTTTGGCGGTGCTTTCGTATTGCACCTGCCATTGGTGATGCAAAGCCTATCGCTACTTCCCGACTGGGCAACCCTCAACAAAGACGTGGCGCTGTTGCTGATTTGGTCGAGCATCTTTGGCCTCAGCTTGGGAGCCGTGGTCTACATCGGCACGTTCATCACCAAGCCAGTGACGCTGCCATCCAAAGCGCTCCAAGACTTGTTTGCCTATGACTTCTACACCCCCCGCCTCTACCGCTCGAGTGTGGTTGGCAGTGTAGATATTGTCTCTCGGGTGACTGACTGGTTCGACCGCTATCTGGTGGATGGGTTTGTGAATCTGGTGGGTCTGGCTTCCATCTTTGGCGGTGAAACCCTGAAGTACAGCACAACAGGCAAAACCCAGTTCTATGTACTGACCATTGCGGTGGGGCTGGTGCTGATCGTGTTGCTGATGAGCTGGTCCTTCCTCGCTGACCTTTCGTTGGTGTCGGGTAACTAACCCGACGCCCGTCAACCCTCTTCCTTTGCCGTTTATCCCTCTACCAAGAGCAACGCTAACCATGTTGAGTTTGTTGATTTGGGTTCCCATCATCGGTGCAGGGGTGATTGCCTTTGCCCCCGGTGAGGTGTCCGGCGCAAGAGCCCGTCTGGGCGCGATCGGCGTCTCTGGTTTCCTTATAGGCCTATCTGCCCTGTTGCTGTTCCAATTTGACCTGGGCAACCCTGAAATGCAGTTCCAGGAATATATTCCCTGGATTGAATCTCTAGGCTTGAACTATCAGCTTGGGGTCGATGGTCTATCCCTCCTGTTGCTTTCCCTCAACAGCCTGCTAATTCTGATTTCTATCCTCAGCAGCAAGATTGACATCGAACGGCCTCGGCTGTTCTTCTCGCTGATTCTGCTGATTGCAGGGGGCGTTGCTGGCGCGTTCGTTGCCCAGAACTTGCTGTTGTTCTTCCTGTTCTACGAACTGGAGCTGATTCCCTTCTATCTCCTGGTTTCGATCTGGGGGGGAAGTCGGCGCAGCTACGCCGCAACCAAGTTTCTGATTTACACGGCGGTTTCTGGAGCCTGCATCCTCCTGGCCTTCCTGGGTCTGGTCTGGTTCAGCGAGGCGTCTACCTTTGCCTACGACACCTTGATGGGGCAGATGCTGCCTCTGGGGTTGCAGTTTGTGTTGCTGGCGCTCATGCTGGTAGGCTTTGGCATCAAGATTCCTCTAGTGCCGTTCCACACTTGGTTGCCCGATACCTATGTTGAGGCATCTACCCCCGTTGCAATTCTACTGGGAGGTATTCTGGCAAAGCTGGGAACCTATGGCATCTTCCGCTTTGGCCTGGGACTGTTCCCCGAAGCCTGGTCGAACCTGTCCCCTTACCTAGCGATTTGGGCGGCGATCAGCATTATGTATGGAGCCATGGCAGCGATCGCCCAGAAAGATATCAAACGCATGGTGGCTTACAGCTCTATCGGGCATATGGGCTACATCCTCCTTGGTGGGGCCGCGCTAACGTCTCTCAGCGTGATTGGGTCGATTTCCCAGATGGTGGCTCACGGATTGATTCTGGCGGTGCTGTTCAACCTGGTTGGCGTCGTCGAAGCCAAAGTAGGAACCCGCGAACTAGATGTGCTGAATGGGTTGATGAACCCGCTGCGGGGCTTGCCTGCCACCAGTTCTCTCCTGGTGATGGGAGCCATGGCCAGTGCAGGGATTCCCGGTCTGGTCGGCTTCATCGCAGAATTCATGATTTTTCAGGGCAGCTACGAGCGCTTCCCCATCCAAACGCTGCTGGCGGTGGTTGGAACGGGATTGACGGCAGTCTACTTCGTCATCCTACTGAACCGCACCTGCTTCGGCAAGTTGGACAATTCCACCTCCTACTACCCGGAAGTGACCTTTGGAGAACAAGTGCCAGCTTTGATATTGGCTACGTTAATCATCTTCCTGGGATTGCAGCCAACCTGGTTGGTGCGCTGGATCGAACCCACTGGAACAGCAATGGTCGCGGCGGTTTCCACCGAAAGTGCAGCGCAGGTCGCAACTCTCTCGGTTCCAGTTGTGGAGTAAGGCTGTTAGGGCAGCGGAGGAAAGCGACTATGGCATGCGGCGTTCTCATACCCAAACCCGTTATGACAGAGCCACATCTGTTTTTGGGTAATGCTATGACTCGTTCCGTGACGGTTTCTTTCCTGCCAACGCTCTTAGTAATGCTGCGGTTTGCGATCGCCCCCTTCCTCCTGTGGGATGCCCTGGATGGGCAAGTGGGACTGCCGTTCCTCACCGCCTATGCCATCGCGGTGCTGTCCGATATTTTTGATGGGGTCATCCCTGGGAGTCAGCACCGCTGCCTTGCGACAAGCCGATAGCTGGGCTGACCGGGGATTGTATGGATGTGTGGCGATCGCTGCCTGGAGAGTCCATCCCGACCTCATCCAGACGTTTCAGGTTCCCTTGTTGTTAATTCTTGGACTACAAGCGTTGTGGTGGATCCTAAACCTGGGAAAATATGGTCAGCCCGCTTGCTATCACACCTACACCGCCAAGGCATGGGGCTTGAGCTTACTGGTTGCAACACTGGCTTTCTTCGGCGCGGGATATGGCGGTTGGTGCTTGGGGATAGCGATCGCCCTGGGTATCCTCCACACCCTCGAAGAGATCGCCATGACCCTCATCCTTCCCACCTGGCAGCACGATATTCTCAGCCTCTTCCATGCCTGGAAGCTGCGCTCAGCGCCTTCACCTTCTGATTTGTTTTCCCATCGAGCATCTAACGTCGAGCATCAACCCTAGATTGAAACCCCCGATCTAAATCGTCATTCGTTGTCACTGTCCACGGAGCGAAATTACCCATGACTGCAACCCTGCCAACCCCCCAGACAACTGAAGCGCCACCCGCTTCGCCGTCTCGCCCCCCTTCAATGGCAGCGGAGAAGCTGCCGCCTTCTACCCATGAATTTTCTCCCATCATTCACCGGATGGAAGCGGGCGGTGCGATGCTGCCCGACACGCCCGAGAACCTGATGCAGATTATCGGCATCTACAAAGCCTATGCGGTGCCGATGGACTTCTACTGGCGCGACCTGCTCTACATCGCCGAGCGCGTCTTCCTGCAACCGCTGCCCTTCTTCAAGTACTTCCTACCCAAGGAATACCTGGATCTGCATAATCACTATTCTGGGGACGATGCCGACCTGCGAATTTGGCGCGGTTGTGGCGAAGCCCACCCCGAACTGCTGGAATTTATGGCCAAGGGGGAAACCCAAAGCGGCATGCCCCGCCTACTCCATCACTGGTATCACGATCGGGTCAACATGGAGTTTGCCGAAGAATGTATGCGGGCGATGCTCTGGCATGGCCGCGACATGGGCTATGGGTTGTTCGATGCCTACCTTGACAGCGACGAGTACAAAGCCAACGCCGATCGTGCCATTCGCGCCTTCTTCAAAGGCAATCCTATGATGCTGGGGCTGTACAAGCTGTTCCCCGACATGTTTATGGAACAGTGCCGCCAGATGTCTTACTACTCCAACCTGGGGCTGTTCTGGGAAGTGATGGCTCCAGTGTTCTTCGAGATGTCGGATATCTACGATGAGGGCGGCTTCAAGGGCGTACCCGATGCAATGAACTTCCTGGTCAATGGCATTTTTGCGATCGCCGGACGCCCCATCTACCATCACGTGTATGTGGATGGCGAATGCTACGAAATCATTCCCAAGTCGAAAGGATTCACCTGGCTCTACGAAGCAGCTCTGCCCTATGTCGAGGCGGTCTTCTACCGCACTTCCCCCTTCCGGGGTACCAAGTCCTACAATGCCCAAGCCGGTCAGGTACCCAGCGAACAAAAGGACTTCCACTATGGCGTCCTCTACGCCGACAAGTTCCCCGTCGGCACCGCTGGCATCCCACCCACATTGCTGGCGCAAGACATGCTCCACTTCCTCCCCGACTATCTGGTGGACTTCTACAAAGACCGCTGCCGGGGCGAAGACGACCAGCTCAACCAGTTAGCCGTGACCTTCCAGCGCTCGATGTACTGTGTGACATCAGCCGTGATCCAAGCGCTACGCACCGCGCTGCTCTATCCGCTAGATGACCCCAACCCCGAGCACCTCAAGGCCAATCGCGCCTTCTTTGAAGCCAACCTGGATCGGTTCAAGCGCCCAGAATCCCGAATTCGCGAGATTCAAACTGCGAAGTACCGATAGGATTTTTTCCTCACTCTTGTCACTAGAAACGCAAGTTTCGCTCCCTATCAGGTGTGGTCACTCACGCCTGTTTTTTTCTTGAAAGACTCAGAGCACGCCGAGGATTTTATCTGCTGCTCGTTGCCCACCAAATTTCGTGGCGATGATGTCGTCGTAGGTGTCAGCAATAGTGACAACGGCCAGGATAGAGGACTGCAATTCTAACAATCCCATCTCTTCGCCTCCCAGGATTTTGTTGGAGAACAAAACCTCGCCTTCCTCGCCAAGATGAAAGGCTCCAAAGCGCATCCGTTGATTCTCTCGTAACAGAAACTCCATCAGCTCAGCCGTCATCTCTGTGTGAAATGTGACGCAACTGACGACGTGAACTAGTACCAGCTCTCGTTCTTCCCAGGGATGGACTTCCCAGGGCAAAACTTCGACATTGACATGGGCAGATCCATAGGTCAAATCAAAGCGTGGCTTTGTTTCTGAAAATCGAACTGTATCTCTGAAGAGGGTTGAGTTACTGAGATATTCGGCAATCTTTTCGTAGGTTTGCTTTTCAGTTTCACTGGCAAACGAGAGCGCAGAAGGCATAGGGTTTTGGGAATCAGATGTTGGATGTTAGCTGAATGCACTGAGCTGAATGCACTGAGTTGAAAGCACATTCAAGAGACGTTCGTTCATTAGACAGTGAACGTGTGGGGGTTAAGAGCAAGGTTTGTGCAGATAGATGGGGTTACTTTCAGAAAAAAGCTGGGGAATACAGAGCATTGGCTACATGACGAACATGCGGCGATCGAGCGATTTTGGGTCATGACTGGAGACAAACTGTGCCAGGTTTTCGTCGGTTTCCAGGCGTCCATCCACCATTGTAATAATGCGATCGGCCACGTCGAGAATGCGGTTGTCGTGGGTCACCATGAGGATAGTGCGGCCTTCTTCCTTAGCAAGCTTTTGCATCAGCGTCACCACATCCCGACCGGATTTTTTGTCGAGGGCAGCGGTGGGTTCATCGGCAAGGAGCAAAGGGGGTTGGTTGACTAATGCACGGGCGATCGCCACCCGCTGCTTTTGCCCCCCAGAGAGGGATTTTGGCTTGTAGTCTACGCGGTCGCTCAGCCCCAGTTGGGTCAACATCTCCACGGCACGTTCCCGTTTTTCCTGCCAATCCTCGGTTAGCTCGATCGCCATCTCCACATTTTTAGAAGCGGTGAGGGAGTCGAACAGATTGTGTGCCTGAAAAATGAACCCAATGTTGCGGCGCACATCGACGAGCTGCGAGCGCCCCAATCCCACAATTTCCTGATCCAAGACACTCAAGCTTCCCTCCCGGACAGTTCTGAGTGCGCCAATCAGGGTTAGCAACGTTGTTTTTCCCGAACCTGAAGGGCCAGTCATGATGACGATTTGTCCATAGGGCAGATCCAAGTTGATGTCGTACAACACCTGTTTTCGGAGATCGCCCTGGCCGAAGAAGAAGTTGAGATCGCGAATACGCACAGCAACGGGTTCAGCAACGGCTGTAGCTGTGCCGTTGGCTGAAGGTATGGGTGCAACTGACGAATTCTTGTTCATTCCTGCACCTGGCTCTGTATCTGTCATCCTGCCCTCCCTAACCGAAGACTTCTGCTGGGTCTGTTGCCTGAACACG
Organism: Vacuolonema iberomarrocanum LEGE 07170; assembly: GCA_015207365.1. GTDB lineage: Bacteria > Cyanobacteriota > Cyanobacteriia > Elainellales > Elainellaceae > Vacuolonema > Vacuolonema iberomarrocanum. The sequence goes on from JADEXA010000012.1 coordinate 73,022, forward strand.
GCGTACGGCGATCGCCCCCGAAATCAAGCACATCACTATCGTTGCTAGCAAAATGTTGATGCCCCGAAACAGCGTCATCTGCATCAATAAACCGGTTGCGTTCGCCGTCATCTGATACAACCCCAGAGCAATTAAATATCCCGGCACAAAGCCCATGACACCCAGTAAGAGTGCCTGTTGGATCACCACCCAAAGCAAATACAGGTTGGTGTAGCCCATGGCCTTAAGGGTGGCATACTCAGCCCAGTGATCCGCCACATCTGTATAGAGAATCTGGTAGACCAGGATGATGCCAACAACAAAGCTCATCGTGGTCAGCAGGGAAAAGACGAAGCCAATGTTGGTGTTATTGCGCCAATAATCCAGCTCTTTTTGGACAAAATCGTCTTTCGACAACACCAGCACATCATTCGGTAAGCGACGTTGCAGCGCGGCAACGAGGCGATCGACATCGGTGCCAGGGGCGAGCCGTAGCAGCCCAATATCCACGGTTCTGAGGCTGCGACTGTCTAACTCGGGCCCCAGGTTCGAGAAATAGCGCAGGAAGTTTTGGTCGCTCATTACTAGATTGCCGTTGGCTGAGGCGAAGTCAGTGCCCAGGGAGTAGGTGCCCACTAAGGTAATCTGCTGTTCGGCCAGCTCGGATTCAATGCCAGCCTCGGTCGGGCCGACTTCCGCACGGGATTTTTCGTCCACTAAAGCCGTCCAAGGCAGTTCCAGGGCAGCGCGGTTTTCCATAATCCCAGGTAGAGGTAAAACCGGCTTCGCTGGATTGAACGCGAGCACCCGCAGGGGACGTACCTGTTTGGTCTCGGGATTCTTCCAGTTCGCTGTCGTGGTGTAGAGGGCATAGGCATCTTCTACCCCATCAAACGCTTGGGCTTGATACAACCGCTGGCGTGCAAACTGCTCGGGCACGAACATCGTTGTCTTGATGCGATTGACGATGACAACCTCGCCATTCAGCAGCTTGAGCAACTGCACTTGGCTGTCGTAGAGGGCATTCTCAAAGCCACGAAACATGAACATCAATAGCACGGCAAAGGCGACCCCAGCGATCGCCGTCAGCAACCGTCGCCGCTCATAGGTGAGATTGAACCAGGCCAGGGGAGTCCGCAGGGGCGATCGCATGGCTAAAACACCTCCGCTGGGTCGGCTTGAATTACTTTGTTAACCGAAATCAGCCCCGAAATGCCACACATGAAGATTGTCAGAATAAAGACGAAGATGAAGCGTGTCAGGGTCATCACCACGGGGAGGGTGCCACTGGTTGCAGTCAGGGTCAATTGATAGAGGATCATCGACAGGATGAAGCCAGGAATAAAGCCCAGTACCGCCAGAATAACGGATTCCTGCAACACGGTGTAAAACAGGAAGCCGCTGCGGTAGCCCATCGCTTTCAGGGTGGCATATTGCTTCATGTGGCTGGAAATGTCGGTGTAGAGAATCTGGTACACAATCACCACCCCTACCACCAGGGCAACGGCCACCCCCATGCCAAAAATGAAGCCTGTGGAGGTGGCGTTGATCCAGTAGTTGCGATCGCGCGCAATAATTCCCTCTTTGGTGTAGACCTCCACATCTTCGGGCAATAGCTCCATCACCGCCAACCGCGCTTCATCCGCATCAACTTCCTCCTCCAGCTTGATCAACCCGACACTGATTTGGTCGAGCGGAAACGGATTGAAATAACGCCGGAAATTTTGATCGCTCATGATGATGGTGCCATCAGCCGCAAACCCACCACCCAGGGAATATTGCCCGCCAATCGTCACGTCTCGCCGATCGGCTTCGGTGCGGGTGCCCGTTTCCTGGGGGCCATACTCGGGGCGCGAGAGGCGATCGAAAAATACAGTGTTGGGGCGACGAAGACTGTTGCGGGCCTGTGCCGACTGCAACTCGGGTAGTAGAAACGTCGGATCATCTGGATTGATGCCAAAAGCAAAGATGGCACGGTTTTCGCGGGTTTCTGGATTGCGCCACTGGATGTAGTTCACATAGAGCGGCATCACATCCTCTACCCCTTCCACTCCGGCAACCTGATAGATCCGTTCGATGGGAAAGGGCGTAGCGGTGGTAATTTCCAGTGCTTGAGGAGAAATCAGGAACAGGTCAGCATTGAACTGAGCATAGAAAGCCGCTGCCGTTTCACTCAGCGCGCCCAAAAAGCCTAAATTCATAAACACGAGGATGACGGCAAAGGCGACCCCGGCGATCGCCACCCCCAATCGCGTCTTTTCATGCACCAAATTCAAAAAGGCGAGGGGCGTCCGCATGGCTCACGCCTCCACATCGATCCGCACATCGACTTGCAGATTCGTCAGCCCTTGCACCACGTCCCCATTATCCAAACGAATTTTTACTTCCACCACCCGGGCATCGGCATTGGCCGCCGGGTCATCATCCAGCACATCATTTTTAAAGATCTGCCAGCCCAATTCTTCCACGGTGCCTTGCAGAGTTTCCTCAAAGGCTCCATTACGGCTCGTGATGGTCACCCGCTGCCCAGGTTCCACCAACCCGATATCCGTTTCGTAAACCTCGGCAACCACATACATCTCGCTGGTGTCGCCCAGATCCAGCAATCCTTCTTGGCCGATCGCCTCTCCCACATCGGTAATCACGCGCAGGATGCGCCCATCGCGGGGCGCACGGATGAGGGTGCGCTCCAACTGGGCTTCTGCCAAATTCAGGTTCTCCCGCGCCGACGCGACAGCGGCCTCAATCTGAGACACCGATAAGCTGGCTTGCTGGGTTTCGATTTGAGCCTCGGCATTGCGAATTTCGGCGGCGAGCGATCGCTCCAGCCTAGCCAGTTCAGCCCGTGCGCTGCGGAGCTGCTCATTGAGTTCCTGCACTTCTGTCCGCTGCTGATCCAGTGTTTGCTGGGAAATGGCCCCTTCTGTGTAGAGATCTTGGTTGCGCTGCAAATCTTGCCGTGCCAGCGCCAACTGCGCTTCAATTTCGCTGATCCTTGCCTGCTGAGCGTCCAACTGGTATTCTGCCGGGTCAGACACGCTGCTTAGACGGGTTTCGGCTTCCTGGATCTGCGATCGCTCGAACTGCGTTTCCGCAACCAATCGCTGTTCAGCTTCCTGCAACTGACTTAGCGCCAGATCCCGCTGTGCCTGCCGCTCTCCGTTACTCTCTAGCACAGCCAGCACAGCTCCGGATTGCACCTCCGTTCCTTCGGCGACCCGCAGCTCTGCAATCCGTTCGCCGCTAGGGCCGCCAATCCGCAAGACTTCCCCTTGGGGCTCAATCCGACCTAGAGCTACCACCTCAACCCGATCCGGCAAGCTTTCCTCTAGCGTGGCCGGGTTAGGTTCGGGCTCACCCACCTGCGCCGCAATCAAACGAAACGCCCCTAAACCCAAGAGTGCTAGGGCGATCGCGCTCCCCGTCCAAATCATCCATCGATTTTGAGAGGCACGCTTTGGTTTAAGGGCGTGAGGCATAGAGTTCGGCATGGTTTGGTTCTCAACTCCGGTCTCGGTCTGTTGATCAAACATGTCCTGATCAGATGTTTTCATAGCCTCAGACGTTTTGAAACGAGCCGTCGTAATAATTAATTAGTAATCAACAAATAGTAACCAGCAAATGAATGCCAGTAACGAAACAATGAACGGGCTTTCCATTGCTTCGCACTCTCCTCAAAAGGAGTGAAGCAGCGTAGGATGCCCCTCTAGTTCATTGTGGCAAATGCAGTCTAGCGTGCAATTCCCCCAACCAGATCCCCCAGATAGATGAATAGTGCGAATAAATCTATTGTCAGCTCAATCAGCCTTCTGGAGGTGCTGGTGATTTTTTCCAGAACGCCATCATTGACGAATCTACACCAGAGATCCATCAGAGATCGATGTATGCAAAAGACCTGAGTACAGGACAAAATCTAGGGTTCTAGCCGGAGTTCAATTTTTTGTCCCGTACTATAGCGGTGTGCAACCGCATTAAGCACAGCAACGGTTGTGTGGGGCGCGGCGCGCCCCACACAACCGTACTTAACTAACGCGCATAGCGCTATAGGTAAAGGACAGATAGGAACGAGGGCGACACCCTACTTGACAACGAATTCTTTGGGGGATCGATCTAAAGGTGAAGCCGTTAGAGCACAAAAAAACTGGGAAGAAAAGACCTCCCAGTAAATAGAAAACGAATAGTTCATAAGTCCAAAGACTCTTTGGAAACTGTCCGCCTCAAAGAATAGAATTTGGTCGTTCAGATCGAACAGACCCATAGGAGTAAACAAGCGCGGACGACTCAGTTGCCGTCTAGCTTGCCAGATACTCGCGGATGTCAGAACGACGCTTCCGCAACTTGTTGAGTGCTTCTCGCTCAATTTGGCGCACGCGCTCCCGGCTAATGCTGAGGCGATCACCAATTTTGGCCAGCGTGAGCGATCGCCCATCCTCTAGCCCAAACCGTAACGCCAGCACTTCCCGCTGCTGTGGGGTCAAGTCTTTCATCATCGTTTCCAGCTCTGTCCGCAGCGACGCCTGGGCTGCAAAATCCTCTGGGGAGGGGCCTGTATCTTCGAGCAACTCGCCCAATTCGGTATCCTGGTTATCGCCAACCCGCAAATCCAAAGATAGGGGGAGTCGCGCTTTTTCTAAATAGTCCCGCACCTGCTTAACAGAAAGATCCAATTCTGTCGCTAGCTCATTCACCGTTGCCGAACGACCGTATTCTTGGGCTAGCTGTCGTTGGGCTTTCTTTATCTTGTTGAGCTTTTCGGTGATGTGGATAGGGAGCCGAATCGTGCGGCTCTTTTCGGCGATCGCCCGGGTAATGGCTTGCCGAATCCACCAATATGCATAGGTGGAAAATCGATAGCCTTTCGAGGGGTCAAACTTCTCAACGCCTCGCTGCATACCAATTGTGCCTTCCTGAATGAGATCGAGTAGATCTACATTACGCTTGATGTACTTCTTGGCAACGGATACGACCAAGCGTAGATTGGCCTCGACCATCTTCCGCTTAGCGCGTTCGCCCTCCAACAAAGCTTGCTCAAGCTCATCGGTAGAGAGAGTCACCCGCTCTGCCCATTGAGCCAACGTTGGCTCCTGCTCAAGTTCCGACTCCAGTTCTGACCGCGCGTCCTGAAGCAGGGTCATCCGACGGACTTGCTTGCCCAAGATTACTTCTTGTTCGTGGGTCAATAGAGGAACCCGCCCAATCTCGCGCAAGTAAGCCCGTACTGGATCCGTTGAACCTTTCGTCTTTTTCATGAAAATACCTCGCCCAGACCTTGAGGTTGAAACAATTGTACTAGAAGAAGAATGCAGATATACAGTAGTGCAACTCGACAAGGCTTGTTGAAAACTGAGATGGCTGTAACAAAACCTATACCTAAAGATGGTAAGAAGTCTGTTCCATCGTGCCATCTACCCAATGTGTGAACTCGATACAGCGTTCTGCTTAGACATTCTCACTTCTCAGAAACATCCTCTGCCTTGCACCTTAGACAGCACTGATGAGGTGTAAAAACCCCTAACTGAGCCAGTGAAGCCAGGCACTCAGCTCTCACCACATTTGGAAACTCAACCTAACACAAGGGAACTTTAGTTTACGCCATAGCCCACTGGAAAATTAAGATTTAACCTCTGATTGTAAACAAGTGTAACATTTATGAGAGCTTTCTGAATCTCATTTATGAACACTTTAGACAATCTGTGGACTTTGTTTAGTAATACGCTAATGGCAAATCTCATTTCTGAATGCATCTAGAACGACAAAATCGGAAGGACATTAAGACAGATATTGTGCTGTCACTGTTCCCATATCCGACGCCATGCCCGACACAGCCACAAAGCGAGCGGTCAGATGGCCACCGATTTAAGTGGATGCGATCGTCTAGTTCCTTGGTAGCTAATCCCTAAACGTCCTTGCTTGTGCCAAAGAGGAAAATGGGTAACAGCCTTTATTTGCGAAGGCAAAAAAGGGCGCTCATCTATTGGAGCGCCCCATCGGCTATCTATAAACGTTTGCAAAGAGTTACCATTGCGTTAATGACACAGAGCTATCTGTAACGGGCAAAATTACCTGTAGCGGATCAACCTGCAAAAAGGACTGACCCCTGCTAGTAGAACGTCTCTCTAAGAAAGGAGGTCTTTCTAAGAGGATATTTCTCTAAGAAAATATCTTTAAGAAGAGGCCATTGCCTTTTTCAAAAGTTTGAGTCCCTTTTTCACACGACGCGACACAGTTACAGCGCTGACACCTAGGCGTTCAGCCGTTTCCTTCTGGGTCAAATCATGCAAGAAAACAAATTCCAGCACCTCGCGGGTACGATTTTCCAATTGAACCAGCGCTTGCTGAAGTCGAATACGGTCTTCCTGTGCCAGTTGGAAGCTGCGGTATTGAGGATCAGGCAGCAGCTCGCCCAGAGACGTTGAGCTATCTTCCTCGTCCCGCATGGGTGCATCGAGGCTCAGGGGAGCACGATTGCGATAGGCCAGCTTGATTTGCTGCCATTCTTCGATAGAAATATCCAGCGCTGCTGCTAACTCAGCGTCGGTCGGTTGGCGATGCTGACACGATTGAATATCGCGAGTCACAGCAGCAGCTTGGTGCTGCAAAGCCTGCCAGCGGCGAGGAATACGAACAGGAGATCCTTTATCGCGTAGATAATGTTGAATTTCTCCACGAATGTAGGGGATGGCAAATGAGCTAAAAGCGTGACCCTTGGTCATATCAAAACGCTCGATCGCGCGCATTAGCCCTATGCTTCCGACCTGAATCAGATCGTCGTAGCTCTCAGTACATTGGTTAACCCAATGGTGAGCCTCTTTCCTGACAAGCCCAAAGTTAAGCTGAACAAGTTGATTACGAATCTCGGGGGAAGGATCTTTCTGATACTCCCGCAGACGCTCTAGAGTGGCACTTTTAAGTTCGGTCGTAACTGAAGTAGGCATGACGAGTCTCAGGGTAACGTTCAGGGCACTGCACAAGGACTGCCAGTTTCTAGATCGATTCGTTGAGCGATTCGGGAACGACTAGCATCACTGTAAGCAGGTAGAAGACGGAAGCCTACAAATGGTTAACTTCCAATCGGACACCTCTGAATGTGCAAATTAAACCTATTCTCCATCGCAGGTATCAATCAACGGCATTTCTACGGAACCCCTTTCCTAAGGATTGGGGCCGTTGGATAGACGCTGAGTCAACATTTTTAGAACCATTTGCCGTAGACAGAATCGAATTAGCTCTTGATTTTCCCTGGGACAGAGGAATGCACGCCTACCAATTTTACGGATAACACCGTTTGTACTCAAAGGAAATCTACCAGATTTTGAAAGAACTGAACATAAGTGGCTGTTTTTAAGATTTCATTAAAGATCTGGAGAGCCTCTCTTCTTAAATTCCGGACTAATAAATGGGCGAGCATTGCTGGGACATAAAGATGAGCTTAGCAGAGCATTCGTTGAAGTAAGGCATGTAATGATGAGAAGAAGCGACCTCCTCTGCACTAGGTTTAGCTTTCAAAGGATATCAAGGAGGCTGGCAGAATAGTGTAAACCTGGTGTTGGCGATCGCTACGCCCCCATGCACATTTTGAGTTAATGCAGTCGCCCTAGTCTCACAACCGCTTCTATTCCTGGTGATTTAGATGGTTCATATCTACTTATTTCTATCAGACACCTAGCCGTTTACCTACTTATTTCCTGGCAATAGGAAGCGCATACTCGACTTGAGCACCAGACGAGCAGACAAAATATTACGAAACTATACAGAATTTCACTAAAGACAAAGGAAAAATAAAGCCTCTTAAAAATCAAGTGGCGATCGTCCTGATTATTTATGGAGCCAGTAATATTGCTGAGCCACTTCCCTTTTCCTGACGGTAATATCAAATCCGGTTGAAGAACCCAACTATCGTTTGCGCCCGCTGCATTGTAGCGGGCGCAAACGATAGTTGGGTTTTACGGCTGTTTAATCGGATTTGATATAAGTTCTTTGGAAGTCTGCGATCTCAGCTTGGAGTAAGCAGGCAAAGTGCTCTGTTGACAGAAGAGAAAAGATCCTTAAGCCTGTGGGTGGAGTTTATCCCAAGGCTATGAAAGCCAAAACTCAATTATGGGTTGAAACCCTTGCAGCGCGAGGATCTTAAAAAATGATCAACCGTGGGTTCTTAGCAATCGATAGGCTCTGAGGGTCAAACACAGGCTTTAAAGGAAAAGAAGGACGGGTTAGCCCGCCCTTCTTTTTCAAGTTCTATTAGCTAGCCAATCATTCCTCAGAAACCGATCATATGCCCTAACCTATCGATATCCAGACAACGGATATTCAGACAAATGCTTGAGCTCTTTGAGGAAGTGGCTAGCCACTGGTTAGCGCCTGTCTATCCCAGTGCTGCATGAGGTTGATGCCCTTAGGCAGGTTCGACACGACCGTAGAAGACGCCACGGATTCGGATGTCGACCGCCTCCTTGCCACCCATGTCTGTGTCGGAGGGTTGGATGCTTTCGAACGTGCCAGCCAATTCGCCAGTCTCTTCATCGACCTGGGTTATCTGCATCGAGATATGCCCTTGGCCAACCTCAAACTGCTTGATGTTTTCACGCTGGAGCTCTTCGCTGTCTGCCTGAGCGGGCAGAGCCACCGCATTGTCATACCCAGCTGCTAGGCCACGGCCTTTCGGATCAAGGAAATTGGCGGTGCGGTAGGACGGAACCCGGAAATCTCCCTCAAAGTCGGTGGAAGAGTCGATAACGTTAGACGCCACTTGTGTTGCCGCGACCAAGTTCTTAATCGTGAACAGGAACGGAACCTCTTCCCCCCCAGGGAGCAGAACAGTCGTTGCCTGGAAATCGAAGCCATCTTCTTCAACAAACTTTAGGCCTTGAGCATCACTCGTCAATGTGCCCTGAACCTGATCGATCGTCGTAGTGTAACGGGTTAGGGGCTTACCTTCAATGAATTTTGCTACTTGGCGTTTGCCAGCCGGTTCAGGTTTAACCGCATAGCTAGTGGGTTCTAGGCACAAATCAACCAATTGATAAGAGCGATCGGATTCGATAGTGATAGAACCGCGACGGAATTCAGTAATTTCGGGGCAGGAGTTTGCAAGCCCAGTGCCACGAATCTCTTCGTAGCTCAGAGAACTAACGTCAGTGGGGGATTGACCACATGCGGTCAAAAATCCCATAAACAGCGCCAGGAATGCGACTACGAGAGCGCGATACCTCATGATGAACCTCGAATATCTGTTATTTCTTAAGCAAGTTGTTTTTCGGAGGGTGAGCCAGATTTTTTTGTCAATCAGCTAATGTGCATTTTACAAGACCTTGTGCCCCTGTTTATGGCTTCTGTTATCAAGGGAAATGGAGCTTGTAGCGTCGTAGATCCGTTAAACGGACAAGACATTGGGCAAACCTGACGCGGTGAAAACCCTGCGAAACCCTATCAGAACTATAGATATCGTCGTTGCACATCTCAAAATTAGACCAGCACATCACGGGATCTCAAACCAACTGGACTTACGCATTTTGTTGATTTTGTGGCTGCGACGCGGCCACAAAATCAACGATTCTATTCAGGCTTACGCAAAACTTGCGTAAGCCCTGACCAATATGCTGATGAGCTAGATAGAACCGATATTTTTCTGAAATGTAGCGAAAGGGCAGACTGTACTACGGTACGTTGATAGTTCTTGGATGAAGAGGGGTTTTGAGACGAATCTTATGGGGCAAGTCGGACGAGAGAGATGCCTCTCAGATTAAGCCGTAGAAAGTTCTGTATCGTTTGATCGAGCGTTCGGGTACACGATGGAGGATGTTGGTCAGGGAAAAGAGCCTGAGCCTTGTTTGATTGTTTGGACTATTGACATGGACTATATTGCTTGAACATCATTGCTTGGACGTTTTTGAGGAGATATTCAGGAGAGCATGGAAAAGCCGGTGGATGAGGCAAAAGAGCAGCAACTCCAAGCTGAGTGGGAGGCGATCGCTCAACAGATCCATGATGTTGCAGAGTCTCATCGGGGAGATGGAGCTGCCCTATTGGGGTTGTTACGGGTGCTAGAGTCGTTGCACCGTGAGATTTGCAATGGCGTTTTCCAAGAAACCCTACCGAAGACTCGCCATGAACTCTACAGCTTGCTCAAAGATATTGAGGCCGAAGGCGGGTGGCCCTACATTGGGCGAATGCGGTTGCGGCATTTCCTGTCCTATCTGGAAGAAGTCGAAGATGGCTCTTGAGGTCGTATTTCAACGGTTTCGAACGAATGTTTAGGTAAAAATGCACAGAGTTTCCTAACAATGGCTTCGCCCTTTTAGAAAATTGAGTTGCAAGGGCGGATTTGCGCACCCGCCCTATCGTCACAATTGAGGACAAGTCAGTAGAATAAATACTATCCATTACTGAATGTGACGCACACTAGCATGATTCCTACGGTTATTGAGCAATCGGGTCGTGGCGAACGCGCCTTCGACATTTACTCTCGTCTATTGCGAGAGCGCATTATTTTTTTGGGACAACCTGTGGATAGTGACGTCGCGAATTTGATTGTGGCGCAATTGCTCTTCTTGGAAGCCGACGATCCCGAGAAAGATATCTACCTCTATATCAACTCACCGGGCGGATCCGTGACGGCTGGCATGGGAATTTTCGACACCATGAACCATGTTCGACCGGATGTTTGCACAATTTGTGTGGGTCTGGCGGCAAGTATGGGAGCATTTTTGCTAGCTGCAGGGACTCAAGGAAAGCGCAGCAGCCTTCCCCACTCTCGCATCATGATTCACCAACCTCTGGGTGGAGCACAAGGACAAGCGACAGATATCGAAATTCAAGCCCGTGAGATCCTGCATCATAAGGAAAATCTAAATCGTTGGCTAGCGAAGAATACGGGGCAACCGCTGGAGAAAATTGAGCGCGACACAGAGCGTGACTTCTTTATGGCTGCTCAGGAAGCGCTGGATTATGGCTTGATTGACCAGGTGATTGACAAGCAAGCGGTGGGTAGCCGTCCCCCTGTAGCCACCGTTTAGGGGAACCATACCGTGTGGAGCCACAGCTTCCATAGATGGCTTTTGACAATTCAGGTTTTCTTTACTGGTGAGCGACTTTGGCTGATTCTGCAGCTGAAGTCGTTCCTTTACCCATTGCTGGGTTGCTCGGGCATGGGACGAACGAGATTGGGGCGTTTGGGAATTGACAATGAAGAAAGAATGTCGGGCTTGAGCACCGAGACGCTTGGTGGGGGAATGGGGCCGTCAGATGGTGGGAGGAAAGATGGGTGGGGCACGGGGCGATCGCTCGCCAGCGCGGAAGGTGCTAGCAACGTCGGACGTGGCACCTGATTTTCGGTCGTTGGGAAGACCGACGTATCCAGCAGTGTTGTGTGGAGTGGCGGTTGGATAGCGGCCAGCGCGTCGTCTTGCAGCACCGAGGAGCGCGGTGGCGGCAGACATTCGTCGATGGGGTCAGCCCCTTGAGGAGGGCGTGGCAAGAAATCGGAGGACATAACCTTAGACTCCAGTAATCCGTAGAACGAGTGAGGGACTACCCAAAACCTCAATAGGAAACTTGAAAACCGCATCCTCGACGGGATTTTCGGATAGATTGCAACAGCAGTAAGGAACAGGCTTGACGCGAAAGCCCCAACATTGTGGCGAACAGAGCTTTTGTGGCTACGGCTGCAACGCTACCGCTGGCTTCACTGTACTCGGCTTTGCCGATGGTTCTAACGGTTTGTAAAAAAACCTTTAAATATCCCCTGTGAGAATTTTGTAACAGCCCCATAAAACGGCCAGAATGCCAATCGCCGCAGCCCAGAGGGGATGTCCACTGCGCATGGTTCTGCCATTTTGGGTATGGAGGCTGTTAAGGTCAAGCCAAGGGGTAACGCCACGCCGAAACCAACCGGATACCAAAACAGTTTCGTGCAAGAACCGTTGCAACTGCTGCCAGCCTGCAATTGGGTTATCGCTGAGACTGAGAAAGGGCAGGAAATGCAGCCGGAGTAACCCTTCGTCGGTCTTGAGGAAAAGGTCTTGGGCGATCGCATTTGCTAGCCCTCGCCGTCCGATGAGCGTTCCCTGAAATCGTAGGGTTTGCTGCTGGACAGGCATGGCATTGGGTGGGCGCAAGAGTTCCGGCAACTCTCCTGCTGGCAAGGTATTGATGCGCTTGATTTCAGGAAAGAAGACGTTAAGCCGCAACAAGGTACCGATGCCCAATCCAATCGCCATGCATGCCAGGTGAATGAAATCGTTGCGGAGCCAATCGAGAGAAATGGAGCGGAGCTGTTCGGCATAGATACCCAACCACCACAACCCTTGCCCAACCAGCAATCCAACGATGAGTCCAACGAGCGGCGAAGCTTGGATGAGGAGGGGTAAGTAGCGCCGCCAGGAATTGCTGGAGCGCGTCGGGATAGTGGAAAATTCCAATTCTTGAGGTAGCCGCCATTTCTGAGCAATCAGGGCAAGTCGATGTAGGCGATCGCCCAGGGGTGGCTGTGCATCCAATACGGCCAACCAGCGACTGTGGGGATTGCTACGATCCCACTCCAATAGTTCTGGGCCGGGATGAGAGGGATACAAACTTCCTATGATTAAGGACTCTTGCCGACCAACGGGGGTGAGGAGCTCCAAGCGTTCGAGAAGATAAGGGGTTTCCTGCTGAGCAATGACCGTCTGTGCATGACCCATCGCTATCTTCAATAAGGCCCGTGTGAGCCCATTTGGGTTGCCAGTCAGCTCGCAGGCCGCGCGATCGCTGTAGTAGAGCCGCATCCGCGACAGCCACAGGGTTGCCAGTCGCCCCGTCCAAAACAAGCCATAGCCCAGCACAGAAGCGATCACAGCCGGGATACGGAAGATGGGACTATTGCGGCGATCGCCCCACTTCGCTGCCCTGACATACAGCTCATAGGGCAGTTGGAGCAAGGCCGTAATGCCTGACAATATAGCGCCATCCCAAAACCGAAAGTGGGTCAATTCGGCAGCGACGAGGGTGGCAATTTCATCATCACTGAGTTGGTCGAACAAGCCCTGGCTCAGCACAATGCGACGGGTATTTAGTCCATGGCCGTAGGAGAAAATGAGAGGCGTCGCTTCGGGCAAACATTGAACCTTAAACGTTCCCCCATATTTCCGAATGAATCGCCGCAATAGTTGTACCGTTTCGGGCGATCGCGTTTCCAACGCATTGGCATCGAGTGGTTGCACCTGAGCACCTCGATGCATTTGCCAGCGCCAGAACCAGGGCGCAATGACCAATCCCAGCACGACCAAACCTGCAACCCACCAAAAGAGCTGAATATAAACGGCCAAAAAACTCAGATTTAGAAATGGCAGCGTGATGCGGGTGACGATCGCGTTATAGACACTGAGGCTGGTTTGGGTGATTGCCCAAACCATGCCAATAAGCAAAAACACCGTCACGCCTTCCAGCACCAACAATTTGGCTCGATCTGTTGCTCCTAGCGATCGGCCTCTGTCGATACGTCCGGCTTGCTTCCAGAGCACGGGGGGTTCGGCGGCGGCGGCTTCCTCTGCTGAGGAAGCCTCTGCTTCTTCTGCTGAGGCTTCCTCTACTGAGGCTTCTTCTGCTTCTAATGCGCCATCTTCTACGTCTTCATCGGTTGAAGTGGTGGCCTCGTGGGTTGAAGTGGTGGCTTCTTGAGCGATCGTTGCCTCTTCCAGCGGGGGTTGGACAGGAGTTGGCGACGTTACAAGAGCGGGTTCGACTGCCTCGGCCAGTCCAGATTTGGATTGAGGCGGTTCCGCTGGCGAGGCGACGAGCGGCTGCTCGTCAGACAGCGTGGAGGCAGGAGTTTCAGATACCGATTCTGTTATTTCAGGCGATACAGACTCGGCCTGAGGGGATTCGGCTGGCACAGCAACAAGTGACGATTCGTCAGGCGGTGTGGAAATGGGAGTGGAGCTGGGAGGTTTGCGATAGGTCAGACTGGCGGCCAAATCATCAAAATCAGTCGTTGGCTTCTGTGTGGCATTCGGAGTCGCTGCTTGATGTTGAATAGGCGTTGCACTGGAGCTAGGCGATTTGCCAGACCCTTGCAGCCGCTGCTGGATGCCCTCAGCCCACTGGCGGACGGCTGCTGCAGGGGATTGGGCAAGAATCTGGCAGAGCGCGATCGCCTCATCCCTTTGCCCCTGGGCGATATAGATATGCACAAGCCCTATTTGTGACCGCGTCTGAATGCGGCGATCGCGATCGTGAGAGAGAGGCTTCAGATGGGCGATCGCCTCGGTGTAATGCTTACGTTGCAGTGCGGCCAACCCTTGTTCGAGCGACGGAGTTTCCGTCACTTCAGAGTTTGGATTCGACTCGTCGCGAAACTCTACCATGCTCGCATCCTATTGCTTGCGCTAGTGTCGTTTGCCCAGTCAGTATAGCTTTGTCTTTCTTGGAGCGTAAGAAAACATCACAAAGCTAGAGACTGTATCGCGCGCCTACTATTTGATTGCCACAATTTACAACCTAGGGCAACCTGATCCACCTAATTTTATATCTATCCAATCTTATGGTGATTTTCGCAAGAATCCACCAAATATTTGAACATATCGAATTAATCCATACCTTATGCATTTTGTTGATTTTTGGTGGCGACGTCGCCAAAAATCAACAAAATCACTCAGACTTATGCAAGTTTTGCGCCGGTTCTGTAAGTACGTGTTTTGAGAACGAGAGAAACTTTTTGGATAAGAGATTTGGTGTACGTGCCAACTTCTATGAAGCGTAACCTTTAGCGAAAGCTGATACATCCTCGAAGGTACAGCTTCAATTTCTAGCAGCCATTCGAAAGAAGATGAGAAAACTTACATGATCTCTACAGGCGGAGATGATCTCTCGCAAGACGAATTTATTGCGATCGCCCGCTCCATGGGGAATCAGCCAGCAATCAGTCGCTAAACCATAGAAACTTTCTCCATCTGCTAAAGCTGGGCACTGACCTTTTCAATTTCAAGATATCCGGCGGCTCCAAAAGTGGAAGCAGCAGATTGGGTAAAGAGCGGTGCTGAGATAGGTGTAGGGAAAACGAGGCAGCGCTCATCTATACGCAGCACCCTAAACTCCATGCAGCATTTTGCGATAGCACCGCGTGGTAATCAGGTAGGGATGGAAGACTTCCAGGAAATTGTGCTGCAAGGTGCGGAAAAAAGTGGCAACAATTTCTGGGTCATCCATATGGGTCGGCAGCTCGTTGTTGAAACCTTTGAAGAAATACCAATTGAGGATGAGAACGCCATCTGCCACCAACTGCTTGTGGAAATTGAGAATCTGATGGCTGGGATCAGGAAGATGCTCGATGACATCAAAGCAGAGGAGGGTGTCAAAGGTTTCATCCGGTTCAATTTCACCCCGACATTCGACCTTATGCTCCAAGCCCAATTGTTGGAGGCGGTGTTGCACAAAGGCACGGTTGACGGGGTTGATATCGAGATAGACGACTGTTTCGACCTGGGGGCAAAGGGCGGCGGCGATCGCATGGGTGCCAATACCACCCCCAAAATCTAGAACCCGCCCCTTGGCATGGTCGGCAATCAAGCACAGCGTTGTGCCGATGTAATCCTGACTGCCCAGGTGCCATGCTGCCAACTCAAATAGGTAGGCCGACCCAACATGATCTCGGTAAAAATCAGCGACCAAATCCCAATCAAAATGATGATAGACATCAGCCACTGCATAGCGACGGTCTTCTAACTGGGCTGCGAGGGTTGCCATATCCAAGTCTAAAAACTCGGCGAGGTGCGATTCCAGATTGAATGCGTGATCCCAAAAGGAACGGAGAAAGTCTGGGCGCTGCGAAAACTGCATTAGACAAATGAAGCGGCGATCGCTTGGGAAATGTACCCAAGAATCTTACTGCAAAATGCGTGTCAGTTTTTCTCGCCAAAGAATAATAAAAGATTAGCTCGTTGCGATTGTCGCTCCCTCTCTGGTGACATCCGAGGCTGGGGTAGAGATAAAGCGCAACATTAAAGAAAGATGGCAACCATAAAACCTGGCGTTCGGGAACCCGTACAGCAAAAAAAGTTGCTGTGTGTTCCCTCACTCCGGTAAATTAGCACTCAGGTGGTGAGAGTGCTAATTTTTCACAGCTCATTCATCTGAGAGGAAGTTGTCGTTGGTCTAGCTACGTCCGAAACGAGCAATTTCCAATAATGGAACGACAACTGCCCTGCTTCCAAAGCGTTGCGCAATCGCAAATGTGTTGGAGCAGGTTAGTGGTGAGAACCATTCTCTCACCCAAGCACACTATCTATTTGTACTGTCACTTAATACTTCGTTTGGAGAGGTTCTATGGCTGCTGTATCTCTGAGCGTTTCTACGGTAAAACCGTTGGGCGATCGAGTGTTCGTGAAAATCAGCGCGTCTGAGGAGACAACATCTGGCGGTATCATCCTACCCGATACGGCAAAGGAGAAGCCCCAGGTTGGCGAGATTGTTCAGGTCGGCCCTGGCAAGCGCAACGATGATGGTTCTCGTCAGGCAATGGAAGTTCAAATTGGCGACAAGGTGCTCTACTCCAAGTACGCCGGAACTGACATCAAGCTCGGTGGCGATGAGTATGTATTGCTAACGGAAAAAGACATCTTAGCTGTTGTTTCGTAGCATTCTGAGCTGAGTTTGCAGCATCAACCCTGGGTCAGATCAAGGCGAACATCTTCGCTCGAATCATTCCAGCGTTTTATAGGTTGATGCTGGCCTCTACCCGATGTTTCCGTTTTGGTGGTTGTGAAAGTGAATGATTTTGACTGCGTCATTTTCTCAACCCAGGTTTGTTCAGTACCACTCTTTACATCTAAGAATTGCATTGAGGAACTATGGCTAAGCGCATCATTTACAACGAAAATGCCCGTCGCGCTCTGGAAAAAGGAATCGACATTCTGGCAGAATCCGTTGCCGTTACCTTGGGTCCCAAGGGTCGCAACGTCGTTCTAGAGAAGAAGTTTGGCGCTCCCCAGATCGTCAATGACGGGGTCACGATCGCCAAAGAAATCGAACTGGAAGACCACATCGAAAACACTGGCGTTTCCTTGATCCGTCAGGCGGCGTCTAAGACCAACGATGCAGCTGGCGACGGTACCACAACGGCAACCGTTCTGGCGCATGCGATGGTTAAGGAAGGTCTGCGGAACGTCGCAGCGGGTGCAAACGCGATTTCTTTGAAGCGTGGCATCGACAAGGCAACCAATTTCCTGGTCGAGAAAATTGCTGAGCATGCCCGCCCGGTCGAAGATTCCAAGGCGATCGCTCAGGTTGGCTCCATCTCTGCGGGCAATGACGAAGAAGTGGGTCAGATGATTGCCGAAGCGATGGACAAAGTGGGTCGCGAAGGCGTGATTTCCCTGGAAGAAGGCAAGTCCATGACCACCGAACTGGAGGTCACCGAAGGGATGCGCTTCGACAAGGGTTATATTTCCCCCTACTTCGCAACAGACACCGAGCGGATGGAAGCGGTTCTGGATGAGCCGTTCATCCTGATCACCGACAAGAAGATTACCCTGGTTCAAGACCTGGTGCCCGTGCTGGAGCAGGTGGCTCGCTCCGGTCGTCCGCTGATGATTATTGCGGAAGACATCGAGAAAGAAGCCCTGGCAACCCTGGTGGTCAACCGCCTGCGGGGTGTGCTGAATGTGGCAGCCGTGAAAGCGCCTGGGTTTGGCGATCGCCGTAAAGCGATGCTCGAAGACATCGCGGTACTAACCGGTGGTCAAGTGATCAGCGAAGACACCGGCCTGAAGCTGGAAAGCGCCAAGATCGACATGATGGGCAAAGCGCGCCGCATCACCCTGACGAAGGACACCACGACCATCGTTGCCGATGGTAATGAAGAGGCGGTGAAAGCGCGTTGCGAGCAAGTCCGTCGTCAAATCGATGAATCGGATTCCAGCTACGACAAAGAGAAGCTACAAGAGCGTCTGGCCAAGCTGTCTGGTGGTGTGGCTGTGGTCAAAGTCGGTGCGGCAACCGAAACCGAAATGAAAGACCGGAAGCTGCGTCTGGAAGATGCCATCAACGCCACCAAGGCGGCTGTTGAAGAAGGCATCGTTCCCGGTGGCGGCACAACCCTGGCACAGCTAGCACCCCAGTTGGAAGAGTGGGCAAACGCCAACCTCTCGAACGAAGAGCTGACGGGTGCCCTGATCGTGGCTCGTGCCCTCCCCGCTCCGCTGATGCGGATTGCCCAGAACTCTGGCCAAAACGGTGCGGTCATTGCTGAGCGTGTAAAAGAAAAGGACTTCAACGTCGGTTACGACGCAGCCAACAACGACTTCGTTGACATGTTCTCTGCGGGGATTGTGGATCCTGCCAAGGTGACGCGCTCCGCCACTCAGAATGCGGCTTCGATCGCCGGAATGGTACTAACCACCGAGTGCATCGTGGTTGACAAGCCTGAGCCGAAGGATGCTGCCGGTGCAGGCGCAGGTGCAGGCATGGGCGGTGACTTCGACTATTAAAGTCGAAAACTACCAGCAGCGGTCATTCCGAGCTTTAGTCTCTCAATGAGGCTGACTAACGATAACTGAACGGATCGCTGCGCAAGTAACCGCAATCTTGAATCACTGAACATCCCCTTACGTTCATTCGTGGGGGGATTTTTTATTGACAGGACGTCCGCAAAAATCGCGTAAGACCGATTAGACTCAAAGGAATCTTGTGGTTTGTGCGGAAGGCAGTGGGATGAATTTTTGGCTTGGGTGTGCGCTGTGGGGATACAAAGACTGGATCGGCGAGTTTTTTCCGCCCAAAACCCGTGCTGCCGACTTCTTGAAACTCTACAGCCGCCGCCTCACAACGGTGGAGGGCAATACCACGTTCTACTCGGTGCCGGACAAGACAACGGTGCAGCGCTGGGCAACGGAAACACCCGATGGGTTTAAGTTTTGCCCTAAGTTGCCCCGTACAGTGACCCACCAAGGTCTTCTAGCTTCCCAGGCGGAGGGGGCGATCGCCTTCATCCACCACATGCAGCGTCTCAATGTCAACGCCGCCACCCCTACGGAGCAACGCTTGGGACCGCTCTTCGCCCAACTCCCCCCAAACTACGCCCCTCAGCAGTTCGATGATCTCGCCCGGTTTCTCGAAGCCTTGCCCAGAGAAGCGGTGGAGGTGGCGATCGAGGTGCGCCATCGGCAATGGTTTGATGATCCCCACGCCCACCGCCTCAATACCCTATTGACCGATTTGGGCGTCGGGCGGGTCATTCTTGACACCCGCCCCATCTACGACTGTCCCGATGATCCCCAGGTGCTCTCGGAGCGCAAGAAACCGCGTGTTCCCCTGTGTACCGATACCCCGACAGATTTTTGCTTGGTGCGCTACATTAGCCATCCCGACTTAGCGTTTAATGCCCCGTACTGGGATGCCTGGGTACAGCGGGTGGATGCCTGGTTGCGCTCGGGGAAGCGTGTCTATTTTTTCCTACATTGTCCTCAGGAAGAGCATTCCGTTACCTTTGCCCGCCATGTGCAAGGGCTACTGGAAGCCGCCGAGGTTCCCGTACCGCCCTTGCCCTGGAATATGCTGGCCGAACCTCCCGCCCAACTCAGCTTGTTTTGAGCGACTGGGGCGATCGCCCCTTGTCTCGAAACCCAGTGATGCAGGATTCAAGTATGAATTTTTTCGAGAAGGGGTGCGCTGCACCCCTTCTCGAAAAAATTCATACTCTCAAACAGCAAGGCCCGAAACCCTATCGTTCGGTTGTAGATCGGCTATCCGCTTCCGCGTTTTGCTCAAAACAGCGTTGAATAGGGGTAACTGCGTCTCAATCTATGTTCATGATTATCTCAACCCGCACCTATCTCCCATTCCCCCGATCGCTGGTGTTTACCACCTACCGCGATCGCCTATCGGAGTTGGTTCCCTACATGCCTAACATCCAGAGGATTGTCATCAAATCGCGGCAAGAGCGGGGTGAGCATATTGAGCAAGTGAACGAGTGGCAGGGTGGGGGCGATGTTCCAGCCGCAGCTCGGTCGATCCTCGACGAATCCATGTTGTCGTGGACGGAGCATGCCCTGTGGGATGAAACGAATTTTACGACGGCATGGAAAATTGAAACCCATGCCTACACCGAGGCAGTTTTGTGCAAAGGCCACAACCGCTTCTTGGAGCAGGATCAAGGAACCTTGATTACCAGCGAGGGGGAACTCAGTATTGATTCCAACAAAATCAAGAATGTCCCATCGTTCATCGCCAAGATGGTGAGTGGCGTGGTCGAAGACTTTTTGGGCAAAAAAATTGAACCCAATCTAGTGCAAATGGGCGAGGGGGTACACCGTTATCTTAAACAGCATACCCCCTAGATGTAGAGTATTCAATTGTGTTAATCTCACTCACACCACATTTTGCAGCGCCAGCAAGGTTTTAGGAATGGGCGATCGCCCCTTGTGAAACCCCCTGCGCGCCTGTAGCGGAGGATGCACAGAGCTTTTTGTGGACATCAAAAGTGATGGCAAACCGCATGTGGGGCATCATTTGGCTAATGAGCTTCAGGTATGCCTCGGCATCATTGCGATGGCGAAACCGTGCGACAGCGGCTTGCTGGAGATTGGGCATTAGCTTATGAACGACCCAGGGGCTTAACTGTTCTTGGTAACTCATGGGATTAACACCGTTTCAAAAGGACATGGGATGTGAAACGTAACCGAACAGCACTCAACCCGATGGCAAGCCATCAGGAAGAGGCAACGAACCCTAAAACGAGCCACGAACACCAAAGGATTAGATCTAGCGATTCAAACAATTGTTAGACCAGTTAGACAGGGTAAATAGGCTTTGGGATGCACTATATCTAGTGATACCTTTGCCGTAGAGACACAATATGTGGATTCTCCATAAAATTACCGTATCGTAGAATACATTTCTTCAATTTTTATTGGACGGAAGCGATCGCCCTTCGATTCACAAATTGGAAGTAGTGCTATGGCGCTACACGCTGAGGTAAAACCAATATTTTTTTGAAAGCCCCCGCAGCGCAGGACTTTCAAAAAAATATCTGCCCTAATCTCATGCGTCAGGCTATATTACGGGGCGCGAATCTTCCGAGCCTATGCCCCGTCAATAGCCATAAATGGCCCAGCGGGTATAGAGTTCAGGCTTGCTGAATTCTCACACGCGCAAGAATAACAACGATGTCAATTGGCTTTAAGCCTTGAACTCTGAGCTTTGATCCCAGCTATACAAACGGCAAAGATAACGGGTCTTTAGCAGTTGAGATGCGGGTCGCTGCCCAGGTTGCATTAGATCTCGGATAGCGGCTTCAAGGGTGGTCATGCCAACCTTTTCAAAGTAACCAGCAAGTCGGGACAAATCCTGGTAGATGTCTTCGCCTAAAACGCCGATGCCCTTTTCTGCAAGGCGTTGGAGGATTGTTATCAGCCACTCAATGGAGGTCAGACTGGCTGAGTTCAGTTCTGCGTCAGTTGGTGTGGGTTCAAACGCTACATCTGGGGCGATCGCCCCAGACGACTCCTCCCCAGACGATGAAAAATACAAATTGAGGATGGCGGACTGTCCTGGCTTCGGGTGGCGGCATAGGGCGATGGGATGGCAGTAAATTGCATCCCGTTCCAAATAAACCGAGCCAATAATGCCGGCCCCGTTAACCTCTTCACGTTCCAGGCGTTCCAGTTTTTCTAAGGCTTTGGCGCTCGTTGAGGCAGAAGAAATTCGCAGCATCAACGGTCGATCGTCTGGGTCAAATAGCATCCAGGTGAATTGCTGTGTCACCTTGTCGAATTGGCGAGGCCCCCACTGATGGGGTTGAATGAGAACCCAGTGGTCTAGGGGTAAAGACTCGGCGAAGCCGATGGGTCGCGTGCTGGCGATATGGTGGTGCAGCGCCTCCCAATCCTCAAAGCGTAGACGAATGGACTGCCAGTCGTCAGGCTGTGTGGTTCGGAGGGTGAAGCCAACCGTCTGGCTAGAGTTGGAGAGACGCTGTTGATAATTACGACGGGTATGACCAACCGTAGACAGCTTTGGGAGGCTTCGGCTGGGTTGGCAATGCCCTCCCAGGGGCCACGCCGCCTGTTGTGGCTCCCAGGCGGTCGCGACCATCAGCACCTACCTCAAAACCTGGTACGGCAATCGCATGGCTCAGTGCAAATGGCAAGATTATCAAATCCCTGCCCGCTGCCCGCAAAGACGAAGATCCAGAACAGGTAAGTCGCTTGGCATGATGAAAAACCAGACCCTAAAAACCTGTGCCGCCCGCGCTGCGGGCGGCACAGGTTTTTAGGATTTTAGGTTTAATTGCACCTGCCAACTTAATGGCGAAGCCCTCAGCTACAAGCAGGGGCGCAAGTCCGTTGAAACCATAATTACCCAAAAGTTCTACGGCGATGATGCATTGATCGATCGCTGCGTCGTCACCCTAGCAGGCAACCGGGGCCTAATGCTCGTCGGCGAACCCGGCACCGCCAAGTCCAGGCTCTCAGAGCTATTTTGTGCCGCTATTTCTGGCAACTCAACCCACACCATTCAAGGCACCGCAGGCACTACCGAAGACCAAATCAAGTACTCCTGGAACTATGCGCTGCTAATTGCCGAATGCCCCAGCCCCAAAGCGTTTGTGCCCTCGCCCTTATATACCGGCCTCAGTCGCGGTCAATTGGTGCCGCGCTGCCCGCCCGAAATTCAGGACTCGCTGGTGAGCGTGCTCTCGGACAAGGTGCTGATGGTGCTGGAACTTGGTGGGGATGAACGGGTGCTGCTAGCGCAAAAGGGATTCAATGTCATCGCGACAGCCAACATTCGCGATCACGGCGTCAATGAAATGTCGAGCGCTCTAAAACGTCGCTTCAACGTTGAAACAGTTGCCCCCATTTTCAATCTGGCGCTGGAACGCCAACGGGTTCTCGAGCAAGCCCAGGCACTGCTGGCCGAATCGAATGTTCCTGTCGCCATTGCGCCGGATGTTGTTGAATTATTGGTCAGCACCTTTCACGATTTGCGATCGGGTCAGACGCAGGAAGGGACGGTGGTAGAACGCCCGACCACGGTCATGTCTACCGCCGAGGCTGTCGCCGTTAGCGTCTCCGCCGGATTCGATGCCTACTACCTGGGCGATGGCACCGTCACCAGCGAGCATGTCGTGCGTAATCTCGTTGGTACTATTCTTAAAGACAACCTAGAAGATGCCAAAAAGTTGACCCATTACTTCAATGTCTTCGTCAAAGGGCGCGCTCAAAAGCATCCACACTGGGAGGGCTACTATAAAGCACGTAAGTGGCTGCGATAAGCGGCTTGGGGACAAGTGCTAGCGAGCAACCAGTTTGGATGGTGCGATCGTCGTTGGGTCAGCGTTCAGTTTTGACGGCTCTGCCAAGGGCAACTGAATGGCGAAGGTACTACCCTTCCCAAGAGCAGACTCCGCTGTTAATTTGCCACCATGGGTTTCAGTGATGATTTGATGGGCAATTGCAAGACCCAGCCCCGTCCCTTGCCCCACACCTTTGGTTGTAAATGCATGGTCAAAAACTCTGGCTTCTACTTCATCTGTCATGCCAGTTCCATTATCTCGGATGCGGACTTCAACCCATTCTGTTTCTGATAAAACTTCGGTCTGAATGGTAATGGTTTGAGGCTGAGTTTCGAAGGTTTCAAATGTGGTTTTCTGTGCCATTTCATCAAACATATCGATGGCATTTGCCAGAATATTGATGAACACCTGATTGAGTTGACCTGGAAAACAGTTAATGACGGGTACATTCCCATATTCCTTAACAATTTTAATGGCCGGACGATGCTCATTAGCTTTAAGGCGATACTTCAAAATCATCAGAGTGCTGTCAAGCCCCTCATGCAGATTGGCACTAATTTTGTGATCAATATCCGTGCGAGAAAACGTACGGAGACTCGTGCTGATATCCTTAATCCGATTCGTTGCCTCTTTCATTGAACTCAAGAGCTTGGGCAAATCTTCCGAGAGAAAGTCCAAGTCAATTTCTTTGGCGTGGTCTTGAATCACATCGGTTGGATTGGGACAGTGCTGTTGATAGAGCGCTAGATGTTCGAGCAAATCTTGAACATAGCCCTTACCGTTGTTGACGCTACCGTTAAGAAAGCCAAGGGGATTATTAATTTCGTGAGCGACCCCAGCTACCAGATTACCGAGAGTAGCCATTTTCTCACTTTGGACAATCTGTAGTTGAGATTGTTGCAGTTTTTCAAGGGTCGTCTTCAATTCCGCAGTACGGTTGATAACCTGTTCTTCCAACCGTTCGGTTAAAAAATAGAGATTTAGCTGAGTGCGAACCCGAGCTAATAGTTCTGTCTTCCGAAAAGGCTTAGTGATGTAATCGACAGCGCCCAAAGCGAACCCTTTAACAACACTTTCCGCATCGGATAAGGCCGTAATGAAAATGATAGGAATACCAGCGGTGTTTGGATTGGCTTTGATTTGTCGACAGGTTTCAAAGCCATCCATTTCTGGCATCTGGATATCTAACAAGATCAATGCAGGCGCTTGGCTCTGCAACTGCTTCAACGCTCGCTTGCCGCTGGTAACGGCGGAAACATTATATCTGGCTGAAGATAATATCTCGCTGATGACTTCTAAGTTGGCAACGGTATCATCCACAACTAGAAGTTCAATATCCTTCATGCTTGTATCTAACATGTGGCTACTAGACCTATTAGACATGGGTCACTTCTCCAGTCAAATGCTGCTGTAACAGGGTTTCAATTTCTTCTGATCGGAATTGGCGAGCCAGCTTTAACAGGGATTCAGCAAAGGGAACATAGGTAGTATCGCTGTTTTTGAGCTGTTCGAGCTGCGATCGCAATTCTTGGACTCTATTCCGCTCTGCCAACACGAGTAATTCTTCTAGAATTTGACGCGGGGGAACGACCATATCCGTTGGCGGCAGTGCCTTGCTCTCTAGATTCTCCTGTTCGGTTTGGTATGTCCACCGTAAATGTAAGTGTTTAGCAATTAATTGAAACAGTTCTGCTGCATCGACGGGTTTAGCCAGAAAATCATTCCCACCATGCTTGCGTACCATTTGCTGATCGGCCTGAGATACCGATGCAGACGACACGAGTACAATGGTTTGCTGCAATTCATCGGTACTTCGAATATGGCGTAAGAACTCAAACCCATTCATAACAGGCATCGCCAAATCGAGAATCACCAAGTCGGGGTCTTGAGTACCCAACACCTCCAACCCAACTTGACCGTTTTCGGCATCAAGGATGGTAAAGCCCAACGGTTCGAGCAAACTTGACAAGACGGCACGATTTTCCCACCGATCATCGACCACCAAAATGGAATACCGCTTTTCTCCTTCATAGCCAATAATGCGACCCGCGCCACTGGCTGACTGTTGTTGGACCCAATCCTTGGCTAGCGGGAGATCAACCGTGAAGAAAAACTCGCTGCCGACGCCGCGCTGACTTCTGACTTCAACCGAACCACCCATGAGTTGGACGATGCGCTGGCTAATGGCCAATCCCAACCCG
The DNA here is from genome assembly GCA_015207365.1 of Vacuolonema iberomarrocanum LEGE 07170. GTDB lineage: Bacteria > Cyanobacteriota > Cyanobacteriia > Elainellales > Elainellaceae > Vacuolonema > Vacuolonema iberomarrocanum. The sequence continues at coordinate 98,468 of JADEXA010000012.1, forward strand.
GTGCCTTCGGACTGCTTTTTGTGATCACCCACCTGTTCAAAGGCTTCAAACAACTTAGCTAGATCGGCTTGGGCAATGCCAACACCTGTGTCAATAATCTGGAAGCGCAGAGAAACATCCGCTTCAGAGAGCGTTTCAACATCGACGCGAAGAGTGACGGCACCAGCTTCAGTAAATTTGATTGCATTACCTAGCAAATTGATGAGTACCTGGCGCAATCGCTTTTCGTCTACCCCTACGCCTTTAGGTAATTCAGGACTCGGGTGATAAATAAAGTCAATTCCTTTTTGCTCAGCCTTAATTCGACACATTTCTACGACACTTTGTAGGAGTGAGGGTAGATGGACGGCTATAGACGCAAGCTCAAGTTTGCGAGCTTCAATTTTTGATAGGTCTAAAACGTCATTGATGAGCGTGAGCAGATGGGAGCCACACTGATAAATCACGTTGACGCCATCCCGCTCCTTCCCTTCGAGGGTCTGTTCAAGAATTTGGGCGTAGCCCAAAATACCGTTGAGGGGGGTTCGCAACTCGTGACTCATGTTGGCCAGAAATTCGCTCTTGGCCTCGTTCGCCATATCGGCAGCGGCTTTAGACCGCTTTAATTGTTGTTGCTCAAAGGATTGCACCTGCCACAACACGACCAGCATCGTCCCTGTGAGACCGACGACGACGAGAGCCATCCAGTCTAACGGGCGCAGCTGTCCCTCGATATTGCTCCGCGGAATGACGAGTGCGACAGACCAGTCTGCTTCTGTCAGAGGAACATAGGCAACATATTGTTGTTCACCATCAATTTCAAAGAGGTTCAGCCCGGCTTCTTGGTTCGTTAGACGTTGGGCTACATCGGCCAGCCCTGGGTCGTCATAGTCTAGAAGGCTGGGCGCTGGCGTTTCGATAGTAGACATCAGCTCAGCGTTGGGATGAACAATGGCTTCACCTTTAGAATTCAGTGCAAAGGCATAACTATTCTCTCCAGATTGGAGGTTATTCACTACCTCTTCAATTTTGTCGACGCCGATCACAGCGTTTACGGCACCAATCGGTTCCCCCAACGGATTATCGGAAGTGGCTTCGCCAGAAAATGTGGGAATGGAAAAAACGACGATGCGAAGGCCATTCGAGCTGCGGGACAGTAGCGGATCAGATAGGCTATCAATGCCCGCCATAGCGCCCTGAACATGTTGGCGATCGCTCAAATCAATCGTGCCGTTCCGCTCGGGGGTGTCGGTGGTATACAAGAACATATCGGCATCCGTCATCCCCAGATAGAAGAAATCGGGCAATCGCCTTTCTTCTATGACCAAGTAAGGTTCGATGGTGTCCCAATCCATGGTTCGAAAAGTGGGATTGTTGGCGATCGCGGAGAGTGTCGCTTTCTTATCCCCGATCCATCGATCGATTTCGTTGGCCCCTTGCTGCACTTCTAGAAAGGCTTTTTCTTGTAAGTTCTCTAACAGCAGATTACGGATTTGCTGATAGCTCCAATAACTGGCGATGCAAACAAAGACGGCTGTCCCCCCCAAAACCATTCGCGTCCACACACGCTTGGATTTGAATAAAGCCGACGGCGATTTCTTAGTGGGATCCGATAGAGTAGGCGATCGCCTGATCCATCGATTCCATAAGCCAGTTTGCGATTGATTGGAGGAAACATGATTGTTCATAATACCTCTGGGGATTTGACCTAGCCTTCAGAGAATAGCCAACAGGTTAACGTTCAAAAGAGCCTAAGTTTCTGTCTCTATTGAAATGAAATAATGGCAGCCGAGGAGATAACGATCTGTAAACTCCCAATGACGTATTTTGATAATTCCCAAAGTAAAGGTGTCAGCAACAGGGCTGGTATCGCAACCTAAGGAAAGGTTTATGCAGGTTATGAGTTTTAGAATGCTTTGAACTCAAGAGAATAACGATATTCGCTGCTCTCAGTAAAGCAGAAGATACGATACGAAGGAGCATCATAAAATGTAAACAATTGCATAAAGAAAGAGCAATGCAAGTAGAATTTCGCATTGCTCTGCTTTTAGTTCAAATATTGAATCCGTAGATCTCCTGATGCATTGTAGATCTGTAAATTGCAGAGCCATAGATTTTGGAGATTAGGTACAGATTAGCTTGGGATAGATCGTTATCTCTTTATATCGAATCCGGTTAAATAATCATAAAACCCAAATATCGTTTGTGCCCGCTGCAAAGCAGCGGGCACAAACGATATTTGGGTTCTTCAACCGGATTTGATATTAGTCTTCGACTGGAGCGTAAAACGTACCTTCTACTTCAACAATATCATCTTGGTTCAGACGATCCACCTCAATAATCGTGCGCGGTGGATAGGGGCCATCGCCCCAAAGTTCTTCCTGAATCTGGTTCACAATCGGGCGATAGCGATACATATCGGTCACGTACACGACTAGCCGCACCGCATCCCGTAGGGTAGCGCCTTCCGATTCTGCAATGAGCTGCATATTCATAAACGCCTGACGTACCCGGCCTTCAGCGTCGGGTACCAAAGTATTGGTTTCGGGGTCAATGCCGCGCATCCCTGCCACGAAAATAAAGTCTCCCGCCCGCGTGCCCAGGCTCCAGGTCGCAGTTGGGATAATGCCACCTTCAGGAGAAAGGGTTCTGACGCCGTTGGGGGATACGTGATCATCAGCAGATACGGGGGCTGCTGTCACGGCCAGAGTTGTGACCGCGAGTGTCGAAAAAGCAATCGATTTCATAAAGTTAAGTTCCATCACACCAACAGGAGTGTAAGTAGTTGTCAGGAAAATCTGTGTGTTCTTTAACACAGACAACGTCCAGCCTATTCTTGCCCGGAGTGAAAGAGGGCAATAGGCATGGAAAACCAAAGCGCAATAATGCCTAGCCAGGGATGCAATAGTTTACTAGGTTTTGTGTTGGGTGCGATCGCTCTACTCTTAATGCAACGCTAGCGGGAGGTTAGCTTGGGTAATGTTATGGCCGTTATCCCTCCATAGATGAGCCCACCAACGGCTCCGCAGAGCATGGCGACCGGAGGATTGGGAAAGGTTGCACTGTTATCGAGTACTGCTTCTGGCAGCAGAAACAATAGATAAACCACGCTGAGCCATCCCAGCGATCGCCCGATCACGTTTGCCATCCACCAATGGCGCAGTCCCCATATCGGCTGCGTCAAAACCAGAACCTGTCCCAGGCCGACACAGCCGCCGACCATCGCGCCAAAGATAGCCGGTGCGGCAAATTGGATGATTTCCATGGAAATTCCGACTCTAAAGTCAACGATGACCTTGCCAAATCCCCACAAGACAAGGCCTCCCAACAGCACGCCTAGATAGCTGCCCAAAATAGAGACAAGAATCCAGCGCCAGCTTCTAAAGTGCGGAACTTTGCCTTTCAGGATATGGGCTTGCCACGGCCCGACAATGGCACCCACAACGAACCCCGAAGCAAATAGCGCCTCTATACCGCCTCTGCCCACAAAGATAGCGACAGCAGATTCTCGCATGACAGAGAGTAGAGCCGTCGCGATCGCAAACCCCAACGTATTGGCAATGAGCCAATGGAGGAGCGTAGAAATGGGCGATTCAGGGCTTGGTGGATACCCAGATGGTTTTCTGTCGGCCTCTGCGGTAGATGACCCTTGATCGTATGGACGAGATGAATCTGGTTGATAACTCATAAGACTTGTGGAGACTATCGACAATTTCTGGACACAGGTGAAGATGTAGATCGCCAACGATTTGTCGCCGACAATTTCTGGACACAGGTGAAGATGTAGATCGCCAACGATTTGTCGCTACGATGGCATGTGGAAATGAAGACAAACTTGTGCGATCGCCCAATGTTCAAAACAGGGCAATAGCTGTAAAAAACGAAGCGCAAGGAACTCTAGTTAGGAATGCAATAATGGACTAGGTTGTGTGTTGAGATTCACTCCATAGTCCTGGACTCACATCCTCAATTTCAATGGACTCAGATCCGAATAGATAAGCGCGTCTGCTGTCAGCAACCTTCTACCTATTCCAATTAATAGGCATCGCATCAGTTGGTGTATTCTTTGCCGTTTGCTTCCTCAAAAATAGTTATGGAATAGAGGCTTTTTTGTTTGAGGTGGAATGATTTGCTACACGACATTACTTATTGCAACGGACGGATCTCAGCGAGCAACTCTGTCAAAGATTCCAAATTGATTTCGCAGTCACACGCGACCAAAACGCGCAGCAGCTGATCCGAGCCAGGTATGGTGCCTAAAAACAAGGCACTATAGTCGCCTTGGTTATAAGCAATGTAACCATCTAAGCCGTTTTGCTCATATGCCGTGATGGCGATCGCGTCAGGATCGTAGAGCATTGAAGCGATTTGCTCCCGTAGGGTCATCGTTGCAACCGGAGCAATTGACTGTAGCGTTTCTTGATAATAGCCAGATGCACCAATACCGCCATTTTGTACGCACTGAATCCATTCAAAGGTATCTGGATGGAGAATCTGCACCGATCCATCTTGCCTCTCCATGATTCGATAGTTCTCAGGGATGGTTACTGAAATATCGAACTGTGATAACTCAACGACGCGTGTTATGTCAGAGGGCGGTTCAAAGTCTCCATCACTCTCGCAAACCTGTCCGGGCTGAGCCTGAGCCGAGAAGGGTACAGGGAAACCCACTAGCAAACTCACAACGAGGCAGGGCAAAAGATATCGGAATTTCGTGTTCATAGTTTTACTCGTTTCTGACAGGTGATTTCGACGGGAAGACTATCGCTACATGGCGCACAGCACCTCAATAGACCTTACGGTCTCGTCGTTTTCGAGGGCGATTTGCAACCAACAACAACAGGTGTCCGGGTAATATTCCATGAAACGGCCATCCTCGCGATCGCTGACCTGAGGCTCGCCATAAATCTCACGTACCTCAGCAAAATCCATACCTGGGCAGACCCCAGCGGGTGTGCAGTATTGGTCACTTGTACTCAACATCCCCAATACTCCCTGCCGATTTTCGTCAAACCAGACGGTCAAGCCAGGATATTCCAACTGCGGGAAGGGGAGAGCGTCAACAACCTGGGTTGGTTGCCCCAATTGATTGATGACCTCATCCTGGGTTGCGCCAATGGGAATACCTGCTAGTGAAAGCTGAATCTGTGAGGCGCCTAGAAGCTGCATCTGTGAAGCGTCTGATGGGTTGGATGATGAGCTGTTTTGCTCAGCCGAAGATAAATTGGCTTGAGTAGGGGTGGGTGCATCGACAAGAAACCAAAGCCACACAACGCGATCGGCATTGCTATGGGTTCCCATCGTCGTTGTTGAAAGAACCAACATGGCTCCGGTTCCATCAACAAACTCAAATCGACAAAACCCCATGCCTGTGCCAGAGCAATCGGCAATCTCCTCGTACCCTAAATCAAACAGTTCTCTAACGGTAGGGTCATCAAGGTTGGGCGGTGTTCCCTCTAAGTAAGGTTGCCAGCCCTGTTGAAGTATACGTTCGCGTGCTTCGGCATAGGGCATTTCCTGGTAAAGTCCGAGTTGTTCGACCGCTCTAGATACGTCTTCAGGACTAGACGCCTCTTCAGGAAGGGTTTGAGCCATTTCATTTGTAGGGTCAGCAGGTAAGGGAGAACCCAACGGCTCAGCTTTGCTAGGCGATATCTCAGTGTTTGTTTGAGCGCTTTCATTTTCGGAATCGAGAGGGACAGTGCTTTCGTTATCTTCTGTGACAGAGGTGTTAAACCTTCCACAGGCCGATGGTGTGAACACAAGCACAAAAACAAAAGCAAGAACTGCAAGCTTGAAAGAAAAAGAACCCCAATTTTTCGGCATCATATAAAGGCTCCTTGCTACAGCATACGCAGCTTTAAGCTTTACAACATTTTTAAGCTGCTAGATTGCGTAAGAAAGAAATGAGGATTCACAAATTTGTTAACTCATTAATACACTCCGAATGCTCACATGATAGGTGAGGCAAATGACGTTTTACTTTGCAGAAATCAGACATAAACTCTGTAAGTTCATGTCAAGTTTTGATTGTTATTTTTATCTTCAGCGGATGATTTTGGCTTGTAGGCGTGGAATTAAGTGAGGTAATGCTGTTGCTGTTATGCCCCCATAGATCGCCCCACCCACTGCACCACAGCTTAGTATCACGAAGATGGGAACATCGCCAATGCTATTGGATGGATTCATCAAGGGCTGCTCTCCCAGCAGTTTCCACAAAATATGAGCGCTAAACCACCCCAGCGATCGCCCAATTACGCTGAAACCCAACCAATACTTGAGGCCATGCACCTGCTTAGCCAAGACCAAAATTTGACACAGCCCCACACCCAAACCCACCATTCCACCAAAAATAGCCAGGAAGAAAAACTCAAGAAAGTCGCTTGACAAATAAATTCCAAAGATGACGAAGGTTGAGACGAATGATCCCAGTAATACCCCTAGATAGCTGCCCAAGATACTTGCAAGGGTCCATTGCCAAATCTTTAGCCTAGGAAATCTTGGCTGCAGCGCGATCGCTTGCAGTGGCCCCAAAATCGCACCGACAACATATCCCGACAGATAGTGCTCTCGGAAGCTCAACGCCTCGGCCAATAGCGGGCCTATCGAGAAAAGCAGTGTCGTTGCGATCGCAAATCCCAACGTATTGACGACCAACCAAGTCCGAAGGAATTGGAAGGATAATGCAGATGTTGTTCGAGGATTGTCTGTAGAGTGTTCAAATCCAGTTGATGCAGATGAATCCGACGCGTTAGCGAACGGGTCGGGTAAATCAGGCGGCTCAGATTGTTCAGAACTCATAGAATGCCATTAGAATGCCATCGGAAGTATCAGCTACGACCACTCCATGGTAGGCACGCTAAATCTCATTTCTTTTTGCAGAAATCAGACAGCAATCCTGCCGAATCCTGCCAAGTAAGACTGACACATTTTGTTGATGGTGTGCCCGCGACGCGGCCACACCATCAACGAATTCACTCAGGATGACGCAAGTTTTGCGTAAGTCCTGCCAAGATATTTGGATAACCAATGGTCGCAGAATCGGAGATGAATCGGATCTAGTGGGTAATCCGGTATATTGCTTTCTCTAGGGCAGATGCTTCTTGATCGTCAGAAAATGCATCCGGTCGTTCAGGAGGTCGAAAACTCATAAGACTCCTAGAGACTATCGACAATTGCTGTGGACAGGAGAAAGATATAAGCCGCCAATGGATTTTGACAATGATAGTGCGATGAATTGCTGAGCAAGACCGATCCAGGCTGCACATCTAAGCTTCAAACAAGACATCCGTAGTTTCATCAGTCCCGCAAAACTGTCATGCCAAAAAATACGGTGTTGATTCTAAAGAAAATTTGAAATATTGAAATAGCATCTTTGACTACTACCATCAGGGGCATTTATCATGCTGGGGCGATCGCATCCGAGGCGACGATGGGCCTTATGCAGCAAGCATTTTGGGAAATGGGAAGCGGGTTATACGCTGACAGAAACCATTGTTGTGCTTGCCATTATCGGTGCCTTGACTGCGATCGCCATTCCTTCTTTTGTCTACATTGTTGATATCCGTCGACTCAATAACGCTCAAGATCAGATTTTGCAAACCATGCGGCGGGCACAACAGCAATCTCAGCATCAGCGCGTCAATTATCGGGCTAGTTTTCGGGAGGTGGATGATGTTATGCAGCTTGCCATCCACCCTTCTACAGCCTTGCCCACCGATGTTACTTGGTCCAATCTTCCCGAAGGCATTCGCATTGATACAGAAGCAACAACCTTCTACCGCAATAGCCAGGGGGTTTATTCTGTTCAGTTCAACTATCGAGGAAATGTGAGTGGGCGGCTGGGACGAATGACGGTTCATCGTCCCAATCAAGCAATGCCGAAGCGGTGTGTATTTGCATCCACATTGATCGGCACAATGCGCAGGGATATGGATCGCAACTGCGCCAGATGATAGCCGCATCGATGGCGCACTGAGAGCTCACAAAAAATATTTATTCTTGGGTTTCATGGCTTAGGAAACATAAAAAAACTCCGATCGCTTACGCAAATCTGACGAAGGTTGTCAGGTTGAATAAGCGTCGGAGCTGAAATTTTAGTCGATTGCGTTTCCGTTCAGCCGCGTTGTGACGGCTGAATCATGAGTCCAGTGTTTATGCGAAAACGCCAGGGGTGAGATCCAGGACGTTGACGTTGTTGAGGAGCAACAGGTTTTCACCATTCGCTGCAATGACAGCTCCGTTCGTTTGCTGCGAGAAGATCAGATCGCTAAAGCTAATGCCTCGCAGATCAATTCTATCCAGGCTAACGTTGAAGTCTTGAACCCGGTCGAAGCCTTGGCCCGTACGGATGGTGATGCGATCGCTTCCGCCACCGGTCACGATCACGTCGTCGCCCAACTCGCCGAGAATGCGATCATTGCCCGCACCGCCTCGCAGCACATCATCGCCATCACCACCCCGCAGCACATCGTCTCCCCCCTGAGCATTGAGGGTATCATCGCCCGCGCCACCGAAGAGGTTGTCGTTACCCGCACCACCGTTGAGCAAATCGTTGCCGACATTGCCCCGGAGCACATCATCCCCTCCTCCACCGAGGAGGCGATCGTCATCTGCGCCACCGGCTAGGAAATCGTTGCCAGCCCCACCGAAGAGGCTATCTTCCCCGGCTCCGCCAGTGAGGCGATCGTTGTCTGTGTTGCCTGCGAGGCGATCGTTGCCCGCTCCACCGAGGAGGGCGTCATTACCTGCACCGCCGACTAGCCGATCGCGTCCAGCGTTACCCAGGAGGCGATCGTTGCCATCATTTCCAGCAAGGCGATCGTTGCCGCCACCGCCGGCGAGGCGATCGTTGCCGCCCTGCCCACTCACACCATCGTTACCATCCAGGGCATCGACCGTATCACGCGTGCTCAACCCGCGCAGCACATCCCGCTCGGGCGTGGCAAAGTCAGACAGCTCGTAGTCAATGGCAAAGAAGTCAGTACTGCCACTCACTTCGTTGGAAACAACCAACAGCGGATCTCCGGTTGGGCTGTCGCTGCCAGAAATAAAGGCTAACCCCTCAGGGCCAAGAGGGCCAGCGGTTCCGGCTTCGGCATCTCCACTAAAGTCGCGGGGGTTGATGTACTGCACAAACTCCGCCTCGTCAGGGTTGGAGATGTCGTAGACCATGACGCCACCGACGCGCTCTAGCCCAATGAAGGCAAAGGTGCGACCGTTGATGTCGCCCAGTACAACTCCTTCAGGCTCAGGCCCTTTGGCATCACTGCGGCTATCGAAGCTGCCATTTTCGTCGTTGGTGGAGTTGAAGTCGTCGGGCAAGAGATCCGCTGTGATGTCTTCGAACTCGCGCCCGCTGTCGAAAACGATATTGCCGTTGGTATCCCAGATGGTAAACGAACGAGCACCAAAGGCATACAGTTCATCAAAATCGCCATCGCCATCAGTGTCGCCAAGGGTTGTTGTGACGGTCAACCGCCCCAACCGCTCGTCAGCTTGCAGCACATCGGCATTTGGGAAGGCGACGGGATCGAGATCGAGGTCAGCAATGCGTTCCTCTTCGACAAAGCCGATAATTTCTTCGTCATCTTCTTCGAGGATGTATTCACGAGCATCCCCTTCGTTGGCGGTCACGAGATAGGTGGTGCCGTTAACTTCGTAAGCGGCGATCGCATCCGGCTGATACATCCCAAGGACAGGCCAAGGGCGGATATTGATGGCGTTGTCGTCATCGCTTGCATCCAACCCATTACGGTTGAGGCTGTGGTCCTTAAAGCCGAGGGGGACAACCGCTGTCACTTCTCCAGATGCGATATCGACCACCGCCAGTGCATTGTTTTCCTGGAGCGTTACGTAGGCGGTGGACGAGTCGGGAGAAATCGCAATATATTCGGGTTCCAAATCTTGGGAGACCGTCGCATCGGGGCCAAAGATGCGAACGCCCGATTCCCGCAATTCATCGATGTCGGCATCGAATGCATTGAAGTCTGCGGTTGTAACATCCGACTGCTCTACGTTTTCGACGCCACCCGAGATATCGATAATGCTGATCGAGCCTTCAGGATCAACACTGTAGTCGGCATTGGGTTCCCCTTCATTGGCAGTGAGCACTCGGGTACCATCGGGGCTAAAGACGATCATGTCGGGCAATGCGCCCACTTCCACTTCACTCAGCGGTTCAATGTCATCCTCATCGACATCCGTGGAAAAGAAGACCACTCGACCATTTTCTTGGGTGTCTTCATCTTCGAGCGCAACCGCTAGCACGCCATCCTGCACGGCAATGCTATTTGGCAAGCCTCCGCCCAGATCAGAGAAATCGATGTCAAATAGCCTAGTCGGTTCGCTAGGGTCGCTCGCATCGAGAACTTCGACGATACCGTTGTTGGCATTGACAACAAACAAGCGTTCTGTCTCTGGATCGTAGGCGGGAATTTCCGCCGCCGATTCGTCAAAGACGTCCGTTTCGTAGGTGCCAATTTGAGTAAGCGTAATTGCCATGAAGACCTCTTATTCGTCTATTTTGTCAACAATTTCAACAGGGTATCTGTCTGAAGCGTGCAGCCGGGGAAGCTCGTCAATGTCGTCTGTGTGTCTTTCGGTGTCGTTGGTTCCCCGCATCCTTCTTGCTGCAAGCTCGTCAGATAGTTATAGCGACGTTCAGTAGTTCCACTTAAATCAGAATTTGTAGTCAAACCGGAGCAAGGATGACATACGGAGATAAAGCTTAGGTAAAGGTTGCATTAAAAGGGATGTAACAAAAATTGCAGTATAGTCCCGTTGCTGTTCCTCAAAATTACAGAAGCGCAAGGGGTTAAAGGATGTTGGCGATCGCCACAAGACTACTGCTCCAAGGGCTTAATGGATTCTTTGCCTATGAATTGCCACGCCCACAGGACGTTTCTGTAGCTGTAGCGCAACACTCCAAACCCTGAACATTTACACTCAGCGCTAGCTCCTTTAATCCGAAGGGCGATCGCTCAGATGTCTCCTTCCTGATGGACAGGCGAATAGATCCTCAAGGGGAGGGAAGGTGATAGCCTTGAGTGTTGGAGGGGCTGCGGAGGTACGCTGGGATGCCTTCTCTGCTCTAGCGAGCGTTGATAAATGACATGAATTAGGTTGTTACGGAGGACTTAGGGAGATGACAGAAACCGATCCGGTGAAGGTGATGAAGCAGCAAGTGGGCAAAGCTGCCGCAGATTTGGTGAAGTCGGGCAACATCGTGGGATTGGGCACAGGATCGACCGCTGCGTTCATGATCCAGTTTCTGGGTGAGCGGATGCAGGCCGGTACGCTGACCGACATCAAGGGCATTCCCACGTCGTTTCAGGCATCGGTGTTGGCAAAGAAGTATGGGATTCCGCTGACAACTTTGGATGAGGTCGATCGCATTGATGTGGCGATCGATGGTGCAGACGAGGTTGATCCGCAAAAGAACCTGATCAAAGGTGGCGGCGCAGCCCACACTCGCGAAAAGATTGTGGACGGTCTGGCAGAACAATTCGTCGTCGTCGTGGATAGCTCCAAGTTGGTAGATTCTCTGGGGGCATTTCCACTCCCCGTTGAGGTTGTGCCAATGGCGATCGCCCCTGTCATGCGTGCCCTGGAAGAGCTAGGTGGCAACCCCGAAATCCGCATGGGCGTCAAGAAGGATGGGCCAGTGATTACCGACCAGGGGAATATGATTCTGGATGCAAAGTTCGCGGCGATCGCCAACCCCGCTGACCTAGAAAAGACCATCAATAACATTCCCGGTGTGCTAGACAATGGATTGTTCGTTGATCTGGCAGACATCATTTTGATTGGCGAAATCAAAGACAGTCAGCCCTCCGTTCGCGAAATGTAGGTTCTATAGCACTACGCGCTGAGGTAAAAACCAATCATATTTTTGAAAGCCCCGCGTTGCGGGGCTTTCAAAAATATGATCTGCCCTAATCTCAATGCGTAAGGCTATACCAGTTGCTTGGTAGGTCAAACCCAGTTAAATAGCCGTAAAACCCAACTATCGTTTGCACCCGCTGCTAAGCAGCGGGTGCAAACGATAGTTGGGTTCTTCAATCGGATTTGATATTAGATAGATTCGCGTTAGTAAAACTCGTCAAAATAGCTGCAACGGAAGGCTGCGCTGGAATCTGTATCCTTGTCGCTAGTCTCAAATAACGGACGAAAGCGGGTGTTAGCACACCCGCTTTTATCTCTCGGCACGAGTCGCGATCGCTATCTTACAGCAGTCACTCAAAAGCACTCGACAGCCCGCTAGGTGAGAGAGTTTTAGGTTGCCAAACCCACGTTGCCACCCGCATCAACGAAATCACCTGTGATATTGCTAGGGCTATTGAGAGGGGGGGTGTTGAAGATGGTGTCTCCAACGGAGAGCGTACCACCAGCATTGAAGATTCCGCCGCCACCGAAAATATCTCCAGCTTGGTTACCTCGGAAGGTGGCCGTGGAAATGGTAACCGTTCCACTAGCCCCATTGTAGAGACCACCTCCAGCCCCCCCTGTCTGGTTGCTGATAAAGGCAATGCGTCCATTTGGTGCCGTTCCAAGAACGTTAAGCGTACCGCTGCTATTAAAGATGCCACCGCCTGCAACGGTGCTGACATTGTCTTCAAATATTGTGTTACCACTCAGGCTCACATTTCCGGTGCCAATACCCAATCCGCCTCCGGCTCCACTGACGGGGTCGTTGGGATCAGTGCCACCTGTGCCCTCTGCACGGTTCTCCGAAACTACCGTATTGTTGAGCGTCAATGACCCATTTTCGTGGTAGATGCCGCCGCCAATCAGAGCTTGGTTGCCGTTGATCAAGCTGTCCTCAACGGTCAGATTGCCGCCCTGGTTGAGAATGCCGCCGCCGTTGCTATTGCCAGCATCGCCGTTGGCGATCTCTAATCCCCGAATCGTCGTGGTGATGCCACTGTTGACCCGGAGGATGCGGAAGGCATCTTCGCTGTCGCGTTGCACTGTCAGGCTGGCAGCACCAGGACCATCAATGACCATGTCACGGGCGATCGCAGGCAGTGTCGATTCAAGTGAGATTGTCCCAGTTGCGCCGTCAGTGAAGGTGATGGTGGGGTTTGCGATCGAAGCTGAGTTATTGGCTGCGAGGATGGCCTGCCGCAAGGAACCTGGCCCACTATTGTCGGTGTTCGTAACAATGCCGTCGTCGTTCAGGATTGTGGCAGAGGCGGGGTCAGGGGTCTCAATTCCATAGCCATCTCCCGCTGCCAGGGTCAAAATCACCGTCTCGTCCTCTTCGATAATGAGGAGATCATTGGTGGGTAGAACGGTCAGGGTTGCCGTATCAGAACCTGCGGCAAAGGTGATACTGCCCGTCATGCCGCCAAACCGGAAATCGGAATCGGACTCGACAGTGTAATCGCCGCCCATCGCCTGCAGCGCTGTACCCCCAACGGTAAAGTTAACGGTGAGCTCCTCGTCGGTAAAGCCTTCGCGGGTGAAGGTGTAGACAATGCCGGTGCCGCTGTCTTCGGCGACCGCCGTCGGATCGACGCTGAGGCTGACGCTGGCCTCGTCATCCACAATCGTGCCAACAACGGGATCGGCTGTATCCACCACATAGCCATTACCGGGCTGCAGGGCCAGGCTGACGGTGCGATCGTCCTCTAACACGCCATCCTCAATTGGAACCAGCGTGATGGTCTTTTCGGTTTCGTTCGCTTCAAAGCTGATGGTGCCGTCCGATGCGCCAAAGGTCAGATCTGCTGATGGAGTCACGGAATAGTCGCCATCCAGGACAGCCGAGCCACCGACCGCAAAATTGACCGTCAGCGCTCGATCCAGGAAGCCCGATCGCGTGATGGTATAAGTCAGCGCATCGCCACTGTCTTCCAACACACTGTCAGGACTGAGAGAGAGCTGCAAGTTGCTTTCGTCATTGGCGATCGTGCCGATGGCCGTTTGCGACTCACCAATGAGGTATGCCGCATTTTCCGTCACCGTCAGCTCAACCGTTTCATCCGGTTCGAGGACGCTATCGGCGATCGCCGATATACGGATGGTTTGGGTGTCTGACCCCGCTTCGAAGGCGATCGTTCCGACCGTGCCATCGAAGGTGAAAGTCGAGGCATCGGAGGTTGCGGTATAGTCTGCCCCGTCGCCATCAAACGTTGCAGTGCCGTCAATCGAAAACTGGACGACGGTCTCCTCATCCAAAAATCCGTCTCGGGTGAACGTAAATACTAGATCCGTTCCACTGTCTTCCAGAACGCTCTCGGGAGCCACTTCTACGGAGATCGCCGTTTCGTCATTGATGATGGTGCTATTAACACGGGTGGTCGTACCACGGGTGTAGCCGGTTCCGTTCCTCAGGGTGAGCGCGATTCCCTCATCCGGTTCCAAATCATTATCGGCATTGGGAATCAGACGCAGAACTTTGGTATCTTCCCCTTCCTCAAACAGGATAGAACCGCTGTTGTCGGAAAACTCAAAATTCGTCCCTGCCGCTGCAGAAACCTGATAGTCATTATTTGCCCCAAAGATCGCGGCACCCGCCACCCCAAAGTTGACCGTAATGGCTCGACCCAAAAATCCAGCGCGGGTGAAGGTGTAAACCAGTGCCGTTCCCGAATCTTCCACCGCCGTGTCGGGAGCCACCTCTAGCGTGACCACGGCTTCGTCGTCAATGATGCGTCCGGTGGCACTGCCATTATCATCATCAACGGAATACCCCGACCCATTTCGCAACGAAAGGACGACGGTTTCGTTTGGCTCATCTAGGTTGTCGGCAACGGGCGTGACGACAACGACTCCGGAGGCGACACCTGCTGGCAATGTGATGTTGCCCCGATTATCGTTGATGATGCCACCCACCGTTGTGTAGTCGACCTCTGTTTCGGCGGTTCCCCCGAGGTTGAAGTTGATCGTGAGGGGATCGCGCAGAAACCCAGTGCGGCGGATAGTGAAGGTCATCGATGAACCGCTATCTTCCACGACGCTAGCGGGGCTGACCGATACCGAAACGGGTACGATGGGGGGCGGCACATCGACACGGAAGGTGCCCAGATTTGCGCTACGGATGAAATTGCCCCCCTGGTCAAACACTTCGGCATTGCGGAGGGAAACGGTGTAGGTACCATCGTCGGTGGCATCCCAACTGCCGCCGGGTGCTGTGATGCGATAGGTCGCCGTGGCCGCAGTTCGCGAGGCACTATTGACGTTGACCAGGGTGGCGAACTGAGCAAACCCATTGGGGCCTGTTACCCGTATGTCTCGATTGTTAAGGCTCCGCAGATCGAGCCCCTGAGCATCACCATACTGAATCGTGAAGGTCTGAGTGCTGCCTCCGGCAGTTGTAACGTTGCCCCCCAAGCTGACGTTGTCGAATGTGGGAACCACGTTATCGCGAACGGGGATAGTGGTACGACGGACGCGCGACTTGATCACCCGGCTTCTGGGGGTGCCTGGCAAAAAGGCGAGGTATTCATTGGTGCGGCGATCGCGGATGGAGGTTCCATTGCCTTCATTGCGAATCAGCAGATTGCTAAACTTCAAGCCCCCACCCAAGCGGATGATATCTTCTTGCCGAAAATCCAGAATTTGGTCAGCGGTAGCAATGCTGTTGCCACCCCAACCAGGAGCCAGCACGAAGAAGTCACGCTTGCTGCCCCCAATCAAGGTATCCGTACCTATACCGCCATAAAGAACGTCAATCCCATCGTTACCGGAGAGGCGATCATTACCTGCATCTCCAAATAACTCGTCTACCGATGCGCCTCCAACCAGGGTGTCGCTGCCGTTGTCCCCATACAGCACGTCATTGCCGACATCCCCACTGAGAAAATCATTGCCTGCTGCGGCGATGATCAGATCCCGTTGCAGCCCACCGAAGAGGCGATCATTGCCGCCTTCCCCCCGAATTAGGTCATCTCCGCTCTCTCCCAAAATGAAGTCGGCGTCACTCGTTCCCACTAAAAAGTCGGCGTTTATACTTCCAATGATGTCTGCCATTTGACGATATACCTGCGGTAGTGCTGAACAATGTTGGGGTAATAGATGTTGTTGTTAATTGGGGCAACCGTTGATTGAAGCAACAAAAGGGGGCAAAACCTAACAGCCTGCCGGGGGTCTAGCTTATCTCATTAAATAACGAAAGAACCTTTGTGTTCCCGTCAAACAAACAGATGAATAGGCGATCGCCCTCAGTCTGTCCGCCCTGACGATCACACCTGCCCTCAAAGCACCCTGTCTTGCTTCTCTCCCCTACAAACCGCTAAGACCGTCTGAACGTCTCTAAGCGGCTAGTATGTGCTTATTTTTGCCATTCAAAATACTTCAATTTCTCAAAAACGTAACGAGAAAATATTTGGCCTTAACAAAAGTATGATGATTTTCCGTTAAACCGATATGTAGCCTGGTGGGAGCCCTAGCGATCTTTAAACGTTTGATTCTGAGAAAAAGCTTTTCTGTCTAAGCCCAATCCTAATAATTTGTTGTGCCACTTTTTTGTTTTTGCGCTAGTCCGTACCAGATTTTCCCTATTGCTCTAGAATCCAAAAATCAAAATCCTGAACATCAACTAAAGTCAATCCTCTCTCACAATAATATTGATGTTTCTTCTCAATTCACCGCTTTGAGACCACTTTGAGAAAGGTAAAGATGGAGACGGAAGGTAAAAGCGATCGCCTCCATCTTCCATTCCCTTCATTTACCGATGCAAAAGCGGCTGAAGATGCGATCGAGCACAGATTCAGTTACTTCTTCTCCCGTCACTTCGCCAAGGGCTTGAATAGCTGCCCGTAGATCAATCGTCCAGAAATCGAGCGGCAGTTGCTGCGTCACCGTTTCTTGTACCTGCTGGAGCGCAGCTTGGGCATGGAGGAGAGCGGCAGATTGACGCTGATTGATGGCAAAGTCCAGGTTGGCGGCCTGGAGATGTTCCTGCTGCACCGTTTGCAAGATAGCTTGTTCAAGATCCCCAATTCCTTGCTGCGCGGCAGCAACGGTATGGACAACTTGAGTAATGGTGTCAGGGATGGGGATTTTGCTAAGGGCGGCAGGTGCCACCAGATCGATTTTGTTTAACACCAGAATTAAGGGACGGATTGTTGGCTCCGTGGCAGGTGCTGATTGTCGACAAACCTGCTCATAGATCATCTGGTCGTCTGCTGTCCAGCCAGCTTGCGCATCTAGCGTGAAGAGGATGAGGTCGGCGGATTGCGCGGCCTGGCGCGATCGCGCGACCCCAATTTGCTCCACCTGGTCTTCCGCCTCGCGAATACCTGCCGTGTCGAGCACCTGTACCGGAATGCCATCCACCACGAGTTGGGATTCCACCACATCCCGTGTTGTGCCAGGGAGGTCGGTGACAATCGCGCGATCGCTCTGGCTCCAGGCATTCAGCAAGCTCGATTTGCCCACATTCGGACGCCCTACAATGGCGACCTTCAACCCCGTTCGCAATAGTTCCCCGCGATCGGCGGTTGCCAAAATCTGATTGACCTCTGCCAATACCTGTTCTAGCTGAGCTTTCACCCAGCGTTCATCCAAGGGCGGCAGATCATCTTCAAAGTCGATGCGGGCTTCAATCTCTGCCAGCACATCCAGGCAGGTAGTGCGCAATTGCCGAATGGGATGCGCTAGCTTGCCTTGTAATCCCGCTAGCGCGGTCTGGGCTGCCTGGGGCGATCGCGCCCCCACCAAATCCGCCACACTTTCGGCCTGGGTCAGGTCAATGCGTCCGTTGAGAAATGCCCGTAGGGTAAACTCTCCCGGTTCCGCCAACCGAGCACCTGTCGCGAGGCACGCATTCAACACCTGCTGCACTGCCATAATTCCCCCATGGCAGTGAAACTCCACCACATCCTCGCGGGTAAAGGAGCGGGGTGCTTGCATCAATAGCAACAACCCCTCATCAATGAATGCTTGGGTTTTGGGATGCCGGATATGCCCATAAAGAATACGGTGGCTGTCCCAGGGCTGTTTGCCAGGGGCATGGAACACCTGGCGAGCGATCGCCATTGCCTCCCCGCCAGATACCCGCACGATCCCCACACTCCCCTGTTGCGGCACGATAGCCGTGGCGATCGCAGCAATTGTGTCCCCTTGCGGCATAACCACCCCTCCTGGTGATTGTGGATTTTAGATGCTGAGAGTTAAATAGGATTGTTGAGGCTGCGAAAGTTCAGGGTAGATGGTCGAAATCCGACCCCTCCCCAAGGAAGAAGTAAGGATCAGTACAATTCATCCTTCTCAATCTTCCTTTAGGAATTTACGCAATTCAATTGATATTTGTTAATCTCAGCGTAGCTGAGACCTTAGCGTAGCTGAGATCTCAGCTACGCTGAGCACTTGGCTGAGCCGAACTGAGACCTTTTGGCTCTGTGGGCTTTGCCAGATCTACGAGATTTACGTCAGCACATTATGTTAGCGACTTTTCCCATTCGAAAAATCCTACTCGCTCTGCTCGTTGTTGCCACCACCTATGTGGTCATGGCTCTGGCATTGCGGGCGATCGGGCTAGAAAATGCCCACCGCCTTATTGCCCAAGCAGGCCCACTCGCTCCGCTAATTTTTATTCCGATCTGCGCCGTTAGTTTGATTCTCGCCCCCCTGAGTGGCAGTTCCATCTACATCGTCGGCGGCGCATTGTTTGGCAAAGGCTATGCCTTCCTCCTCAGCTTGATTGCCACCCTACTGGGGTGCAACGCCAACTTCTGGATTTCCCGTAGATTTGGACGGAAGGTTGCGGCTCGCTTCATTGGGCACAACAACCTGGACGACCTCGACCAAACCATGATGCGCATCAAAAGCCACCACAGTGTCTTTTACATGACACTCATCATGCCTCTTTCGCAGGATCTCGTGAGCTATGCCGCAGGTTTAATGAAACTCCGTTATCGCGATTTCCTCTTTGCTCTGCTCATCAGTGCCCCTATTGTTGTTGGAGCCTACATCTTCGTGGGGACTAGCATTCTCGAAGCCTTGGTCTAATCCACTGGAACTTATGCATTTTGTTGGTGTTGTGGCCGCGGCGTGGCGTCAACGTCAACGAATTCACTCGGGACTTACGCAAATGTCAAGCAAGGGGAAATCCTTAAGGATCTGTCCAGATTGACGGTTGCGTATCAGTAGCCGAGAACAATGTCTTCCTGCAGGGCGTCGAGGAGATGGAATCGCACCGAAATCTCTGACAGACTAGGCGAGGATCGCCGCTCGCTCAGCCCAAGCGTAGGATCAATCCCTAGCAACCCATCCTGCTCCAGGTTAAACCTCAACGGACAGTGCCAGATAATGTTTAGCTCGTTGCGCCAGATATAAATTTCAGATAAATTTCGCGGTAATTTCTATCTCGACCTTTACATTCCGTTCCGTTTACGTCTAGCCTCGTAGAGATCCGGCAAGAAATCGTCAAGCTTGAGGGCAGCAGTGTGAGCTTCCAGTTTATATCCAATCCCTTCGGAGCACCCAATAGCCTTGCTTCCTTGGTCATGCTTGCCTGGATACCGTTTATTCTTTATCTATTTTCTAGATTTAACCCACGTCAGGCGATTGTTGTCTGCTTTATTACATCCTGGCTATTCTTGCCGGAAGCGTTTCTACCGCTGCCCGGCCTACCCGACTACAGTAAAATTTCAGCAACATCCTACGGGATTTTACTTGCAACTATAATCTTTGACTTTAGGCGAATCACATCATTTCGCCTGGGATGGCTAGATATTCCGTTCCTCATCTGGTGCTTTGTTTGTCCGGTCATGACGTCTCTTACCAACGGGTTAGGACTTTATGACGGATTCTCTGGCCTGATGGATAAAAGTGTTACGTGGCTGTTGCCCTACTTTTTAGGACGCATTTATCTGAACAACCTGGCGGGTCTTCGTCAGCTCGCAATAGGCATTTTTGTGGGTGGGTTGGTTTATGTTCCTCTAAGCCTGTACGAAATTCGTATGAGCCCTCAGCTCCATGCCCGGATTTATGGAGCCCATGCTCACTATGACTTCTTGCAAACGGTACGGTATGGCGGGTTTCGTCCATCCGTGTTTATGCAGCATGGTTTGGCTCTAGGTGCTTGGCTGATGGCCGCCTCGTTTGTCGGTATTTGGCTATGGAAGACAGAAGTCATCAAAAAGGTTCAGAAGCTTGATGTCAAGTGGCTACTTGCCATATTGCTCGTTACCTTTATCATGGCCAAGTCCACCGGTGCCTATGGTCTTTTGGCGATTGGTCTGTTACTTGTTTTTTCGAGTCTGACGATGCGAACCGCTTTGCCAATGTTCATTTGCATTGCGTTTGTTTTCGTTTATCTCTACATCAATGCCGAAACGGAATCCTACTTCACAGATCAGCTTGTAGAATTTCTCTCGACTATCTTTCCGCCAGAAAGGGTCGAATCATTGGAGTTTCGGTTCAATAATGAGGAACTGATGGTCGACCATGCCCGCGATCGCCTTATATGGGGTTGGGGTGGCTACGACAGAGCACGCGTCATCAATCCTGCAACCGGAAACATGACGATACAAGATAGTCTGTGGATTATTGCCTTTGGGGTACATGGAACGGTCGGATTGCTGAGCTTGTTTTCCGCCATGCTGTTACCGCTTACGGCCTTTTTCGCACGCTACCCCGTTCGGTTGTGGACTCGCAAGGATGTAGCTCCAGCAGTTGGGGTTGCGGTAGTGGTTTTGCTCTATGTCGTTGATTCGCTGCTCAATGCAATGATCAACCCGATCTATATCTTGGCCTGTGGGGCGATCGCCGGAGTTGCAATGAAAGATGTAGAACGTGCCAAAGCGCCTCGAAGGCGAATACGACCGATCGAACCGCCGCTATTAGAAGAACCTGCTTACTCCTCATCTTCTGGCCAGATAGAGTCAGGCCAGGTGGGTGCAGGGCGCTAAGTATCTCCATCAGCTCTTCGAGATAACTATAGGACTTACGCATTTCGTTGATGATGTGGCCGCGGCGCGGCCACATCATCAACGAAATCAATCAGGACGCCGCAAGTTTTGCGTAAGTCCTGAACTATTCGAGATGAGAAACAAGAAGGCTAGATCAGATATCTGATCTAGCCTTCTTAGATTTTGGAAATGTTAGATGTCTGCGATCGCCCTCATCCCTTGGTCATCAATTTGAAGACGCATTATTGAGGGATCTGCTGAGGATTGGTCGCGAGTTCCAACCAACCCGCGCTGAGCACAACCGTGAGAGCGAGGAAGAAAATAGTCAACATCCAAGTCAGACGATTCAGGGTAATCTCAGCACTCTTGGAACTGGTGAAGAGCTGTGCTTGTCCACCCAGACCGCCTAGCCCGTCGCCTTTGGGACTATGGAGGAGAACAAGAATAATCAAGCCCAGGGCGGAAACAGACCAGAGCACTTGAGCGATCGTCACGATTGTCATAGGTTACGGACTGCACTAAACAACGTCGGAGAAAACCTCTCCAGATCAATCATACAAATTCAGGAGCATGAAGCAATAGGGACACATGACTAAAAACACAATAGTTCCGGGCTGAAACTCGTCAAAATCGCGATCTCAACCCATCCGGACTTACATATTTGATTGATTGTGTGGTCGCGACCACACAATCAACAAGTTCACTCAGGATGACGCAAGTTCTGCGTCAGTCTTGCCCATGAGATGTTGTCGTTCAACCCTGTGTTTTAGTCAGGAATGGTATCTCTACAGCGAAACTCGAACCGGGGTGCGATTGTTGCGAACATCGATGGCACTGGGATCAATGAGCGATCGCCCAGTCATCTCGGGAGGCTGCGAAACCTGAAGAATTTCGAGAATTGTAGGAGCCAGGTCGGCTAGCGTCCCATCAGAGCGCAACGCGACCTCGGTTCCATGTCCAGGAATTTTACGCTTTTCCCCTTCCACCAAAATCAATGGCACTGGGTTAGAAGTATGCGCCGTCCAGGGGTTGCCTTGGTCATCACGCATCATCTCCGCATTGCCATGATCCGCTGTGATCAGGGTTGTCCCCCCGGCCTTGACAATACTTTCGAGGAGTCGCCCAACATTGCGATCGACCGCCTCAATGGCCTGAATCGCCGCTTCTATCTTGCCCGTATGCCCCACCATATCGGGATTGGCGTAGTTAATCACAATGAGCGAGTAAATCCCCTTCTCGATAGCTGCAATTAGGCCATCAGTCACCGCGTCAGCAGACATGTCTGGTGTGCGGTCATAGGTTGGAACCTGAGGGCTGGGAACCATCACACGGTCTTCTCCTTCAAACGGCTCTTCAATCCCTCCGTTGAAAAAGTAGGTAACATGGGCATACTTTTCCGTTTCGGCTGTCCGCAACTGACGCAACCCTTCTCGAGCAATCACTTCTCCCAGAATGTTGGTTAGATCTTGCGGCTCAAATGCCACCAAAACAGGCAGCGACGCATCGTACTGGGTAAATGTGGCAAAAGCAAGGCTGGAGATGCGATCGCGCTCAAAGCCACTAAAATCTTCGGCAACAAATGCCTGCGTCAGTTGGCGGGCACGATCGGGACGGAAGTTGAAGAAAATGACGCCATCCCCTTCCTGCACGATCCCAGGGGCCAGACGCACAGGCATGACAAATTCGTCGGTCACTTCGGCATCGTAGGACGCTTGCAGTGCATCGGAGGCAGATGTTCCTTCCCCTGCCCCATCCTGGGTCATCAGGTCATACACCTTTTGCGTGCGATCCCAGCGGCGATCGCGATCCATCGCGTAATACCGACCACTGAGGGTCACAATCTTGCCCAGGCCAACTTTCTCAATGTAGTCCTCGATTTTTTGGATAGCGGCTTTCCCAGCAATTGGCTTGGTATCGCGCCCATCGGTAACGGCATGGATACAAACCTCTGAAATATTTTGCTCCTTTGCCAAGTCAATCAAACCCAGCAAGTGCGATAGGTGAGAATGGACGCCCCCTTCGGAGCAAAGCCCAATCAAATGAAGCTTTCCATGGTTGTGCTGGACTTCTTTGCAAACTTTGACAAGGGCTGGGTTGCTGAGCAAGGTGCGATCTTCTACGGCATCCGAAATCCGCACCAGCTCTTGGGGGACGATCCGCCCGGCTCCAATGTTGAGGTGGCCCACTTCTGAATTTCCCATTTGTCCCTCGGGTAGCCCAACGCTCTTACCAGAGGTGCGAATCAACGTGTTTGGATAAGCCGCTAGGAGGCTATCCATTACGGGAGTGTTGGCTTGTGCGATCGCGTTACCATCAGTTTCATCGCAGTAGCCCCACCCATCCAGAATCATCAGAACAACTGGAGAAACAGGCATCTGTGCCATTCTAGATAGCCCTAAATTAGTGTGGTTGGTAATTTTTCCGCAATCATATCATTCAGCTTCAAACTTCGTAGCGATCCCAGCGACGAATTCTCATAAGTCCGTATATTTACTCAGGCTTTTTACCCTGTGTTTATGCTTTTATCTCTCTGCGAAATAAGGCTTTAAATGGAGGGCGATCGCTGGCAAATAGGTAGGGAAATTTCGCCCTATCTGGCATTCTGACCGTACTTACGATCCCGATAGTCTTTGATAGCCTAAGAAAGTAGATGTAAAAATAATAGAGCTGGCCATTATGGCGCGGCTTCGCGACGTGGCTCTTAATTCCCCATTGTTTGTCTAAACTTTTGACGGATTGCTAGCGTCATATGTTTCAGGCAAATGGTGCTAGGTAGATATTTCTAGCCTACAGCGATGACTGAGTATTGTAAGGAGTGGGTACCCGATGGCCGCAACGGATTTCAGGGACTATTACGCAATTTTGGGCGTGAGCAAGGCCGCTAGCGCCGATGAAATCAAACGAGCCTATCGTAAGTTGGCGCGGCAGTATCATCCTGACATGAATCCTGGCGATGCGGCAGCAGAGGCACGCTTCAAAGAGGTCAACGAAGCCTACGAAGTGCTGTCAGACGCAGAAAAGCGAAAGAAATATGATCAGTTTGGTCAGTATTGGAAGCAAGCAGGCAACTGGGCCGGAGGGGCAAATCCGACTGACTTTGATGGCTTTGACTTTGGCCGCTACGGGAGCTTTGAAGAGTTTATTAATGAACTGCTCGGGCGGTTTGGGTCGCCGCCGCCCAGTGGCAATCGCAGCTATGGCCCAACTTCGGGTGGCTTTGATGGCTTTGACTTTGGTGGTGGTGGGTTTGGTGGCCGCCAAGCGACGGCAGGGATGGATCTAGAGTCGAACTTTACCTTGTCTCTTGCAGAAGCATTTAACGGTGTACAAAAGCGTCTGAGTGTCGGAGATGAGGTGATCGATGTTCGGATTCCGCGTGGAGCCAAGCCTGGAACCAAGATTCGTATCCGTGGCAAAGGGCAAATGAGTCCCTACGGTTCTCAGCGCGGCGATCTCTATCTGAAGATAGAGATTCGCCCCCATACATTTTTCAAGTTTGATGGAGATAATCTAACCTGCACGATTCCCATCGCACCGGATGAGTCGGTGCTGGGTGCCATGGTAGATGTGCCAACCCCAGAAGGAGCTGTGACGGTTAATGTGCCGCCAGGCGTACGATCGGGTCAATCTTTGCGGTTGAAAGGCAAAGGATGGGTGACGCCAAATGGTAGCCGCACCGATCTCCTAGCCAAAGTGATCATTACATCGCCCAAGAACCTCAGCGCTACAGAGCGAGAGCTGTACGAAAAAGTCCGAGCACAACGGACGTTTGATCCCCGCGAAAGCTTACGCTCCGTTACGCTATGAGGTTGACTGTCCAGCTCTAGGTGAATAATCCAACTCTGGAGCTAGTTGGCCAAATGGATCCGTAATCCTCTATCGTGCGATCGCCTAGACCATTGGTTCATCTGAAGCAGACGGCGCGGTTGCTGGAACAAGTGGGCGACATAGAACCACACAAAAAGCCGCACAGAGGAAAGCGATCGCCCCAAAAACAGACCCAATAGCTAGCGTAGGATCTTGGAACAAGCTGAAGAAAAGGGATGATCCCATGGCTCCCCCTCCAAAAAATAAACCCGTACCCAAGGCGGCCCGAGCCGGAGGAACTAATGAAAGGGCAAACGGTAAGGTGCAATTCGAAACCAGGCTAAAGGTGAACCCTGCCAATACCGCCACAACCAGCATCAAAGCTGCAAGGGACGAGAACCAAAACAGCAACAGTAACTCAACGGCTAAGCTGCCTAACCCCAGAAGTAAGGCTCTCACTGTTCCCAAACGGACAGCCCAGGCACCCATTGGCAGCGCACTGAGGGCGATCGCCCCAAAAAACATCAGCAATATGCTGCGACCCAAGGCACTGCTCTCCGCAGGAACAGCCGCTGGCAGGACAAACAACAGCAACCGAAAACCAATGGTAATTCCCATCCCTGTCAGAAAAACAAAAATGAGATTGCGCAAAGGAAAAGCTGGCAATGCTCGATTCGCTGAAGAGCGGGTTTGACGAGGTACCTCGATAGAAGCAGGGGGAACCACACGCCGCAAGTAGATCGCGGCCCCTAGCAGAATGAGGGTTCCTCCAACAAAGGTGAGAGGTGCGCCCAATTGTAGAAGGGCTTGATTGGCTAGCGGGGCAACCGCGCTAGCCAATGCCCCAACCAGAGTCAAAATGCTGGCAGCAAAAGGTAGCTGGCTAGAAATGGCATAGCGACCCAAAAGCGATAACACCGGGCTACGAAAAATGGTCATGGCAAGCGCCCAGGAGACGAGCAGCATAATCACTAGCCCCTGCAAAACGGGGCCAGAGAGCCCACCCGCAAACGCCACTATCGGGAGCGCTAAGAAGAGAATAGATGAAAGAATGATGCCGAAGGCAATGAACGGAAAACGGGTTCCGACCCAGCGTTGCGACCGATCAGAAAAGTTTCCCATCAACGGTTCAGTCGCTGCTGATAGTAAATTTTCCACAATCAGCAAAATCGTCGCGACGCGGAGCGGTAGCCCAAACTCTCCCAAAAACTCGGGTAAGTAGGCAACATAGATGACCCACAAAAGTGTGATCGATCCCTGCATGGCTGCTAGTCCCCAAACGGGCGACCAGAAAACCGCGGGAAGTTTTTGAGATGTGGATGGCTGGCTCATAGATTCTATAGCGAGGTCAGGGATAAGAGAGTTGATCGTGAGGTGGGTAAAAGCAAAGGGCCGACGAATCAGCCTAAAGAATTTAATCAGCTCTTAGAACAACGAATACGGAATATTTGACTTAGAATATTTTTTCTCTGGCATGGACATCTTACCAAGATATACTCTCAGACATTAAGGTATTAGATGAGCAAGGATAAATGCCAGTCACCAAACAATCTTTTGGAAAGAAGATCTTTTAACTGATTTAAAGTATTTTTATGGTTTAAGGACGATTTAAAAAATAGATGCTTTGTCGAGCATGAAAGGTGACTTTTATAAACCAAAATCTGAGAACTTACTCGACTTTCAGGCTTTTCATATTAACAAAATAATAGGATTCAACTAATTAGAAAACAGCTATTTCTTCTAACTTGATCTTTAGCCGTTACTAATAAGCGAAGGTGTAGAATGCTGTTAAACAGAGCCGCGACGAATCGGTTACAAAGATTGCAGGCTTTGCACTAGCGCTCATATATCCCACAGGAACTGGAATACACCTTTAACAAGGGCTTTATGATGTCAGACCTAAGTAAATGTCAGACGGACGTAAAATGCTTAATCGTGTTTTTGAATCTAACGTCAGCTTGCATTCTCAATGAATGGAAACATTGCATGATCGTCAATATAGTCTCCAAAAAACATTTCAACAATAGATACACTGATAAAACTGTAATGGATTTGACGACTTAAAAGCTAATGATAGTCGTTTAATTGAAACGTTGATTGATAATGTAAGATTTTGAGGTGCCTAGCTATAAATTGAAATTTATTTTGCAACGTTTGCAGGTGCTTTGGTAGTAAGCGATCGCCCTACCACTTCCCATTTTCTCCCGGAAGTGAAGCGGCAGAACTCAAAGCATCATCTGTCAACTCACAACTAAAAGGATAGGCTAGTTAGCGTTTCTCTTACTCCGTTTTTTGTCCTATAGAGTTTCCACTTTTTGTTCTATAGAGTTTCCACATGGATTGGTCAACTTTGCTTGGATTGTTGGCAGGAAGCCTGACGACGGCTTCGTTTGTCCCGCAAGTGCTGAAAACCTGGCGATCGCGCTCTGCCCGCGACATCTCAGCTCTCTGGCTCATTACCTTCATTACCGGAATCAGCCTTTGGCTCATTTATGGATTGCTCATTTTGTCTTTGCCCATCATTCTCGCCAACGGCATTACCTTAGCGCTTACCTTGCTCATCCTGTTCTTCAAGCTGCAATTTCGTGGGTAATACCAATTCTATAAAAACCAAAACCAGATAATTTTTTGAAAGCCCCGCAGTGGTATTTGTTTAGCGGGAATCGTCTGGGGAGAGAGGGGGTAAGGTCATGGCCTCAGCCACCCAATCAATAAAGGAAACACCTTGCTGCTGAGCGGTGGCGGCCAAGGAGGTCAAAATCTCCCAGGTGT